>JBAYOV010000034.1:0-41286 GCA_041678045.1 Rhodocyclaceae bacterium
AAATCCCGCTTCTGGAACAGCAGCAACAGGTCGAAGGGGTTGTACACCGGCTCGCCGCCCCAGTTGTAGCCGTTGTACCAGCGGCGCACCTCGTCGCGGTCCAGCTCGGGTAGTTCGGGCGCGAACACCGTATCCACGTCCGAATCGGTGTAGCCACAGATCGCGGAGTATTCGGCATCCAGGGTTATGTCGTTGAGGTTGTTCAACCCCGAGAACAGACTGACCTTGCTGAACTTGCTCACCCCGGTGAGGAACACGAAGCGCAGCCAGGGGTCGGCATCCTTGAGCACCGAATACAGGTTCTTCAGCCCTTCGCGTGCCTCGATGGCTGCTTCCGGTGCGCTCAGGTTGTCCAGAATCGGTTTGTCGTATTCGTCGATCAGCACCACCGCGCGCTGGCCGTATTGCGTGGCCGCATCGCGGATCAGGTGGGTGAAGGTGCCGACGATGTCCTCGGCGGCTGCTTCCGGTTCGGGCAGGGAGAGCTCGCGGCGGATGTCGATGAGTTGCTGACGGATGCGCCGGTCGAGCTCTTCACGCCCGCGCACCACGCCGCTGCCGAAGCTGATGCGGATCACCGGGCCGGGCGTGCTCCAGTCCCAGTGGGTGTCGGCGTACAGGCCGGCGAACAGCGTGCGGTGGCACTCGAACAATTCCTTCAGCGTGTCCAGAAACAGGCTCTTGCCGAAGCGACGCGGGCGGGACAGAAAGAAGTACTTGCCCTCCGACACCAGCCGGCAGGCAAAGCGCGTCTTGTCGACATAGTAAAAACCGCCGGTGCGGATTTCCTTCAGGTTCTGGATGCCGATGGGCAGTGACTTGCGGTGCATGCGCGCAACTCCCTCTGAGGTCGTTCTCTCAAACCTTTTTCACGAACTCCGACTTCAGTGACATGGCGCCAAAGCCGTCGATGCGACAGTCGATGTCGTGATCGCCTTCCACCAGACGAATGTTCTTCACCTTGGTGCCAACCTTCACAACCGATGAAGCCCCCTTCACCTTCAAATCCTTGATCACCGTGACACTATCACCGTCCTGCAACACATTGCCCACGGCATCGCGCACGACCCGGCCCGCCCCCTCTTCCGCAGCGGGGGCCGTGGCCGGGTTCCATTCGTGACCGCATTCCGGGCACACCAGCATGGCCCCTTGTTCATAGGCGTAGGGCGAAGCGCACTGCGGGCAGGGGGGCAAACGACTCATTGTCATGTTCCATGGATGGTTTTCGGAACGTCATTGTAAGCCCTGGACCCGGTTGAAGCCCTTTCAGGACGCCACAGCGCACCGCCCTGCCGATCCGCCGACCGGTCCAGCGCTTGTCACCCAAGGGCCTGAACGGTACACTTTTTCATGAAACCGGAATGAAGCGGTGCCAGCACAAGAAAGGAAATTCAAATCACATGTCACCAAGGCTTTCCGCCCGCGCCCTGATCAGCCTGCTGGGCGCGCTCATGATGTCGGGAGGGTGTGCCATGCTGCAGACGCAGGATGAACAGACCGCCTGGCTGTCTCCAGACAGTTTCGCCACCCGGGACGACCTCGAAACGCAGCGCAAGCGGCTGGAGCAAGGCTTCACGCAGGCATGCAGTCTCGATCAGGCACGCGACGAAGCGCAGCTCGCAGCCATCCATACCTCGCTCGACATGCTGCAGCGCATCCAGGGCGCGTTGCGCGCACTCGATCAACAACGCACGATTACCCGAGAATGCCCGCCACCGGTCGACGACCGTATTGGCGGCAAGGAAATCGTGGGCGAGGTCGAATGGATCGGCCTGCCATCGCTGGGCACCGCGCTGAAAGCGCGGGTCGACACCGGGGCCACGTCGTCGTCGCTCACCGCGCACGAGATCACCCGCTTCGAGCGCGACGGCCAGAACTGGGTCCGCTTTCAGCTGGCGCTGACCGACGAGGACGAAGTCGGTGAGCACCTGCATGGCATCTGGCTGGAAGCGCCGGTGGTGCGCCGGGCGCGCATCATTCAGGCCGCAGGCAGCGAAAGCCGGCCGGTGATCCGGCTTCCGGTCAAGCTGGGCCGCATCGAACAATCCGCCGAATTTACCCTGAGTGATCGCAGTCAGCTTACCTATCCTGTGCTGCTTGGCCGGCGCTTCCTGATGGACATGGCGGTGGTCGATGTAAGCCAGCGTTACCTGCATGCACGGCCACATTATCCGCACAACGTGCTGCCAGCGCTTGCCGCACGGGATCAGGCGCGCGGAGACGCGTACAGCCCCCCTGCCATGCGTGACGACGTTCGGGATTGAGCCCACCGATGTCCCGTCTCTGGTTCTGTCTGATCGTCGGCTTCCTGCTCGTGGCCGGCATTGCGCTCAGCGTGCATCGTCATGTGGCCCACGAAATCCCCTGGACACCGGGGGAGCAACGCGAAGTGTGGGAAATCGAGGCGCAGGTGAATCTCTTTGCCGCCGGTGGACCGGTGCGGGTCGAACTGGCCCTGCCCGCCGACCAGCCGGGCTTTCGCCTGCTCACCGAACATACCGCTTCATCGGGCTACGGTCTGGCTTTTCTGGAAGAGGCTGCACGCCGCATTGCGCGCTGGTCGATACGACAGGCGAGCGGCAACCAGCAACTGTATTACTCCGCACAGGTTCTGGTGGCGCCCAACGAACGTGGCCTGCCGGCCGCGCGCCCCAGCCTGCCGCCGGAGGTGTTGTGGGAAAGTCCCTACGGCACGGCAGCCGATGCGGTGATCGCACGTGCGCATCAGCGCTCGTCCGATGCCTTCACCTTCACGCATGAACTGATTCGCGACATTTCCGGCGACACGCAGGGCGAGAATGCACGCCTGCTGCTCACCCAGTTCCAGCCGGTGCCGCTGCTGGTGCGCCTGCTCAACCATGCGGGCATCGCCGCCCGTGAGGTCAACGGCCTGATGCTCGAGGACGGACGCCGGCGTCAAACCCTCACCGCCTGGCTGGAAGTATTCGACGGGGAGGACAGCCGCCTGTTCAATCCGCATGACGGACGCGAGGGCAAGCCCGAAAACATGCTGCTGTGGAAGCGCCATTCCGGGCCGGTGCTGCAGGTGGAGGGCGGCAGCGACTCGCGGGTGAGTTTCTCGATGCTGCGCCACAGCCAACCGGTGAGCGCCGCCTTCACCCACCACCTGGCCGACGGCACCCTGCTCAACTTCTCCATTCACAGCCTGCCGCTGGAGGAACAGGCACTGTTCCGCACCATCCTGCTGATCCCGATCGGGGCGCTGATCGTGGTGCTGCTGCGAATTCTGGTAGGCATCCGCACCTCGGGTACCTTCATGCCGGTGCTCATCGCGCTGGCCTTCATCCAGACCTCGCTGCTCACCGGCCTGATCGGCTTTCTGCTGGTGGTGTCGGTCGGGCTGGTCATCCGCAGCTACCTGTCTCACCTCAACCTGCTGCTGGTCGCCCGGGTGTCGGCGGTGATCATCACGGTGATCGGGATCATCTCGGTGTTTTCGGTGCTGTCCTACCGCTTCGGACTCAACGCGGGACTGACCATCACCTTCTTCCCGATGATCATCCTGTCGTGGACCATCGAACGGATGTCCATCCTGTGGGAGGAGGAAGGCTGGAAGGAAGTGCTGATCCAGGGCGGTGGCAGCCTGCTGACCGCAGTCCTCGCCTATCTGGCGATGACCAATCCGTGGGTACGCCACATCACCTTCAACTTTCTTGGCGTGCAGTTCATCCTCATGGCGCTGATCCTGATGATCGGCAACTACACCGGCTACCGGCTGCTGGAACTGCGCCGGTTCAGGCCGATCATGGAACGCTGAAGCATGTGGGCGAGTCCATGGAACCTGCACGAGCGGGGCGTGATCGGCATGAACCAGCGCAACATCCGCTATATTGCGCGTTACAACGACCGGCGCCACTACCCGCTGGTCGATGACAAGCTCCAGACCAAGCTGCTGGCCGCACAGCATGGCATCGCCTCACCGGCACTGATTGGCACGGTGCGTTCGCAATTCGAAGTCAAGCAGGTCGCACGACTGGTCTCCGCACACGAGGGCTTTGTCATCAAACCTGCCAAAGGCAGCGGCGGAAAAGGCATTTTGGTGATCGAAAAGCGCGACGGCAATGCCTATGTGAAACCGAGCGGCCAGCACATCGACCGCACGGACATCGAGCGCCATGTCTCGAACATCCTGTCCGGCCTGTACTCGCTGGCCGGCTCGCCCGATGTGGCATTGATCGAAACACTGATCCTGTTCGACGAACGCTTTTCCGCATACACCTACGAGGGCGTGCCCGACATCCGGGTGATCGTCTTCAGGGGCTACCCGGTGATGTCGATGATGCGGCTGTCTACCGCCGCCTCCGATGGCAAGGCCAACCTGCACCAGGGCGCGGTGGGTGTCGGGCTGGACATCGGAAGCGGCTGCGCGGTAAAGGCGGTGCAGTTCGACCGCCCGCGCACCACCCACCCGGACACCGGGCATCCACTGTCCTCGCTGCGTGTGCCCGACTGGGCAGGGCTGCTGCATCTTGCCGCCCGCTGCCACGAGATGGTCGGGCTGGGCTATCTCGGGGTCGATCTCGCACTGGATCGCAATATCGGACCGATGCTGCTCGAACTCAATGCCCGGCCGGGCCTGGCCATACAGATGGCCAACGGCGAAGGGCTGCGCCGCCGGCTCGACCTGATCGAGGCCCAGCCCGCAGGGCGCAGCGTCGAACAACGGGTGGCCTTTTCGATGCGCCACTTCGCACGCTCAGGGCACGCTGCCAGGCTGTGAACAAGCTCACCGGGCAGCCCCGGAACACGCTACCATGGACCATCGAGACTCAGGCACAAGTGGAGACGCACTTGTTGAGACGCACGCTTTCCGGCTGCTGGCTGCTGTTGTCGCTGGCACTCCTTCCGCTCACCGGGCATGCCACGCACGCCCTGCGCATCGGCCTGTATGAGTCACCCCCCAAGATCTTCACCGATGCATCCGGCATGCCACGCGGCATTCTGGTGGAGATCCTCCAGGAGATCGCGCGGGCAGAAGGCTGGCGGCTGAGCTTCGAGCGCTGCGAGTGGGAAATGTGCCTCAACCGGCTCGAAAACGGCGAACTCGACCTGATGCCGGACGTGGCCTTCACCGATGCGCGCGACGACCGCTTCGCGTTTCACCGCACCCCTGCCCTGCACAGCTGGTCGCAGGTGTATCGGCGCAAGGAATTGACGGTCGGCTCGCTGCTCGATCTGGAAGGGTTGCGCATCGGCGTGCTCTCCAGCGGCGTGCAGTCGGTGCTACTCGCGCAGATGCTGGAGAGTTTCGGCATCGATGCCGAGCTGGTCGCCACCCGCTCGACGGAAGAATCCTTCCAGCAGGCCGCCGCAGGCGAAGTCGATGTGGTGGCGGTGAATCATTTTTTCGGGGGCTACAAGGCCGTGGAATACGACCTGAGGCCCACGCCGGTGATGTTTTTCCCCGCCAGGCTGTTCTTCGCTGCCCCGCTGGGCGAGCAGGACGAGGTGCTCGCCGCCATAGACCGCCATCTCGACGACTGGTTGAAGATGGAAGACTCACCCTACTTTCACATCCTGAACCGCTGGGGGGCTCCCACCCCGCAGGTACCGGTCTCCCGGACTTTCATCTCTGCCTTCATCGGGATTTCGCTGGCCGGCCTGCTGCTGGCCGTCAATGTATGGTGGCTGCGCCGTCGCGTGCGTCACGCCGTGGCCGAACTGCACACCCTGAACACCCGCCTGAACGCCACCCTGAGGGCGATTCCCGACCTGTTGTTCGAAATGGACCAGGACGGACGCTACATCGCCATCCACACCAGCCGCGATGACGCACTCACGGCGCCACGCCAAGTACTTGAAGGCGCCCTGGTGGACGACGTGCTGCCCGAAGCCGCTGCGCAACAGGTGCACCAGGTGGTGAACACCACCTTGCGCGACGGGCACGCACACGGCACGGTCATCGAGTTGCCCATCCGTGGCGAGACGCGCTGGTTCGAATTGTCGGCCGCCCGCAAGGAAAGCCTGCCCGGCGACCCGGCGCGGCTGCTCATCCTGTCGCGCGACATCACCGAACGGATGCAGGCCCAGCAACGCATCCAGCATCTCGCCGACAACGACCACCTCACCGGCCTGCCCAACCGCATCACCCTGCATCAGCTGTTCCAGCAGGCCATCTCGCTGTCGCATCGCCATGAAAAGCCGGTGGCCCTGCTGTTCATGGACCTGGACCACTTCAAGCACCTCAACGACTCACTCGGCCACGCCCGGGGCGACAGCCTGCTGGTGCTGGTGGCCGGGCGCATCGAGCAGTGCCTGCGCGAATCGGATATCGCCTGCCGCATGGGCGGTGACGAATTCGTGCTGGTGCTGCCGGAAACCGGCACCAGCGGGGCACTGAATGTGGCCACACGACTGCACGCCGCAATCCAGCCCCCCTTCGAACTCGGCGAGCACCGCGTGAGCATCACCGCCTCCATCGGCATCGCGATGTATCCGGACGACGGTGCGGACATCGACACCCTGCTGAGCAAGTCCGATGCAGCGATGTACCAGGCCAAGGCCGAAGGGCGCAACATGACCCGCTTTTTCACCGAGGAGATGCAGGCCCGGTCCGAGCGCGTCCTGACCCTATCGAACGCCCTGGCCTTTGCACTGGAACGCGAGGAAGTGGCCCTGCACTACCAGCCCATCGTGCGCGTACTCGATGGTGCGGTGCATGGCGCGGAAGCCCTGATGCGCTGGAGCACGCCACAGCTGGGCATGGTGTCGCCGGCCGAGTTCATTCCGGTGGCGGAGAGCGGTGGCCAGATCATCCGCCTGGGCGACTGGGTGCTCGATCAGGCCGTCAGGCAAGCCAGCCAGTGGCACGCCGCAGGCCGGCACCTGAAGGTGGCGGTGAACGTATCGGCCATCCAGTTCCGCCATCCCGAGTTCATCGACCGGGTGGCCCAGATACTGACTGTGCATGGCCTGCCCGCCTGCGAGCTGGAACTGGAAGTCACAGAATCGCTGACCATGGGCGACCCGGAAGCCGCCATCCGCACCATGCAGGCCCTGCACACGCTCGGCGTGAGTCTGGCAATCGACGATTTCGGCACCGGTTACTCTTCGATGAGTTACCTGCGCCGCCTGGGCTTCAACAAGGTGAAGATCGACCAGAGTTTCGTTCGCGACATCGGCCAGGATCCGGACGACGAAGCCATCATCGGCGCGATCATCCAGCTCGGGCAAAGCCTGGGCATGGTGACGCTGGCCGAAGGCGTCGAAACCCGCGCACAGCGCGACTTTCTGGCCACCCACGGCTGCGAGCTGATGCAGGGCTGGCTGATTGGCCGGGCCTGCCCCGCCGAGGCCTTCGAAGCCTTTCTCGACCAGCAGCCGGCCTCCGGCGATGCCGGCTAGCCCGCAGTACTCGCATGCTGTCCGGCCGCAGAGCACCGATAGCGGCGTACAACACCCTTTATAATAGAAAAATTAAAACAAAAAAAACATAATAATCAATTTACACTATGATGCTGATTGCTTGGCATTTCGTGAGCCTTTGTTAGACTGAAATTCGTGACCGGACAGCGGCAAGGCCAGATTTCACGCACGCGGTTCGCGAACCCTGAGCAGACATTCCCACCCAAGGAAGGAGATGAACATGAGCGCAAGCGACACCAACGCCCCCGGCAAATGCCCCGTCATGCACGGCGGCAACACCGCTGCCGGCAACTCGGTCATGGAATGGTGGCCCAAGGCACTGAATCTGGACATCCTGCACCAGCACGACAGCAAGACCAATCCGCTCGGCGCAGATTTCGATTACCGCGAAGCAGTCAAGTCGCTCGATTACGAGGCCGTGAAAAAGGACCTCGCCGCCCTCATGACCGACAGCCAGGATTGGTGGCCGGCCGACTGGGGCCACTACGGCGGCCTGATGATCCGCATGGCCTGGCACGCCGCCGGCACCTACCGCATCGCCGATGGCCGGGGCGGGGCCGGCACCGGCAACCAGCGCTTTGCCCCGCTCAACTCCTGGCCCGACAACGCCAACCTGGACAAGGCACGCCGCCTGCTGTGGCCGATCAAGAAAAAATACGGCAACAAGCTGTCCTGGGCCGACCTCATCGTGCTGGCCGGCAATGTGGCGTATGAATCCATGGGCCTGAAGACCTTCGGCTTCGCCTTTGGCCGCGAAGACATCTGGCATCCGGAGCAGGACACCTACTGGGGTTCGGAGAAGGAGTGGCTCGCCCCCAGCGGCAGCGAGGGCTCCCGCTACTCCGGCGAACGCGATCTGGAAAACCCGCTCGCAGCGGTGATGATGGGCCTCATCTATGTAAACCCCGAAGGTGTCGACGGCAAGCCCGACCCGCTCAAGACCGCCCATGACGTACGCGTGACCTTTGCCCGCATGGCGATGAACGACGAGGAAACCGTAGCGCTGACGGCCGGTGGTCATACGGTCGGCAAATGTCATGGCAATGGCAATGCGGCCAACCTCGGCGCAGCCCCCGAAGGCGCCGATCTGGAAGAACAGGGTCTGGGCTGGATGAACCACACCAGCCGGGGCATCGGCCGCGACACCGTGACCAGCGGCATCGAAGGGGCCTGGACCGCGAATCCGACGAAGTGGGACAACGGCTACTTCGACATGCTCTTCAAGCACGACTGGTGGCTGCAGAAATCCCCGGCCGGCGCCTGGCAGTGGGAGCCGGTCAACATCAAGGAAGAAGACATGCCGGTGGATGTGGAAGACCCCTCCATCCGCCGCAAGCCGATCATGACCGACGCCGACATGGCGCTCAAGTTCGACCCGGAATACCGCAAGATTGCCGAGCGTTTCCGAGACGATCAAGCCTATTTCGAGGAAGTTTTCGCTCGCGCCTGGTTCAAGCTCACCCACCGCGACATGGGCCCCAAGGCCCGCTACATCGGCCCCTATGTGCCCGCCGAAGACCTGATCTGGCAGGACCCGGTGCCCGCCGGCAACACCGGCTACGACGTCGCTGCGGTCAAGGCGAAGATCGCCGCTGCCGGTCTTTCCGTCGGCGAGATGGTAGCCACCGCCTGGGACAGCGCCCGCACCTTCCGGGGCTCCGACAAGCGCGGCGGCGCCAATGGCGCCCGCATCCGCCTGGCGCCCCAGAAGGACTGGGAAGGCAACGAACCGGCACGGCTGGCCAAGGTGCTGGCCGTGTATGAAAAGATCGCTGCCGACACCGGCGCCAGCGTCGCCGACGTGATCGTGCTGGGCGGCAATGTGGGGCTGGAACAGGCTATCCAGGCCGCCGGTTTCCAGGTGGAGGTGCCCTTCGCGCCCGGTCGGGGCGATGCCCACGAGGAGCAGACCGATGTGGAATCCTTCGAAGTCCTCGAACCCCTGGCCGACGGCTTCCGCAACTGGCAGAAGAAGGACTACGTGGTGCAGCCCGAGGAAATGCTGCTCGACCGGGCGCAACTGCTCGGCCTGACCGCCCACGAAATGACCGTGCTCATCGGCGGCCTGCGGGTGCTGGGCACCAACCACGGCGGCAGCCAGCATGGGGTGTTCACCGACCGGGTCGGGGCCCTGACCAACGACTTTTTCGTGAATCTCACCGACATGGCTTACAGCTGGAAGCCCACCGGCCGCAACAGCTACGCCATCGTGGAGCGCAAGAGCGGCGCCACCCGATGGACCGCCACCCGGGTTGACCTGGTGTTCGGCTCCAACTCGGTGTTGCGCGCTTACGCCGAGGTGTATGCCCAGGACGACAACCGCGAGAAGTTCGTGCGCGACTTCGTCGCCGCCTGGACCAAGGTGATGAACGCCGACCGCTTCGATCTCATGTGACATTGCCGCCGTCTGCACGAAAGCCCGTGCAGGCGGCGGGCGCCGCGCTCAATCCCAGCGTGCAAAATCCTCTTCGCGCACAAAAGCCAGTGTACGGCCATCGGCGAGCAATTCGCGAATGCGCCAGGGCCGGCCCTCGGCATCGAGTTCCACCAGCCCGATCCCGCTTCCATTGAGCAAGCGCCGGCCGCGTGCCGCCTCTTCATGCTTGCGTGGCACTACCCGCATGCTGCGCCGCCGGGTAAACCAGTTCAGGGGAGAGCGCGGTGCGTACAGCCAACGATTGAGCCGGTCGAGCACCGCCAGCAGACGTGGCGGAAACTCGTTGCGTACCCCACTGCTGCACACCTGCCAGATGTGCGGCCCCTGCGCACGCCCACGCAACTCCACGTCATACACAAAGGAATAATGCACATCGCCCGAGAGCACCACAAAATGATGTGGCGTCCGGCGGTGCCTGAATATGTTGAGCACCGCCTGTGCGGCGCCGGGATGGGCCATCCAGTTCTCCGCATCCACCATCAGCGGATGACCCAACCAGGTAAATGCACGCTGGATCACCTCGATCAGCTTGACCCCGAAAATCGGCGCAGGCGACACCAGCAACACCGCCTTCAGGCCACGCAGGCTTTCCTGCAAATCGGTGAGCGCCTCCCAATCCATCAACCCCGACGGCTGACGTGCCGCCACCTCCGAGCGCCAGCGGCGGGTGCGGGTATCCATGACCACCAACGGGGGCTGAGTGGGCCAGGTGTAGTGCCAGTCCTCAAAACGCAGCAATCCATCGATGCATGCTTCGTGATTGCGCGAACCCGGTTTCAGCAGCGCGGTCTGCATGCTGTCGAGCAGCGCCGCCTCAAAGGCTTCCGGCCGGTTGCCCCAGGCTTGGTTGATCGCATAGGCGAGCAGGGCATTGCCTACCACCCTGCGTGAGAACGCGTGCTGGTAAGCCACCTCTTCCCACTCACGACTCAGGTTCCAGTCGTCGGTCACATCGTGATCGTCGAAGATCATCGCCACCGGAACATGCGCCAGCACCCTTCGCACAGCCGGCAGATCGGCCCTGAACGATTCGATGACGGCGAGTTCCTTTCGGTACAGGGCCAGCTCATCGGCACTCAATCCGTCAGGAGGCGTCAGATCCAGTCCGTGCCAGGGCGCCGGAGACCAGACCAGCAGATACATCGCCAGCACTTCGGCCAGTGTAACCAGATGGTTATGTGCGCTGGCCGAAGTAAACACCGGCTTCTCGACGCCTCCGAACAAGACCTCGATCAGTGCAAAATTGTGCCGATGGCGCGGCAGCAAGGTTTCGCGCCGGTAATAACAGGCCTCATGCCGATACAGCGAAGCGGCATCGCTCACCCCGGCCTCCTCTGCCCCTTGCAAGAGCTCGTTGGGCAGACCCAGCCGCTCGATCAAGCGATGGATTGCCCGTAGCAGCGGGCCGGCCACATCGTCCGCATAAATCTGGTCGCCGGTCATCACCAGCGCAGACGGCCAGCCGGGCAGCCCGTCCTCGGCCGGCACCGGGTCCGCATCCATAGCCCCCTGCCCGATCAGCGTCGCCAGCAGACGCTCGACCCGCAACAGGCCATCTCCTCCCGCATGGTGTGGCTTGCGACACGAACCATGCAGTACCGATGCCACCTTCGGCGCAAACACAAACCCCGGCGACGTCTGCCCCGGAAAGCACAAGTCGGGCGCCCAGTCCTCCCAGCCCAGCCAATTCACGGACTGCCCGCCGAGCCCCCCGACTGTGGCCACCTCCACCCGATAGCCTGTCCAGCGGCCCACGGGCAGTTCGACCGGCAGCGCAACGTCGAGCAACGCATAGTACAGGGCCGGTGCAGCCTGCAGCAGGCGCAGCGCCGAAGAATCCAGCGTCGGTTCAATACAAAAAGCATCGTCCGCCCCCGGATGCACAATCACCCGCACCCGTACCGCACAACGGGTTGCCAGCCATAGCACGATCCTGCGTGCCTCCACCCTGCGCAACAGCGGACCGGCCAGCACCAACCCCTGCGCAGCCTGCGGCCCCGCCGCCCTCTCATCCACCCCGTTCACTCTTTCGCTTCTCCCCTGTCTGCATCCCGACGCCTGATCCGTGCGTCACCGAGACTATAGCGGCTCGCCGGACGACGGCCAGCAATGTGCTGCATGATGTATCGTTACACTTCGATCCGGCCATCGTCACCGGAAACCACCCTTACCGCATACCACGCAAGCGCGCACATGACTCCTGCCTCGATGCCTCATGCCCCCCTACCCACCGGCTTCATCGCCCTGCACGGCAACCGCACCGAAACCCTGCTCGACACCGTCGCCGGCTGGCTGGCAGCGCACCCGCTGGCGCCGCTGGAACCGGAGATCGTTCTGGTGCAGAGCAACGGCATGGCCGAATGGGTGAAGATGGCGCTCGCCCGCCAGAACGGCATCTGCGCCGCCGCCCGGGTGCAGCTGCCGGCGCGCTTCCAGTGGCACACCTACCGCCAGGTTCTGGGCCGCGCCCAAGTGCCGGCCCGCTCGCCGCTGGACAAGACCACGCTCGCCTGGCGACTCATGCGCCTGCTCCCCAGCCTCATCGACGCCCCCGGCTTTGCGCCGATTGCCGCCTGGCTGACCGATGACAGCCCCGGCCGGCGCTTTCAGCTTGCACAGCGCATCGCCGACCTGTACGACCAGTATCAGGTCCACCGCCCGGACTGGCTGGAGGGCTGGGCCAACGGCGAGGAGCAGTTGCGCGACGCCGGCGCCCACCCCTGCCCGATGCCCGACGACCAGCGCTGGCAGGCGCGCCTGTGGCTGCGCCTGCTCGACGAACTGGACGCGCAGCAGATCGCCCTGATCCGTCCGCAACTGCATCGCCGGGTGCTCGACCGGCTCACCGCCCTGTCGCCCGCCGAAGCCCCTGCCGCCTGCCCCGGCCTGCCCCGGCGCGTCGTGCTCTTCGGCATGACGCATGTCCCGCTGCCGATGCTCGAGTTGCTCTCGGCCCTGTCGCAGCACAGCCAGGTCCTGCTCGCCATTCCCAACCCCTGCCGCTACCACTGGGCCGACATCATGGACGGCCGCGAATGGCTGCGCATCGCGCGCCGCCGCCAGCCGCTGCGCGACGGGCACGACCTGCAGCAGATCGAGCTCGACGCCATGCACCTGCATGCCCACCCGCTGCTGGCCGCGTGGGGCCGGCAGGCGCGCGACTTCGTACGCCAGCTCGACCACTTCGACGATGTCGAACAGACCCGCGCCCATTTTCCGCTCGCCCGCATCGACCTGTTCGACGACGAACCCGCCGACACCGCGCCCCTGCTGCTGCAGGTGCAGCGCCACATCCGCGACCTGCTGCCGCTTGGCGAGCATCCCCGCCCCACCATTCCGGCCGAAGACCGCTCCATCGTCTTTCACATCGCCCACAGCCCGGTGCGCGAGCTGGAAATCCTGCACGACCAGCTGCTCGATCTTCTCGCCGCCCCGCCCGGGGGGCAGCCCCTGCACCCACGCGACATCGTCGTCATGGTGCCCGCCATCGACCAGTTCGCTCCGGCCATCCGCGCCGTGTTCGGGCAATACGGCCGACATGACCCGCGCCACATTCCCTTCGATATCGCCGACCTCTCGGCCCGCGCCGGCACCCCGCTGCTGGCCGCAGTCGAATGGCTGCTGCGCCTGCCGCACGACCGCTGCCGGCTGTCCGAACTGTGCGGCCTGCTCGACGTGCCGGCCATCGCCGCCCGCTTTGCAATCGACGAAGACGGCGTGCCCCGTCTGGCGCACTGGATGCGCGGTGCCGGCATTCGCTGGGGGCTGGACGCCAGCCACCGCGCCGGCCTCGCCCTGGAAGCCTGCGGCGAGCAGAACAGCGCCCTGTTCGGCCTGCGTCGCATGCTCATGGGCTACGCTGTGGGCCAGCCCGAAGACCCCGCCCGCCCGTACGCCGGCATCGAACCCTACGACGAAGTCGGCGGGCTGGATGCCGAACTGGCCGGCGCGCTGGCCAACCTGCTCGACCGCCTGATCGACTGGCAGCACACCTCCCGCCAGCCCGTGCCGCCCGCCGACTGGGCCACCCGCCTGCGCGCCCTGCTCGCGGCACTCGTGCTGCCCCGGGACGACACCGACCGGCAAACCCTGGCCGCCCTGCACAGTGCACTGGAGCACTGGGTCAGCGCCTGCGACGACGCCGGCTTCGACCAGCCCCTGCCGCTCGAAGTGGCCGCCGATGCCTGGCTCGCCACCCTCGACACGCCGGCGCTGGAGCGCCGCTTCCGCGCCGGCGGCGTGACCTTCTGCACCCTCATGCCGATGCGGGCCATCCCCTTCGAAGTGGTGTGCCTGCTCGGCATGAACGACGGCGACTACCCGCGCCGCACCCCGCGCAGCGATTTCGACCTGATGGCCCTGCCCGGCCAGCAACGCCCGGGCGACCGCGCCCGCCGCGACGACGACCGCCAGCTCATGCTCGAAGCCCTGCTCTCTGCCCGCCGCGTGCTGCATGTGAGCTGGTGCGGCCGCAGCGTGCGCGACAACAGCGAGCAGCCCCCGTCCGTGCTGGTCGCCCAACTGCGCGACTATCTGGCTGCAGGCTGGTCGCCCGAGGTGGTCGCCACCCGCACCACCGAACACCCGCTGCAACCTTTCAGCCGGCGCTATTTCGAAACCGGCACCGCCTTGCGCACCTGGGCGCGTGAATGGCGCGCAGCACACACGGAAGACGACAGCGCCACGCCCGATGCTGCCGCAGCCGCCGGCACCGCCCGCCCTCCCACCCTGCGCCAGGAGGGGGCACTCAGCGTCGCCCAGCTCGCCCGCTTCCTGCGCAATCCGGTAAAGCACTTCTTCCAGCAGCGTCTGGGTGTGGACTTCGGCGAGGCCGACGAAGCCCTGCCCGACGATGAAAGCTTCAGCCTCGCCGGGCTGGAGGAATACGGACTGGTCAACGAAGTCTCCAGCGCCCTGCTCGCCGACCTTGCCGCCCTGCCCCCTGCCGAACTGCCGCAACGGGCACTCGACCGCGCGGTGGATGAGCACCTGCAGCGCATCGCCCGCAGCGGTCGCCTGCCCATGGGCGGGCTGGGCACACGCCAGAGCCGGTTGCTGTCGCACAGCGTGCTGCCGATGATGCAGGCGTGGCGGCACGCCCGCTGCACCCACTCACTGGACCTGCCGCACCTGCCGCTGCAGCTCACCCACGCCGGCACCACGATGGAAGACTGGCTCGCCCCGCGCGTCGCCGCCCCCAACGCTCCAAACACCCCACAGTGGATGCGCTTCACCGCCAGCCGCCTGCTCGACAAAAAGCAGACCCTCCGCCCGGACAAGCTGTTCCACGAGTGGGTGCTCGCCCTGCTCGCGGCCAGCAGCGGCGCCGGCGACGCGGGCCTGCTGATCGGCCGCGACGCCCGCCTGCACATCCGGCCGATGGCGCAGGACAGCGCACGCCACATCCTCGGCGGGCTGATCGAAGTCTGGCAAGAAGGGCTCAACACCCCGTTGCCGGTGGCCCCGGGCACGGCTTTCGCGCTGCTCAACGAGCGCGATCCGGCCACGCACTATGACGGCAACCACAGCGACTACAACCAGGGCGAGGTCAGCGACCCCTATCTCGCCCGCTGTTATCCCGACTTCGAGGCGCTCGGCGCCGATGGCCGCTTCGAATCCCTGGCCCACACCCTGTACGCCCCGCTGCTCGCCTGGGTGCAGGACCATGTCGAAGTCCACCCGCATGCCCCCGCCACCGGATCCGGAGCCCCGACCGACAAGGACACCGCGCAATGAGCCACACCCCCGAACTCGACATCGAAACCTTCCCGCTGCACGGCAGCCGGCTCATCGAGGCCAGCGCGGGCACCGGCAAAACGTGGACGATTGCCGCGCTGTACCTGCGCCTGGTGCTCGGCCATGGCGCCCCCGGCAGCGCCTTCTCCCGGCCGCTGCTGCCTGCCGAAATCCTGGTGATGACCTTCACCCGCGCCGCAACCCGCGAGCTGTCCGACCGCATCCGCGCCCGCCTCATCGAAGCCGCCAGCCACTTCCGCGACCCGCGCAACCCCGGCGCGCCCGGGGGCGACCCGCTGCTCGACCGCCTGCTCGCCGCCAGCCCCGACGAGCCCGCCCGCCGCCGCGCCGCCTGGCTGCTGGCGAACGCCGCTGAGGCCATGGACGACGCGGCCATCTTCACCATCGACGCCTGGTGCCAGCGCATGCTGCGCGAACACGCCTTCGACAGCGGCAACCCTTTTGACGAAGAACTCGCCGACGACGAACAGGCCCTGCTCACCGAAGCCACCCAGGACTACTGGCGCCAGCACTGCTACCCGCTGGACGAGGACACGCTGGAGTTCGTGCTGCAGCTGTGGCCGGACCTCAACGCACTGCTCGCCGACATGCGCGCCCTCATCGACCAGCCCCTGCCCGGCACCGACCAGACCGGTCCGCTGGCCGATTGCGTCACGGCCGCACGCCAGCAGCATCGCGACCGGCTCCTCGCACTGGCCAGCGACTGGCCGCAACGCGCACAGAACATGAAGGACTGGCTGGACACCGAGCTGGCCCCCAAAACCTGCGACTGGAACCGCCGCATGCTCTCCGGCAAGACCTACGGCGGATGGCTGGACAAGCTGGCCGACTGGGCACGCGACCCGCTCGCGCAGGAACTCAAGCTGACCGACACCGCACGCCGCCGGCTCACCCCCGACGGCCTGCTCGAAGCCCGCAAGGAAGGCGCAGCGGCGCCGCAACTGCCCCCCGAATTCGCCGAGTTCGCCGCGCTGCTCGACGCCCTCGCCCGCCTGCCCGACCCACAGGTGACCATGCGCCTGCATGCGGTGAGCCATGTCGCCCGCCGCCTCGCCCTGCTCAAGCGCCAGGCGCGCAGCTTCGGCTTTGCCGACATCCAGGCACGTCTGGACCGCGCCCTGTCGGGCGCGCACGGCGCACGGCTGCGCGAACGCATCCTGACCCAGTACCCGGTGGCCCTCATCGACGAATTCCAGGACACCTCCCCCCTGCAATACCGCCTGTTCGATGCGCTGTACCGCACCGCCGACAACGACCCGCACACCGCGCTGCTGCTCATCGGCGACCCCAAGCAATCGATCTATGGCTTTCGCGGCGCTGACATCTACAGCTACCTGCAGGCCCGCCGTGCGACCACCGGCCGGCACTACATGCTGGGCACCAACTTCCGCTCCACCGGGCCGCTGGTCGATGCGGTCAACCACTGCTTCGACCAGGCCGAGGCACGCCCGGGCGCCGGTGCCTTTCTGTTTCGCAGCGCCCACGAACAACCCCTGCCCTTCGAAGCCGTGGCCGCCAACGGGCGCGCCGAAGGCCTGCATGACGCCAGCGGCCCGGTGCCGGCCCTGAGCATCGAGCACGACCTCGAACTGCGCAGCAGCGGCGACAGCCTGCGCCTGTTCGCCGCGCGCTGCGCCGAGCGCATCGTCACCTGGCTGAACGACCCGGCGGCCGGCTTCCACCATCCGGACACCGGCTTCACCCGCCTGCGCCCTGCCGACATCGCGGTGCTGGTGCGCACCGGACGCGAGGCCGCCGCCGTGCGCCGCGAACTGCGCCGACGCAGCGTGGCCTCGGTGTATCTGTCAGACAAGGATTCGGTGTTCGCCAGCGACGAGGCGCACGACCTGCTACACTGGCTGCGCGCCGTGGCCGCACCGCTCGATGCCCGTCTGGTGCGTGCTGCGCTGGCCACCCGCACGGTGGGCCTGCCGCTCGACACCCTTGCCCATCTGGCCAGCGACGACGAAGCCTTCGACCGGCGCAGCGAGCACATGCGCGAACTGCACAAGGTCTGGCGCGAACTGGGCGTGCTCACCATGCTGCGCCGCAGCCTGCACCTGCTCGACCTGCCCGCCCGCTGGCTGGCCGACAGCGGCGATGGCGAACGACGCCTCACCAACTTCCTGCATCTGGCCGAACTGCTGCAGCACGCCAGCGCCACGCTGGAAGGCGAAGCCGCCCTGGTGCGTTGGCTGGCGATGCAGATCGAAGCCGGCAGCAGCAACAGCGGCGAAGAGCAGGTGGTGCGTCTGGAGAGCGATGCCGATCTGGTGAAGGTGGTCACGGTGTTCAAGAGCAAGGGCCTCGAATACCCGGTGGTGTGCCTGCCCTTTCCCTGCGCCTTCCGGCCGGAGGATGGCAAACGCGGCTACCTGAAGCTGGCCGATGCCGACGGGCAGCGCGAGCTGCGCCTGAAGTTCGACGACGAGGACAAGGCCCGCGCCGACCACGAGCGCCTGCGCGAAGACTTGCGCCTGCTGTATGTCGCGCTGACCCGCCCGCGTCACGCACTCTGGATGGGCTTTGCCGCACTCAAGCGGGGCAACGGCAAGCAGTGCGAAACCCACCGCAGCGCACTGGGCTACCTGATCGGCGGCGAGGACGAGCGCGACGCCGGGCAGTGGCCCCCCGCCCTTGAGGCCCTGGCCGAACAGCTCGCCCCGCGCAACGCGCCACACGACTGGCCCCGCATCCGGCTGCAGGCCGCCCCTGCGGATAGTGCCTCCGCCTGCACCCGCCTGCAACGCAGCGACAGCCTGCCCCCGCTGGAAGACAGCCCGGTGTATCGCGCCCACTTCGAGCGCCGCTGGTCGCTGGGCAGCTTCTCCTCACTGGTGCGCGACATCGACCCCGGACGCCTGTCTGCCGGTGCACTCCCGCCGCCCGACAGCCCGGACGCACCCGACGAGAGCCCGCTTGGCAGCCCCACTGCGCCCGACGCGGACAGCGACAGCCTGCCTCCCACCCATGCGCACCGCCCGGCCGCCGACGAGACGGACACCTCGGATGGGGCCGCGCCTTTTGCCGTGCCGCCACGCCGCCCACCCGCCACGCCTGCGCAAGCCGCCCCCTGGCACCGCTTCCCGCGCGGCGCCCTGGCCGGCGACTTCCTGCATGGCGTGCTCGAATGGCTGGCCGGCGAAGGCTTCGCGCTCGCCGGCAACGACGCCCTGCACACGGCCCTGCGCCGTCGCTGCGAGCGGGCCGGCCATGGCGAACACGCCGAAACGCTGATCCACTGGATGGAAACGCTGCTCGGCACACCGCTGCCCACGCTGGGCGTCCCCCTGCAGGCGGTGCACACCCTGCTGCCCGAAATGGAATTCTGGCTGCCGGCTGGACGCCTGCCCAGCCGCGTCCTCGACACCCTGTGCCAGAGCCGGCTGCTCGGCGCCCAGCCGCGCCCGGTGCTGCCACAGCGCGAACTTCAGGGCATGCTGATGGGGTTTGCCGACCTGGTGTTCGAACATCAAGGCCGCTACTGGGTGATGGACTACAAGTCCAACGCGCTGGGCACGCAAGGGGCGGACTATCACCACACCGCGCTCGAAGCCGCCATGGCTGCCCACCGCTACGACGTACAGGCCGTGCTGTACCTGCTCGCGCTGCACCGCCTGCTGCGCAGCCGTCTGGGGGCCGCCTACGAGCCCACCCGCCAGCTCGGTGGCGCGCTATACCTTTTCCTGCGCGGCATCGACGGCCCGCTGGCCGGCGAATACGCCCTGCCCGCCACGCCCGAGCTACTCGCGCTGCTCGACACCCTGGACCAACAGCTTGCCGACGAGGTCACCGCCGCATGAAGCCCACCGCCCCGCGCCTTGCCGCCCTCATCGACACCCTGCGCGACTGGAGCGACAGCGGCCTGCTGCGCCATCTGGACAGCGCCTTCGCCCGCTTCATCGTGCAGCTCGACCCCACCAACGCCTCGCCAGCGCTCGCCGTCGCGGCCGCCCTGCTCGCCCACATGGAAGGACGGGGTCACAGCTGCCTGCCACTCACCCCGCTCGCCAACGACCCGCACACCCTGCTCGGCTGGCCGGCAGAGGCCATCGCGCAATTCCTTGCCCTGCCCCTTGAATCACCAGACACCGTTCGGGCTGAGCCTGTCGAAGCCCACCCCCCGCAAAGCCCTTCGACAAGCTCAGGGCGAACCGCGAAAGATGCAAGCGCCCAAGAAACGGCAAGAGAGGGTTCGAGCACCGGATCAAAAAGCACTCTGCCCACCCGCACCGCCGACTGGCTCGCCGCACTGCAGGCCAGCCCGCTCGTGCAGCGCATCGGCCACGACCCGGCACTCGGCCAGCCTCTGGTGATCGACGGGCCGGAGCATGCCCCGCGCCTGTACCTGCGCCGTTACTGGCACTATGAGCGCAGCGTGGCGCAGGCCATTCTGGCGCGTGCCGGCAGTGCGGAAGCGGTGGATGAAGCCCGCGTGCGCAGCTGGCTGACACGCCTGTTCCCGGCTCCCGCGAGCGCCCCCCCCACCCCGACCCCGGCCAGCGCCGTGGACTGGCAGCAACTCGCCTGCGCCATCGCCCTGCGCGCGCGGCTGGCGATCGTCACCGGTGGCCCCGGCACCGGCAAAACCTACACTGCCGCGCGGCTGCTCGCCCTGCTGTTTGCCACCCACGCCGAGCCCCACACCCTGCGCATCGCCCTGGCCGCCCCCACCGGCAAGGCCGCCGCCCGGCTGCGGCAGGCCATCGACGGTTCGCTGCAGGCCCTGCAGGACAGTCTGGGCAGCACGCTCGACCTGACCGCGCTTACCCAGCGCATAGGCGCCGCCCGCACGCTGCATTCCCTGCTGGGCGCACGGCCCGACACCCGGCGCTTCCGCCACCATGCCGGCCATCCGCTGGATGTGGATGTGGTGATCGTGGATGAAGCCTCCATGGTGCATCTGGAGATGATGGCCGCGTTGCTCGACGCCTTGCCAACCGGCGCCCGCCTGATCCTGCTGGGCGACAAAGACCAGCTCGCCTCGGTGGAGGCCGGCGCGGTGCTGGGCGATCTGTGCCGCGACGCCGCCGCCGGCCGCTATGCGGCCGACACCGCCCGCTACCTGCAGGCCACCACCGGCATCCGCCTGCCCGCCCCCTATCTCGCCACGGACACCCCTGCACCCGTGCTGGCCCAGCAGACCGTGATGCTGCGCGAGAGTCGCCGCTTTCATGGCCCGATCGGCGCGCTGGCGCTGGCGGTGAATGACGCCCGCGATCCGGCCCTGCCCACCCGCCTGCTGCATGAGGACTGCAGCGGCGCACTGCATGCGCTGGAAAAGGGCACGCCGGCGGACGTCATCGCCCTCGCCCTCGACGGTCGCGAAGGCAACGAAAGCGCCCGCGCCTGCTACCGCGACTATCTGCAACACCTCGCTGCAGGCCCTGCCAGCGACAGCCCGGAAGCCCACGCCCGCTGGACCACCGCCATCCTGAACGCCTTCGACCGTTTCCGCATCCTGTGCGCGGTGCGCGAAGGCGAATGGGGCGTGAGCGGACTGAATCAGGCCATCGAACAGGCCCTGGCCCGCGCCCGCCTGCTCGCCCCGCACGGCACCTGGTATGCCGGCCGGCCGGTGATGGTGACCCACAACGACGCCGCGCTGGGCGTGTTCAACGGCGACATCGGCATCGCCCTGCCCGCCCCCGGCCACGGCAGCCAGCGGGTGCTGAGAGTGTATTTTCTGGACGGCGACACGCTGCGCTCAGTGGCCGTCAGCCGCCTGGCCCATGTCGAAACCGCCTTCGCGATGACGGTGCACAAGAGCCAGGGCTCGGAATTCGAACACACCTCCCTGATCCTCTCCGCCCACAGCGGCGCCGTCCTCAGCCGCGAACTGGTCTACACCGGCATCACCCGCGCCCGCAAGGCCTTCACCCTGATCACCGAACACCCCGGCCTGCTCGAAACCGGCGTATCACACCCCACCCGCCGGGAAAGCGGGCTGTTGAGGGAGGAATGAAGCCGAAGGGTAAGCCGTTTCTTCAATTCCATATTGCTTGCGCACGATGGAAAACAAATAGTTGTGCCTGAAAATTCCGGTCTTCACCCCTGCATGCTCCCTATGGTGCTGCGCAGGCGGTGGTGGGCCAGGGTGAGGAAGGCGGCGCCGATGAGGGCGACCATCAGGAACTGGGGCCAGACCATGTCCGGTCCGGCGCCACGGAACAGGACGGACTGGGCGAGTGCGACGTAGTGGGTGGTGGGCGCGAGGGCCATCAGGTTCTGGATGATTTCGGGCATGCTCTCGCGCGGGGTGACCGAGCCGGACAGGATTTGCAGCGGCAGCAGCACGAGAATGGCCATCAGGCCGAACTGCGGCATGCTGCGCGCGAGGGTACCCATGAAAATGCCGATCGAAGCGGCCGCGAAAAGATAGAGCAGCGTGCCGAATGCGAAGAGCGTGGCAGAGCCGGCAACGGTGATGCCAAGCACGCCCTTCACCATGACCTGCAGCGAGAAGGACGAGGCGAGCAACACCACCACGCCCATCGCCCAGATTTTGGAAAGCATGATCTCCAGCGGGGTCACTGGCATCACCAGCAGGTGCTCGATGGTGCCATGCTCCCGCTCGCGAATCAGCGCCGCGCCGGTGAGCAGGATGCCCAGCATGGTGACGTTGTTGATGATGGCGGTGACGGCGGCAAACCACGAGGCGTTCAGGTTGGGATTGAACAGGGTGCGCGGCACCAGCTCCACCGGCTGCGGAGCCGGGGCCTGATGGCGCTGGGCAAAGGCGCGGATTTCGTCGCTCACGATGCTCTGGATGTAGCCGGCGCCGGTCTGCGCCTGGCTTTGCCGGGTGGCGTCGACATTGAGTTGCAGCGCGGGGCTGCGACCGGCCAGCACGTCGCGCTGGAAACCGGGCGGAATGTCGAGCACGAAGGTGTGCCGGCCGGCGTCCATGCCGCGATCCATGTCGGCCAGGCTGACAGGCTCGGGTGTGATGAACTGGGGAGGCTGCAGGGCGGCAATGATGCGGGTGGACAGCTGGGAGCGGTCCTCATCGACCACCGCAATGGCGGCGCGGTTGAGCGACTCGGGCTTGGCGCGGGCATCGGCGTAGATCGACACCGAGAACATGAACACTATGAGGAACAGCATCGCCACATCGCGCGACAGGCTGCGGAACTCCTTGATGCCGAGGTGCCAGATGTTGGCCGCGTGACGGTTGCGCCGTGGGGTCATGCTGTCCCTCTCGCGTCAGCGCCCCTGCTTGCTCAGCAGTCGTGCGGACAGCAGGGTCAGCACCGGAATGGCGAGCAGCAGCGGAAGAAAGGAGGCCAGCAGCGCGTCCAGGCCCAGCGCCTTGGAAAAGGTGCCGCTGCTGATGGTGAGGAAATGACTGGTCGGATAGATTGCCCCGATGACCGCCCCCACGCCTTCGAGCGAGGACACCGGATCCATCAGGCCAGAGAACTGGATTGCAGGCAGCAGGGTGCCAATGGCGGTGCCGGCCAGTGCGGCCACCTGACTGCTGGTCATGGTGGAAGCAAGCAGGCCCAGTCCGGTGGTAGCGGTAACATACAGCAGCGCCCCCAGGCTCAGGGCGAGAAAGCTGCCCTTGAACGGCACCTGGAACAGGGTGACGGCAATCGCGAAC
This sequence comes from Rhodocyclaceae bacterium, assembly GCA_041678045.1. Classification (GTDB taxonomy): domain Bacteria; phylum Pseudomonadota; class Gammaproteobacteria; order Burkholderiales; family Rhodocyclaceae; genus UBA2357. The sequence goes on from JBAYOV010000034.1 coordinate 23,187, forward strand.
ATCAGCACGAAGTTGAACATCGACAAGGCAATGTACGGCAACTGCTTGCCGATGAGAAATTCGAGCCGGGTCACCGGGGTAGTGTAGACGTTCAGGATGGTGCCCAGCTCTTTTTCGCGCACCACGCCCAGCGCGGTGAGCATGGCAGGAATGAACACCAGCATGAGCGGAATCACCAGCGGCACCATCGCCACCAGGCTGCGCAGTTCGGGGTTGTAGCGGTAGCGCACCTCGATGCTGGCCGGAGCGGTGGGCTGCACGCCGCTGGCTTCGGCGACGGCCTCGGCCAGAGTCTGGGCATGCAGGCCAAGCACGTAGCCACGGGCAATTTCGGCACGCAACGGCATGGAGCCGTCCAGCCACACGGCCAGCTGCGGAGTGCGTCCGCGCGCCAGATCGCGGCCGAAACCGGGTGGAATCTCGATGGCCATGGACAGTTCGCCCGAGCGCATGCGCCGGTCCAGTTCGTCATGAGCGGACAGCGGCGGCTGCAACGAGAAGTAGCGCGAGCCTTCGATGCGCAGCAGGTAGCGCTGGCTGGCCAGGGTCTGGTCGTTATCGAGCACGGCGTACTGCAGGTCTTCCACATCCATGTTGATGCCATAGCCCATGACCAGCATCAGCACCACGCTGCCCAGCAGCGCCAGGGTGAGCCGTATCGGATCGCGGCGCAGTTCGGTGGCCTCGCGGGCGGAAAAGCTCAGCAGGCGGGCAAGGCTGAAGCGGGCCAGACGGTCGCCATCGGGCGCGCGTGGCACCGGTCCGGGGGGGACGTCCGCCGGCGCGGGGCCATCGTGTCCTTCGGCGGGTGTGGCAGGCGTGACAAGCGTGGTGACTGTGGCCGGCGTGCTGTCAGGCGTCGGACGGCTGCCGCTGGCGGCCTGCAGATGTTCGATGAAGGCGCCCTCCAGCGAGCGGGCACCACAGGCGCTCATCAAGGCCTGCGGAGTGTCGCTGGCCAGGATGCGACCGGCATGCATGAGCGAGATGCGGTCGCAGCGCTGCGCCTCGTTCATGAAATGGGTGGTGATGAAGATGGTGACGCCGTCCCGGCGCGAGAGGTCGACGATGAGCGCCCAGAACTGGTCGCGCGCCACCGGATCGACGCCCGAAGTGGGTTCATCGAGGATCAGCACATCGGGCCGGTGCAGCACGGCCACCGCCAACTGCAGGCGCTGGCGCATGCCCAGCGGCAGTGCATCGGGCTGCACGTCCATCACCGGCTGGAGATCGAAACGCTTGGCCAGCTCGGCGATGCGCGCCTGTCCGGCTGCGGCATCGAGATCGAACAGCCGGGCGTGCAGTTGCAGGTTCTGCCTGACGGTGAGCTCGCCATACAGGGAAAATGCCTGAGACATGTAGCCCACGCGGCGCCGGGTTTCGATGTTGCGGGCGTCGAGCCGGCGCCCCAGCAGCAGGGCTTCGCCCTGCGTGGGTTCGAGCAAACCGGTGAGCATCTTCATGGTGGTCGACTTGCCGCAGCCGTTGGAGCCGAGAAAACCGAAGATTTCCCCCCGGCGCACGTCCAGACTGACATCGTCGACCGCGACAAAGTCACCAAAACGCATCTGCAGGCCACGCGCCGAGATCACCACCTCCCCGGCCCGATGCGGGGGAATCTCCAGCCGGTGGTGCCCCTGGCGCCGCTCTGCGGGCAGCAACGCGATGAAGGCCTCCTCCAGCGTTGCGGCCGCACCACGCTCGCGCAGGCTGGCCGGGGTGCCGGTTGCCAGCACCCGACCGGCATCGACCGCCACCAGCCAGTCATAGCCTTCGGCCTCTTCCATGTAGGCAGTGGCCACCAGCACGCTCATGCCGGACCGGCGTGCGCGCATGCGGGCGATGAGTTCCCAGAACTGCCGGCGTGACAACGGATCGACCCCGGTGGTGGGTTCATCCAGGATGAGCAGGTCGGGATCGTGGATGAGCGCGCAGCACAGCCCCAGTTTCTGCTTCATGCCGCCCGAGAGCTTGTTCGCCGGTCGCGTGGCAAATTCGGCCAGGCCGGTGGCTTCCAGCAGTTCGCGGATGCGCCAGGCACGTTCGTCGCGTGACTGACCGAACAGTCGGCCAAAGAAGTCGATGTTCTCGAACACCGACAGGGTGGGATACAGGTTCTTGCCCAAACCCTGAGGCATGTAGGCAATGCGCGGACAGACCCGCGCCCGGTGGGCCGCATCGCGCATGTCGCCACCGAGCACCTCCACCCTGCCCTGCTGAATCCGGCGCGCCCCGGCAATCAGCCCCAGCCAGGTGGATTTGCCGACGCCATCCGGACCGATGAAGCCAACCATCTGTCCGGCGGGAATCTCCAGCGTCACATCATCGGCGGCGCGTACCCGACCATAACGGTGTGTCAGCCCGCTCAGGCGGACAACCGCTTGCGTGCTCACGGCAACCTCACCTGCAGACTGGCGGGCCATTCACGTCCGGCCTCAAGGCGCACATGCGCCATGCCGGGCAGGCCGGTCTTGACCTGCTCGGGGTGACGCGCGAGCAGTTCGGGGTCGATGCGTGCCTTCACGCGGAACACCATCTTCTGCCGCTCGCTTTGTGTCTCGACCGTCTTGGGGGTGAACTGGGCAATGCTGGACACATACGACACTTGCGCGGGAATCACCAGATGCGGGGCGGCATCGAGCACGATGCGCACTTCGCTGCCAAGCGCCACGCGGCCGGCGGCCATCTCCGGCAGGAAGAAGGTCATATACACATCGCCGACATCCACCAGGCTGACCAGCTTGCCCCCGCCGCCGACAATTTCGCCCGGTTGCACAATGCGGTACTGCACACGGCCGCTGCGCGGGGCGGTGAGCACGCCATCCTCGATCTCGCTGTTCAGCCGGTCAACCACAGCCTCGGCCGCCTGAATCGCCGCCTCGGTTTGCGCCACCTGCGCCTGTGCCGCACTCACTCCGGCGCGTGCTGCGGCAATCTGTGCTTGCGCCACCTTGATGTTGGCTTCCGCGTTGCGCAATCGCGCCAGATGATCATCGGCCGTCTGCGCAGAAGTGGCCCTGTCGGCGAGCAGGACCTGGGAACGCGCACTGGTGCGTCGCGCCACATCCAGTTCGGCCTGACGCTGCACCAGCACCGATTCGGCCATCGCCACATCCGCCTCGCGTTGCGCCACCAGCGCAATCGCAGTTTGGCGCGCGCTGCGTGCATTGGCCACCTCGGCCCGCGCCTGGGCAAGCTGGGCGAGCAGCGATTTCACGTCCATGCGCGCGATCACATCCCCTGCCCGCACGAAGTCGCCCTCGTTGACCCGGATTTCTTCCACCCGGCCCGCAAACTTGCTGGCCACATCCACTTCAGTGGCCTCGATGCGCCCATTGCCCCGCACAAAGCCGCCATCCTCGGCCGGTGCACGCACATTCAGCCAGACCACCCCGACAAGCACCGCCAGCCCCACCGCAACAAGCCAGCCCCAGCGAGTTCCCGCACGATCCGTCATGACACGCCCCAACATCAGCCCCGGCATCGCTCACCCGATTGCAGCCGCCGGTGAGAGGTCATTATAACGAGGCAAAAGTGGGTCACGCGCTGAATCACGCCGGACAATTCCGCTGGACGATGAACAGGGTGGAGAAATCGACGATTGCAACCCGGCGTCATCCGCTGAAAATCACGCTGACGGAACGGAGGGGCTGTGCAACCTGTGAAAGGCTCCACCCCTTCCAGAAAGCAAAAAGCCAATCCCGAAGGATTGGCTTTTTGCTTGATTCTATTGGTCGGGGCGGCGGGATTCGAACTCGCGACCCCTTGCACCCCATGCAAGTGCGCTACCAGGCTGCGCTACGCCCCGACTCAGGAGCAGAATTATAGCACTCTTTTGCAGGATTACCAGAAAAAAATCAGCCGTTCTTCAGGTGCCTGATCGCTTCCAGTACTTCGGCGCGCGCATCGGCAATGACCTGCTTGAGCGTGGCCGACGCTTCCAGGTCTTCCTGGTGGTGGATGTCGGACTCGGACAGTTTGTTGCGTGCACCGGAAATGGTAAACCCTTCCTGATACAGCAAATCCCGGATGCGACGGATCAGGAGTACCTCGTGATGCTGGTAGTAGCGACGGTTGCCCCGTCGCTTCACCGGCTTCAACTGGGTGAATTCCTGTTCCCAGTAGCGCAGGACGTGAGGCTTGACCGCACACAACTCGCTCACTTCCCCGATGGTGAAGTACCGCTTTGCCGGAATCGGCGGGAGCTCGCTGGAGGGTACCTCAGGACTGCTTGTCTGCATGACTCAATTGCTCCACTGCAGCCTTGAGCTTCTGGCTGGCATGAAAGGTCACCACCCTTCGGGCAGAGATCGGAATTTCCTCGCCGGTCTTCGGATTCCTGCCCGGACGCTGCGGCTTGTCACGGAGCTGGAAGTTGCCGAAACCGGAGAGCTTCACCGATTCGCCACGTTCAAGGGCCATGCGAATTTCTTCAAAGAAGCCTTCGACCATGTCCTTGGCTTCACGCTTGTTCAGACCGACCCGCTCGAAGAGCAGGTCGGCCAGTTCCGCCTTGGTCAGCGTTGCACTCATTTCATTCACCACGCAAGCGCGCACCAATGGAAGATTCGGCATGACGCACAATGTCCGTGACAACGGCATCGACCTCCCCGTCCTCAAGCGTTCGTTGAGTATCTTGCATCAACACCCTGAATGCAAGACTCTTTTTACCCTCCTCGATTCCCTTGCCCTGATACACGTCGAACAGCTCGATGGAGCGCACGATGGGTGCAGCCTTCTCTTTCAGCACGGCCACGAGACGGGCCGCACTGACCGAAGCGTCAACGATCAGCGCGAGGTCGCGGGAGACCACCGGGAAGCGCACCAGCTCACGATAGGCCGGCACCTTGCGGGCCAGCACGGCATCGAGCTCCAGTTCGAACACCACGGGCGCAGTTCCCAACTCGTAGCGTTGCACCCATACCGGATGAATTTCACCGATCTTGCCGATGCGCCGCCCATCGAGCAGCACGGCCGCAGCCCGGCCCGGGTGCAGGGCAGCATCGGCCAGCGGCAGGAAACTCAGTTCGCAACCGGCAAACAGGGCTTCAACATCGCCCTTCACGTCGTAGAAGTCCACCGGACGGGCAGCACTGCCCCACTGCTCGGGCATGGCACTGCCCGAGGCCAGCGCAGCAATGCGCACCGGTTGATGAAAGCCTTCCACCGGGACTCCATCGGCCTTGCGTTCGAAACAGCGGCCCACTTCGAACAGGCGCACCCGGTGCTGCTGGCGCTTGCGGTTGGACGACATGGCCGAAATCAGCCCCGGAATCAGGCTGGAGCGCATCACGCTCATCTGGCTGGCGATCGGGTTGGCGAGCCGGATCGGGTCGGTCGTGGCGCAGTAGTCACGCTCCCAGGCTTCCTCGACGAAGGCATAGGTGATGACTTCCTGGTACTCGCGGGCCACCAGCTGGCGACGCACGTCCCATACGGTCAGGGCGCTGTCGCTGCGCTCCAGCATGGCGAGATTGCCTTTCGGCACGCGGACCGGGATCTTGTCATAACCGTACAGACGCACGATTTCCTCGATCAGGTCCTCCTCGATACTGATGTCGAAACGGAAGGACGGGGGGGTGACCACGAAGTCCTCGCCGCAACGCTCGACCTTGAGATTCACCGACGACAGCAGCGCGGCCATGCGCTCATCGTCGATGTCCATGCCCAGCACCTTGCGCGCACGCGCCGGCCGCAGTCTGACCGGTTCACGCTGCGGCAGCCTGTCGCCTGCCACGGCTTCCACCACCGGACCGACTTGGCCACCACAAATCTGCACGATGAGCGCCGTTGCACGCTCGATGGCCTGCGACGCCAGCGCAAAGTCGACGCCACGCTCGAAACGGTGCGAAGCATCGGAGCTGAAGCCATACTGACGTGCCCGTCCGGCCACGGCATCCGGGGCAAAGAAGGCGCTCTCCAGGAACACATCGCGGGTCTCCAGGGTGACACCGCTTTCTTCGCCGCCCATGATGCCGGCCAGCGCCAGTGCGCTGGCTTCGTCGGCAATCAGCAGGGTGTCGGCGGAAGGGGTCACGCGCTGCTCGTTGAGCAGCAGCAGGGATTCGCCCTCGCGCGGGAGACGGACATGGATCGCACCCTGCAGGCGGGTGTTGTCGAACACATGCAGGGGCTGGCCAAGTTCGAGCATCACGTAGTTGGTGATGTCGACCAGCGCACTGATTGAACGCACACCACTGCGCTCGAGACGCTGCGTCATCCACTCAGGCGTGGCAGCCCGTGCGTCGACGCCCTTGATGACCCTTCCACAGTAGCGCGGGCAGGCTTCGGGTGCATCGAGCACGATCGCGCGCGTATCCTCGATGCTGGCGGCCACCGCCTCGATGGCCGGCAGCTTCAGCGGCGCACCGGTGAGTGCCGCAACTTCGCGGGCCACCCCGCTCAGGCTCAGGCAATCGGCACGGTTGGGGGTGAGTTTGATGGTGTAGAGAATGTCGTCGAGCGCATACAGGTCGCGGAAGTCACGCCCTACTTCGGCCGATTCGGGCAATTCCATCAGGCCGGAGTGATCTTCGGACAGCCCCAACTCGCGCGCCGAGCAGAGCATGCCGAAGGACTCGACACCCCTGAGCTTGGCGGCCTTGATCTCGAAATCACCCGGCAGGCGCGCCCCCACCTTTGCAAGGGGCACCTTCATGCCAACAGCCGCGTTCGGTGCACCGCACACGATCTGCAGCAACGCGCCATCGCCCGCATCGACCTTGCACAGCTTGAGCTTGTCGGCATTGGGGTGCTTTTCAGCCTCGACGATCCGGCCCACCACCACCCCGCTGAACGGCGGTGCCGCCGGCACCGCTTCCTCCACCTCCAGGCCGGCCATGGTCATGAGATGACCCAGCGCGTCGCTGTCGAGCGCGGGATCGACAAAGGTTCTCAACCACTGTTCTGAAAATTGCATGTTCGGTTACCTGAATTGGCTCAAGAAGCGCAGATCACTCTCGAAGAAAAGTCGCAGGTCATTGATGCCGTAGCGCAGCATCGTCAGGCGGTCCAGCCCCATGCCGAAGGCAAATCCGGTATAGCGCTCCGGATCGATACCGCCAAAGCGCAGCACATTGGGATGCATCATGCCGCAGCCCGCAATCTCCAGCCATCGTCCTTCCAGCGCACCGCTCATGAAGGCCACGTCGATCTCGGCACTCGGTTCGGTGAACGGGAAGAACGACGGACGGAAACGCACCTGGAGGTCATCGGTTTCGAAGAAGCGACGCAGAAAGTCGGCAACCACACCCTTGAGATCGGCAAAGCTGACATTCTCGCCCACCCACAACCCTTCGACCTGGTGGAACATCGGTGAGTGCGTGGCGTCGGAATCCACCCGATACACCCGTCCGGGTGCGATCACGCGCACATCGGGCATGACGTCGTCACCGACATGGCGAGCCACATGGGCCAGCATGGCGCGAATCTGTACCGGACTGGTGTGCGTGCGCAACAGTACATCCTCGCGCCCCTCCAGATAGAAGGTGTCGTGCATGGAGCGCGCAGGGTGATTTTCAGGCGTATTGAGCGCGGTGAAGTTGTGCCAGTCGGTCTCGATCTCGGGGCCGTCGGCGACCACGAAGCCGATCGAGCGGAACAAGGCCTCAACCCGCTCCTGGGTGCGGCTCACCGGATGCAAGCCCCCCCGCCCGACGCCCCGCCCGGGCAGCGTCACATCCAGCGCCTCGGCCGCCAGCTGAGCGGCCAGTTGCGCCTCGCGCAGGGCTTCGCGGCGTGCTTCCAGCGCCTGTTCAATGGCCACCTTGGCGCGGTTGATCGCCGCACCGGCGGTCTTGCGCTCTTCAGCAGGCAGCTTGCCCAGGGCCTTCAGTCGCTCGGTCAACGAGCCTGACTTGCCCAGGAACCCCGCTTTCGCCTGCTCTAGCTGAACACTGTCAGCCGCAGCAGCAAAGGCGGCAACGGCGTCCTGAACCAATTGATCAAGGTTATCCATTTTTGTGCCGTGGAAAATTCAGAAAAAAAGGGAGGCCAGGCCTCCCTTTTTTGAGCCGCTTCAGGATCAGGCGGCGAGTTTGGCCCGTGCTTGTTCGGCGAGTGCCGCAAAAGCAGGCTTGTCGAAAACGGCCAGATCGGCCAGGACCTTGCGGTCCACTTCGATCGCAGCCTTTTTCAGGCCGTTCATGAAGGTGCTGTAGGTCAGACCCAGCTCACGGGAAGCCGCGTTGATACGGGCGATCCACAGGGCGCGGAACTGACGCTTGCGCTGACGACGGTCACGGTAAGCATACTGACCGGCTTTCATCACCGCCTGTTTGGCGATGCGATATACGTTCTTGCGACGACCGCGGTAACCCTTGGCCTGATCGAGAACTTTCTTGTGACGTGCACGTGCGGTTACACCGCGTTTGACTCGGGGCATTGCGTTCTCCTATCAAGCGTAAGGCAACATGGCGCGAATCAGCTTCTCATCGGCGGCATGCACTTCGGTCATGCCACGCAGCTGACGCTTGCTCTTGGTCGTCTTCTTGGTAAGGATGTGGCGCTTGAACGCCTGGGAACGCTTGATTCCCCCGCTCGAACGGACCTTGAATCGCTTCGCGGCGCCGCTCTTGGTCTTCATCTTGGGCATTGCTTACTCCTGGTTTATCGATGACATCAGGTAGCACATGGTGATGCTTTCGAAACCTGACACCACTTGTTTTCAACGGAGACAGCGTTTCACGTCCCCGTCGTTTTCCGGCCCCCCGCCGAGGCGGGGTCCGAATCCTGCTTCACTGCGCCGTGCCCGACGGTCAGGACTTTCTCGGCCCGATGACCATCACCATCTGGCGACCTTCCATCTTGGGCATCTGCTCGACCACTGCGATGTCTTCGACATCGGCCTTGATCCGTTCAAGCTGGCGCATGCCGATTTCCTGGTGGGCCATCTCGCGACCCCGGAAGCGCAACGTGACCTTGGCCTTGTCGCCTTCACCCAGGAAGCGGCGCAGATTGCGCAGCTTGATCTGGTAGTCGTTCTCGTCGGTACCCGGTCGCAGCTTGACTTCCTTGACCTGAACCTGCTTCTGCTTGAGCCGCGCCTCGTGGGCTTTTTTCTGTTCCTGATACTTGAACTTGCCGTAATCCATGACCTTGCACACGGGCGGCTGCGCAAGCGGCGCAATTTCCACCAGATCCAGGCCAGCTTCTTCGGCGATGTTCATTGCGGCGGACAGGGACACGATGCCCAACTGTTCGCCTTCTTCTCCCACCAAGCGGACTTCAGGCGCGCTAATCTCTCCATTCACGCGCTGTTTTTTTTCTTGAGCGATGGTTCAGTTCTCCATAAAAACCAAAAATCAGACCGTGCCGGCTTTCGTATCGATTTCACGACGCCAGCGTTCGGTCAGCGTATCGAGGGACATCTGGCCAAGATCCTGGCCGCCCCGGGCGCGCACGGTGACTACCCCTGCGGCCTTTTCCTTTTCCCCCACCACCAACTGGTAGGGCAGCTTGTGCAAGCTATGTTCGCGGATTTTATAGTTAATCTTTTCATTGCGCAAATCCGCTTCAACCCTGAAGCCCGACTTGCGCAGCGCAACCGCCACATCGGCCGCATATTCGGCCTGGCTGTCCGAGATGTTGAGCACCACCGCGTGCTGCGGCGAGAGCCACAACGGCAGCGCGCCCGCATGATGTTCGATGAGAATGCCGGTGAAACGCTCCAGCGAACCGAACAGCGCACGGTGCAGCATCACCGGGCGGTGACGTGCGTTGTCCTCGGCCACATAGGAGATGTCGAAACGCTCCGGCAGATTCATGTCCACCTGCAGGGTGCCACACTGCCAGTCACGACCGATGGCGTCGCGCAACACGAACTCCAGCTTGGGCCCGTAAAAGGCGCCTTCTCCAGGAAACAGTTCATACGCCATGTCCATGTGGTGCAGCGCACTGGCCAGCGCCCCCTCCAGCTTGTCCCAGGTCTCATCGGTGCCAATACGGTTGTCCGGCCGGGTCGAAAGCTTGATGCGCACATTCTCGAAACCGAAGTCCTTGTAGATGTCGAGGATGAGTTTCACCACATCCTTGCACTCCTGCTCCATCTGCGCTTCGGTACAGAAGATGTGCGCATCGTCTTGCGTGAAGTGACGCACCCGCAGCAGGCCGTGCAGCGCCCCGGACGGCTCGTAGCGATGCACCTTGCCGAATTCGGCCATGCGCAGCGGCAGGTCGCGGTAGCTCTTCAACCCCTGCGCGAACATCGATACCGCGCCCGGACAGTTCATCGGCTTGAGGGCAAAGATGCGCTCATCCTCGGTCTGGGTGGTAAACATGTTCTGGCGGTAGTTCTGCCAGTGCCCGGAAGTTTCCCACAGCGAACGATCCATCACGTCGGGCGTATTCACCTCGACATACCCGGCCTCTTCCTGGCGTTCGCGCATGTAGTTGATCAGCGACTGGAACAGGCGCCAGCCCTTGGGGTGCCAGAACACCGCGCCCGGAGCATGGTCCTGGAAGTGAAACAGGTCGAGTTGCTGTCCGAGTTTTCGGTGATCGCGACGCTCGGCCTCTTCCAGCATGTGCAGGTAGGCAGCCATGTCCTCCTTGCGTGCCCAGGCCGTACCATACACTCGCTGCAGCATTTCATTGCGCGAGTCGCCACGCCAGTAGGCCCCGGCCAGCTTGGTGAGCTTGAACACCTTGAGCTTGCCGGTATTGGGCACATGCGGGCCGCGACACAGATCCACGAAATCGCCCTGTCGATACAACGACACCTGCTCCCCTTCGGGAATCGAGGCGATGATCTCGGCCTTGTAGTGCTCGCCCTGCGACTGGAAGAAGGCCACCGCATCGTTACGCGCCCACACCTCGCGCGATACCGGGATCGCCTGTGCGGCCAACTCGGCCATGCGCTTTTCGATCTGCTCGATATCTTCCGGGGTGAACGGGCGCTTGTAGGCGAAGTCGTAGTAAAAGCCGTTTTCAATCACCGGTCCGATGGTGACCTGGGCTTCCGGAAACAGCTGTTTCACCGCATGTGCCAGCAGATGTGCGGTCGAATGGCGGATGACCTCCAGCCCCTCTTCGTTCTTGTCGGTGATGATCGCCAGCGACGCATCGGCATCGAGCACATGCGACACATCCACCAGACGATCTCCCACCCTGCCGGCCAGCGCGGCCTTGGCCAGCCCTGTTCCAATGGAAGCCGCAACCTCGGCCACGGTGACCGGTTGATCGAAACTGCGAACGGATCCGTCGGGGAGCGTGATGTTTGGCATGGTTCTGGCCCTGGATGGTTGTTGAGGCTGGGAGAATCTTCTGACAGAAAGGATGGACAAAAAAAAAGTGCGGCCGAGCCGCACTTTTTTGGAGTCGATCGCAGGCCCGCTTAGTGTTGAGTGGCTGCGAAGGTAGTTCGTGACATGTACGACTCCGGAATTTGGTAGGCGCGATTGGATTCGAACCAACGACCCCCACCATGTCAAGGTGGTGCTCTAACCAACTGAGCTACGCGCCTGTTGCAAGCCACGCATTATAGACATCCTGAAAACGTCGTCAAGCTTTTTCGTTCTATTTTTTCAGTCGTCCTGCCTGTTCCCTTCTCAGGCAACCTGCTGCGCCTCCGGCAAGGCATAGGCGCCCGTGGCATCGTGCACCTCCCGGCCCGTCAGGGGAGGATTGAACACGCACACCATGCGCATGTGCGTGCCCTTGTTGGCACGCAGCACATGGCGGTCGTGCTTGTTGAGCGCATACAGCGTGCCCGGACGGATCGCATGCACCTGCCCCGTGGCCAGGTCTTCGATTTCGCCCTCGCCCTCGATGCAATACACCGTCTCCAGATGGTTGCGGTACTCCATTTCCAGCACCGCCCCCGGCTTGATGATGGTGTCGTTCACCGAATAGCCCATGTTGTCATCCCTAAGGATGAAACGGCGGCTGTTCCAGCCCTCGGTGTCCACATCGGCATCGGTCCCGATCAGTTCATCCAGATGCTTGACAATCATTGCTCACGCTCCTTTTTCGATTTGTACGACATTCGGACGCCCTGCGCTCAGGCCGCACTCAGGGAGTCGCCCTTCATCGTCGCCTTGATGCTCTGTTCGATGATGTCCAGCCCTTTGCTCAACTCTTCCTCGCTGATGGTCAGGCTGGGCAGCAGTTTCAGTACTTCATCGTTGATGCCGGCAGTCTCGATGATCATGCCGCGCTCGAAGCAGGCCGCCGACACCTGGCCGGCAAAGGCAACATCTTCAAAGGACACCCCGATGATCAGCCCTCGTCCGCGCACCTCGGCCTTCACGCCCAGATTCTTCAGCATCTTCTGCAGGCGCTCGGTGGCGAGCCTGCCCTTGGCCTGCACCGCCTTGCTCAGCCAGTCGTTCTGCCAGAAGCTCAGCGCTGCCGTGGCGGTGATGAAGGCCGGACAATGCCCGCGGAAGGTGCCGTTGTGCTCGCCCGGCGCCCACTGATCGAGCTCGGGTTTGAACAGCACCAGCGCCAGCGGCAGGCCGTAACCGGACAGCGACTTGGACAGCGTCACGATGTCGGGCACGATACCGGCCTCCTCGAAGCTGAAGAACTTGCCGGTCCGCCCGCAACCCACCTGAATGTCATCGACGATGAGCAGCACGCCATGCTCTTCGGTGATCTCGCGCAAACGCTTGAGCCACTGCATGCAGGCCACATTCACGCCGCCTTCGGCCTGCACCGTCTCGACAATCACCGCCGCCGGCTTGTCCATGCCGCTGCCATCGTCGGTGAGCATCGCCTGCAGATAGTCGAGCGTATCCACCTGCTCGCCCATGTAGCCATCGAAAGGCACGGAAACCGTGTGATTGAGCGGTACACCCGCGCCCGCACGCTTGAAACCGTTACCGGTCACCGCGAGCGAACCGAGCGTCATGCCGTGAAAGGCGTTGGTGAAGCTCACCACGCGCTCGCGACCGGTCACCTTGCGCGCCAGTTTGAGGGCGGCCTCCACCGCATTGGTACCGGTCGGCCCCGGAAACTGCATTTTGTAGTTGAGGCCACGCGGCGCCAGGATCACCTGCTGGAACTGTTCGATGAAGTGCTGCTTGGCCACGCTGTACATGTCCAGGGTATGCGTGATGCCGTCGCGCATCAGGTACTCGACCAAGGCCTCCTTGATGCGGTCGGGGTTATGACCATAGTTCAACACCCCGGCCCCGGCGAAAAAGTCCAGGTAGCGACGGCCTTCGGTGTCGATCATCCAGGCGCCCTTGGCGGTATCGAACACCGCCGGAAAGTTGCGGCAATAGCCCCGGACTTCAGATTCGTACTGTTCAAAAACTGTCATGTCTGCAATGTCTCCCATGGGTTGAATGTTGCTTGTGCTGTTGGAGATGCTCCGCTGTATCGCCTCGCGTGCGGCAGCGTCGAGAGGGCCGATCCTGAACAGTTGTTCGGCCTCATGTTCATGCGGGAACAGGTCGGCGGTAAAGTGCTCCAGTTGCTCACATCTTACTGCGCAGTTCACGGCAAAACGTTCAAACAGGCGACGCGAGGCTGCGTTGTCCAACGCCACGGTTGCGGTCAGCCAGCGCGCATCGCGATTGGCCGGAAGATTCAGCCATTCGCCCAACAGGCGCTGGCCCAGCCCCTTGCCCTGCTCTTCCGGCGCCAGCCCGATCTGCCACACAAAGGCGGCCTCGGGATCGAGCGGGGGGCGATAGCCAATCACCACTCCAACCAATTTCTTTCCGCGCTCGGCCAGCAGGCAGGTGTGCCCGAAATCACTGGCCAAAAGCAGATAGAAATAGGCTGAGTTGACCTCCAGGGTGCCGGCCGAGCGCACCAGCGCCCACATCGCCGCACCGTCTTCCCTGCGTGCCGCCCGAAAGCGCACATTGGCGGCATCGGCGACATTGGCGCTGCCAGCCGTTTTGCCAGCCTTGCCCTTTGTGTTGAGCAGCATCATCGTGCCGGTCATGCGTTAATCCTCATGTCATTCATTCTGAGCAAGCCCTGCCGAAGCTTGCGATGTTTGCTCACGCCAGAACGTGAGCGCGAGTCAGACCCCGGCCTGCATCAGGCGATGCACACCGAACAATGGAGTACGTTGAAGGGGGCGTGCGAAGGCTGCGATCAGGGAGGCTGATCGCCGAAATTCATGCCTTGGGACAGTGCGCGGGCGGTATGCACCCGAAAGGTTCCAGAAACACGGTCACGCGGAGCACAAGCGGCACCACCGACCTGACTGGAAAAGAGATGCGATGGACGTCCCGCAAGCATGCGCGACCCATCTGTGGAAAACTCGAAAGAGGACGAAATGTGATGCGTGAAGCGTTTTTGTAGACCAGTCATTACGTTGCAAAAGTAATTTGCCATTCAGATTCAGGCAAATTAATTTGCTGCCAATGGAAAGGACTTGCATCATAACACACTCCGCCCCCCATTCAAAACCGGGGCTGACGCCGCCCTGACGCCGTGGCAGCTCCGTCAGGTTGCCGATGTCGGCCACTTTGCAAGAAACTCCCGCCAGTGCGCCGCATCGATGCCCTCCAGGGTGCTGCGTACCACCGCGCACTCTGCCTCGAAATCGGCAGTGCTCAGATGGCCCCGCATGCGCTGAAAGCCCAGATACACCAGATAGGTATTGACCACGTCGGTTTCGCAGTAATCGCGGATTTCGCCGATGCGTCCCTCGCACCAGGCCTGCCACACCGCCGACCCATCCATACCCATCTTGCCCGGAAAGCCCATCAGCTTGGCCAGTTGATCGAGCGGAGCGCTGGCACGCGGCTGATACAGCGCGAGCAGGTCCATCAGATCGAGATGGCGGTTGTGATAGCGGCTGATGTAGTTGTTCCACTTGAAATCACGGGAGTCAGCGTAATTGCCCTCCCCCTGGTCCCAGTACCGTTCAGCCACCACACCATGCACCAGCCCACGGTAATGCAACACCGGCAGATCGAAACCACCGCCATTCCAGGACACGATCTGCGGGCTATAACGCTCGATGCCATCGAAGAAGCGCTGGATGATGTCGCGCTCCCCCGACTCGGGCTCTGACAGCGAGAACACCCTGAAGTGACGCGCATCGCGCATCGCGCAGGAAATCGTCACCACCCGCTGCAGGTGATGCTGCAGGAAGTCGCTGCCGGTGGCCTCGCGCCGTTGCTGGAAAGCCTTTTCTGCCACTTCGGCGTCGGACACTTCCGCCGGCAGGTCCATCAATGCGCGCAGACCCTTCACATCGGGAATGGTCTCGATATCGAAGATCAGTACCGGCATCACTTGCGCGTCCAGCCACCGCCCGCCTGCACATACCAGCCGGGCTGGGCACGATCCATCCAGCGTTGTGCGAACGTCCTGCGCACATCGCTCTCCCATTCGGGGTGACCGTTGGCGCGGGCAATCTCACGGTACAGCGCATTGCGGTCCGCATTCTCGGCAGACACCAGGGCATTGATTTGCCCGCGCTGCGCCAGTGGCACACTGGAAGCATCGCGCAGAGCCACGCCTCCTTCCGCCGTCAATCCCACTGCACCGGAGGCATACAACGGTGCCAGCTGGGCGTGACGTTGCTGCATCGACTGCTTGAGCGCAGCAATCGCGGGCGTGTTGATCTCCAGATTGCCCTGCGCGTGCGCAAACAGTGCCAGACCCAGCAGCAGGATGGCCAGCGCGGTGCGCGCAAGCTCAGCGATCGGTCTGTTCATTGCCTTGCTCCTCGTTTGCCGGTTGTGTCAGCGGGCGTGTCGTGCTGTCGCGCAGCTGCCAAACCTCATCGATGATGCGATCGGCGGCCTTTTCTGCTGCCGCTGCCGGAAAATAAATGTTGATGGTCACACATGCGCTGGTGGACAGCACCAGTGCTGCAAGCGGCAAATGCCATGTTCTGATCTTCATTGGAATCAGGCTCTCCGGGTTGGCGGCTTGGGTGATCGACAACGGCAGCCACAGCCGTGCCGGTACGTGCTTACTAAGCATGAATGCGCTCTTACTGGATAACGGGCGCGGTGTTGGATTCGATGACACGCGACAGCCTGTCCAGCAGCACAGGCCAGTCGACCCGGCGATTGTAGCCTATGACATTGAGCGCGGGCACGCCCCCGCCACGGATCAGCACGAAGCGCTCATCACGCGGCTCGGGCCGCCCCTCACCGGGCGGCGGCTCTCCTGCCCCCCCCATTACACACACTTCCGCGCGCAGCCGGCAACTGAAGCCGATCTCGCTATAACCAAACGATTCAAACAAGCCCAGCACGCCCCGCTGCAGCGCCGCCAGCGCGCCCGCCCCCCCCAGCGCGCTGATGTTCTGCACTGCACGCTGACTGATCCTTTTTGTATAGCGTCCGGGACTGCTGCGCAGCTGGGCATCGAACCGTACCGGCCGCCAGCGTGCCAGCTCAAGCCCCAGGATATCGGCATCGACAAAGCCCTGCATGCTCCCAAAGGAAAAGGTTTCGGTCAGCTGGTGCAGATCGAGGTTGCGCGCCTCTACATCGGCAAACAGATGCGAAGCCACGCCAAAGGGCTCAAAAACCTGCAGTCGGGTTGCCTGCAGGTAGCCCCCAAACAGTGAAATTACCAGTGCGCCATCGAGCGCAATCTCTCCGGGCTGCACACGCAGGCCCGGCAAGGAAGCAGACAGCACGCCCGACATTTCCGGCAAACCCACCGCCTCGGTGAGAAGCCGCATGGAGATAGGCTCGATGACGGCCGCCCCGGCGCCCGACCAGCCTTCCTGCGCACGCTCCAGCATCAGGTCACTGATCACCACCTGACCGTCAAGCACCGGAATCGCCACCCGTTCGAGCGCCAGCGTCTGACCACTCAGCCGTGCACGGAAATCGAAAGCCCCCAGCGCCAAGCGCTCCCATTGCCCACCGCCCACCGCCAACTGGGTCACCGTGCTTTGCCGGGCGCGCCAGGGAATCGAACCCGTCACCGGCCCAAAGCGCACGCCCCGGGGGACGGACTCCCCCTCTTCAGCCACCACGCCCAGGCTCACGGATGCCTCTTCGAACGCCAGATCGGCTGACAGCAACGCCGTACCCTCATACTGCAGCCCGGCACTCACGCGGCCAGTGAAAGCCATGCTGGCCGCCTGCGCAGGCGCAATCAAGGGTGCCAGAAAACGCGGCCCCAGCACGCTCAGATCCGCCCGGGCCAGCACCACCGCCAGCTCTGCCAACGCCCACTCCGGAAGACGTATCCGGCCACGGGCTTCAAGGGTTTCGACGCCTTCCAGGGCCAGCGCCAGCCGGTCAATCAGCAGCGCCTCGCGATCGATACGGACACTGAACTCCATCCGTGGGCCGGCCGTGATGTAGAGCGGATCGACATAGGCCTCCCCCTCGCTCCACGCAAGTTCGCCCTCAAGCCGTTGCAGCCCCGCTTCCGAGCGCATGCTGAAAACGGCCTGCAGGCCGATGTTCTCACCAGCCTGCAGGCCGTCGGCACTGGCAAAGCGCAGACCGTCAAGCTGCACGCGCCCCTGCATGCTGGGTTCGTGCGCTCCCAGCGATACCTCAATGCGGCCGTCGATGCGAGCGGAAGGTTCGAGTTTCCCGGGCAACCAGCGTGCAAAACTGCTCAGTTGCAAGCCATCGAGCGAGAGCTGCAACTGCCTTGCCTGCCCGTCGGGTGACAGGCGGGCCTGCACCCGGCCGCCCTGCGGAAAACCCAGGCTGACCACGACACTGTGCGCAGCGGACCACCACTCGAAGGACAGCGGCCAGTCCTGCAGCACGCCCCCCACACTCACCCGCCCGGACGGACAAGCCACGCCCTGCTCGTTCAGTTGCAGCTCGGGGCAGTTCACCCGCACCCGCTCAAGGCGGTAGTCGCTGTAGCGGAGGGTATCAAGCGTCAGAACCCCGGAACCGGACGCCACCCGGTACTCCAGGCGCAGGCCGGAAACCGCAAGCTCATCGAAGGAAAAGTCGCCCAGGTCCAGGCGCAGACCTGCCGAGGTCGCCGCCGCAGCAAGCGCCTGCCCCGCCATGCCGAGCAGGCATAGCAGCGCAAGCAGACGAAACCGGCCGACCACGAACGGGGGGACCCTCTCAAGAAACAAAAATATCCGGGGCGGTGTTCATGCCGCTGCCCCGATGGGGTTGATCTGGAACCCGAGCACGGCTGCTCGACGTTTTAGTGCGGCGATGCTGCGCTCGCGTTGTTGTTC
>JBAYOV010000035.1:0-40285 GCA_041678045.1 Rhodocyclaceae bacterium
CGCAGAATCAGCTCACCGTGACGCGGCAGGTGCCTTGCCACCCCGGCGACCACGCCACTACGGACATCGTGCTGGCGGTCAACGGCTTGCCGGTGGCCACCATCGAGCTGAAGAACCCCGGCACGCACCAGACCTGGCGGCACGCCATCAAGCAATACCAGACTGACCGCGACCCGCGTGCACCGCTGTTCGACTTCAAGAAACGCGCGCTGGTGCACTTTGCAGCCGATCCGGACGAAGTGTGGATGAGCACGCGGCTGGCGAAAGAAAAAACCTTCTTCCTGCCTTTCAACCGGGGTAGCCATCCGGGGCAGATTCAGTGCGGTGCAGGCAACCCGCAGCACGCCAGCGGCTACCGCAGCGGCTACTTCTGGCAGGAAACGCTGCAACGCGACAGCTTTCTGGACATCCTCGGCCATTTCATCTTCATCGAAAAAGACGAACAAAAGGTGGACGATAGCCGAGGTAGAAAAAAGCTCGTGACCACTGAAAAAATGGTGTTCCCGCGTTACCACCAGCTGGATGCGGTGCGGGCGCTGGTGGCAGCGGCTCGCGTGGAGAACGCCGGTCACAATTACCTGATTCAGCATTCGGCGGGCAGTGGCAAGACCAACAGCATTTCATGGTTGTCGCACCGGCTGGCCAGCCTGCACAACGCGCAGGATCAGAAAGTGTTCGACTGCGTGATCGTCATCACCGACCGCAAGGTGCTGGACAAGCAATTGCAGGATGCCATTTACCAGATCGAGCACGCGCAGGGCGTGGTGAAAGCCATTGATCAGGATGCCAGGCAACTGGCCGATGCCTTGATCGACGGCACCAAGATCGTCATCACCACACTGCAGAAATTCCCCTTTGTACTGCACGGCTTGCTGCGTGCCGCTGGCGCGGAGAATCAGCGCATTGCTGAAAACCGGGCCAGCGACGAAGAGAAAGCGCAGGCCAAGGCCTGGCAAGCCGCCATTGCAGCGCGGCGCTACGCGGTGATCGTGGATGAAGCACATTCCAGCCAGACAGGCGAAACCGCGCGGGAGCTGAAGAGCATTCTGGGTGCTGGTGCGCAGAATGGTGCCGGCGATGACGAAGCCGATTGGGAAGACCGCCTGAACCAGATCATGGCCTCACGCGGCCAACAACAGAACCTGAGCTTCTTTGCCTTCACTGCCACGCCCAAGGGCAAGACACTGGAATTGTTCGGCAGACCGGGAGCCAGTGGTCAGCCCGAAGCCTTCCACACCTACTCGATGCGGCAGGCGATTGAGGAGGGCTTCATCCTCGACGTGCTGCGCAACTACACCACGTACAGCACCTGGTTCAAGTTCGTGAAGACGGTGGAGGAGGACCCGGCCATCCCGAAGAAGCAAGGCGCCCGGCTGCTTTCCAAGTTCAAGGAACTCCACCCGCACAACATCGAGCAAAAGACCGAGGTGATGGTCGAGCATTTCCGCGAGCATGTGCGGCATCAACTGGGCGGGCGCGGCAAGGCCATGGTGGTAACCGCGAGCCGCATTCAGGCAGTGCGCTACAAGCTGGCCTTCGAGCGCTACATTCAGGAACAGGGTTATGCCGACATCCGTTCGCTGGTGGCGTTCAGCGGCACGGTGAAAGACCCGGATACGGGCGTTGAATATACCGAACCGGGCATGAACCCGGATGCCGTGACCGGCAAGCCGATCCCGGAAAGCCAGTTGCCCGAGCGCTTTGGCTCCAGTGATTACCAGGTGCTGCTGGTGGCTAACAAGTACCAGACTGGCTTCGACCAACCGCTGTTGTGCGCGATGTACGTGGATAAACGGCTGGATGGCGTGCAAGCCGTGCAGACCTTGTCTCGCCTGAACCGCAAGATTGCGGGCAAGGACGAGCCCTTCGTTCTCGATTTCGTCAACAAGCCGGACGAAATCTACGCGGCCTTCAAACCGTATTTCGACTCGACCAGCCTGCAGGAGTCGGCCAACCCGGAGATGCTGCCCAGCATCAAGCACGAGCTGGATCAGCTGCAGATTTACCACTGGAGCGAAGTCGAAGCGTTTGCGCGCATCTTCTACCGTCAGCCGGATCGGCAGAACCCGGCCGACCACGCCCATATGCAGCGCCACCTGCAACCGGCGGTGGATCGCTTCAAGGCGATTGAGGACGACGAGGTGCGCACCACCTTCCGCGACAAGCTGGGCGGCTATGTGCGGATGTATTCTTTCCTGAGCCAGATTTTGCCCTACACGGACCAGGAACTGGAAATGCTCTACAGCTACGGACGGTTTTTGTTGCCGCATCTACCTCTGGACCGTGACAACACCGTGGTCAAGATCGGCAACGAAGTGGAGTTGCAGTACTACCGGCTACAGCGTGTTTCCAGCGGGCCGATTGCATTGACATTGGGCGAACCGGAAGGCGTGTACAGCCCCACCGATGTCGGCACGGGCAAAGCCAGGGAAGAAAAGGCCCCGCTGTCGGAAATCATCCAGGTGCTCAACGAACGCTTCGGCACTGCCTTCACGGAAGAGGATCGACTGTTCTTTGACCAGATCAAAGCACGCGCCACCAGCAACCGCCAGGTCATTCAAACGGCCATGGCCAACCCGCTGGACAAATTCCAACTCGGGGTTCGCAAGCTGATTGAGAATTTGATGATTCAGCGCATGGCTGAAAACGACAAGATCGTGACTCGGTACATGGACGACGGCGAGTTTCAACGAACGGCGTTCCCTATCCTGGCGAAAGAAATCTTCGAAGCGGTGCACGCGCAACAACAGCCACCGGATACTGGCGCGGCTTGAGCCAGCCTTGATCGAGGATGGACTTATTATTAACCCGGCCCTTGAGCATGCCGTCCCCGTTCGCCCTGAGCTTGTCGAAGGGCACTGCCGGGACTGGGCTTCGGCAGATTCAGCCTCAACGGTTGTCAGCGACGTAAGGCCCGGACTAATAGCCACAAGCGCCGCACTGACCACCGAAAGCACCAACGGCACCGCGCCGCCTCCACACCCTGAAAACCGAGGCTTGCCGCGCACCGGATCGGCGCGCCCTTGAGCTTGCACCCAGCAAGATGTTTCACGTGAAACATCGCCGTTCGTGGTGAGTCCGTCCACAGGTTTGTCCCGCGCAAAACGATGACTGTTTCACGTGAAACATCGCACGCGGTTTCGCCGGGATGTGCTCGTGCCGATAGTGCACTGCGGTACTACAATACAGCCATGACCAAGGTTGCACCGGTTGCCCTCTTCGTCCGGGCATGCGGCACGTCGGACGAAACGAGTGGTCCAACCCTCTGGCCCTTGACCTTCTCCCAACCCTGACTGGAACACAGCTTGCACACTTCAAGACGACACCCTGCGAGCAGCCCCCGGCCGCGCATTGCGAAAGACAGTCTCGCCCATGCCTTCACCGAGGCCGCCGCGATCATTGCCGCCGTGCAGGAAGGCCGTAATGCGACCGATGTGTTTGAGCATGCGCTGCACACAGCCCATCCCCCCTGGTCCGATGCCATGCGTGGTGCGATTCGGGATTTGGCCTGGAGCGCCCTGCGCGACCATGCACATGCACAACACCTGCTGGGGCAGTTGCTGCACAAACCGCTGCCAGAGCAGGTCGAGGGCATTCTCAGCCTCGCCATGCTACGCATGAACGCCCGCCCGGAAGAGCACCACACCACCGTGAATCAGGCAGTGGATGCGGTGGCCGCACTGGCGCCGGGTTTGCGGGGGGTGGCAAACGGTGTGCTGCGCAACTATCTGCGCCGGCAGGATGAGCTTGAGAGACTCGCTGACGCGCACGAACCGGCCCGCTACCGCCATCCGCAGTGGTGGATCGACCGGGTGAGGCAGCAGTACCCCGATGCCTGGGCGTCCATCCTCGCGGCGGGCAACGAGAAGCCGCCCATGACCTTGAGAGTGAACCGGCGGCGCAGCGATGTGCAGACGGTCAGCGCGGCCCTCACGCAGGCTTCAATCCCGCACACGGTGCTGGATGACTGCGCAATCCGCCTCGACAGCCCGGTGCCGGTGACCCGCTTGCCGGGGTTCGACAACGGGCTGATTTCGGTCCAGGACTACGGCGCCCAGTTCGCCGCCCGCCTGCTTGATGTGCAACCCGGGCAGCGTGTTCTGGATGCCTGCGCCGCTCCGGGCGGGAAAACCGCCCACCTTCTCGAAAGCGCCGATGTGCAGTTGACCGCGCTGGAGATCGATGCACAGCGTGCCGAGCGTGTGCGAGAGAACCTGCAGCGGCTGGGCCTGCAAGCCGAACTGCTCATCGGCGATGCCGGACGCCCCCGAAAGTGGTGGAATGGCGAGCCCTTCGAGCGCATTCTCGCAGACGTCCCCTGCTCTGCTTCGGGCGTGCTGCGCCGGCATCCGGACATCAAGTGGTTGCGCCGCCCGGAAGACATCGACAGCTTCGCCAGACAACAGGCCCATCTCCTTGAACAGTTGTGGCGCACCCTCGCGCCGGGGGGCAAACTGCTGTACGCCACCTGTTCCATTTTTGCCGAAGAGAACAGCATGCAGATACAACGCTTCTGCCGCGCGCACCCGGATGCGCAGCGCTTGCCGATACACGACAAGGATGAACTGCAACTTCTGCCAGACACTCAACACGACGGTTTCTACTATGCGCTGCTGCAAAAGCATCCGGCGTGAAACCGCCGTGCCGACCGCATCCGGCCCGCCGTCCCAGCCACAGCGGCCTGCCCGGCGACGTGTGCTCGGGCACTTGCTCAGCCTGCCCCTGCTGCTTTCAGTGGGGGCGGCCCGAGCCTCGTCCGCCAGCATACGCTATGCCGAAATCGTCAGCGCCTACGATGGGTATGTGGTGAATGCCGACATCGAGATGGAGCTCAACCCCCGTCTCCTCGACGCCCTGCTGCGCGGGGTATCGCTCCATTTCGTGGCCGAATTCGTCATCGAGCTGCCGCGCTGGTACTGGTTCAATGCGAGCATTGTCGAGCGTACCCTTGCCTACCGTCTGTCCTACCATGCGATCACCCGCAACTACCGGCTGAGCATTGGCACTTTGCACCAGAACTTCGAAACCCTGGAGGCAGCCCTGAACACCATGCTGCGCATCCGCAACTGGCGCATCGTGGAGCCCGGGCGTCTGCAGGACGGGGTGTCCTACAACGCCGCACTGCGTTTTCGTCACGATCTGAGCATGCTGCCCAAACCCTTTCAGGTCACCGCCTTCGGCAGCAGCGACTGGAGCCTGAGCACCGACTGGATGAACTGGACCTTTCTTGCCGGTGCTGTCCGATGAAGCGTGTCGCCTTCATCGTGGTTGCCGCACTCGCTGGCATCTCGTTGTTCCTGCTCGCCAGTGCCAGCGCCAATACCGATTTCTTTGCCGGAGCCTACCCTTATCTGCTGGCCATGAATGGGGCCGTGGCGGTTGGGTTGATCGGACTGGTCGGCATCCAGCTACGCGGCCTGTGGCGGGAATACCAGGCCCGCCAGTTCGGCTCGCGGCTCAAGCTGCGCATGCTGGTGATGTTTGCCATGATCGCACTGCTGCCTGGCGCGGTGGTGTATGCGGTGTCCATGCAGTTCGTGGTGCGCAGCATCGATTCGTGGTTCGATGTCCGGGTCGACCGTGCGCTCGAAGGTGGGGTGGCACTTGGTCAGACCGCGCTCGACTATCTGGTCTCGCAGGTCTCCGACCGCGCTCGCGAAATCGCACTTGAGCTGGACAGCAGCCGGATCATCTCGCCGACCCAGCTCAACCGCCTGCGCGAGCAGGCCGGTGTGTCGTCGGCCACCGTGATCAGCCCCGGCGGGCAGGTTCTGACCACGGCCTCGGATGGGGTCAGCAGCTTCCTGCCCGATCTGCCTACCCCGGGCCAGATGCGCCAGGCACGCCAGAGCCAGCGCTACCAGATTGTCGAAACCCGCCCGGGCGAAGCCCTTCTGATCCGGGTGGTGGTGCCGATTCCATCGCGTGCCCTGCTCACCGAGCCCTTTTACCTGCAGCTCACCCAGCAGGTGCCGATTGCCTTCGCTCGCCATGTGGACGCAGTGCAGGAGGCCTATCGGGATTACCAGCAACTGGTGCTCGGGCGCACCGGCCTGAGCCGCATCTATTCGGTCACCCTGTCCCTCACCTTGCTGCTGGCCCTGCTTGCGGCAGTCGCGGTGTCCTTCGTGCTGGCGCGCCGTCTGGCCGCGCCCTTGCTGATTCTGGCCGAAGGCACCCAGGCCGTGGCGCAGGGCGACTACAGCCCGCGCCAGGCGCTGCCGGCGCGTGACGAACTGGGCATCCTCACCCAGTCCTTCAACCAGATGACCCGCCAGCTCGAAGACGCGCGCGCGCAGGCCGAACGCAACCGGGCCGCAGTGGAGTCGGCCCGCGCCTATCTTGAGAGCGTGCTGGCCCACCTGTCGACCGGCGTGCTCGCCTTCGATGCCGACGGCTATCTGCGTGCGGCCAACCGGGGCGCCACCCACATTCTGAACGATCCGCTGGACGGTTTCGAGGAATGCCCGATCACCCGCTGGCCGCAACTGCACTGCTTCCGGGATGCCGTACTGAAGGGATTCCGCGAGAACAGCGACGACTGGCAGGAGCAGATCGAGATCAACCACTCGGACAGCGCGCCGCAGACCCTGTTGATCCACGGCGCGCGACTGCCGGAAGGTTCCGGAGGCGGCATGGTGGTGGTGTTCGATGACATTTCGCGCCTGGTCATGGCCCAGCGCACCGCCGCGTGGGCCGAAGTCGCACGCCGGCTGGCCCACGAAATCAAGAACCCGCTCACGCCCATCCAGCTCTCTGCCGAACGCCTCGCCTACAAGCTGGCGGACCGTCTCGACCCGGAGAGTCGTGACGTACTGGAGCGCGGCACCCGCACCATCGTGAATCAGGTCGAAGCCATGAAGAACCTGGTGAATGCGTTCCGCGACTATGCCCGGCTGCCCAGCCCCAGTCTCGGGGCGGTGGACCTCAACGCACTGATCCGCGAAGTGCTCAATCTGTACGAAAGCTCGCCCGTCGTCCTGAACACCCGGTTGGCCGAAGACCTGCCTGCCGTGCTCGGCGATGCGGCACAGATTCGCCAGATCATTCATAATCTCGTTCAGAATGCTGAAGATGCAATCGCCGATCAAACAGAGGGGGAGCTGTTGATCCAGACCAGCAGTGACGGACAGCGAGTCACCATGACCGTGCGTGACAATGGACCGGGCTTTCCGTCCGAACTGCTGGCGCATCCGTTCGAGCCCTACTTCACCACGAAAAGCCGTGGCACCGGACTCGGACTGGCCATCATAAAGAAGATCACCGACGAACACGGCGGCGATGTCCGCCTGTCGAACCGGGAGCGCGGCGGCGCCGAAATCCGCATCCGGCTGCGGATTGCAGGCACCGCCCAGTGACAAGGAAACATGGCGAACATACTGATCGTTGACGACGAAGTCGGAATTCGTGAGCTGCTGTCGGAAATCCTGCGCGACGAAGGCCACGACATCATGCTGGCCGAGAACGCCGCCACCGCGCGCGCCGCGCGCAATGCGAGAAAACCCGATCTGGTTCTGCTGGACATCTGGATGCCCGACACCGATGGCATCACGCTGCTCAAGGAGTGGTCGGCCAATGGTCAGCTGACCATGCCCGTAATCATGATGTCAGGGCACGGCACCATAGACACTGCGGTCGAGGCCACGCGCATTGGTGCCATCGACTACCTGGAAAAGCCGATTGCGCTGCAGAAGTTGCTCTCTGCGGTGAAGCGCGGACTGCAGCGCCCCTCGGCCCCCGGCCTGCCTTCTCCGCTCACCCTGGCCGCCTTCACCCGCTCGACCCCGCTGCGCGACCTGCGTCGTCGCCTGCAGCAGATCGCGGAAAAGTCTCGCGTCCTGCTGCTGCGGGTGGGCCATGGCAGCCTCGCCGAACTGGCCGCCCGCAGCGTGCACCCAGACGCCTGCGCCTGGCTGGACCTGTCCGGCATTGTCCAGCCGCTGGACATCAAGCAGTTGCAGGCCTGCCAGGCCGGCATCCTGTACGTGCCCGAACTGGCCAGGCTGAACCGCACCCAGCAGCGCAACCTGGGTTTTGCGCTGGAACGTCTGGACCGCTTCAACCAGCATCTGGTGGCCGTCACCGAGCACCCGGCCGACACCCTGCTCAACGACGGCTGGGATGAGGGGCTGGTGGCCCGCCTGTTCGAGATCAGCCTCGCCCCGCCCTCGATTGCCGATGTGCAGGACGATGTGCCCGAACTGGCCAGTCAGGTCCTGCTGCATCTGGTGGAAGCCGGCGAGGTGCCCCGCCGGCGCCTGTCCTCGGCGGCCCTGAATGCACTGCGCACCCAGAACTGGCCGGGCGGGTTTGCCGAACTGCGTGCCGCAGTGAAGTCACTGGCGCTGGGTACCCTGGAAGAGGAAATCAGCCTGGCCGACGTGCGACGCGTGCTGCCCCCACCCACCGACAGCTGCTACAGCGTGTCGCTGGACCAACCGCTGCGCGACGCACGCGAAGCCTTCGAGCGCCTGTACTTCGAACACCACCTGCGCCTGGAAGGCAACAACATGACACGCATTGCCGAAAAATGCGGACTGGAGCGCACGCACCTGTACCGCAAGCTGAAGCAACTCGGGCTGCAGGCCGGCCGTCGCAGCGAAGAATGAAGCCCCGCCCCGCTGCCCCGGCCGGACACCTTCTGGACGACGCCCTGCATCCCTTCGGTCTGACGGTACTGGGGTGCGCCCGGGTAACGGCGGACGAACGCCCCGCCGACTACCCGGGTCAGGACGCCACCCCCTGGGTGATCCTGATCGGCCAGGCCGGCTCATCCATCTGGCCGGCCTTCAGCCGCAGCCGCGAATACACTGAAGCGATAGGTGCCGGACATTCGGCAGACGCCCATCTGCAGGCCGGACCGCTCGACCGCTGGAGCGCCCGGGTTGCCGGACCGATTGCCCGGGCGTTCGATGCACACGCCTTGTTCCCCTTTACCGGTCCGCCCTTCCACCCATTCCAGCGCTGGGCGCTGCGGGCCGGCGCAGTACAGGCTTCACCGCTTGGCCTGCTGCTGCACGAACGCTACGGCAGCTGGTTTGCCTATCGCTTCGCGCTGCTGTGCGAACACCTGCCGGCAGGATGCCGGAGCAGCGCCGCCGCCCCCTCCATGGCCCTGCATGCAGGCTGCCAGCATTGTCATGAACAACCTTGCCTGAGCGCATGCCCGGTCGACGCAATCACCCCGGAGGGACCGAAACCGCTGGCCTGTGCCTCGCACCTGCACACCCCGGCAGGCCAGTACTGCCTGCAACAGGGTTGCCAGGCCCGGCTGGCCTGTCCGGTGGGTCAGCCGTATCGTTACCAGCCCGAGCACCGACGCTTTCACATGCAGGCACAGGCCCACGCACTGCCTGTTGCTGCATTGCAACAAAACAATTCCGCTCCCGCTTCTTGCGCGTAGAATGGGCGCGATCTCAATGAGCGGATGCACACACGGTGAAAATCATCATTCTCGGGGCCGGTCAGGTTGGCGCATCGGTCGCTGAAAACCTGTCGTCCGAGGCCAACGACATCACCCTGGTCGACACCAACCCTGAGCAGCTCGAAATCCTGCGCGACCGTCTGGAAGTGCGCACCGTGTGCGGCAATGCCGCCTCCCCCCGTATCCTGGCCGAGGCGGGGGCCGAGGATGCCGACCTGCTCATCGCGGTCACCCAGTCCGACCAGACCAACCTGTGTGCCTGCAAGGTGGCGCGCAAGCTGTACAACCTGCCCACCCGGATTGCACGCCTGCGCTCGGGCGACTTCGTGGATTTTCCCGAACTGCTCGACGAGAACAACTTTGCGGTCGATTTCTCGATCTGCCCCGAGCAGATCGTCACCGACCACATCAAGCGCCTGATATCTTTCCCAGAAGCGCTGCAGGTGCTGGACTTCGCGTCAGGCTCGGTCAGCCTGATCGCGGTACGCGCCTTCGAGGGCGGTCCGCTGGTCGGGCACC
Organism: Rhodocyclaceae bacterium; assembly: GCA_041678045.1. Taxonomy (GTDB): domain Bacteria; phylum Pseudomonadota; class Gammaproteobacteria; order Burkholderiales; family Rhodocyclaceae; genus UBA2357. Next base: position 9,944 of record JBAYOV010000035.1, read on the forward strand.
CGCTGAAGGCGCTGCGCTACCACATGCCCAATGTCGAAGCCCGCATTGCCGCCATCTACCGGGCAGGCGAGGCGATCATCCCGAAGGGTGACACCAAGATATTTCCCGGCGACGAGGTGTTCTGCCTTGCCGCCACCGTGAACATCCGCCAGATGATGGGCGAGCTGCGCCGCTCCGACCGGCCGATGCGCCGCATCATGATCGCCGGCGGCGGCAACATTGGCGCCCGACTGGCCCGCTCCATCGAGGACGACTACAACGTGAAGGTGCTTGAAACCAACAAGCGCCGGGCCGACATGCTGGCCACCGAGCTGAACCGCGCACTGGTACTCAGGGGCGATGCCACCGACGAGAAGCTGCTGGAGAACGAAGGCATCGACGAGACGGACCTGTTCGTCGCGCTGACCAACGACGACGAAGACAACATCATGTCCGCCTCGCTCGCCAAGCGCATGGGCGCCCGCCGCACACTGGCCCTCATCAACCGTCGTTCTTATGTCGATCTGGTGCAGGGGGGGCCGATCGACATCGCCATCTCGCCCGCGCAGACCTCCATCGGTTCGCTGCTCGCACATGTTCGACGCGGTGACGTGGTGGCGGTGCACAGCCTGCGCCGGGGTGCGGCCGAAGCGCTGGAGATCATCGCCCACGGCAGCGAGAAGGACTCCAAGGTGGTGGGCCGCAGGATCGACCAGATCAGCCTGCCGCGCGGCGCCACGATTGCCGCCGTGGTGCGCGAGGAACGACGCCCGGACGGACGGCTGATGCGCAACCAGGTGCTGATGCCCCACCACGATACGGTGATCGAGTCGGGGGACCATGTGGTGGTGTTCTGCACCCACAAACGCCTGGTGAAACAGGTCGAGAAACTGTTCCAGGTCGGTTTCGGCTTCATCTGAACATGCGCAGCTATTTTCCGGTTCTCAACTCGCTGGGCCTGATCGTCATGATCTTCGGCCTGCTCATGGCCTTTCCGCTGGGCGTGTCGCTGTACCTCAACGACGGGGCCGATCTGGCCTACGACCGCGCCATCCTCATCACCTTCCTGGCCGGTTTCGTCCTGTGGGTGCTGACCCGGGGCAAGCGGCGCGACCTGCGCCCCAGCGACGGCTTCCTGCTGGTGGCCCTCACCTGGATCGTGACGCCGGTGTTCGGCGCCCTGCCCCTGCTCGGACACCTGCCCGAACTGAGCTTCACGCATGCTTACTTCGAGGCGGTTTCCGGCCTCACCGCCACCGGTGCCACCGTGCTGAGCGGCATCGACGACCTGCCGATCTCGATCAACCTGTGGCGCACCTTCATGCACTGGATCGGCGGCATGGGCGTGATCGTGCTGGTGGTGGCCATCCTGCCGCTGCTCGGCATCGGGGGACGGCAGCTGTTCAAGGCCGAGGTACCCACACCGATGAAGGAGTCCAGCCTCACCCCACGCATTGCCGAAACGGCCAAGGGCCTGTGGCTGACCTACCTGATCCTCACCGTGGCCTGTGGCATCAGCCTGTGGCTGGCCGGCATGAACGGCTGGGACGCGCTGATCCACGCTTTCACGGTGGCCGGACTGGGAGGCTTCTCGAGCAAGGACGACTCCCTCGGCTACTTCAACTCGGTGCCGATCGAAGCCGTCACCATCGTCTTCGCCCTGCTGGCCGGCCTGAACTACGCCACGCACTATCTGGCCCTGATGCAACGTAGCCCCAAGTCGTATTTCCGCGATCCCGAGATTCCGTTCTATTTTGGCGTGCTGGTGCTCAGCGTGCTCATGCTCACCCTGTATCTGGCAAACGCCCACGCCCACAGCGACCTGTGGATGACCGTGCGCTATGTGAGCTTTCATGTGGTGTCGATTTCCACCTCGCTCGGTCTGGCCACCTACGACTACACCCTGTGGCCGATGTTCGCGCAGGTGTGGATCCTGTTCCTCGGCAGCTTCATCGCCTGCTCCGGCTCCACCGGCGGCGGCATCAAGATGATGCGCGCCATCATCCTGTACAAGCAGGTGTATCGCGAGATCGTGCGCTCGCTGCACCCCAATGCGGTCCATCCGGTGCGTCTGGGCGGGCAGAAGGTGTCCGAAGGCATCCTGCACGCCGTGCTGGGTTTCAGCTTCATGTACATGGTGAGCATCGTGTCGCTGACCCTGCTGATGTCGGCCACCGGAGTGGACCTGATCACCGCCTTCTCGGCTGTGGTGGCCTGCCTCAACAACACCGGCCCGGGCCTGGGCGCGGTGGGTCCGGCGAGCAACTATGCCTCGATGACCGGCGTGCAATCGTGGCTGCTGTCATTCACGATGATTCTCGGACGGCTCGAAATCTTCACCCTGCTGGTGGTGCTCACCCCAGTGTTCTGGCGGCGCTGACCCCCTCTTCGGCCGCGCATGCCTGCCCGCCCCGACAGATCGGGGTCGGCAGCATCGCCGAAAAGCGGGATAATCCCGGGTTGGCCCAGAACACAACAAAGGACGTATCCGTGAGCCGTCTTCGCAACGACACCTTCCTGCGCGCCCTGCTGCGCGAACCGACCGACTACACGCCGATGTGGCTGATGCGCCAGGCGGGCCGTTACCTGCCTGAATACCGCGAAACCCGGCGCCGTGCGGGCAGCTTCCTCGACCTGTGCAAGAACGCCGATCTGGCCTGCGAGGTGACCCTGCAGCCACTCGCCCGCTACAACCTCGACGCCGCCATCCTGTTCTCGGACATCCTCACCGTGCCCGACGCGATGGGCCTGGGCCTGTACTTCGCCGAAGGCGAAGGCCCGCGCTTCGAGCGTCCGCTGAAGGATGAATGGGAAATCCGCAACCTGTCGGCCCCCGATCCGCATGCCGAACTGCAATACGTGATGGATGCCGTCTCCACGATCCGGCGTGCGCTCGATGGCAGCGTGCCGCTGATCGGCTTTTCCGGCAGCCCGTGGACGCTGGCCTGCTACATGGTGGAGGGCGGCTCCTCGTCCGACTACCGCAAGATCAAGACCCTGGCCTACAGCCGGCCGGAGTTGCTGCACCATATCCTCTCCGTCACCGCCGACGCCGTCACCGCCTATCTCAACGCGCAGATCGAGTCCGGCGCCCAGGCCGTGATGGTGTTCGACTCGTGGGGTGGCGTGCTGTCGGAGTCTGCCTATCACAACTTCTCCCTGCCCTACATGCAGCGGGTGGTGGAAGGGCTGATCCGGGAACGCGAAGGCGAGCGGGTACCGAGCATCGTCTTCACCAAGGGGGGCGGGCTGTGGCTGGAGAGCATCGCCAACATCGGTGCGGACGCCGTCGGCCTGGACTGGACCATGGACATCGGGCGCGCCCGCCAGCAGGTTGGCGACCGGGTTGCCCTGCAGGGCAACCTCGACCCCTCGGTGCTGTTCGGCACCCCCGAGACCATCGCCAGTGAAGCCCGCCGCGTGCTCGACGCCTACGGCCCCCATGCCGGCCATGTGTTCAACCTGGGCCACGGCATTTCCCAGTTCACCCCGCCCGAGGCCGTATCCGTGCTGGTCGATACGGTGCATCAGCACAGCCGCGCACTGCGCGCCGGCAACGCGGGCTGAATGGTCACCGCCCGTAGTACGGGCGGTGTTTTTATTGACCCGGCCCTTGAGCATGCCGTTTCCGTTCGCCCTGAGCTTGTCGAAGGGCACTGCCGGGACGGGGCTTCGACAGCGCCTGTCCTGAGCTCGACGAAGGCTCCAGCCCGAACGGTCGGCAGCGGCGTCAAGGGCCGGGTCAATAAATAAAAGGCTTGACTTATGCACACACCGGCGTTTCGCCCCGAAAGCCAGAGCAGGTTTCGGGCCAGGCACTTAATGCCAATGTCAAGCCTTTGTTTTTTATTTGTTTTTTTGCTGCCTATTGTTGAGGCAGAGTAAGCGGAAGGCTTGTTTCACAACTGTTTCAGCCTGTTTCACCCACTCTGCCCACAAACTTATCCACAGATTTTGTGGACAAGTGCATCCAGCCCAGGTCCGCCGCCACCCACGCCCCGCCATTCCCGATGCGCATCGTCCGAGTCGCCCTGCCCATCCCACTGCCGCGCCTGTTCGATTACCTCGCGGCCGATGCCACCGAGCATGACATCGGGCGCTGCGTGCGGGTGCCCTTCGGCAAGGGCGACAAGAGTGGCGTGATCGTGGCATTGCCCGACAGCAGTGACATCGAACCCGCCCGGTTGAAGAACGTCCTGCACATCCAGCGGGACGTGCCACCGCTGCCCGCCGACTGGCTGGACCTGGCGGGGTTTGCTGCCCGCTACTACCACGCCCCGCTGGGCGAGGTGATCGCCCTGGCCCTGCCCCCCGGGCTGCGCCGCGCCGACGCGGTCAGCGGCGACGACATCGACCCCCTGCTCGACCTCAGCCCTGACGGGGTACAGGCGCTTGCCGCCCCCGTGCGCGACAACAAGGCGCTGCGCTTGCTGCGCGCCAGCCAGCAGCATGGCCTGCCCGCCCGGCGCAGCCAGCTGCGCAGCCTGCCCGACGGTGCCGGCTGTGGCGATGCACTGCGCCGTGGCTGGCTGCAGGTGGTGAGTCCATCCTCCGCAATCAGCCACACCGGCCCACGCCCGGAGGCCACCGAGGCGCAGCGCAGCGCGCTGGACAACGTGCTCACCGCCCCGGACGGTTTCGCCTGCTGGCTGTTGCAGGGCGTGACCGGCAGTGGCAAGACGGAGGTGTATCTGCGCCTGGCCGAGGCCTGGCTGGCACGTGGCCGGCAGGTGCTGATGCTGGTGCCCGAAATTGCCCTCACCCCCCAGCTCGAACAACGGGTGGCCGCGCGCTTCCCGGCCGCCCAGGTGGTGAGTCTGCACTCAGGGCTGGCCGAAGGGGCGCGCTCGCGTGGTTTCGTGCAGGCCCTGTGCGGACAGGCCGACATCGTGCTTGGTACCCGCCTGGCGGTGTTCACACCGTTGCCGCGCCTTGGCCTGATACTGGTGGACGAAGAGCACGATGCCTCCTACAAGCAACAGGAGGGCGTGCGCTACTCGGCGCGCGACCTGGCCGTATGGCGCGCACGCCAGCGCAACGTGCCCCTGCTGCTCGGTTCGGCCACCCCATCGCTGGAGAGCTGGCTCAACGCCCGGGAAGGACGCTACCGCAGCCTGCGCCTGGACAGCCGCGCGGTGTCGGCCAGCCTGCCCACGGTGCACTGCATCGACACCCGGCGGCAGAAGCTCAGCGAAGGTCTCAGTCCGCAGCTCCTGGCCGCGCTCAAGACGCGCCTCGAACGCCAGGAGCAGAGCCTGGTGTTTCTCAATCGCCGGGGTTATGCACCGGTGCTGTCCTGCCCATCCTGCGGCTGGGTCAGTCACTGTCCGCACTGCTCGGCGAATCTGGTGGTGCATCTGGCCGATCGACGCATGCGCTGCCACCACTGCGGATGCGACCAGGCCATCGCGCCCGCCTGCCCGGTATGCGGCGATCAGGACATCAAGCCGTTCGGGCGCGGTACGCAACGGGTGGAAGCCTTTCTGACCGAGCACTTTCCGCAGGCCCGGGTGTTGCGGCTGGACCGCGATGCCGCCCGCACGCGCAGCCAGTGGGAGGCCCTGCTGGCTTCGATTGCACGCGGCGAGGCAGACATTCTGGTGGGCACGCAAATGATGGCGAAGGGGCACGACTTCCCGCAGCTCACCCTGGTGGGGGTGATCGGGGCGGATGCCTCGCTGCACGCCGCCGACTTTCGCGCCCCGGAGCGGCTCTTCCAGCAGCTCATGCAGGTGGGGGGCCGGGCCGGGCGGGCACACCTGCCCGGGCAGGTGCTGATCCAGACCGAGCATCCCGAGCATCCGCTGTACCGTCACCTTGCCACCCATGACTTCGACGGCTTTGCCCGGCGCGAGCTGGATGACCGGCGCGGAGCCGGCTTTCCGCCCTTCACCCATCAGGCGATGTTGCGCGCCGATGCCCCCCTGCTCGACGATGCCTTGCACTTCCTGCAGCATGCCCAGCGCCTGGCCAGCGGGATCGCACCGCCGGAGCTGGCCCTGTATGACGCAGTGCCGATGCGCATGACCCGCCTGGCCCGCCGCGAACGCGCCCAGCTCCTGGTCGAGGCCGGCAGCCGGGCGGTGCTGCAGCGCTTTCTCGGCGAGTGGATCACGATGCTGCGCGCGCAACGCACGGCCCGCCAGCTGCGCTGGCAAATCGACGTCGATCCACTGGAAATCTGACGCGCCGGGGCTGAACCAACCCGGCGGAGCCGGTTCAGCCCCGACGGGCCAGCCAGTCTGCCCGTTCCGCGCAGCGCGCCGCCTTGTCGGCAGCCAGCCCCACTGCCGCCGCAATACGCCGCAGGGTTGCCGGCTCGGGGCGATGCGCAGTGACACTCTGCCAGTACTCGGCCAGCGGCAGCCACGGGTTCGGCCGTTCAAGCAGCATCAACTCATCGCCCGCCTGCAGCTCGCCCCCTTCCAGCACCCGGTAATACCAGCCGGTAATGCCCTCGTCGGCCACGAACACCGAGGCCCGCGACACGTCCAGACGGTGACTGATCTTCCAGCAAGGCTGCCGGGGCTGACTCACCTGGATGAGACAGTCGCCCAGCCGATACACGTCGCCAATGCACACCGAGTGCTCGTTCATGCCCCGGGTGGAGAGGTTCTCGCCCAGCACGCCCGGTGCCAGCCGGCCCTCCAGTTCGGGCCAGTGCGCACTGAGTCGCGCATAGTGCTCGGCCGGGTAGTGGTGCAGGGCTTTTTCCGGACCGCCGTGATAGCGCGGATCGCCCTGACGATCCCCCTCCAGCCCGGTCGGGGTCAGGCGCACGCGGCCCGACACCGCCGTCTTGAAGATACCGCTCAACTGACCTTCCGGCGGCAAGGGGCGGAGGTTGCCCACAAACACCGCATCGACGAGAACCGTCATCGTCCCCTCTCCTGAATCCGGCCGGGCCACAGCCTCAACCGGCCCCCACCCTGCCGACCCGTTCGGCCGCATCGCGGAACAGGTCCAGCGCCTCGTCGCGGCAGCACGAACTCACCTTCAGGTCGCGGATGAGGCCATCGCTCAGGTCATAGCACCAGCCATGCACCTTCACCTGCTGGCCGCGCTCCCAGGCCTCGCGTACCACCGTGGTCTGGCACACATTGACCACCTGCTGCATCACGTTGAGCTCGCACATCCGGTTGAGCTTTTCGCCCGGATCTTCGATCCTTTCGAGCAGGCCGTCGTGGCGGTCGCGCACGTCCTGCACATGGCGCAGCCAGTTGTCGATCAGCCCCAGACGATTGTTGTTCAGTGCGGCCTTCACCCCGCCGCAGCCATAGTGGCCCACGATCAGGATGTGCTTCACCCGCAGCGCATCGACCGCATACTGAATCACCGACAGCGCGTTCAGGTCGGTATGCACCACCACATTGGCCACATTGCGGTGTACGAACACCTCGCCCGGCGCCAGACCGATGATCTGGTTGGCCGGCACCCGGCTGTCGGAGCAGCCGATCCACAGATACTCCGGCGACTGCTGATTCAGCAGGCGGCTGAAGAACTCGGGGTCTTCCTCGCGCTTGCGCTCGGCCCACTGACGGTTGTTATTGAACAACTGTTCGATATCCAGCATCGCACTTCACGCGTTCCGTCCCGAATCTGGAAGGAGCCACGTCTCCAGTAACCATAATTATGAATTATAACCGTGCCCGATCATTTTTGCAGTCGCGCATGCACGGCAAGCGCACAATGGCGCCACGCGGCCTATACAGGTCTTCACTCATTCACCCGCGCCACGCAACTCTGCCAGAATGTCGGATAAACCCTTGCCGGCGCCCACAAGCGCCCGCCCCCAGCACAAATGAGGCCCACAACCGCCCCATGAAGATCAGCCTCAACCGTGCCATCGTCTCCCTGACGAGCGCACTGGATTATGTCGGCGTGGACGAAGTCCACCACGCCCAGCGTGTCGCCCTGCTCGCCCATACCCTTTCCGGCGCGCTGGGCTGGGACGACGAACGCCGCCACGACATTCTGTATGCAGCCATGCTGCACGACTGCGGCGTGTCGCGCGTGCAGGAGTACCGCAACCTCACCGAAACCCTGGAATGGGATGGCGCCGAGCAGCACTGCCTGCGCGGCGAGCAGTTCCTGCTGGCCTGCCCGCCGCTGGCACGCCATGCACCGGCAGTCCGCTGGCACCACAGCCGCTGGACCCAGCTCGACCGCGCCCTGCTGGGCCAGCGAGTGGCGCTGGACAGCAACCTGATCTTCCTCACCGACCGGCTCGATGTGCTGCTCGCCCCGTATGTCACCGACCGCAGCCTGCGCAGCGAGATCCTGTGGGACCACCCCCAGCTCATCGCCAGGCTGCGGGGACTGGCCGGCAGCCTGTTCGCACCGGAGTTGGTCGAAGCCCTCGAGCGGGTGAGCCATCAGGAGCGTTTCTGGCTGCAATGCGACCCCGGTTATGTAATGGACGAGATCGCCGAGCGCCTTTCCCAGCACCCGGACGTGGAACTGGGCAGTGCCGATGCGCTCGCGATTGCCGAGCTGTTTGCGCGCACGGTCGACTCGAAGAGCCGCTACACCCTGGAGCACTCCACCCGTGTCGCGCGCATTGCCCGCTTCCTGGGCGAATGCAGCGGTTTTCGGGGCGAACACCTCGACCAGCTCGAGATTGCCGCCTTGCTGCACGACATCGGAAAACTGCGCGTGCCCGAAACCATCATCGACCGGCCCGGCCCGATCACCGACCAGGAACGTGCCATCGTGAAGCGCCACAGCTACGACACCGGACGCATCCTGCGACGGGTGTTCCCCGGCCTGCCGATTGCCGGCTGGGCCGAAATGCACCATGAAAACCTGCTGGGCTCCGGCTACCCCGGGCGGCTCGATGCACAACAGATCCCGCTCGAAGCCCGTCTGATCGCGATTGCCGACATCTTCCAGGCCCTGTCGCAGGAGCGCCCCTATCGCACCGCACTGGAGGCCGAGGAAGTCATGCAGCACCTCGAAAACCTGGCCACGCTCGGCCGGGTCGATGCCGGCCTCACCCGCCTGGTGCGCCAGCATCTCGGAACCTGCCGTCAACTGGCCTGTCGTGACTGAAGTCCGCACGGTCTGCCCTGCCCATCCCCCCCGAGGAGCCCCCGATGCAGTATGAAACCCTGATCTACCACACCGACCAAGGCATTGCCGAAATCCGTCTGAACCGTCCGCAAAGGCTCAACGCGGTCACCCAGCAACTGTATGACGAACTCAACCATGCCCTGAGCGCGGCCGAGGCCGACCGCGACGTGCGCGTGGTGCTGCTCACCGGCGAGGGCCGCGCCTTCTGTGTCGGCGCCGACCTTAAGGAGCACAAGGCCGGCACCCGCACCGCGTTCGACCGCCGGCAATACCTGCAGGGCGAGCAGATCGTGTGCAAGCGGCTGCTGCATCTGGACAAGCCGGTGATTGCCGCAGTGAACGGCTACGCGCTGGGCGCGGGGGCGGAAATGGCGATTGCCTCCGACTTCGTGCTGATGGCCGAAAGCGCACAGATCGGCCTGCCCGAAATCAGCATCGGCAACTTCCTCGGCGGAGGCGTCACCTGGCTGCTGCCGCGCCTGGTGGGGCTGGCCAAGGCCCGCGAACTGGTGTTCCTGGGCGAACGCATCAAGGGCGAGGAGGCCATGCGCATCGGGCTGGCCAGCCGGGTGCTGCCCGACGAAGGCTTTCTCGACGCGGCACGGGCCTTTGCGCTGAAACTGGCCGGCAAGGCACCGTTTTCGATGCAGCTGGCCAAGAAGCAGCTCAACCTGTCCGCCGAACGCACCCTCGATGCCTGCCTCACCGCCGAGCTTGAGGGCATGACCTTCGTCGGCACCACCCGCGACTGGCAAGAAGGCGTCGACGCCTTTGCCGAAAAGCGCACCCCCATCTTCAAGGGAGAGTGAAGAGATGACCGAAGACACCGCCATCGTCCGCAAGAGCCCGCTGCACGACTTCCTGGCGCCCGACTCGATCGCCATCATCGGCGCCTCGGCCGACCCCACCAAACGCGGCTACAAGGCCATGGTGGGCCTGATCAAGGGGCACTACGCCGGCAAGATCTACCCGATCAACCCGAAAGTGCCCGACATCCTCGGCGTGCCCACCTACCCCACCCTGGACGATGTACCCGGCGCCGTGGATCTGGCGCTGATCTGTACGCCGGCCGCCACCCTGCCCGGCCTGCTCGTCGAATGTGGCCGAAAGGGCGTGAAGGGTGCGGTCATCCTCGCGGCGGGCTTCCGTGAAACCGGCCCCGAAGGGGCCAGGCTGGAGCAGCAGGTGCTCGACGCAGCGCGGGCCGGCGGCGTGCGCATCATCGGCCCCAACACCTCGGGCATGTTCAACATGCACAAGCAGGTGAACCTGCTCGACCTGGGCAATGTGATCCCGGGCGATATCGGCTTCATCTCCCAATCGGGCAACATGCTGCTCGCCCTGGTGCTGGAGGCCGAACACAACGGCCATGTGGGCTTTTCCACCTATGTCGGCCCCGGCAACCAGACCGACATCGGCTTCAACGACTATCTGCGCTACCTTGGCGAAGACCCGAACACCCGGGTCGCCACGCTGTATGTGGAAGGTTTCCGCGATGGTCAGCGCTTCCTGCAGGTGGCCCGCGAGATCACCCCGCTGAAGCCGGTGGTGGTGTACAAGTCCGGCGCCACCGAGCTGGGCAAGAAAGCCGCCAGCTCGCACACCGGCGCGCTGGCCGGCAGCTATGCCATGACGGTGGATCTGCTCAAGCAGGTGGGGGTGAGCGTGGTACCCCACTCCGACCAGATCCTGCCGGTGGCCGAAGGTCTGGCGCTGATGCAGAAAGCGCGCGGCAAGCGGGTGGCGGTGATCGCCGACGGCGGCGGTCAGGCCACCATCACCTCCGACCGCATTTCCGAAGCCGGACTGGAGCTGGCCGAACTGTCCGAGGCCACCCGCAAGCGGCTGGCCGCCATCCTCTTCCCGCAGGCCTCGCTCTCGAACCCGGTAGACGTCGCCGGCACCTCCGACGCCAACCCCGAAGTGCTGGCGCAGTGCATGGAAATCGTCGCCGAGGACGACAACGTCGATGCCGTGTTCCTGGTCGGCATGTTTGGCGGCTATCACACCCGTTTTGCCGAATCGCTACTCGGCGGCGAAATGCGCGCGGCCGAATCGATGATCGAGCTGTCGCGACGCATCGACAAGCCACTGGTCATCTACAGCCTGTACGCCCCGGTCAAGCCCCCCGCGCTGCGCCGGCTGCACGAGGCCGGCCTGCCGGTGTATGCCTCCATAGAATATGCCGTAAAGGTTCTGCAGGCCCTGGGCGAACGCGGCATCTACCTGCAAGAGCAGCACGGCCAGCCCCTGCAGCCCGGTTTCACCCCGGACGAGGGCATGCAGGCCATGTTCGCGCGGGCCCAGCATGAGGGCCGCGACCTGTACGAGTTCGAGGCAAAGAGCCTGCTGCGCACCCATGGCGTGGCCGTAGCAGCGGAGCGGGTGGCCACCAGTGCCGACGAACTGGCCGACATTGCCGCCGAGTTCGGCGAACAGCCGCTGGCGATGAAGGTGGTGTCCCGGGACATCCTGCACAAATCCGATGCCGGCGGCGTGAAGCTCAACCTGGTGGGCGAGGCCGCCCTGCGCGACGCCTTCGAGCAGATCATGAGCAGCTGCCGCGCCTATGACGCAAACGCAGACATCCGGGGCGTGCTGGTGACCCCCATGGCCAAGAAGGGCACCGAGGTCATCGTCGGCGTGGTGCGCGATCCGATCTTCGGGCCGGTGCTGATGTTCGGCCTGGGCGGCATCTTCGTGGAAATTCTCGAGGATGTTGCCTTCCGGGCCATTCCGCTGTCGCGCCACGATGCCCAGTCGATGGTCGAACAGCTCAAGGGTCGCAAGATCCTGGCCGGCGTGCGCGGCGAAGCGCCCACCGACAAGGCGGCACTGGTCGACCTGCTGCTCACCGTGTCGAGCATCGTGAGTGCCTACCCGCAGATCTCCGAGCTCGACCTCAACCCGGTGATCGCCTACCCGGACGGCTATGCGGTGGTCGATGCGCGCATCATCACCAACCGCTCGGTCCTGAACCCATAGGAGCCCCACGCATGACCCCACACATGACGACGCTGCCCACCCTCACCGATGCCGGGCTCACCCTGGAAGGCCGCATCGCCACGCTGACCCTGAACCGCGACGATGTGCGCAACGCCCTCACCGGCACCGCGCTGATCGACGACATCGTCACCACTGCCGAGTGGGTCAACCGCTGCGACGAGGTGTCGGTGCTGCTCATCACCGGTGCCGGCAGCGCCTTTTCCGCCGGTGGCAACATCAAGGACATGGCCAACCGGGGCGGAGACTTTGCCGGCGACGTGGCCGAAGTCGCCACCCGTTACCGGCGCGGCATCCAGCGCATTCCGCTGGCGCTGCAGGCGGTCGAGGTGCCGATCATTGCGGCGGTGAATGGCCCGGCCATCGGTGCAGGCTTCGACCTGGCCAACATGGCCGACATTCGCATCGCCTCCAGCCGGGCAAAATTCGGGGAAACCTTCCTCAACCTGGGCATCATCCCGGGCGACGGTGGGGCCTGGTTCATGCAACGACTGATCGGCTACCAGCAGGCGTTCGAACTCACCCTGTCGGGCCGTATCGTCTCTGCCGACGAGGCCAAAAGCCTGGGCATCGTGCTCGATGTGGTGGCGCCCGACGCATTGATGCCCCGCGCCAACGAGCTGGCCAGCCGTTTCTCCGCCCAGCCGCCAAAGGCCCTGCGCCTCACCAAGCGGCTGATGAAGATGGCGCAGCGCATGGAACTGAAGGACTTCCTCGACCTGTGCGCCAGCTTCCAGGGCATGTGCCACAACGAGCCGGAGCATCTGGAGGCGGTCAACCGCATGCTCACGCGCTGACCGCGCATGCAGGGCGGGCGGACGGCAAGCCGCGTGCTCCGCCGCCCTGCAGGGCGATGCTCACCGCCTGCCGAGTGCCCCGCAATCGGCGCCCACCCGGCGGGCGTCCACGCGGAAGTCGATACGCCCGTCCTCGCCATCGAGCGACGCTTCGGTGGTGAAATGCTGCGGGCTGTGCAGGGTGGTCTTGAAATCCCCCTTTCCGGGCGGTTCGGTACACACCACATGCCCGCTCCAGGTGTTGCCGCGCTTCTTCACGTTGGTATAGGTGCAGTCTCCCTCCTGACGGCCTTCATAAATCGGATCGGCTGCGGCCTCCTCCGGGCTGATGCACAGGCGCATCGCACCGTTCTGCCCCAGCGCCACCCCAGCGCCGGCCATCTGCTGCTCCAGCATCGCGCGCATTTCGGGCGGCATGCTCTTCAACTGCTCCTGCATCTGGGCCAGCTGTGCCTGCATGTCGGGCATGCCCGGCATCTGGATGTCCTGCTTGAACTCCCACAGACCGGGCGTCACACTTTGCGCCTGCACCATGCCCGCTGCACCAAAGCTCAGCGCAGCCACGGACAGCACTCGGAATAATCTGGAAATGGAAACTTGCATCGTGAGGTTCCTGTAAATTGAAAGCCTGAACACACTGACGACACCGGACCCACCGGCCCCGGCAGCCCGGACATGGTACAGATTTATTCGGGATACACGGAATTCAGCCCGCTACCATTGCGTCTGATATGCTTCAGCAAGATATACGTCATGAATGGGATTACCGGCCATGAACCCCGGGAACAATGAACTCACCCTCCCACACCCCCTCTCCCGCATCCGCAAGGCCCTGGCCGGTGGGCATCCGCTGGTGCATGTGCGCTGCGACGATGAAGAACGGCTGGAGCGCCTGCTCGGGGCGGTGGCCCGGCAGGTGTATGGTGACGAACAGGCCTTTCACCAGTGGTCGCTCACCACCGGGCTGGTGAGGGCCTGTGCGCAAGCGCCCGGCGCCGCACAGGCCACCGATCCCCTCGAAGCCCTGCGCGCGGTGCTGGCCCGGTCCGGGCGGGGGTTCTACCTGTTCAAGGACCTGCCGCTGCTGCTCGACGAGCGGCCCGATGTGGTGCGCGCGCTACGCGATGCCTACCGCGCCCTGTCCGGCAAGGGCACGCATGTGTTCCTGTCGTGCTCCGATTACCGCCTGCCCCGGGCGCTCGAGCGCGAAGTGTTTCTGGTCGAACTCGGCGCTCCGGACGAAGCGGAAATGCTTGCCGAGCTGCAGCGCGTCGCACAGGCCCTGAGCGGCCCCGACACCCCGGCACTCGATGCCTCACTGCTGCCCACCCTCGCCGCCGCAATGCGCGGCATGATGCTCAGCGAGGCCCGCCACCTGATGCGGCGGCTGATCCGCGAGCACAAGCTGGCGCTCGACACCGCGCTGGGCGAGATTCGCGACGAGAAGGCCAGCGTGCTGATGCGCGAGAGCTGCCTCAAGTACATCGCCAACACGGTCGACATCGCGCGGGTCGGTGGCCTGGAAAACCTCAAGGAGTGGGTGCTCAACCGCGCCCCGCTGTTCTGCGGCGCAGATGCGGCCGGCAGCCTCGGCGAGCAGCGCATTCCCCTGCCTGCCGGCGTGCTGTTCATGGGGGTGAGCGGCTGCGGCAAAAGCATGGCCGCCAAGGTGATTGCCAGTGCCTGGCAGCTGCCGCTGGTGCGACTCGACATGAACCTGGTGCTGTCCGGGGCACACGGCTCACCCGAGTACGCCTTCGATCATGCCCTGCGCATGGCCGAGCAGGTGGCGCCGCTGGTGCTGTGGATCGACGAGCTGGAAAACAGCTTCGGCTACGATTCGGAACAGCGCAGCGGCAACAACCCCAACATCTTTTCCAGCTTCCTCACCTGGATGCAGGAAAAGCCGGAAGGCGTGTTCGTCGTGGCCACCGCCAACCGCATCGAGAAACTGCCTGCCGAAGTCATCCGCAAGGGGCGTTTCGACCAGCTGTTCTTTCTCGACCTGCCCACCGAGGCGGAGCGCATGCGCATCATCGACATCCACTTGCGCAGTGCCGGTGCCGGTGCCGGTGCCGGTGCCGGTGCCGGTGCCGGTGCCGGAACGGCCAGCGCTTTCAATCTGGCCGCACTGGCCGCCGTCACCAAGAACTGGAGCGGCGCCGAGATCGAACAGGGCATCCGCGCGGCCGTGGTGCACGCCTGGCAGGAAAACCGCCCCTTCACCGAGCGCGACGTGATGTGGAGCATGTCCCGCATCGTCCCACTGTCGCGCACCATGGCCGAACAGATCAAGGCCCTGCGGGCCTGGTCGGCGGAGCGTGCCACCCCGGCCTCGTTGAAGGAAGGTTGAGGCCAGCCCCCGGTTCAGGACAGGCGCAGGCAGTCGTCCGCCCAGCGCGCGGCGTCCTGCTCGGCGTGGGTCACGAACAGCAGCATGCGCTGCCCCTGGCGCACCTCTTCGCGCACCCACTCACCGGCCAGCGCAGTGCTGTCCGCATCGAGTGCGCTGAACGGCTCATCCAGCAACACCACCGGCTGCTCGCGCAACACCGTGCGAATCAGCGCCACCCGCTGCCGCTGACCGCCAGACAAGGCCGAGGGCATGCGTTCGAGCAGGCCATCCACCCCCAGCCGTGCGCAGGCTTGCATGACACGCTGCCACTGCACCGGCGTCGGGCGCCCCTGCCGGAAACCCAGCTTCAGATTGTCGGCCACCGGGAGATGCTCGAACAGGTTGTGATCCTGAAACAGCATCGCCACCGGGCGGCGCTCCGGTGGCAGGGGCAGCAGCGACACGCCATCCAGCCGGATGTCACCCGCACGCAGCGGCACGAAACCGGCGATCGCATCGAGCAGCGTGCTCTTGCCCACGCCGCTGGGGCCCATCACGGCCAGCAGGCGACCCCGCTCCAGACAGAAATCATGACCGTCGTGCTGCGCCCCCCGGTCGGGCACCGCCTGCCGCACCTCAAGCATGATCGTGCTCCAGCAGCCTCAGCGCAGCCAGCGCGAGCAGCAGCAACAGCAGCGAAGCCAGCGCCGCATCGGCCAGCCGGTACGCCCCCGCCAGCGCATGGATCATCCATGGCAGGGTCGGCGCTGCCGCATCGCCAAACACCCCGAACAAGGCCACATCGCCCAGTGCCAGCACCAGCGCAATCGCCATGGCGCGGCGCAGGGCCGGGCGCAGGTACGGCCCGCTCACCCGGCGCCAGCGTGCCCACGGCCCCAGCCCGAGATCGGCCACCAGACGCCGGTACTGCGCCTCGAAATCGAACACCCGGGGCCGCAACTGCTGAAACACAAAAGGCAGCGCAACCAAGGCATTGAACACCACCACCGCCAGCACACCCCAACGCAACCAGTCCACCACCGGCATGAGCAGCACATACACCCCCACCGACAACACCATCGCCGGCACCACCAGCTGATGCTGTGCAAGCAGTTCCACCCGCCGACGCCCTGCCGGCCACTGCCGCCACAGCGACAGGCAGGCCAGCGCCAGCCCCAGTGACAGCGCGGCAGCACTGCCCGCCAGCACCAGCGAGCGCAGACCCGCCGCACCCAGCGCTGCCCACGGCAGGGCTGCAAATTGATCGAGCTCCCCAAGCCGCCCCCCCAGCGCGGTGGGCAGCAGCACCAGCAAGGGCAACAACAGGCACAGCGCACACAACGCATACGCCAGCCGGCCGGCCCACAGCCCCCAGCGCCCCGGCTGCGGACGCCAATGCCCGCCCGCCGATGCGCTCAACCACTGCAGGTTGCTCCAGCGCAGCAGCATCATGAACAGCCCCCCGGCCACCAGCAGCTGCACCCCGGCGAGCAACAGCGCCTCGGACGGATTGAAGTCGAACTTCAGCGCCTGATAGATCGCCACCTCCAGCGTGGTCGCACGCGGACCGCCCCCCAGTGCGAGCACCACCGCAAAGCTGTTGAAGCACAGCAGGAACACAAAACCGAACACCCCGGGCAGCACCGACCGCAGCGCCGGCCACTCCACCCGCCGGAAACGCTGCCAGCCACTCAGGCCCAGCTGGGCGGCGAGCTTCCAGGCGCCATCGGGAATCGCACGCCAGCGAAAGCACAGCACCCGCACCGCAAACGGCAAATTGAGATACACATGGGCAATGACAATGCCGGCCAGCCCATACAAGTTCCAACCCTCACCCAGCCATGGACTCAACCAGCCCGAACGCCCCAGCAACACCACCAACCCGGTGACCAGCACCAGCGGCGGCATCACGAAACACAGCAGACACAAGCGCAGGAACGCCGCTCGCGCCGGCAACCCCGGGTCCAGCGCCACCGCACGGGCCACCGGCAAGGCCAGACCCACCGCCAGCACCGCACTCAGCAGCGCCTGCCACAACGAAAAGCGCAGCACCTGCCAAAACCAGGCCTCCCCCAGCACCACAGGCGCCGCCGACCAGTCGCCCCGCACGGCCAGGGCCAGAAAGGCGAGCACGCTCAATCCGCTCACCAGCCCCAGGGCCAGCCCACCGGCCAGCCACGCGGGTGCGGCCAGCGGCAGGCTCAACGCCGCATCGGGGCGGCATGACCGGCCGAGTACGCGCACGACGCTCATCGCATCGGCTGCAGCAGAACGCACAGCACCGGCCACGCCGGTCTCATCAGCGGCTCACCGCGCTACGCCATTCGCGCACCCAGTCCTGCCGCGAAGCACTCACCGTCGCCGGATCGAAACCGATGCGCTGCGGCTGGGGCAAAGCCGCAAAATCCGGCGGCAGCTCAACATCGCTGCGCACCGGCAGCATCCAGTTGCTCACTGCAATCAGCGCCTGCGTGTCCCGCTCCAGCAAAAAGGCCACGAAATCGCGCGCCAGCGCCGGCTCACGCGCACCGGCGACCACTGCGGCCAGCTCCACCTGCGCCACATGACCTTCACTGAACATCGCGGCCCGGTAACGGTCGGTCTGCTCGGTCAGGAGGTGATAGGCGGGCGAGGTGGTATAGCTCAGCACCAGATCGGCCTCCCCTTCCAGAAACAGGCCATACGCCTCGGTCCAGCCACCGGTCACGGTCACCGTATTGGCGGCCAGTTGTGACCAGCGCGCTGCCGCCTGTCCGCCGAACACGGCCTTCATCCAGTGCACCAGCCCCAGCCCCGGCGTGCTGGTGCGCGGGTCCTGATAAATCACCCGCGCCTCTCCGCTGACCAGCTCAGCGAGCGATGCCGGCGGCCGGGCGGTGTGCGCGCTGTCGTAGATGAAGGCAAAGTAGCCATAGTCGAATGGCACGAAATCGGCATCCGACCAGGCCAGCGCGTCCACCAGCGGCACACTGCCGTAATCGACCCCGTGCGGCTGGGTGAGTCCCTGCGCACGCGCCTCCTCCATCAGCGAGTCATCCAGACCGACGATCACGTCGGCCCGGCTGCGCGCGCCTTCCAGCCGCAGGCGGTTGAGCAGCGCCACTCCATCCTCGGCCCCCACAAAGCGCACGCTGCATGCGCAACGCTGCTCGAAGCGCTTCTTCAGCTCCGGACCGGGGCCCCATTCGCTGGCAAACGAGTCATAGGTGTACACAGTCAACTGCGCGGCGGGTTCGGCCGCCTGCGCTGGCAGCACCGGGAGCACGGCGCACAGGGCCACGGTGGCCAGACGCAAGACAGGGAGAGGCATGATGTTCCGGTTCCGAAGTGCAGGCGCGACATGGAAGATGGCACGCCAAAGTGGCTCGAAAACCAGCACAACCGGTGCAAGGACAGGGGCAGCGACAAAACAGCCTGCAGGCAGCGCTCGGGCAGCCTGCGACATCGCGATCTCATTCCCTACGCCAGTGCTAACTGGTTCAGGTTCAACGGGTTTAGACTCTCAGCCCAAGGGCACCCCGATGAGACAAGCCTTGAGTATAGCAACCCCGGCCCTGCCACACACCTCTCCGAACCTGCCCGCCGGCTGCCTGGCCCGCCTGGGCAAGGTGCGCGCCATGCATTTTCTGGCCAGCGGCAGTGCCCATGCCCACTGGCTCATCGACAGCGTCGACGGCGAACAGCCCCGCCATGTCTGGCGCGCCAGTGCCAGTCCGGCCACCACGCCGGGCGCCAGCGAACAAGCCGAAGTGAGCGCCCTGCGCAGCATTGCCGGCCGACCCTGGGCACCACGGCTGCTCGCCCACTACCCCGGCGAAGGGCTGCTGTTCGAATACATCGAAGGCGAACACCCGGAACCCGCCACGCTTGCGCCGGCAGCCCGCACCGCCCTGATCGATGTGCTGCTCGAGTGCTGGCAGACCCCCTGCGCCGGCCCGCCCCGCGACTATCCCGCACTGGTGCGCGACTACGCCCGCCGCGCCGCCCCCGGAGCCACCCGCGACCGGCTGGTCACCGCCCTGCTCGCAGACTGCGCACGCTGGCCCGCCACCGTCAGCCGCTTCACCCACCACGACCTGCATGCCGGCAACCTGCTGATCGCGGCCGATGGACAATGGCACCTGCTGGACTGGGAATACGCGGGTCCCGGCAACCCATGGTTCGACGCCGCCGCGCTGGACATCATGCTCGTCCTGCAGCCCGACGAACGCCAGCGCATCGAAACCCTGCTCGGCCCCGCTCCGCCCGGGCACTGGGCCCGCATGCGCGACTGGCATCGCCGGTTGGGTCAGTTGTGGGCCCTGGCACGCACCGACGGGCCGCACCTGCCCACAAAGCCTCACGGACAGTGCATCTGCCCGCCAATCCGCCGGCACGCCCCGGACGGACCAAAATAAGTGTTGCCCGCCCCACGGGGGTAGCGCTGCCCCCGGGTGTCCCAGCAGCCGCCCGAATCGCAGTTGCTGATGACCGACGGTCCCGGGTGTGGTCCGTACCGGCCGCCCGTTTCAACCTGGGTATTCGTATTGACATTCACTTCGGTGCGGTCCGGCTCGCGCATGCCACAGGCGCCATACATGGCCGAGCGCTTCATCTCGATGTCCGCCTGATTCTGCAGCAGGGAGCCGGCCGCCAGTTCATAGGAGCGACGGGCCTGCTGGCAGGCCCAGCCGTCGATGCGCTGCGCCTGCAGATCGGGCTGGGTCAGACCCGTGGCGGGCTGCGCCTGCACACGGCGCTCCTGCGCCTCGAGTTGCTCGCGCAGCTGGCGGATCTCGCTGCGCAAGGCCTGCTCGCGCGCACCGGAAGCGTCCAGGGTGTTCGGTCGTACCACCTGCGGCCCGCCGTGCTCGCCCGGCCCACAGGCCCGGTCGGAAAAGCGTACCGTGCCGCTGGCCTCATCCACGCAGCGGTACACCACCGTCTGCCCGGCGAGCCCGAACAGGCACAACGGCACCAGCAGAGCCACGACCATCGATGATGTCTTCATCGCACACCTCCTGCGAACAGCATTCGTTCATTCTCCCACAGACCGCCGGATTGCAGACGCGCACTTGCCCCCAGCCACCCTCCGCCCGGTAGAATCCCCCCAGCCCTGCCGCACAGTCGGCCACAACAACCTGAATGCAAGGAGACATACGTGCCCGGTTTGCTTCCCGACGTCGATCCCGACGGCCTGCTTGAATACTCGGTGGTGTTCACCGATCGATCGCTCAACCACATGTCGCACGCCTTCCAGGGCGTGATGCGCGACATTTCCGCCTTGCTGAAGAAGGTGTACAAGGCCCGTGCCGTGGCCCTCGTGCCCGGTGGTGGCACCTATGCCATGGAGGCCGTGGCACGCCAGTTCGCCACCCATCGCAAGTGTCTGGTGATCCGCAACGGCTGGTTCAGTTTCCGCTGGACGCAGATCTTCGAGATGGGCGCGATTCCGTCCGCATCGATCGTGCTCAAGGCCCGCCCGGTGGACGCCGTGCCCCAGGCCGCCTACGCGCCCGCCTCCATCGAGGAAGTGGTGGCCACCATCCGCGAACAACGCCCCGAAGTCGTTTTCGCCCCGCATGTGGAAACCTCGTCGGGCATCATCCTGCCCGACGACTACCTGAAGCAGGTCGCCGCCGCCGTGCGCGAGGTGGATGGTCTGTTCGTGCTCGACTGCATTGCCTCGGGCACGGTGTGGGTGGACATGGAGGCCTGCGGCGTGGATGTGCTGATCAGCGCCCCGCAAAAGGGTTGGTCAGGCTCGCCGAGCTGCGGCATGGTGATGCTTGGCGAGCGCGCCCGCGAGCGCATCGACGCCACCACCAGCACCAGCTTTGCCTGCGACCTGCGCAAGTGGTTGCAGATCATGGAGGCCTACGAGAACGGCGGCTTTGCCTATCACGCCACCATGCCCACCGATGCGCTGGCACGACTGCGCGACGTGATGAAAGAGGCCGAAGCCATCGGCTTCGACACCCTGTGCGAACGCCAGCAGAGCCTCGGCCACAAGGTGCGCACCCTGCTCGCCGCGCATGGCATCCGCAGCGTGGCCGCGCCCGGCTTCGAGGCCCCCGGCGTGGTGGTCAGCCACACCCGCGACGACGGCCTGCATAACGGGAAGAAATTCATCGCCGCCGGCCTGCAGATCGCCGCCGGGGTGCCGCTGCAATGCGACGAAGGCCCGGACTTCAAGACCTTCCGCCTGGGCCTGTTCGGCCTGGACAAGCTGATGAACGTGGAGCGCACGGTCCAGGCACTGGCCGACGCACTCGACAAGGTGGAGCACTCCGCCTGAGGACCAGCCCCTGCCCGGCCGGATCAGCGGCCGGGCAGGGTGCAGCCTCACTCCTCCGGTTCGGGCTCGACCCGCACGACGGTGCGCGAAGTGCCGCTCACCGAACGCCCCTCGATCATCGCGCTGGCACGCAGTTCGAACACCAGCTCGGTGTCGGCTGCGACCACCGGGGCGAAGAAGCTCGGCGCTGCGGTGGTGGCATCGGCCAGGGCAACAGTGGGGCCACTGATCTGCACCCAGGCATAGCTCACATTGCTCACCGCCTGGCCGTTGTAGGTCACCGAGCCGGTCAGCTTGACCAATTCGCGCGACACCTTGGGCTGCACCACGCCTGCAAACACCACCAGTTCATCGCGCCGGTCGCTGTCTTCCACAATCACCAGCACCTCGGCCGTGACCATTTCCTCGCGTCCGTCGATCTGCGCAGTGGCAGTGACCCGGAACTGGTAGTCGCCCGCCGCACGCGGAATGAACTGCAAACGCTGCGTATTCACCCCGGCCAGACGCAGATTGGCATCGGGCGAGGCGATCGCGGTCCATTCATAGCGCAGCTCGCGCATGGGCTTTTCGGACAGGGCTTCGGCATTGATCGTGACCAACGTGTTGGTGACCAGCACTTCGCCCGCCTCATCCACCGTCAGCAAGGTCGGCGCCTCGATGCGGAAATTGCCGGTATCGCGCTCGGGTGCAACCACCTTGAGCACGAACGCGGCCGATGCCGTCCCCTTGGATTCGGATTCGGCCATCGCCGCGATCCGCCACACCCCCGGCTCGGAAGTCGTTGGCACGCTCAGCTCGGCCGTGCATTGCCCGCGTCCGTCCTGATCCTTGATGGTCAGCGTGACCGTGGCGCAGTTGGCGTTGGCAATCTGCGGCGCCGGGCCGCTCGCTGGCGGGGTGATCGCCTCGATGCTCCAGCTCATCGCGGTGAGCGGTTCGTCTATGGCCTTGGCACTCGCATTCAGGCTCAAACGCCCGCCCGGCTGCAGGGTCACTTCCTGGTTCGGGGTCACTCCGATGGTCACCTGCTGCTTGCGTCGCTCCAGCGCCCCGCCACAGCCCGCCACCAGCAGGGTGAAGAGCAACAGCAGCACAATCGTACGTTTCATCATTCCAGTCACCTCTTGACGGTAATCGGACGCAAACCCGTGCGCCCTGTCCATGATTTACTGCATTCTGGCGCCAATCTTACACGGCCCATGAGCGGAAGCTGCGCTCGAATAAGCCGGGAAAGCCCCCGCAAAGCCCGGTTTGCAAGGCCGGCTCGCGCAGCGCACTGCAAGCGCAGTGAATGGCTGGGTTACCATGTGCGCTCGCCCAAAACAGCCCGATGCGGAAACCCTGCGATGAATGACCTGCGCGACCTGGCCGCCCTGATCCGCTCCCACACGCCGATCATCGTCATTGAAACCCTGGAAGAACCCCGCGCCTTTCGCCTGCTCGAAGAGCTCGCGCGCCATCTCAACCACGGCCTGTACCGCTGGTCGGCCGCGAGCGGTCTGGCGCAGCTCAACTTTCGCTACGGCCCGGGCGGCACCGCGCAGCCCGCATCGGCACGCAGCCGCCACGACCTGCAACTGGTCGACGACTATCGCCCCGCCCATACCGGCGTCCCCGAAGGCCGGGTGCGCGACATCGACGATACCGAATCCATCCACTCCGCACTGAAGTTCATCGACCAGCGCGGCCAGAGCGGCCTGTATGTGCTGCTCGACATTCACCCTTATCTGGACGATCCGGTGGTGGTCCGCCTGCTGCGCGAAATCGCGCTCGATCACGCGGTCGACGGCCGTACCCTGGTGCTCATCGGCCCGCAGCTCAACCTGCCGCCCAAACTCGCACGCCACTCAGCCCAGCTCAGCCTGTCGCTGCCCGACGAAGCCCGCATCCGCGCCCTGCTCAAGCAGGAGATCGATCTGTACGAGCGCAACAAGGGACGACCGGTCAAGCGCACGCCCGCCATGGAGGATGCGCTCGTGCGCTATGCCATGGGGCTGTGCGAGGAAGACGTCAAGCAGCTCATGCGCCAGGTGGTGCGCAACGACGGCGCCCTCACCCGCGACGACCTGCAGCGCGCGGCGGCCTACAAGCAGAAGACCATGCCCGGGCTGAACCTGGAAGCCAGTCTGGACGGCTCCGCTTCGATTGGCGGACTCACCCGGCTGCGCCG
This sequence comes from Rhodocyclaceae bacterium, assembly GCA_041678045.1. GTDB lineage: Bacteria > Pseudomonadota > Gammaproteobacteria > Burkholderiales > Rhodocyclaceae > UBA2357. The sequence goes on from JBAYOV010000035.1 coordinate 33,577, forward strand.
CTGGCTGGCGCAGCGCAAGCCGATCTTCCTCGGCCAGATCAACCGCCCCGGCCTGCCGCCCCCCAAGGGCGTGCTGATCACCGGCATACAGGGCACCGGCAAGAGCCTGGCGGCCAAGGCCACGGCCGCCGACTGGGGGGTGCCCCTGCTGCGGCTGGACATTGGCGCGCTGTACGACAAATTTCACGGCGAAACCGAACGCCGCCTGCGCGAAGCCCTCAGCGCCGCCGAAAACATGCAACCGGTGGTGATGTGGATAGACGAAATCGAGAAGGCCGTGGCCGATGACAGCAACGACAGCGGCGTGTCACGGCGACTGCTCGGCACCTTGCTCACCTGGATGGCCGAGCGCAGTTCACGCATCTTCATCGTCGCCACCGCCAACGAAGTACACCGCCTGCCCCCCGAGCTGATCCGCAAGGGGCGTTTCGACGAGCTGTTCTTCGTAGACCTGCCCGACGCCCCGGCCCGCGAGACGATCTTCCGGATTCACCTCACCCGCCACCAACTCGACCCGGCCGGCTACGACCTGGCCCAGCTGGCGGAGCGTAGCGCGGGCATGTCGGGTGCGGAAATCGAACAGGCGGTGGTCTCCGCACTCTATGAAGCGGTGCCCGACGGGCGCGTGCCGGACACTGCCATGCTGCTCGCCGAAATCGCCCGCAGCCGTCCGCTGTCGGTGATCATGTCCGAAAGGGTTCAGGCCCTGCGCGACTGGGCAGCAGAACGTTGCGTAATGGCAGACTGACCCCCCCAGCGACAATCGCCACGGGATAAACGATTGACATCGTTACCCATTTTGGGCAATTCATATTCTTGCGGGGCGCATGACCCGGCCTTATAGTGCAAGGCTTTTTCGCCATGCACTCTGGAGCGCTGTCCGCTTGACGCCCTGCCCATTCGACCGATCCGCCCCGCAAGACACGCCCCAGCACACCCAGTGCGCAACGAATTGCCGGCAACTGATGGTGGGCTGGGTTGCCTTTCTGGCGATCATGCTGATGTACTGGCTGCTGCTGCTCAGCTCCCAGGACGAGCAGTTGCGCTACGCCGAAACACACATGCAGTTGCGCGCCGAGCAGACCGCTCATGCGCTCGTCCAGCACACCAACACCATGCTGGAAAAGATCAACTATCTGGCAGGGCATCTGGGGGAGCACTGGTATGAAGGGCCGGAGCATCTGCAGCACGCCATTGCCGTGGCCCAGAGCCACCTGCCCCCCGGACTGCTGGTGCAGGTGGCAATCGCCGATGCCCAGGGCGGCATCGTGTTCTCCAGCCTGGACCCGGATACCCGTGCGGACACGGTCACGGTTTCGATTGCCGACCGCGAACACTTTCTCGTTCACCCCAACGCGCCCCATCCCCGCCTGTTCATCAGCCAGCCGGTTCTGGGGCGGGTATCGCAGCAATGGACGGTGCAGTTCAGCCGCCCGCTGATTCACGCAGGGCGCTTCGACGGTGTGATCGTGCTGTCGGTCTCGCCCGAGCACCTGTCACGCGCGCTGCGCGCCATCTTTCCCGACCCGGACGATGTGGCGATGATCCTGCGCCACGATGGCAGCTACATCGCCCGCTCCCATCTGCTTGAAGAAGTCCTGGGCAAGCAGGTACCGCTATCGCGCGAATTTCTGCAGGACCCACAGCACCTGTCCGGACATTACGAGGTGGTGGCCCCTGTCGACGGCATCCGGCGTCATTACGCATGGCATCGCGCCGGAGACTATCCGGTGGTGCTCAGCCTGGGGCTGAACACCGACAAGGCGCTGGCCCCGGTTCACCTCACACTCAACCGCGCCCTGCTGCAAAATGCGGTGGGCAGCGTGCTGCTGGTGCTGGCCGGCGTCTGGATCACCTGGCTGGCCTTGCAAAACAGCCGCAAGACGGTGAGCATGGCCAGCGAACAGCTGCGCCTGACCACCTTGCTGCAGCGTTTTCCGGGGGGCGTGCTGATGGAAGATGCCGACCACAAGGTGGCGATGGTCAATCGGCAACTGTGCGCCCTGTTCGACTTTCACACCCCTCCCGAAGCGCTCGAAGGGCTGACACACGCCGAACTGTGCAAGAAGCTGGGCGAAGATCGCAGCCGCTGGCTGCACGATCCCGCCACTGCGGGCGAGGGCCGCGAGAAGCGCCGCACGGTGGAAGTGTCCGGACCGAACGGGCAGTCGCTGGAAATCGACTGGGTGCCCATCGTGCGCCATGACCGGCAACTGGGCCGGGTGTGGCTGGTGCGCGACATCACCGAACGCAAGGAGCGCGAAAGCATGCTCGCCACGCTGGCGTCCACCGACGCGCTCACCGGGTTGCCCAACCGCCGCAGCTTCATGGCCGCACTGGAAAACGCGCTGGACGAGGTGCGCCTGCAGGGCGACCCGCAGCATGGCGGCGGCGCCCTGCTGATGCTGGACATCGATCACTTCAAGCGGGTCAACGACACCCACGGCCACGGCGTCGGCGACGTGGTGCTGCAGCATGTGGCCCAGCTCATCCGCCACAGACTGCGCCACAACGATGCGGCCGGCCGGCTGGGCGGGGAGGAATTCGCGGTGCTGCTCGACCGGGCCGGCCTGCAGGACGGCCTGCAGCTTGCCGAACGCCTGCGCGCGCAGGTGGCGAGCCACCCGGCGATCACTACGCAGGGTGCGGTGAGCGTGACCATCAGCATCGGGCTGGCCCTGCTGGAGCCTGGCCAGAGCACCACCCGCACCCTCAGCCGTGCGGACGAAGCCCTGTACGCAGCCAAGCGGGGCGGGCGCAACCAGGTCCAGGTGTGGGAAGGCTGAAAGCGTTAAGGCTGAAGGCGTTTACCCGGGCATCTGTGGCAAGGGCATGCCGACGTGAAAACCCTGCACGTAGTCCACCCCCATGTCGCGCAGCATGTCGAGAATCTCGGCGGATTCAACAAACTCGGCAATCGTCAGAATGCCCAGCTCCCGGCACAGGTTGGTGAGGTTGCGCACCAGCGCGCGGTCTATCGCCGACTCGACGATGCTGCGCACGAACGCACCGTCGATCTTCACGAACTCGAAGTGCAGTTCTCGCAGATAGTGGAAGGAGTTGTAACCACTGCCAAAGTCATCGAGCGCGAAGGCAAACCCCTTCTTGCGCAGCTTGGTGAGAAACTTGCGCATGTTGGTCATGTCGCCGATGGCGTCGCGCTCCAGCAGTTCGAACACCACCAGACTGGGGGGCAGGGCCAGTTCGTTGCACAACTCCTCGGCATAGCCGAGCACGCCCCGTCCCTGGATTTCCTGCGCCGACAGGTTGATGAACACCCGCATCGGCGGCTTACCGGCCGCCGTCCGCGCAGCTACACGCTCCAGCGTCTGGCGGATCATCACCCGATCCAGCTCACGCGCCAGACCGTACTTTTCCACCGTACCGATGAACTGGCCTGCCGACACCGTCTGGCCGTCGGTGTCATGCAGCCGGGCCACCGTTTCGCACGCAAACACCTCGCCACTGCGGCTGTCGATGATCGGCTGGAAATAGGGCACGATGCGCCGCTCGCGCAGCGCTGCACGCAGATGTTCCAGGTAGTCGCGGCTGACCCGGTTGGTTTTCGCCGCATCCGGCAGCGAAGCCAGCGTGCAGGCACCATCCTTGCCCAGCTCCTTGGCCCGGTACATGGCGATGTCCACACCGGAGAGCAGGTCGTCCTCAGTGCGGGCATCGCGCGGATACACCACCACACCAATCGAGGTGGTGATGTGAAAACGCCTGCCCCCCGGGCTCGTGAAGGCATGCGCGCGCAGCGCCCCCCCCAATTTTTCCGCCACCTGCAAGGCGCCGGCCGAGCCGGTTTCCATCAGCAGAATGGCAAATTCATCCCCGCCGATGCGGGTGGCCAGATCGCCCTTGCGCAAATGCTTGCGCAGGATTTCAGCCACCCCCACCAGCACCTGATCCCCGGTGGGATGACCGTAGGAATCGTTCACATCCTTGAAATCGTCCAGATCGAGCAGCAACAGCGAAAACTCATGCTTGTGCCGCTCCGAGCGACCGATCTCGTACTCCAGCAAGTTGTTGAACTGGCGCCGGTTGTACAGACCGGTGAGCGGGTCGTGCATGGAGTAATACTCCAGCTCGCCCAGCGTGCGCGACAGCACCTTGCTCGACCCGACCACCATCACCATCACCGCCAGAATCGAGCGGATCACGCTTTCCTCGCGCGGATTGAGCGACTGCGACGAAAGGAAGGTCACGCCCAGCAGCCCGGCCAGCTGCGACGAATGCTCGGGCACCCTCACGGTGATCATCTGCTCGGCACGCAGCGCGTGAATGCGCCGCCCGCCCTGCACCTGAAACTCATCGTAATCCAGCGGTGAGTCTGCCGGCAGGCCAAGGTGCTCGATCATCCTGAGCGCGAGCGCGTTGCGGGTTTCACGCCGGTACTGCTCGTCGCATTCGCCGAAGTAGTACACATTGAGCATCAGCCCGTTCTCTTCGGCAAAAGCCACGAAGAACAGGTCGAACGGAAAGATCGAGTGAAAGTCGTTGAGAATCGCCTGCACGAAGGCCTTCCACTGGCCAATGCGCTCGTGCGACAGGATGATCTGCTCCAGCACCTGGCTCTGGCGCTCCAGCAATTCGCGCTCCACCAGCGTATTGGAGAGCAGCGAAAAGATCTCGTCGAACTCGTTGATCGTGTTGCACAGCGCGTCGTGGCTCACATCCCACTGACTGTTGCGCTCCTCCAGCAGCAGATCGAAACTGGTGCTGAGCCGCTCGCACACATTGCGCGTGTCGGCCAGCCGTTCGGCAATCTCCGGATAACGGTTTTCCTCGATCAGGGCGCCGAGGCGTGCCACCACTTCGGCATGCATCTGCCGGGTAAGCTTGCCCAGGGTTTCGCTGAACAGCCGGGTGCGCGTCTGCGACTCGAACAGGCCGGCCAGTTCGCCCGCCGCCTTCAGCCTGTGCGCGGTGAGTTCCGAATCGCGAGGCGGAAATACCGGCGTGCTCAAGCCACACCCACCTTGCGGAAACGGCCGCCGGCTTCGAGCAAATCCACACCGCACTCCAGATCGCGCAGCCAGTCCAGAAACTGCTTCACCGCCGCACCGCGATACACCGGCCCGTGCTGCGGAGCAATCATGTCGATATCCAGATTCTGTATGGTCTCCAGCCAGCAGCGGATTGCCCGGTTGGAGCACATGTAGCGACGGTGGAACCCCTCGATGAAGGGCAGGTGACCGGACAGGTCATCCACATAGGCTTCATCGCGGTCGGCCGGCATCATCGCCGCACCGATGTCGCCACTGAAGAGGATTTTCGAGCGAGGGTCATACACATTGATCTGCCCCTCGGAATGCAGGAAATGCGCCGGCACGATGTGCAGCCCGAATTCCGGAGCAAGCTCGCAATACATGCCCTGATCGGGCACTGCACGAAAGCGCCCCATCTCGCGCAGGCCATAGTGCGGCAAAAAGCGCATCCAGATGCTCGATACATACACCTCGGCATGGGTCAGTTCCAGCCAGGTTGCCAGCCCGCCCACGATGTCCGGGTCCTGATGCGAGAGCATGATCGCGCGCACCTGGTCGGGCCGGACATAACGCAGCATTTCGGCCAGCACCTGAGGCAGCACACCAAAACCCCCCGGATCGAGCAGTACGCCCACCCCGTTGCGCACGATCAGATACTGGTTGGAACGCACCCCGTCTTCCTCGCCAGGGTCGCTTTCGTTCAGAAGGATGAATCGATGGTCCCGCTCGCCGAACAGTTCGACGTTACGCATGCACGCGCTCTCCGCTACCGGCCCACGACACCCCCTACCGGACCCGGTACGGTGCATCGCCGACGCTTGAAAAACGTGACCTTACCGCTTGCAAGGGCATTTATCAATGCAACCAAAGCCTGTCCGATCAAGCATTTATGTCTGATGAATGGGCAGAGGGCGGAACTCAATGCCGCCCGCGTCGCGCCGCCTTGGGTTCGAAACGCAGGCACTGCTCACCGGAGGCTTCGAACACCACCAGACAGGGCTTGCGCTTGCTGCGAAAGCCCATGTGGCGGCAACCATAAGGCATGGCCGGATCGTGGGTGATGAAATAACCGGTACAGCGGTTGCAATCCGGCACCGTCGCACCGGGAGAAGATCGAGAGTCAGGCATGATCGAGCCAGTCAGGACACGGGCCCCGCAAACCAGCAACACGCAGTTCCAGTGCGCCAGCGGCCCGTCAGTCCGCAAAAACAAAGTCAGCTTGCACGATTGTGGCACAAGCCCCGCTGAAGCTACTACGCCCTGACTACGCCGCCGCCACCTCAAACCCCACCACCCGCCGCTGCTCGCGACTGAACTCCACCCCGATCAGGTGGATCGGCTCGTTGCGGTCGCGGTACTTGTCCGCATAGCCCCTCTGCTTGATCTGCGCCAGCGCTGCGCCTTCCGGTTCGAGTTCCACCACCTTGAACTCGAACAGATACACGTTGCCGTTGAAACGCACCGCCATGTCCAGCCGGCCCGCGTTACTCGATTCTTCCGGCACGATGTCCAGCCCCAGCGATGCGAAGTAGGCGTAGAACACGCTGGCGTAGTAACCCTCGTACTGCGCAATCGGATTGTTGCGGAACCAGTCATGCGGGATGCTGGCGAAGAAGGCGGTGAACAAACTTTCCATGCCGGAAAAATCGTTGCTCATCAACAGGCGCCCCAGACGGCTGCGCTGTTGCAGCACCGGTTGCGCATTGCCCGCCGCAGCC
>JBAYOV010000036.1:0-38768 GCA_041678045.1 Rhodocyclaceae bacterium
CAGCGTGTCGATGAACAGGCTCTTGCCGAAGCGGCGGGGGCGCGACAGAAAGTAGTGCGTGCCCTGCTCGATCAGGTTCAGCGCATGGGGCGTTTTGTCGACATAGTAGTAGTCCTCCTCGCGGATCTTGGCGAAGGTCTGGATGCCGATGGGCAGTTTCTTGCGGGGCAGGATGGCGTGCATGATAGGTCCTGAAACGACGTGTGCGAACACAGGCCGATTGTTTCACAGAAGCCGAAAGGTCGCAGGTTCAGACGGAGCCGAGCATCCGTATTCATACAAACATCACTTCAATCAAGGCTTTACTGGCACCTTAAGCCCCCCAGAAACAACAAACCCCTGAGCGGATTGCTGCCAAGGCAGGTATAGTAACCAGCAACCCCTGCACCTGCATCAGCAGGCGTGGCATGACTTTCCGTCACAAGAAGGAGATGCACCATGGCAGCGATGATGAAGGCCACCGTTTTTGTTGCGCCCGGACGTATCGAGTTGGTGGACAAGCCCATTCCCGATGTCGGCCCGAACGATGCGCTGATTCGCATCACCACGACGACGATCTGCGGCACCGATGTGCATATTCTGAAAGGTGAGTATCCTGTGGTTCCCGGCCTCACCATCGGCCATGAGCCGGTCGGCGTGATCGAGAAGCTCGGCAGTGCGGTGCAGGGCTACACCGAGGGACAACGCGTGATTGCCGGGGCAATCTGCCCGAACTTCAACTCCTATGCAGCTCAGGACGGCGCGCCCTCGCAGGACGGCAGCTATCTGGTTCCGTCCGGTCAGTGCGGTGGACATGGCTACAAGGCCACTGCGGGCTGGCGCTTTGGCAACCTGATCGACGGCACGCAAGCTGATTATGTACTGGTGCCCGACGCACAGGCGAACCTCGCACCCATTCCCGACGGGCTGACCGACGAGCAGGTGCTGATGTGCCCCGACATCATGTCCACCGGCTTCAAGGGGGCGGAAAACGCCAACATCCGGCTGGGCGACACCGTGGTGGTGTTCGCGCAGGGGCCGATCGGCCTGTGTGCCACGGCGGGCGCGCGGCTGATGGGGGCCACAACGGTGATTGCCGTCGATGGCAATGACCACCGCCTGGGCATTTCAAAGGTGATGGGGGCGGATGTCACGCTCAACTTCAACCACTGCGATGTGGTCAGCGAGATCATGAAGCTGACCGGTGGGCGCGGTGCGGACTCGGCCATCGAAGCGCTCGGCCTGCAGTCGACCTTCGAATCCGCGCTGCGGGTACTCAAACCTGGCGGCACGCTGTCCAGCCTCGGGGTGTATTCGAGCGACCTGACGATTCCGGTTTCGGCCTTTGCTGCAGGCCTGGGGGACCACCGCATCGTCACCGCGCTGTGCCCGGGTGGCAAGGAGCGCATGCGCAGGCTGATGAACGTGGTGGCATCGAACCGGGTCGATCTGGGCGTGCTGGTCACGCACACCTACAAGCTGGATGACATCGTCGCCGCTTACGACCTGTTCGCCAACCAGCGCGACGGTGTGCTGAAGGTGGCCGTCAAGCCGAACTGAGCATTTCCCGCTCCACTCCACTCCGGCCTCAGGGGCCACATCAAGGGGGCGCATCGCCCCCTCTTTGCGTCAAAAGCCGCCCGTCTCCAGCCAGCGTTCGATTTGCGGCAGGCGGTCGGCGCCCCAGAAGGGTTCGTTGTCGATGAGCACATAAGGAGAGCCGAACACGCCGCGTTCGAGTGCAGTGGCGCACACTTCGCGCAACTGCCGCTTCACCGTTTCATCGGCGATCCCGGCCAGCAGGGCCTCGCGCTGAGCGCCAAGGGTGGCGGCAATGTCGGCCACCACGTCCGCCTGCGAGATGTCACGGCCTTCCGAGAAATAGGCCCGGAACACCGCCTGGGCAAAACGGCGGGCAACGGCTTCGTCCTGCGCGGCCAGCCAGTAGAACGCCCGCGCGGCATGCTGGGTGCCCACCGGGAAGGGGTCGGGTATGCGGCAGGGAATGCCGTAGAAGCGACCGGAACGCTCGAAATCGTGCATCGAGTACGGCCCCTTGAGCGGCAGCGATGGAAGCGGCTGGCCACCGAACTGCTTGTATACCGCCCCCAGCAGGAACGGGTGCCAGCACACCCGGCGCCCGAAGCGGGCGGCGAGGTCGTCGATGCGCTCGGCCATGAAATAGCCATAAGGCGACGAGAAGTCGAAATAGAAATCGATGGCCGCAGGGCCGGCGCCCTGTGAAGGCCGGACAGAGGTCGTATTCATGGACGCTCCCGCATGAGGGTGGCTGGGTGTAGAAAACAGTCCCGTGACGCGCCGCAGGAAGGGAGAGGGAGGCAGGGAGAACCCACGGCGGGAGTGCGCACAGGACTGTGAAAAACGTGCTCGGGCGTGCTCAGTCGGCCAGTGCGCGACCAATCACCAGGCGCTGGATGTCGCTGGCGCCTTCGTAGATTTGGCACACCCGCACATCGCGGTAGATGCGCTCAACCGGGAAATCGCTGACATAGCCGTAGCCGCCGTGCACCTGAATGGCGTCGGAGCACACCCTTTCGGCCATTTCGGAGGCAAACAGCTTGGCCATGGAGGCTTCCTTCAGGCAGGGCCGGCCGGCATCCTTCAGACTCGCGGCGTGCCACACCAGCTGGCGGGCGGCTTCAAGCTGGGTGGCCATGTCGGCCAGGCGGAAGTTGACCGCCTGGTGCTCGAAGATCGGCTTGCCGAAGCTCTCGCGCTCCTGCGCATACTTCACCGCCGCTTCCAGCGCGGCGCGCGCCATGCCCAGGCACTGAGCGGCAATGCCGATGCGGCCCGCCTCAAGATTGGACAGGGCAATGCGGTAGCCCTCGCCTTCCGCGCCAATCAGCGCATCGGCCGGCACCCGGCAGTCCTCGAACAGAATCTGCGCGGTGTCCGAAGCCTTTTGCCCCATCTTCTCTTCCAGCCGTCCGACCACATAGCCAGGCGCATCGGCCGGCACCAGGAAGCAAGAGATGCCTTTCTTGCCCGCCGTCTTGTCGGTGACCGCGAACACGATGGCCATATCGGCGTACTTGCCGGTGGTGATGAACTGCTTCACGCCATTGAGCACCCACTGATCGCCATCGCGGGTGGCGGTGGTGCGCAGGGCGGCAGCGTCCGAACCGGTGTGCGGCTCGGTGAGGCAGAAGCACCCCAGCTTCTCGCCCTGCGCCAGCGGACGCAACCAGGCGGTTTTCTGGGCGTCGGAGCCGTAACGGTTGAGGATGCCGCAAGGCAGCGAGTTCTGCACACTGACGATGGTCGAGGTGGCGCCATCACCGGCGGCGATTTCCTCCAGCGCCAGCACCAGGCTCATGTAGTCCATGCCAGCGCCGCCCCACGCCTCCGGCACGACCATGCCAAGCGCGCCCAGTTCGGCCAGCTCTTTCAGGGCCTCACGGGGAAAGGTGTGGTTGCGGTCCCATTCGGCCGCGAACGGGGCCAGGCGCTCCTGCGCAAAGGCACGCAACGAGTCGCGAATCAGTTCCTGTTCCTGGGTCAGGATCATGTTTGTGTCTCCTCCAGCGTTCGATGGAATCAGGCCAGCTCGATGGCCATTGCCGTGGCTTCGCCGCCGCCGATGCACAGGCTGGCCACGCCACGCTTGCCACCGCGACGGCGCAGGGCGCCGATGAGCGTCACCAGGATGCGTGCGCCGGAGGCACCGATCGGATGCCCCAGCGCGCAGGCGCCGCCATTCACGTTCACCTTGTCATGGGGCAGCTTGAGTTCGTGCATCGCGGCCATGGTGACCACGGCAAAGGCTTCGTTGATTTCCCACAGATCGACGTCATCGGTGGCCCAGCCAGCCTTGTCCAGCACCTTCTGCATGGCGCCCACCGGGGCGGTGGTAAACCAGGCCGGTGCCTGCGCGTGGGTGGCGTGACCGACAATGGTGGCGATCGGCGCAAGTCCCAGACTGTCGGCGGTAGATTTGCGCATCAGCACCAGCGCTGCTGCGCCGTCCGAAATGGAGCTGGAGTTGGCCGCCGTGACCGTGCCGTCCTTCTTGAACGCCGGTTTCAGCGTACCGATCTTGTCGAGCTGGGCCTTCAGCGGTTGTTCGTCGCGGCTCACCACGACATCGCCCTTGCGACCGGAGACGGTGACCGGCGCAATTTCCCATTCAAAGTCGCCGTTGTTGATCGCGGCCTGCGCACGCTCGGTGGAGGCCACCGCGAACTGGTCCTGCGCATCGCGGCTGAAGCTGAAGTGGCTGGCACAATCCTCGGCAAAGGTGCCCATCAGGCGCCCCTTGGTTTCGGCCGAGTAACGGTCTTCCAGACCATCGAAGAACATGTGATCGAGCAGCTGCCCGTGTCCCAAACGATATCCACCACGCGCCTTGGGCAGCATATAGGGGGCATTGGACATGGACTCCATGCCACCGGCCACCATGATGCGGTTGGTGCCAGCCATCAGCAGGTCATGGGCCAGCATGGTGGCTTTCATGCCCGAGCCGCACACCTTGTTGATCGTGGTGCAGCCTGCCGACAGCGGCAACCCCCCACCCAGCGCAGCCTGACGGGCCGGCGCCTGACCCAGACCGGCAGGCAGCACGCAACCCATGATCACTTCCTCGACCTGCTGCGGATCGACGCCAGCGCGCTCCACTGCGGCACGGATGGCGACCGCGCCCAACTCGGGGGTGGCCAGCGAGGACAGTTCCCCCTGGAAGCCCCCCATTGCGGTACGGGCCACGGAAACGATGACAACTGGATCGGACATGGAAGGACTCCTTGATACGGATTGGAATAAGGGGAGATTCAGCGAGATTCAGGTGATGCGAAAAGAAAACGGATCAGAAGCGGGCCAGAAGCAAACCGCTACGCCGGGTGGCAGGAGCGTCAGCCCTCGCGCTCCTTCTTGCCCTGCATGGCCATGATGGTCTGCTGCATGACGGCACACAAGGTCCACTGCTCGTTCTTGATCGCATACACATCGGCGCGGGTGATGAGCAGCGTGCGCCCCGGCTTGACCACCTCGCCACGCGCCACCAGACGCTCACCATCAGCCGGCGCGATGAGGTTGATCTTGTATTCGACGGTGAGCACGCTGACATCGGCCGCAGTGAGCGTGTTGGCTGCGTAGCCTGCGGCAGAGTCGGCGATCATGCCGACAATGCCGCCATGAATGAAACCGTGCTGCTGGGTGATCTGCTCGTTGAACGGCAGGTGGATTTCGGTGTAGCCGGGCTCGACCACCGCCATTTCCGCACCGATCAGACTCATCGCCTGCTGCAGTCTGAAACTGGCACGGACGCGCTCCGCATAGGCCGGATCACGGGGTTGAAATACGGGAAGCTCGGGTCGCACGGCGTCTCCTCCTTGCGTTATTTGCGTTTCTGTTTTTTCTGATTCTACTGACGTTGACGTAAACGTCAACATGGCGTCGTGTAAAAAACGGCCTCAGCCGGCGCGCCCGATGCGCTTGTCCAGTTCGGCCCGCGCCAGCGCAGCCCCGGCGGCATCGTCGCCCAGCAGATTGCGGCACTGTTTTTCAAGCATGTCGATCTCGCCGAGCACCGCCTCGATATCCTCGCGCTGCTGCTCCAGCGTGGCACGCCGTTTGGACAACACCTTGAGGAAGCTCTGCAACTGCGGCGCAGAGTTGCGCACGCCGCCATACATTTCGAGCAACTCCTTCACCTCGGCCAGCGACAACCCCAGCCGCTTGCCGCGCAGGGTCAGCTTCAGGCGGGTGCGGTCAGCCTTGCCATACACCCTCACTCGCCCGGCGCGGGCCGGGGTGAGCAGGCCCTGATCCTCGTAAAACCGGATCGCGCGCGGCGTGATGCCAAACTCGCGTGCCAGTTCGGTGATCGTGTAAGTCTGCTCATTCTCAGACATGGGGTTCCTCTCCACCGCTTCTGCCACGATAATATAAAAAAGGACGTTCACAATCCGGTTGGCCGGGAAGTTAAGCAGATTTGATGGATGCGATCAAATCCCGCGTTCCGGAGACCAACCCTAGGAGGAGGCACGCGTGAGCCTGACCGAGGCCCTTGATTACCCATTCACCGAACTGCCTGCAGGCGGCATTGCCCAGACCATCGCACCCGGCGTGCATTGGATTCGCATGCCCCTGCCTTTCGCACTCGATCACATCAACCTGTGGCTGCTCGACGATGACGACCATGTGGTCATCGTCGATGCAGGCTATGGCCTGGATCAGGTCATGATCCACTGGAACGACATCCTGGCCGTGCATGATCGCCCCCTGTCGGGCGTGGTGGTCACCCACTGCCATCCCGATCACATCGGACTGGCCGAATGGCTGACCCGTCGCGACGGCGCCCCGGTGTTCATGACCCAGGGTGAATATCTGGGGGCACACGCCCTGTGGCACCAGTTGCCCGGGTACGCGGTGGCCGACATGCTCGACCAGTTCAGACGGCATGGCCTGGACGCCCTCCGCCTGGAGGCACTGTCCCAGCGGGGCAACGCCTACCGCAAGGGGGTGCCCAGCCTGCCCACCCGCTACCACCGCATGTTTGCCGGCGACCTGCTCAACATCGGCGACGACGAGTGGAAGATTCTGGTCGGCTATGGGCATTCGCCCGAGCACGCCAGCCTGTATTGCGAGCAGCGTCGCATACTCATTTCGGGCGACATGCTGCTACCACGCATCTCCACGAATGTGAGCGTGTTCGCCGCCACCCCCAATGACGATCCGCTTACCTGGTTCCTGGAGTCGGTGCAACGGCTCAAGGACTTGCCCGATGACACGCTCGTGCTACCATCGCACGGTAAACCCTTTCGTGGCCTGAAAGGCAGGGTCGAACAGCTCGAGGCTCACCATGCAGAGCGCTGCGACACGCTGCTCGACGCAATGCACGGTTCCTGTCAGGCCGCCAGCCTGCTGCAGACGCTGTTTCCGCGCGAACTGGACACGCATCAGGTCATGTTCGCCATGGGTGAAGCCATCGCGCACCTGAATCACCTGGTCACTCACAGAAGGGTCAAGCGGCATTTCGACCGCGACGGCTCGATCCGTTTTGAACGCATCGCCTGACAACAAGGAGCATCAAACCCATGGCTGCACCCGCCCCCGAAAAAACCGCTGTCGAAATGCCCGATCCGCAGGAAATCGCGAAGACCTACGCCGAAGTGGCGCAGCGCGCCTCCGTGCTGATCGGCGAGCATGTGCAGCGCCAGCTCAAGAAAGGCGTTGCCGCCCCGAGCGATGAGCTCGGCATCGCTCAGGCCTTCATGGACATGATGGCCAAGCTGCTGTCCAACCCCTACAAGCTTGCCCAGACCCAGATGAACCTGGTGTGGGACTACTTCTCCCTGTGGCAACACTCCATGCTGCGCTTCATGGGCGTGCACGCCGCGCCGGTGGCCCAGCCCGAGAAGAGCGACAAGCGCTTCAAGGACGAGCAGTGGGAAGAACACTTCCTCTTCGACTTCATCAAGCAGTCCTACCTGATCGCTGCCCGTCATGTGCATGACACGGTGTGCTGCGTGCAGGGCCTGGACGACCAGACGCAAAAGAAAGTCAATTTCTACACCCGCCAGTACATCGACGCGATGAGCCCGTCGAACTTCGCGATGACCAACCCGGAAGTGTTCCGCGAAACGGTGAAGAGCCACGGGCAGAACCTGCTCAAGGGTCTGAACAACCTGCTGCGCGACATCGAGGAAGGCGGCGGCAACCTGCGGGTGAAGATGACCGACACCACCGCCTTCGAACTGGGCAAGAATGTCGCCACCACCCCGGGCAAGGTGGTGTACCAGACCGACATGATGCAGCTCGTCCAATACACCCCGAGCACCGAGAAGGCGTACAAGCGGCCGATGCTGATCATCCCGCCGTGGATCAACAAGTTCTACATCCTCGACCTGCGCGAGAAGAACTCCTACATCAAGTGGTGCGTGGATCAGGGCCATTCGGTCTTCGTGATCTCGTGGGTGAACCCGGATGAGCGTCAGGCCGAGAAGACCTTCGAGTCGTATGTGACCGAAGGCGTGCTGGCCGCCCTCGATGCCATCGAAGCGCAAACCGGCGAGAAGGAAGTGAACGCTGCCGGTTACTGCCTGGGCGGCACCCTGCTGGCCACCACGCTGGCCTATCTGGCCGGCAAACGCCAGAAGCGCATCGCTTCGGCAACCTTCTTCACCACCATGACCGACTTTGCCGAACCGGGCGAGCTGGGCGTGTTCATCGACGAGCAGCAGGTTTCCAGCCTCGAGAAGAAGATGTTCGAACGCGGCTACCTGGAAGGCTCGGAAATGGCCGGCACCTTCAACATGCTGCGCTCGAACGACCTGATCTGGTCGTTCGTGGTGAATAACTACCTGCTCGGCAAGGACCCGTTCCCGTTCGACCTGCTGTACTGGAACTCCGACTCCACCCGCATGCCGGCGAAGATGCACAGCTTCTACCTGCGTGCGATGTACATGGAGAACCGCCTGGCGCAACCGGGCGGTATTGAAGTGGATGGCGTACCGATCGACCTGAGCAAGATCAAGGTGCCGTGCTACTTCATCTCCACCATCGAGGATCACATTGCCCCGTGGAAGAGCACCTACATGGGTGCGCGCAACTTCGGCGGTCCGGTGCGCTTCGTGCTGGGCGGCTCGGGTCACATCGCCGGCATCGTCAATCCGCCGGCAGCGAACAAGTACGGCTACTGGCTCAATCCGGGCGCCAAGCTGCCGGATACCGCAGACGACTGGTTCGCTGGCGCCCAGCAGCAGGCGGGTTCGTGGTGGACCGACTGGCAGTCGTGGGTCACCGCACACGACGGCGAGCAGGTCCCTGCCCGCGATCCGGCCAAGGGCAAGCTGAAAGTCCTGGAGGACGCCCCCGGCTCGTTCGTGAAGGTGCGCATCGACGCGCAGAAGTGATGGCAAGGATGCAGGGCGCCCCCGGCGGCGCCCTGCACCGGGACATCATCAGGGGAGGTGGCGACACCTCCTTTTTTCATGCCTGCCCACTCACGCACCGCTCACCGCCATGCCCACCCCCCGCGTCGTGCTCGACACCAACACCGTCATGGCCCTGTGGCTGTTTGACGACCCACGGCTGCACGCCCTGAAGCAGGCACTCGCCCGGAAGCAATTGCAGCCGGTGTGCCGCAGCGATGCGCTGGACGAATTGCGCTGCGTGCTTGCCTACCCCCAGTTTGCACTGGATGCCGGGCGACAGAGCACCCTGCTGGAAGCCTATGCCGAAACCTGCGACTGGACAGGCACATCGCCCCCGGAGCCCCTGCCCCGCTGCCGGGACGCCGACGACCAGAAATTTCTGGAAATTGCGCTATGCGGCAGGGCGCGCTGGCTGGTCAGCCGTGACAAGGCACTGCTGAAGCTGGCCCGGCACCGTCTGGTGCGTGCGCAGTTCTCCATCCTCACCCCCGAAGCCCTGTGCCTGCAGCTTGCGCAGGACCGTGCCCCGGCGACCACCCATCGGGATGATTAACCCGGAGGCGGCTCAGTGCCCGGCCGGCATGGTGCCGACAACCTCATTACCGAGCACCTCATTACCAGACACATCGCCCAGCACCACCCCTTCACGGCGCGGGTCGGCGCCACCGCTCAAGCGAACCCGCCCGTCGGGCGTTACCGTGCGGACAATGTTGCCCAGCCCGCTCGCGTGACTGCGCAGTGACAGCACATGTCCCCGCGCTTCCAGCGCGTGCAGCAGCGCGGCACCGTCCGTCCGCGACGCTGCCTGCCTCCCGGCAGCGAGCGCCGGATGCTCGCCCCCGATGAAGGTGGTCGGTCCATTGCCCGCTCCGAACGACAGCAGGGATGCAGCCTGCTGCGCATCCAGCCCCCAGTCCAGCGTGCCCACCAGCGCCTTGATCACATACTGGATGATCGCAGCCCCACCAGGCGAACCGGTTGCCATCACGAAATGGCCCATCGGCTCCAGCGCCCCGGCGCCCGCCTCCCGGTCATCGCCCTGTGCTGCGGGCTGTGCTCCGAACACCAGCGTGGGCGCCATCGAACTGCGTGGACGCTTGCCGGGTTGCACCCGGTTGGCGACCAGCCTTCCCTCGGCATCCACGGGTTCGGCGGCAAAGTCGGTCAGCTGATTGTTGAGCAGAAAACCGCCCTCGGTCATGAGATACGAGCCGAACGCCCCCTCGATGGAACTGGTCATCACCAACACATTGCCGCTACGGTCGACAATCGACACATGCGTGGTGCCGGTCTCCGGCGTGCCAAGCTCGCCCCAGGCCAGCGCCTGGGCAAACTCGCCCGGTCGGGCCTGACCCATGCTGCGCCCTGTGTCGATGAGGGCCGCGCGGCGCTGGAGATAGTGCGGATCGAGCAAGGCCGTGTCGGCACCCTGACCGCCGGGCAGCGGGACGAAATCGGTATCGGCCAGATAACGATTGCGGTCGGCATAGGCCAGACGCTGCGCTTCGGTGATGAGATGAATGCCCGCCGCCGTGGGCAACCCGCCATCCTGCGACGGGGCCTGCGGTGCATGCACCGCGAGATCGAAATGCGACAGGATGCCCAGCGCCGCAGCCACCGTGATGCCCCCCGAAGACGGCGGCGGCATGCCGCAGATGCGGTAGGCACGGTACGGGGTGCACAGCGCGTCGCGCTTCTGGCTGCGATAGCCGGCCAGGTCCGTCAGGGTGAGCCGGCCCGGTGTGATGTCCGCCCCGGCCGGCCCGACCGCTTGAGGGGCGGGCATGTTGCGCACGCTGTCGACGATGTCGCGCGCAATCGTGCCTTCGTAAAACGGCTCAATCCCCTGCTGTGCCAGGGTCTCGAAAGTGTGTGCGAGCGCAGGGCTGCGCAGCAGGGTACCCGCTGCCCGGGGTGTGCCGGAGACATCCAGGAAATACGCTGCGGCCCGTGGATTGCGCGCCAGTGCATCGCGCGAGGCCGCCACCGAAGCCGCCATGCGCGGGCTGATGTGGAAGCCTTCGCGGGCCAGGGAGATCGCCGGTTCGAACAGACTTGCCCACGCCAGCCGTCCGTGATCGCGATGTGCCCTGTCAAGCATGTGCAACAACCCCGGCGTGCCGACTGAACGGCCGCTGGCGCGTGCATCCGGCAACGGTGGTCGCGGATCGTCGGGGCCAATGCGCGACAGGTAGTACGCGTCGGCAGCGGCTGGCGCGGTTTCCCGGCCATCATAGGCGTCGACCTGACCACGAGCTGCGTCGTAGTGCAGCAAAAACCCCCCTCCGCCAATGCCCGAGGACTGCGGCTCGACCAGATTGAGCACCATCTGCCCGGCAATCGCCGCATCCACGGCTGCGCCTCCCTGCGCCAGCACCCGGCAGGCGGCCTGCGCCGCAAGCGGATTGGCCGCCACCACCATGAAGCTGTGCGTGTGCACCACACTGCGGCTGCGGTAGCCGGTGGCAATTTCCGGCGCACCCGGCACGCCGGTCTGCGCACCGTCGGGCGAAGCGCGCTGCGCCTCAGGCGGCGTACACAGTGTCTCGATTTCGGCAGGCGTCAGCCGCTGCGCGTGCTCGGCAGGTTGAGGCGCGGCGTCGGTGTGCCCCCCCGGCCCATGGGTCAGCGCACACCCCGACAGCAACAGGGAAAGCGTGAGCGTGATCAGGAAGTAACGTTCCCGGAAAGTGCAGAACATGCGGAACGTGTGAGCGCATCGCGCCCGGCCAGCATTCACTTTCACTTCCACTTTCAACTTCGGCACGCTTCCTCCTCCGCGCACAACTGCGCCAGATAGCGCAGCCCCGCAATGGCGCGGCTGCCATACCATGAAGTCATTTCGCCATCGACCAGTCTGGCCGGGCGCCCGAAGCTTTCTGCCGCCTCACGCACGTGGGCATCGCGGAAATGGTAGGGCTCGGAAGATAGCAGCACCCGCTCGACCTCACCCAGCCAGACCTCATCGCCACGCACTTCGGGATAGCGCTGCGCAGCCTCTGCAGGCAGAGTGTGCCAGCCGACAGTGCGCAACATGGCCGAGATATAGGTATCGCGGGACACCGTCATCCAGGGCGCACGCCAGATCAGGTACAGGACCTTGCGCGGCGGGCGGGTGGCGGCCACGCTGCGCGCCTCGGCCAGCGCCAGGTCAAAAGCCTCGACCAGACGATCCGCCGCCGCCATCCGCCCGAAGATGCCCCCCAGCAGGCGGAACAGCGCACGGTTGTCCTCCGGTTCGCACGGATGGGTGACAATCACCGAGGGCACAAACTCGCGCAGGGGCGCCAGCAACTCGCGCGGGTTTTCGTCGATGTTCAGGATCACATGCGTGGGCGCCAGCGCACGCAGACGGTCGAGCTTCACATCCTTGGTGCCGCCCACCTTGGGTACCGGTCGCAGCACTTCGCGCGGATGAATGCAGAACCCGGTCCGCCCCACCAGCTGCCCTGCCAGCCCGAGCGTGCACAGCAGCTCGGTGATCGAGGGCACCAGGCTGACGATGCGTACTTCGCCCTGCGCGGGAGCATGCGCCTGGCCGATGGCATCGATCAGGTGCGAATGGCGGGGGGGTGTGGTGTCCTGTGTCATGGAATGCTTGTCTGAATGAGGCTGAACAGCGAGAATGCTGCGCCATTGTAGCAAGCCCGCCTCACCCTCAGGATTCAAGGATGGAAAGCCCCTTCAAAGGCAAGACCGGTCTGCGCCGCATCTTCAACGCCTTTTTCTACTCCGCAGACGGGCTGAGCGCGGCCTATCGCAACGAAGACGCCTTTCGGCAGGAAGTGTGGCTGGCCGTGGTGCTGGTCCCGCTGGCGCTGCTGGTCGATGTAGGCCTGCCCGCCAAGGCCCTGATGATTGCCTCGGTGCTGCTGGTGCTGATCGTCGAACTGCTCAACTCTGCCATCGAGGCCGCAATCGACCGCATTTCCCTGGAGCGCCACACGCTTTCCAAACGCGCCAAGGACATTGGCAGCGCCGCAGTGCTGATCAGCCTGCTCAATGTTGCCCTGGTGTGGGGCCTCATCCTCTACGACCGTTATCTGTGAAAGCGGCGGAGGCGCCCCCAGCAGCCCCCTCGCCGCCACGCCCCGTAACGCAAACGTCACCTGTCCGTCATCGTCGGTTCGCCTGCGCGCCTTAGTCTCGCATGCATGGATGCCGTCGATTTCATCACCGAAGATCGCTGCCTGCGCCCCACCCTGCGCATCGCGCTGGTCACCGAAACCTGGGCCCCGGAGGTCAATGGCGTGGCCATGACCCTGGGGCGGATGGTGGATGGCCTGATCGCGCGCGGCCATCGGGTGCAGCTGGTACGCCCCCGTCAGACAAACAGCGAACAGGCCACCGAATCCAGCGCCTCCAGTGCCTTTTCCGAGGTGCTGGCCCACGGGCTGAAGATTCCCCGCTACGAAGGCCTGCGCTTCGGGCTGCCGGCGCGTGCCCGCCTGGTCCGGCTGTGGTCGCGACAACGCCCCGATCTGGTACACGTGGCCACCGAAGGGCCGCTCGGCTGGTCTGCGGTGTCTGCGGCGCGCAAGCTGGGCTTGCCGGTGACATCCGACTTCCATACCCAGTTCGACCATTACAGCCAGCATTACGGCCTGGCCTGGCTGGAGCAGCCGGTGGCCGCCTGGCTCAAGCGCCTGCACAACCGCACCGCCCTGACACTGGTGCCCACCCGGGAACTGGCCGATGCGCTGCGCGCACGCGGCTATCGCAATGTCGAAGTGATCGCGCGCGGCGTGGATACCCGCCTGTTCTCGCCGGCCCGACGCTGCGAGGCACTGCGCGCTTCGTGGGGTGTGCGTCCACGCGACCCGGTGCTGCTGAGCGTGGGACGCCTGGCCCCGGAAAAGAATCTGCCCCTGCTGTTGCGCACCCATGAAGCAGTGCGCAAGCTCCACCCGGAGGCCCGGCTGGTGGTGGTTGGCGACGGACCGATGCGTCAGGCCCTGCAGCACGCCCACCCGGAGGTGCTGTTTGCGGGTGTGCGCACGGGTGAGGAGTTGGCGCGGCACTATGCGTCGGCCGACCTGTTCCTGTTTCCCAGCCTGTCCGAAACCTTTGGCAACGTCACGCTGGAGGCGATGGCCTCCGGCCTGTGTGTGCTGGCTTTCGAGTATGCGGCCGCTGCCGAGGTGATCACCTCCTGTACCGATGGGCTGACGGTGCCACCCAGCGACGCGCAGGCCTTCATCGAGCAGGCCGAACAGCTGACCGGAGACGCGCCGCGCCGGCGCATGCTGGGCATTGCCGCGCGTCTGCGCAGCGAGGCGCTGGACTGGGACAGGATCAACGACCACTTTGCGTGCGCTCTGACACGGATCGTGGCGCAGCATGCCCAGCAGCCTGCCGGCGACTGCCCGCACGCCCCCCTGACCCGGGTGGCACGCTGATGCCGGCGGTCCGTTCGGTCTTCATTTCCGATGTCCATCTGGGCACCCGCGCCTGCCAAGCCGAGCGCTTGCTCGCCTTTCTGCGCGAATACCCTTCGGAACACCTGTTCCTGCTGGGAGACATCGTCGACTTCTGGGCCATGAATCGCAGCATCCACTGGCCACGCACACACAACACGGTGGTGCAGAAGGTGTTGCGCCGGGCACGCCACGGCTGTCGGGTGATCTTCATTCCGGGCAACCATGACGAAGCCTTGCGCGACTATGCCGGCATCGCCTTCGGCGACATTCAGGTGGAAAGCGAATGGGTGCATGTGGCCGCAGACGGGCGCCGGTACTGGCTGCTGCATGGCGACGACTACGACCAGGTCACGCGCCACCACCGCTGGGTCGCCGTACTGGGCGATGTCGGCTACAACCTGCTGGTCAGCCTGAACCACTGGCTGTCCAAGATGCGCCGCCTGCTTGGACGGCCGGGTTACTGGTCGCTGGCCGGTTACGCCAAGCAGAAGGTGAAGAAGGCCGTCAGCTTCGTGTTCGATTTCGAATCCTCGATCGCCCACGCCGCCCGTGGCAAACAGCTGGATGCCGTGATCTGCGGGCACATTCACTGGGCCGCCGACCACGATCTCGACGGCGTGCGCTACCTCAACTGCGGCGACTGGGTCGACAGCTGCACCGGCATCGTCGAGCATCACGACGGGCGCATGGAAGTCGTCTTCTGGCATGCCGGCGCCAGTGCCCACGAGCATGACGAAGACGGGAGCATGCCTGCGGGGACAGCGGCTTTCTGAGTCCCCTGTGTCCAGCCCGGACCACGCGCACAGCATATCCCTTGCGTCATCCACAGCGATGACTCCGGGGTCAGCAGCCATGACACCCGGAGCATCGGGGTTAACCCTAGTGCTGACTATCCCTAAGGTGACAGCCCCGCCCTGCACGGGTTAGTGTTCGTGCTCACAGACACCCGGCGCGCCACAACGGCGTGTCCCGGCGAAGCCTCTCCGGCTTCAGCCGTGACCTGTTTTTCCAATTCCATTCAGGAGGATGCAGCATGAAAAAACTGTCCGCGATCGCAGCCGCGTTTGCCCTTGTCGGCACCCTTGGCACATCTTCGGTTCATGCCCAGCAGCAGTTCGTCACGATCGGCACCGGCGGTGTCACTGGCGTGTATTACGCAGCCGGCGGCGCAATCTGCCGCCTGATCAACATGAACCGCGCCCAGCACGGCATCCGCTGCTCGGTGGAAAGCACCGGCGGGTCGATCTACAACCTGAACACCATCCGTGGCGGTGAACTCGACTTTGGCGTCGCCCAGTCCGACTGGCAGTATCACGCCTACCACGGCAGCAGCTCGTTCAAGGACTCTGGCGCCAACCAGGAGCTGCGTTCGGTATTCTCGCTGCATCCCGAGCCCTTTACCGTGCTGGCCCGCGCCGATGCCGGGGTGACCAAGTTCGAGGATTTCAAAGGCAAGCGCTTCAACGTCGGCAACCCGGGTTCCGGCCAGCGCGCCTCACTCGAAGAGCTGATCAAGGAAATGGGCATCAAAATGTCCGACTTTGCTCTGGCCGGCGAGTTGAAGGCCGACGAACACGGCGCGGCCCTGTGCGACAACCAGATCGACGGCTTCATCTATGGCGTGGGCCATCCGTCGGCCAACATTCAGGACCCGACCACCACCTGCGGCGCGAAACTGGTCCCGCTGACCGGTCCGGCCGTCGAGAAGCTGGTCGCCGAGCGTCCTTACTATGCCATGGTCGACATTCCCGGCGGACTGTACAACGCCAACCCGGAACCCACCCCGACTTACGGCGTGCTGGCCACCTTCGTGACCTCCACCAAAGTGCCGGAAGATGTCGTCTACACCATGGTGAAAGCCGTGTTCGAGAACTTCGAAGACTTCAAGAAGCTGCACCCGGCCTTCGGGCACCTGAAGGAAGCGGACATGATCAAGAACGGCCTGTCCGCACCGCTGCACGACGGCGCAGTCAAGTACTACAAGGAACGGGGCTGGATGTAAGTCCCCCTTCACCGGGGTGCGGCAGTCATGCCATACCGGCAAGGCGCCGCACCCATCCTGACCGCACGCCGGGCACCCCCTGCACGCGTGCGCCTTTCCTGACAGCGGCGACGGACGACCCACCGTCGCCGCCTTGCGTTCAGCACAGGTGCTGCAATGACCCAGCAGAATGGCACGACCCCTCAAGCTCATCACCATGAGCTGACCGACGAAGAACTCCGGCAGATCGTAGCGGAAGCCGACACCGGCGGACGCCAGCCGACTGGCCTGGCCGCAAAATTCCTGCTCATGCTGGCACTGTGCTGGTCATTGTTCCAGCTCTGGATCGCCTCGCCCTTTCCCTTCAGTCTGGGCGTTTTTGTGCTCAACAGCACCGAATCGCGGGCGATTCACCTGGCCTTTGCAGTGTTTTTGGGGTTTGCGGCCTATCCGGCCTTCAAGCGCTCGCCGCGCGACTATGTTCCCCTGTTCGACTGGCTGCTCGCAGTCGTGGCCGCCTTCTGTGCCGGTTATCTGTACCTGTTCTACGCCGAACTCTCCACCCGCCCGGGCCTGCCCACCACACTCGATCTGGTCGTAGCGGTCACTGGCCTGGTGCTGCTGCTGGAAGCCGCCCGGCGGGCACTCGGCCTGCCGATCGTGATTCTGGCCATAGCCTTCCTCGGCTATATTTTCTTCGGCCAGTACATGCCCGACCTGATCGCCCACCGTGGAGCCTCGCTCTCCAAGGGCATGAGCCACCTGTGGCTGACCACCGAAGGCGTGTTCGGAGTGGCCGTAGGCGTATCGGCAAGTTTCATCTTTCTGTTCGTGCTGTTCGGTGCCCTGCTGGAAACCGCCGGGGCGGGCAACTACTTCATCAAGTCGGCGATTGCGCTGCTCGGCCATCTGCGCGGCGGTCCCGCCAAGGCCGCCGTGGTGGCCTCCGCCTCTACCGGACTGATTTCCGGTTCGTCGATTGCCAACGTGGTCACCACCGGCACTTTCACGATTCCCCTCATCAAACGGGTGGGTTACCGCCCGGACAAGGCTGCGGCCGTCGAGGTCGCCTCGTCGGTGAATGGCCAGTTGATGCCGCCGGTAATGGGAGCGGCGGCCTTCCTGATGGTGGAGTATGTCGGCATTTCATATGTGCAGGTGATGAAGCACGCCATCGTGCCGGCACTGATCTCTTACATCGCGCTGTTCTACATCGTGCATCTGGAGGCCATGAAATCGAACCTCCAGGGGCTGCCCCGGCGTGAGCCCATTCCCTTGCGCAGTGCCATGATCAGCACGCTGATGACGCTGTCCGGCGTGATCATTCTGGCAGGCATCGTCTATTGGGGCTTCGGCTGGATCAAGACGGTCACGGGCGACGCCTCCTTTCTGATCGTGGGCGGGCTCATGCTGGCCGCCTACATTGGCCTGATCGCCTATGCAGCGCATTTTCCCGAGCTGCACATGGAGGATCCGAACGAGAAGATGGAATACCTGCCGGAAATCGGCCCCACCCTCAAGTCCGGCCTGCATTTCCTGCTGCCGGTCGCGGCCCTCATCTGGAACCTGATGATCGAGCAGCTTTCGCCTGCGCTGTCCGCCTTCTGGGCCACCTGCTTCCTGATGTTCATCCTGGTCACCCAACGGCCGATTTTTGCCTTCTTCCGCAAAAGCGGGCAGTATGCCAATGCCACGCGACAGGGTTTTCTCGACCTGCTCAACGGGCTGGTCACCGGCGCCCGCAACATGATCGCCATCGCGATTGCCACGGCCACCGCCGGCATCATCGTCGGCACGGTCACCCTGACCGGCATCGGGCTGGTGATGACCGAACTGGTGGAACTGATCTCGGGGGGCAACCTGATGATCATGCTGGTGATGGTCGCCGTGATCTGCCTGATCCTGGGCATGGGGCTGCCGACTACCGCAAACTACATCGTCGTGTCCTCACTGATGGCCCCGGTGATTGTCGAACTCGGTGCGCAAACCGGTCTGCTCGTGCCGCTCATCGCCGTGCACCTGTTCGTGTTCTACTTCGGCCTGATGGCAGACGTGACGCCACCGGTCGGTCTGGCTTCCTATGCGGCCGCAGGCATCGCCAACAGCGACCCGATCCGCACCGGTCTGACGGCCTTTGGCTACAGTGTCCGCACCGCCATCCTGCCGTTCATGTTCATCTTCAACACCCAGCTGCTGCTGATCGGCATCGACAGCAGCTTCCAGCTCATCCTCACCATCGTCACCGCCATCCTCGCCAGCCTGACTTTCGCTGCAGCCACACAGGGCTGGTTCGTCACCCGCAACAAGCTGTGGGAGGCAGGGTTGCTGATGCTGGTGGCCTTCAGCCTGTTCCGCCCGGGATTCTGGATGGACATGGTGTATCCGCCCTACGAGGAAGTACCGCCCACCGAACTGAGCCGGCTGGTCGAACAGGCACCGCGCAATGCCAGCTTGCGGGTATGGATCGAGGGCATGACGCTGGAGGGGAACGAAGTCTCGAAGGGCGTTCTGCTACAGTTGGGCAACAACACCGGCAATGACGGCCAGCCACTCAGCGCACGCGAACGCCTGGCCAGCATGGGGCTGACAGTGATGAGCCTGGGCGATCAGGTACAGGTGGCGGCGGTGCGCTTCGGCAGCCCGGCCGAGCGGCTGGGGATCGAACAGGGGTTTGCCATCCGCGTGATCGAGATTCCACTCCCCGACCGTCCGGCCAAGGAGTGGATGTTCATCCCCGCCCTGCTATTGCTGGGCGGGGTGTGGTTCATGCAACGCGCCCGGGCCAGGCGCGAAGCGTCAACGGTCACGGCATCCCCCGCAACTCCCTGAGCAGCACCGACAGCATGGCCATGTCGGTGTTCGGAGCGTTGCGTACATCGGTGAGCAACTGGCGGTAACGCTCAAGCTGCATGGCGTTTGCCTCCAGCCAATGGCTCACCACCTCCTCGGGCGCCACATCCTGCCCGGCGCTGCGCAATGCCTGGACGGTGAGCGCCCGCGCCTGGGCGGAGACATCCCCACGCAGCGCACTGCGCGCGAGCGATTGCCAACGGTTGTCGGCCGGCAGGGCGCCCACCTGCTGACCCAGCCAGTGCAGGTCGAGCGCTTCACCGAGCGAGAAATACACCTGCGCGGCATCGACCTCGGTACGCCCGCACTCTGCCGACACCTCCACCAGGTCCAGGGCAGAATACAGCTCATCCAGACCGGCCACACACCGGGCAAGCGATCCGGGCACGCCCTGCTCTTCGATCCGCGTCGCAGCGGACTCAAGCTGGGCGCGATACCCTTCCCCGACCAACTCAGCCAGGCGCGTGCCCAGCGTGGCCACCCCCCCGGAGAAATGTTCCAGCGTGGCAGCCAGGTCGGCCAGCCGGTTGCGGTGACGCAGAAACCAGCCCGTGCCCCGCTGTATCAGGCGTACGGTTTCGAGCATCATCGCCTTCTGCACTGCGTCACCGACCAGAGTGTCGAGTGCCTCGATCTCGCGCCACAGGGGGACCAGCCCAAACACTTCACGCGTGGCCATGTAGGCACGGACAATGTCGGCCGAAGCTGCGCCCGACTCACTTTGCAGGCGGCTGACAAAAGTCGGTCCGACGCGGTTGATCATGCTGTTGACGACATGGGTGGCGATGATTTCGCGACGCAGCGGATGGCGCTCGACCTGCTCGGGAAAACGCTCGCGCACCGGCCCGGGAAAGTAGCGCGCCAGCGCGGTTGACATGTAGGGGTCTTCCGGAACGTCGGAAACCAGCACTTCGTCGTACAGCTCGATCTTGCTGTAGGCCAGCAGCACGGCCAGTTCGGGCGTGACCAATCCGCTCTGGGCAAGCTTGCGCTCGGCAATTTCCTCGTCATTGGGCAGGAATTCGATCTTGCGGTTGAGCTTGCCGGCATGACTCAGCCTGCGGATGAACTCGGCCTGCTCGTCCAGCAACGATACCCCGCGCGAGCGCAGCAGCGACAGGATCTGTGTCTGCGCATAGTTGTCGCGCAGCACCAGTTGCGCCACTTCGTCGGTCATCTGTGCAAGCAACTTGTTGCGCTGCTTGAGGGTGAGCTCTCCTTCGGTCACCACGCTGTTGAGCAGGATCTTGATGTTGACCTCGTGATCGGAGCAATCCACCCCTCCGGAGTTGTCGATGGCATCGGTATTGATGCGACCGCCTTTCAAGGCGTACTCGATCCGGCCCAGCTGGGTGACGCCAAGGTTGCCGCCTTCACCGACCACCTTGCAGCGCAACTCCGCGCCATTCACCCGTACGGCGTCGTTGGCACGATCGCCCACCGACAGGTCGCTCTCGCTGCTGGCCTTGATGTAGGTGCCAATGCCTCCGTTGTAAAGCAGATCGACCGGCGCGCGCAGGATCGCCCGAATCAGCTCGGCAGGCGGCAGGGATTCGGCCTCCACCCCCAGCACCTCGCGTGCCCGGGCCGGCAGGCGGATGGATTTGGCACTGCGTGACCACACCCCCCCGCCTCCGGAGATCAGTGCCTTGTCATAGTCGTCCCACGACGAACGCGGCAACGCGAACAGCCGGGCACGCTCCTTCCACGACACCTCCGGGTCCGGATCGGGGTCGATGAACACATGCCGGTGGTCAAACGCCGCCACCAGGCGCACATGGCGCGACAGCAACATGCCGTTGCCGAACACATCGCCGGACATGTCGCCAATGCCCACCACGCTGAAGGGCTGACTCTGCGTGTCCAGCCCCATTTCGCGGAAATGCCGCTTGACCGACTCCCAGGCGCCACGGGCGGTGATGCCCATCTTCTTGTGGTCATAGCCCACCGAACCGCCGGACGCAAAAGCATCGCCCAGCCAGAAGCCATACTCGGCTGCCACCTCATTGGCGCGGTCGGAGAAGGTCGCCGTACCCTTGTCTGCGGCCACCACCAGATAGGGGTCGTCATCGTCATGGCGCACCACATCCGGAGGCGGGGTGAGCGTACCCTGCACAAGGTTGTCGGTCAGGTCGAGCAAACCGCTGAGAAAGGTCTTGTAGCAGGCCACGCCCTCGGCCATCAGGGCTTCGCGATCTCCTCCTGGTGGCGGATTTTTCACCACAAAGCCGCCCTTGGAGCCGACCGGCACGATCACCGCATTCTTCACGATCTGCGCTTTCACCAGCCCGAGAATCTCGGTGCGGAAGTCTTCCATGCGGTCCGACCAGCGCAGCCCGCCCCGCGCCACCTTGCCTCCACGCAGATGCACCCCTTCGACCCGCGGCGAGTACACGAAAATCTCGAACATCGGGCGCGGCTGCGGGAGATTGGGGATGCGCTGCGGATCGAACTTGAAGGACAGATACGGTTTGGGCTGGCCGTCGCGCGCCTTCTGGAAGTAATTGGTGCGCAAGGTGGCCAGGATCATCGCCAGGAACTGGCGCAGGATGCGGTCTTCGTCCAGGTTGGCCACCGTGTTGAGGGCGGCCTCGATGTCGGCGACACGCTTGTCGCATTGTTTCTCGCGGTTGCGACCGCGTGCGGGGTCGAAACGCAGCATGAACAGCTCCACCAACTGTCGCGCGAGCGCCGGATAATTCGCCAGCGTCTGTTCCATGTAGCTCTGGCTGAAGGTGAAGGCTGCCTGCTTCATGTGCCGGGCATAGGCACGCAGCACGCTGACCTCGCGCCAGCTCAGGCCGGCCAGCAGGGTCAGGCGGTTGAAGTCGTCGTTCTCGATGTCGCCCCGCCAGACGCGCAGGAAGGCCTCCTGAAAGAGTGGTCGCAGGCGCTCGATATCCAGCTCGTCGGTGCCGCTGAAAGCCAGGCCGAAGTCATGAATCCAGATGCGGCTGCCATCCTGCCTCAGCACTTCGGCGGGACGCTCGTCGACCACCTTCACCCCCATGTGCTCCAGCATTGGCAGACTGTGCGAGAGGGGCACCGGCGCAGCACGGTACAGCTTGAAATTAAGCCGCCCGTCAGGCACCTCCAGCGGCACGTACAGGCTCATTGCGAGCGCCTGCTCATCGGCAAGCTGCTCCATCTGCTCAATGTCGAACACTGCCACCCGGGCAGGATAATGCTCACGATAGCCCGCCGGAAAACCCTGACCATAACGGCGCAGCAGGGCCAGCCCGCGCTCCTCGCCGCAATGCTCCAGCAGGGCCTGCTGCAATTCGTCTTCCCAGCGACGCGAGGCTCGAACCAGCCGGGCCTCCAGTTCGCGCACCTCGAACGCGGGCAACGGCCCCGCCCCGGTGCGCACGATGATGTGGATGCGCGCCAGCGCGGATTCGGAAAAATGCACATCGAATTCTGCCGCGCTCCCGCCGAAAGCCTCCACCAGCACCGCCTGCATGCGCACGCGCTGTTCGGTGTTGTAGTGCTCGCGTGGCACATAGATCAGGCAGGACACAAAGCGGTCGAACGGGTCGCGACGCAGGAACAGGCGGGTTCGCTGCCGTTCGCCCAGACGGAGAATGCCCATTGCGTGCAGGAACAGCTCTTCCACACCGATCTGGAACAGTTCGTCGCGTGGATAGCGCTCCAGAATGGTCATCAGCGCCTTGGCCGCATGGCTGCGCGGCAGGTATCCGGCACGCTCCAGCACATGCGCCACTTTCTTGCGCAACAGGGGAATCTGACGCGGACTGACGCTGTAAGCCGTCGAAGTGAGTAGACCGATGACACGGCGCTCGCCACACACCCGCCCCTCGGCATCGAAACGTTTCACGCTGAAGTGATCCAGATAGCCCGGTCGGTGCACCGTGGAACGGGTGCTGGACTTGAACACGGTGAGCAGCACCGGTTCGACCGCCTGCCGCTTCAGCCCGGCAGGCAAGGCGGAAAAGGAGCGGGAGTTGACGGTGGCGCTGACATGGGCGGACAGATGTGTCTGCGCACCCTGCTCCCTGAGCAGCCCCAGCCCGGAGCCCGGGCATATCCTCAGCTCGGGCTCCTCGCCCTCCAGTATCAGATCGTAATCCCGGCACCCCAGCAACACGCAGTTGTCGTCGAGCAGCCAGCGCAGGAAGGCCAGCGATTCGCTCAGGGCTTCCTCCTCCACCGGTGGACGGGCGCCTTCCACCTCGGAAATGATTTCGGTCAGGCGCTGCTGCATCGCCGGCCAGTCCTCGACGGCCCGCCGCGCGTCGCCCAGCACTTGTTCCAGCCCGGCCTGCAGGGCATCCAGATCGGCCCGTTCGCTGCGCCGGTCGACCTCCAGGTGCATCACGGACTCGAGGCGTGCTCCTTGGCGAGTCGCGTCGTCGGCCAGATCGAGCAGCGTGCCCTTGGCATCGCGCAGCACGGCCACCACCGGATGGATGATCAGATGCAGGGTCAGCCCCTGGCGGTTGACCTCCATGGTCACCGAATCGACCAGGAAGGGGCTGTCATCGCTGACGATCTCGATGATGGTGTGGGTGGACTCCCAGCCGTGCTCCTCCAGGCGTGGGTTGTATACCCTCACCCGTGTGCCGGATGCATGCCGCTGCATGAAGTGCCAGTGACTGAGTACCGCACCATACAAATCGGCCACGCTGCGACCATTCAGATCTTCGTCATCGAGCTGCCTGAAGTAACGCGCAGCAAAACGCTGCACCCGACCGGCCTGATCGGCCGACAGGCGCCCGGAAATCTGCTTCTGTACTGCCTCGACCAGTGCCTGGCCGTTCTCCGCCTTGAGCAAGTCCATCGTGCCTCCTCGTTGCTCCGGGCATGCGACGGCCATGTGCAGTCTGGCGTTCGGACCGCACGCCTGAGCCGTCCCCGCCCACTATCGTCGGATCACCTTACTGCATGGTCTCAGGCTCTGGCACCTTGGTTTTCCCGTAGGGCTCCCGCGACGGAGCGAGGGTCATTCCGTCAGCATCACACCAGCGACGGTCCGGACACGATGTTGCTCGCGTCACGCTCGGTAATCGGCACCGACGCATTGATCAGAACATGCGCAGTCAACCAGTCTTTCAGGCGTTCACGGTCCGCTTCGGACAGCCCCTCGAACAACACCCCGACCTGCGTGCCGCCGTCCGTCTCGAAACGGTTCATGACGCGTGCCTGCCCGGCAATCCGGTCCGGCACGCCAAAGCGCTCCAGCACGAAGTCGAACGACTCGCCGGGCACGGGCGCAGATTCGGCGGCCACACCAAAACCCTCCAGCGACAGATCGAGCAGAGGCAGGCGGCGCTCGCCAATCCGGGCCCAGAAGCAATACTCACCGCGACGCTTCGCAACAAAGCGCTGCCGCCGTCTGCGTTCCACCGTTTCCTGAGTGTCCGCCATGAATCATGTCTCCCTTGGTCATCAATAACCGCGCATCCTAGCACCGTTGCATCCTGCAGCGGACGCCTGGGCGGAAAATCCCCCTGCTCCAGACAGGGCTTCATGGGGTAAACGAGACAGGGGCCGGTACATGCCGGCCCCTGTCACTGAATGCGGGAAAAGCGCTGCAGGCGATCAGCTGCCCTGTTCTGCACGCACCTTCACGATCAGTTCATCGACCATGTCCAACGCGCTGGCGTGACTGCCCGTCATCGAGGCCGAGGTGAGGTAGCGCCCCCCCACTGCCATGGTGGGCACGCCTTGCACCCGGAAGGTGCGAGCCAGTTGATCGGCGCGCTGGATCATGGCCTGCAGGCCGAAGGACTTGTACGTACTCATGAACGCTTCGACATCCACATCCGGATAGCCCGACAGCCACGCACGCACGCCCTCTTCGGTATGCAGCGGGCGCTTCTGCTGCTGGACTGCGGCAAACACCGGCTCATGCAACGTATCCACCAGACCGGCGGTCTCGATGGTGTAATACAGGCGGGCCAACTCGCGCAGCTGGGCATTGCCCCAGATGGCGGGCACCCGACGCACGGCCACATCTTCGGCCAGAGACTTCTTCCAGGTATTCAGCAAGGGGTCGAAATCCTTGCAGTGCGGGCAACCATAATGGAAGAACTCAAGCACTTCGATCTTGCCCGGCGTGTCGCCCTCCACCGGATTGGGCAGGGTCACAAAACGGGCCTGCTGCGCGAGCAGCGAAGGGGCCGCTGCAGACAGGGCAGTCAGCGCCCCAAGTTGTTTGAGCATCAAACGACGGTTCATCAATGTCCTCCACTATGCTCGAATCGGGTCGAGCCTCTTCCAGAAACGGCGGTTCAGTCGGCCTCATGTCCGACGCCAAGCCTGCATGCCCTGACTCCGACCCGGCGGCCGGCACTGCGTTCCATCATTGTGTGACACGGTATTACGGATTGGAGCGGACCACCGTGGCCGTGAAGCCGGCCGAGGCCAGGCGCGCCCGCACCGGGTTCATGTCCTCCGGCTTGGAAAACGGCCCCACCCGCACCCGATGCACGATGCGCCCATCGGGCAACTGTGCACGCTGTGCGCTGGCATCAATGCCATTGAGGGTGAGCAAGGCCTTCATGTTATCTGCCTCGGCGGGGTTCTCGAAGGCGCCCACCTGCAGATACAGCCGCTCGGCACGCGCCGGCGCCTGGGCGGGCGGAGTCGGACGGGGGTCGGTGCCGGCATCCACCCCCTGCGGCAGGACGCGATAAAACTCGAAATCCTGCTTGGCCACCGGCCGGTCGCCCGGCTTGCCGGGCAGGGCAATGGGTTGCTGCTGGCCTGCAGGTGTGGCCGGGGCGGCCTGCTGCGGCTGAAAGGGCGAGTGCCGGGTGAAGTACCAGGCCGCGCCGGCCGCGCACAGTCCTCCCAAAATCAGGCCAATGAAAATCCCGACGATGATGCCACCGCCACTCTTGCTGGATGCCGTACGGGTTTTCTGACGGGGTCGGGATTCACGACTCACAAGGATGCCTCCACCAATTACATCGACTCAGGCGCAGACACGCCCAGCAATTTCAGGCCCGATGCCAGCACCTCGCGCACTGCGCAGGCCAGCGCCACACGCGCCAGACACAGGGCGGCATCGTCGACCAGCATGCGCTCGGCGTTGTACCAGCCGTGGAAATCGCCTGCGAGATCCTTCAGATAAAAGGCAATCTGGTGTGGCGCGTAGTCTGCAGCGGCATTCTGCACAATCTCGGGAAAGGCCCCCAGGCGTGCGCACAACGCCAGTTCCCGCTCATGGGTGAGCAGACCCGCATCGGCCCCGGCCAGTTCCTCCCGTTCGCCGCCCCACTGGTTCATGACCGAACACACCCGCGCATGCGCATACTGGATGTAATACACCGGGTTCTCGTTGCTCTGGCTCTTCGCCAGGTCCAGGTCGAAGTCGAGATGCTGGTCGCTCTTGCGCAGAACATAGAAGAAGCGGCAGGCATCGTTGCCTACATCCTCACGCAAGGAACGCAGGGTAACGAACTCGCCGGAGCGGGTGGACATCGACGCCTTCTGCCCGTTGCGATACAGCACCGCAAACTGCACCAGCGCCACATCCAGACGCTCGGCGGGCAGACCCAACGCCTGAATCGCTCCCTTCACCCGGGCAATGTAGCCATGGTGATCCGCCCCCCACACATCGATCAGGCGGTCAAAGCCGCGCTCGAACTTGTTCAGGTGGTAGGCAATGTCCGATGCAAAGTAGGTGTATTGACCGTTGTCGCGCTGCACCACCCGGTCCTTCTCGTCGCCAAAGGCGGTGGAGCGGAACCACTTCGCGCCATCCTGCACATAAATGTGGCCACGTCGCTCAAGCTCGGCCACGGCGCGCTCGACCAAGCCGGTATCGAACAGGCTTTTCTCGGAAAACCACTTGTCGAAGGACACCCCGAAGCCTTCGAGGTCCTCGCGACCGTCGCCCAGCTGTTCATTGAGCGCAAAGCCATGCACCCAGGGGTAGTCCTCGCCCAGCAGACGCTTGGCATTGGCAATCAGGGCATCAAGATGCAGCTCGCGCTGCGTCTTGGCCTCGTCGTCCTTGCGCTCGGTTTCAGGCAGGCCCGGCGTGTCGGCCAGCAGTTGTTCACGGGTCACACGTGCGAAACGGTCCCGATGGGCGTCGCGCAGCTCACGCGCCATGTCGATCACATAGTCGCCCTGATAGGCATTCGGCGGAAACGGCACTTCGATGTCGAAGAGGGCCAGGTAACGCAACCAGGTCGACAGCGCCAGAATGTCCATCTGCCGGCCGGCGTCGTTCACATAGTATTCGCGGAATACCTCGTAACCGGCAAAGTCGAGCACCGACGCGAGCGAGGCGCCATACGCGGCCCCACGGCCATGGCCGACATGCAAGGGGCCGGTGGGGTTGGCAGAGACAAACTCCACCTGCACCTTCACGCCCTTGGCCGCACCCCGGCCAAATCCCGCCCCCTGGGCCAGCACCTCGCCCACCACGCCGGTTTTCACGGCATTCGACAAGGTGAAATTGATGAACCCGGCGCCGGCAATCTCGGCCTTGGTCACCCAGGGCGAGGCGGGCAGCTCGGCCAGCAGCAGGGTGGCCAACTCGCGCGGATTGCGCCGCATGGGCTTGGCCAGTTGCATCGCCAGATTGGTGGCAAAATCGCCGTGACCTGCCTGCTTGGGCCGCTCAAGATGAATGGCGGTATCGGCAAGTTCGGGCGCCACGCTCTTGAGCGCGGTCTTGAGAAGTTCTGCGAGATGAAGTTTCGGTTCGGCGCTCATGGCACTCGGGCTTTCGAAAAGGGCTGAATTATAACGGATTGACCGCCACTTACCGGGTAAGCAATGATTGCTGCAGGGCAAAAACCCGCGCCACCTGCATCACTGTCCCCATGCCCTGCGCAGCGGCCCATGCTTCCGCCCCGCTCTCTTTCGGGATAGAGTCCTGCCTTTGCCTCCTGATAAGCCTTCTGCCGTGCGCCTTTTCCGTCTTGCCAGAATCGTCCATGCAGGTCTGCGTTTCGGACTCGATCAGATGGTGCTCGACGCCGACCCCAGCGGGCGCCTGCTGCGCCTGTGGCAGGTGGTGTTCTTCTGGCGACGCTTCAGTGAGCCACGCGCAGTGCGCCTGCGCCAGGCGCTGGAGTCGCTTGGTCCCATCTTCGTCAAGTTCGGGCAGATGCTGTCAACACGCCGCGATCTGCTCCCGCCGGACCTGGCCAATGAACTGGCGCTCCTGCAGGACCGGGTGCCGCCTTTCCCGTCCGAGCAGGCCATGGCGGTTCTGGAAGGCTTCTACGGCAAGCCGGTCGACAGCGTGTTTACCCGTTTCCAGCGCGAACCGGTCGCTTCGGCCTCGGTGGCGCAGGTGCATTTCGCAGAGCTGCCGGACGGCACCGAAGTAGCGGTGAAGATCCTGCGGCCGGGCATCGACAAGGTCATCGCCCATGATCTGGCCCTGCTGGAAACAGCCGCCATCATGCTCGAAAAACTGTGGCCGGAAGGCCGGCGCCTGAAGCCCCGCGAGGTGGTGGCCGAATTCACCAAGTACCTCAACGACGAACTCGACCTGATGCGCGAGGCCGCCAACTGCTCGCAGTTGCGGCGCAACTTCAAGGACTCCGGCTTGCTGGTGGTGCCGGAAGTGCACTGGGATTGGTGCGGACGCTCGGTGATGGTGATGGAGCGCATGCATGGCATCCCGATCTCGCAAATCGAAGCGCTGCAGGCACAGGGCACCAGCCTGCCGGCCCTGTCGCGCGCGGGCGTGGAAATCTTCTTCACCCAGGTGTTCCGCGACGGCTTCTTTCACGCCGACATGCACCCAGGCAACATCCTGGTGCATGCCGACGGGCGCTACATTGCGCTCGACTTCGGCATCATGGGCACGCTCAACGAGGAAGACAAGAACTACCTCGCACAGAACTTTCTCGCCTTCTTCAAGCGCGACTACCGCCGCGTTGCGCTGGCGCACATCGAGGCAGGCTGGGTGCCGGCCAAGACCCGGGTGGACGAATTCGAGGCTGCCATCCGCACCGTGTGCGAACCCATCTTCGACAAGCCACTGAAGGACATCTCCTTCGGCAAGACCCTGCTGCGCCTGTTCCAGACGGCCCGCCGCTTTGAAATGGAAGTGCAGCCCCAGCTGGTGCTGCTGCAAAAGACATTACTCAACATCGAAGGCCTGGGGCGCCAACTCGACCCGGAACTCGACCTGTGGAAAACCGCCAAACCCTTTCTTGAACGCTGGATGAACGAGCAAATGGGATTGCGCGCCCTGCTCAACAGCATCCGCGAGGAAGCGCCCGCCTACGCCGGCACCCTGCCGCAACTGCCCCGGCTGGTGCACAAGGCACTGACCGAACCCGAGAAACACTACCGGGCCCAGAAAGACCAGCTCAGCCGGCTGGCCGACGCCCAGCGCAAACAGGCCAATCGCCTGAGCCTGCTGATTGCAATCGTCTCCATCCTGGTGGTGCTGGAGCTGTATCGCACCTTTGGCTAATGGCTCGCCTCAGCAGCGGAAGCGCCCGACCATTTTCTGCAACTCGCTTGAAATGCCCTCCAGCTCGGCCGCAATCTGTGCGCTCGAGCGGGTTGCCGCATTGGTCTCCTCGACCATCTGTGCAATCTCCTCGACCTTTTGTGCAATGCTGGAACTGGCCACGCTCTGCTCGCGCGTCGCATGCGCCACTTCACGAATCCGACCCAGGGCAGACTCTGCACCCGACTTGATCCTGCGCAAGGCGTCTGCTGCCTCACAGGAAGCCTGCACGCCCTGATCGACCTGCGGCAAGGCTTCATCCATGGAGCTCACCACCCTGCCGGTCTCGGTCTGGATGCCGTGAATCATCTGCTCGATTTCGACCGTCGCCGTCGCCGTGCGCTCGGCCAGCTTGCGTACCTCATCGGCCACCACGGCAAAACCGCGCCCCTGCTCACCCGCCCGGGCAGCTTCAATCGCCGCATTCAGCGCCAGCAGATTGGTCTGCCCGGCAATCTCCTTGATCACCCCCGCAATCGAGGAAATCTGCCGGGCCCGCTCGTCGAGTGCCCGCACCCGGCTGGATGCATCCGTCACCGACGAGGCAATGCGCTGGATGTCCTCGCTCGCCTGCATCACGCTGACCTGCCCTTCGTCGGCCAGTTGTGCGGAACTGGCCGAGTCGGCCTCGGTTTCACGGGCGCTGTCGGAAATGTGATTGATGCTCACCGTCATCTGCTCGATGGCCGCAGCCATCGTTGCCGTAGCATCGGCCTGATGCTGTGACGCTACAGCCACCTCGCTGGACGCACTCGAGATGCGCTCTGCGCCTGCGGCCAGACGTTGCGCACCGGAGCCAATCTCGAGCACCATCTGCCGTATCGAACGCACCATGTCGCCAAACGATGCGAGCATGCTGCCCGGCGGCGCCGTATGCACTTCCACGGTCAAATCACCTCTGGCCGCCCGCGCCATCAGGGCAATCGCTTCGCGCGGTTCCCCCCCCACCTGCCGCAGGACGCCTCGGGCAATCACGACACCGATGCCCCCCAACAGCAGCAGGATCAGAGCCACCACACCCAGCATGCTCAGCAGACGCTGCCGGAATTCGCTATCGACATCGTCCATATACACTCCGGTGCCAATGAACCAGCCCCAGGGCTCAAAGAGCATCGCATACTGGAGCTTGGGCACCGGCTCCTGTTGTCCCGGACGAGGGAAGCTGGTATTGACATATGCGGCACCCTCCGGGCTGGCCCGCAACGCAGCCAGGATGTCCTTCAGGGTGTAGCGCCCCGCGCCATCGCGTATCCGGTCGAGCATGTTCTGTCCGATCATTTCTTCACGAACATGCGCAACCCCAACCCCTTCAACCGTCCAGGCATAAACATACTCGGCCTTGCGGTCCGCGCCGCCATAACGCCCCGCCAGATACGAGTCGGCCACCGCCCTTTGTGCCTGTTCGCGCGACAGCGCGCCCGCTCGCTCCAGGGCATGATAGTGATGCGCAAGGTTGTAGGCTGAATCCATGACCGCACGGATCACCTCTTTCCGTCCATCGATCATCTCGTTCCGTGTCGACACCGCAGACCATATCGACAGCGCCATCACCGCCAGCAGGGCCACGACCACCAGGAGAATGATCCTGATCCGCAAAGTCATATGCTCAAGCATGATGCTCTCCCTTCTTTCCTTGGGCACCACCCTGCCGCCTGTCTGCACGTCCCCGAGACACGGCTCACAGTCTTTCACACTTCAATCACAACTCATTCAGCATATATCGAATCGCGAAAAAAACAACCCGCACTACAGCCTGACGATCTGACGACAGCCACCGCCAAGAACTGCCGGAGCCTTGTTTCTTCGCATTATGATCAAACCCGGAGAAGTGCAACAGCACGTTTCCAGGACCTCCGAAACATTTGACTAAAGTCATAGATTCGAAGAGCCGTGGAGCGATCCATGGCGAAAAGTCCCTGCTGAACGCTGTCCCGCGTTTTGACACGGGTCAACGCATCGCCTCCCCTGCTTCACTAGACTGCCCGGACTTTCATACTTGCTGCTGCGGATATACGCTTCATGACAGCTCCACTCCCCATCGAACTGGTCTGCCCGGCAGGCAGCCTGCCGGCGCTCAAGACGGCGGTCGACAATGGCGCAGACTGTGTCTACCTGGGCTTCAAGGACGCCACCAATGCGCGCAACTTCACCGGCCTGAACTTCGACCCCAAAGCCATGCGCGAAGGCGTGCGCTATGCCCATGAACGCCGGCGCAAAGTATTGCTGGCGCTCAACACCTATCCCCAGACCGCAAACTGGCAAGACTGGACGACTGCGATCGACCGTGCGGCGGAATTCGGCATCGATGCCCTGATCCTTGCCGACCCCGGGCTGATGGCCTACGCTCACCGGGTCCATCCCGAACTGCGGTTGCACCTGTCCGTGCAAGGGTCCGCCACCAGCTACGAGGCCATCAACCTGTACCGGGCACAGTTCGGCATCCAGCGGGCCGTGCTGCCACGGGTACTGTCCCTCGCTCAGGTGGAGCAGGTCATCGCCCACACCGACGTGGAGATCGAAGTTTTCGGCTTCGGTGGCCTGTGCGTGATGGTGGAGGGGCGCTGCGCGCTGTCCGCCTACGCCACCGGCGAATCGCCGAACTGCAACGGTGCCTGCTCGCCCGGCAAGCATGTGCGCTGGGAGCAAACGCCCCGGGGCATGGAAACCCGGCTCAACGGCATTCTCATCGACCGCTTCGAAGACCACGAGCGTGCCGGTTACCCCACCCTGTGCAAGGGGCGCTTCGACGTACAGGGCGAGACGTACTACGCCATCGAGGAGCCCACCAGCCTGAACACACTGGAAATGCTCCCTGAACTGGCCCGCGCAGGCATCCGTGCGATCAAGATCGAAGGCCGCCAGCGCAGCCCCGCGTATGTCGGGCAAGTCACCCGGGTCTGGCGTGCCGCACTCGACCGCCTGCAGCAGGACCCGGCCGGCTTCGCCCCCCAGCCCGGCTGGATGGCCGAACTCGACAAGGTCTCCGAAGGCCGCAGCCACACCCTCGGCGCCTACTACCGCCCATGGAAATGATGACGACCATGCCCCCGCTCATGTCACGCACTCCCCGCTTGGCCATGGGGCCGCTGCTGTACTACTGGCCCCGGCAGGCCACCCTCGACTTCTATGCCGAACTGGCCGAAAGCCCCCTCGACATCGTGTATCTGGGGGAAACCGTGTGCTCGCGTCGCCACGAACTGCGCCAGGAGGACTGGCTGGAGGTCGCCGCAATGCTCGCCGACGCGGGCAAGGAAGTGGTGCTGTCCTCGCAGTCGCTGATCGAATCCGAATCCGACCTCAAGGCCCTGCGCCGGATCATTGCCGACCCCCGCTTCCGGGTCGAAGCCAACGACATGTCCGCAGTGCACCTGCTGACCCAGGCCGGACGGCGCGACTGGATTGCCGGCCCCACACTGAACATCTTCAACCCGCACACCCTTGGTCTGATGCAGGAATGGGGGACCCGGCGCTGGGTGGTGGCGCCCGAGTTGGCTGGCAGTGCCATCCGCACCCTGCAGGACGCCCTCACACAACCCATCGAAACCGAAGTGCTGGCCTGGGGACGTCTGCCGCTGGCCCACTCCGCGCGCTGTTTCACCGCACGGCACCACAACCTGCAGAAGGACACCTGCGAATTCCGCTGCCTGGGCCTCGCCGATGGCCTTGTGCTGAACACCCGCGAAGGCCAGCCCTTTCTCACCCTCAACGGGGTACAGACCCAGTCCGCACGAGTACACAACCTGCTTGGAGACCTCGCCGAAGTCAGCGCGGTGGCCCAGGTCCTGCGCATCAGCCCGCAGGGCGAGAATACCTCCGAGGTGATTGCCCTGTTCGATGCAGTCCGCCAGGGCCGGCACACCCCGGCCGAAGCCTTCGCGCGCAGTGCCGGCATGATGGTCGACCAAGCCTGCAACGGCTTCTGGCACGGTCGCCCCGGGCTGGAGTTACACACTGCTGGCACGCCAGCACGCACGTCCGCACACCTCAGCCACTGAATTGCCTTACCTCCGATCAACGCTTCACACCAAGGACCGCCCCCGACCATGACGTCCTTCCGCCTGCCTGCCTTCACCCTGCCCGCCCCCCTGTCGCGCATCGTCTCGCACCTGCCACAGCACCCGCCCACCTTCGCGCTGACCGCCGCACTCAATCTCGCCCGCGAGCGCGTGCTGCCGATGGACGACCTCGCACCGCTGACCGACCGTCACCTGCGCCTGCAGGTGCTCGACGCCGGCCTGACCCTGGACTTCACCCTCACTGCCGGACGATTCCGCCCACGGCCCCCCAGTGGTCGCCCGGACCTCACCCTCAGCGCCACCCTGCGCGACTATCTCGCACTGGCCCTGCGCGAAGAGGACGCCGACACGCTGTTTTTCTCGCGCAAACTGCTCATGGAGGGTGACACCGAACTGGGCCTGCTGGTCAAGAACACCCTCGACGCCATTGACTGGGACACCCTGCAACAGCACGCCCTCCCCTTCCCCCGCTTGCGGCCACGCTGAAACGCCACTGCAGGCAACTGCGCCGGCACGTCGCTGACCGGGCATTGTCGACTTCCCTACATTTCCTACAAAAGCCCGCTCGCTGCGGGCGCAAACCCCACACCTGAACGCCCCCGGTTCCCCACTCCGCCCGTCTGCCGGGCACCAGCCCCACCCTGTCGTCTGGCGCGTCCCTTGCTTGGTCCGTCTATCGACCACGACCCAAGCCGGAGCCCTCGCGAATCCGCCCAACGACATTGAACGCCCAGACCTCCGCCCCTGCCGCCAGTACCCCCTACCAACCGCCCCGGAACCCCTGTACGCGCTGCGAACTGCGCACCACTACGCTGGCGGAAGGCAAATGTGCCCCTGGCGACGCCTGTCTGTTCGTTGACAACGGGCGTCAGATCGACCGCTTCCTGCAACGCAACCGGGAGTGGGCCGAACTCTGCCTGCATGACCCGTTCTGGGAGCGGCGTGCGATTGCGGCAAAGTGGGCCCCTGTCGAAGCAGTTCATGTTTTGATCAACGACAGCGATGAAACCGTCCGACGCTCGGTTGCGAGCCGCCTCGACGGTGAAGCCCTCGCCCGTATGGCCCATGACAGCGACCGCGAAGTCAGGGTCACCGTGGCCAGTCGGCTGCCACCCTCCGCCCTCACCCGCATGATGCGCGACCCCGACTATGCCGTTCGGCTCCAGGTGGCCCGCCGCCTGCCGCATGGCCGACTGCCACACATGGCAAACGACCCCGACCCGGTCATCCGCAAGGAAGTGGCCCGCCGCCTGCCGCCTTTTGCCCTGGGCAGGATGGCACGCGACCCGGACCCGGAAGTCCGGGCGATCGCCGCCTCGCGCATGCTCCCCGGCGACGCAGAGCAGATGCTCTCCGACCCGGAATGGACCGTCCGCGCAGCGGCGGTCGGGCAAGCCTCCGAGCACGCCCTGCAGGCCCTCGCCAACGATCCGGAGCCGGATGTACGCCTGCTGGCTGCCGAGCGCCTGGCTGCCCTCAAATCCTCCACGCCCTGAAACGGAACCCATCATGACGACGATTCTCAGCCCTGCCGACCTGTCCGAACTGGCTTTCCACACCTGTCACAGCCTGCGCCCGGTACCGGGCCACGGCCCCCTGATCGACGCACTG
The DNA here is from genome assembly GCA_041678045.1 of Rhodocyclaceae bacterium. Taxonomy (GTDB): domain Bacteria; phylum Pseudomonadota; class Gammaproteobacteria; order Burkholderiales; family Rhodocyclaceae; genus UBA2357. Next base: position 35,211 of record JBAYOV010000036.1, read on the forward strand.
CGTCAAGCCGGAGGCCCGGACTTCTCCGCTCGCGTGTCACGTGGCGGGTGGTACCGCCCCGGCCGCATCATCGACGCTCAGGGCAACATCATTGCCGAAGACGCCCTGGGTTGGCTGGAGTCGGCCCTGAACGAAGCCGACGATGAAGGCGTGGTCCTGGCCGAGCAGTTGCGCCAGCAGGACTGGCAGGTGACCCACGAACAAGGCATCACCCACTACCTGGTGGCTCCGCGCGGCAAGTCCCCGGCAGACTACCTGCAACTTGAAATCGAGGAATTGCAGGAGGTCATCAGCCACCCGCTCAAGGCACGCATCGACGAAGGCGAGCCCATCGATTCGGTGGAACATCTGCTGGCCCCGCCTCACGAGACCGATGGCCTGCGCACTGCGGTGCGCCCACTGGGCCATCCCCGCTACAGTTTCCGGCGCATCAATGACATGGCCGTGCAGATTCGCGCCATTGCCACCCAGGCCGGCAAACCTCCTGCCGTGCTGCGTTTCCTGGATGAGTGGGCCAGCAGCAGCGCAGGCCAGAGACGCCATTTCAGCGATCACTGGGTGCTGGCCCTGAGCGAACATCTCGACCGCTACCGCCAGCCTCGCATCAGCGCCACGCCCTTTGCTGCCCACCCCCTGCCCTGGCGGGGAGAGGACGATGCCCAGGGCACGGCCCTTGCCCAGCACATTTATGACTACGATCGCAGCGCCGGCTACGGGTTTGCGTGGTACTTCCAGATGGTCAGCGGCCGCAAGGTGCCACGCACCCTGGCGGGTCGGGTGCACGCCGACCTGCAGGGCGACATGGCCTACCTGCCCGAGCGCGATGCCCGTCTTGTCGCTGGCTGGATGGAAACCCCCTACAGCCTCTGAAAGACAGGCAACCGGGACGCGCCCCGCTACCTGCATACCTTGCATCCCCGTTCGCCCCACCCCCTTCGACAGGGGCAGGGCGAACGGAACCCGTCAAGGGTCAATAACGTCCCGGCAAACCGCCGCTCACCAAACCTCAGCGGGCGCCAGAAGCCGGGTCACCGGCTGGTCGCCGAGCACATGTGAATCAATGATTTCACCAATATCAGTTGCACTCACCCCGGCATACATCACCCCTTCCGGATACACCAAGACACTCGGGCCACTGCCACAAGGGCCCAGACAGCCCGTATTCGTGACCGCATGTTCGTTCCAAAGGTTGCGCGCCTGGAATGCATCGAGAAACCCCTGATACACCTCGGCACACCCTTTCTGCTGACAGGAGCCACGTGGATGGCCCGGCGGGCGGCCCTGCACACAGACGAGAATGTGTTTCTTAGGTTTCGGCATGATCATCTCCCTGGTTCATGAACTTGAGCCACCTTCCCCCAGCAAGTCCGATACCAGCTTCTTCCAGCCCCTTCCAGCGCCTGCATCCCACCCCCGGCACACCCCACAATGCTGCCACGCCCGCAGCCGCCCCCTCCCCGGAGTGCGCGTCATCTCCGGCAGCACACAGGCTGCGCGGGCGTGTCTGGAACAATGCGCTGCACACCCCAAGTGTCAGCTTTGCGACACACTCCTCCTGCGCCCGCCCCGGGCCTTTCCAGCCTGCGCGCCACCTTCAGTCCGCATGCGCGGCACACAGAACTGGCGTCATATTTGCATGCCCGCTTCAAACCTTCACGAACTTCCATACAGAGATTCACTCTGCCCCACCCAATGAAGACACATCTCGACTGGTCTGCTTATGACACTCACGGCATTGGCGACCCCTATGCCGGCATTCCGGTGCGCGGCGGCACATATGCCAAGGCAGTAGCGGCCTGCATCGGCAGCCGGCAATGTCAGCGCATGGATCGCAAGGGCGTCATGTGCCCCAGCTTTCGCATCACAGAAGACCCGGTCCACTCCACCCGTGGCCGTGTAGAGGCCCTCAAGGCCGTGCTCAATGGTGAAGTTGGCACACACCCTGACGCCATCGACTTTGACGACCCCGCCCTGGCCGAAGCCATGGCCTTGTGCATAGGCTGCAAGGGCTGCAAGCGCGAATGCCCCAATGGCGTCGACATGGCCTTGTTGCGCGCTGAATACCTTGCCCAGAAGCACGCCCGCACTGGCACCCCCTGGCGCGACCGTCTGTTTGCCAATGCCACCCGTCTGCTTGAAAAGCATGCCCCCCTGCGCTGGATGCTCCAACTGCGCAACCGGATGCCGCTGCTGTCCGCCCTCGGAGAGCACCTGTTCGGCATCAGTCGCCACCGGCGACTGCCCGAACCGGCCCAACGCCCCTCAAGCAACACGGGGGCATCCAGCACCAACGCCGCAGAAGGGCCGGAAGTGATGCTGCTGATCGACAGCTTCACCCGTGTGTTCGAGCCGGAAAATGCCAATGCAGCGTACGACGTCCTCACCACAGCAGGCTACCGGGTACGCATCGTCGAACCCGCCGGGAACGACCCTACCCCCTCCGAACCCTTGTGCTGCGGCCGAGCGGCACTCTCGTCAGGGCTGATCGCACAGGCCCGTCAGCAAGCACAGCGCCTGGTAGCGGCCCTCCAGCCCGCACTGGAAGCGGGCACACCGATTGTCGGCCTGGAGCCCTCCTGTCTGTACATGTTGCGCGATGAGTATTTCAGCCTCGGCCTTGACATGAGCATCGAGAAACTCGCCCGGCAAAGCTTTCTGTTCGAAGACTTTCTGATCAAGGAACACGCGGCCGGGCGCCTTCAGCTCACATTCGGCGAGCAGACACCACGGCAGGTCGTGGTGCACGGCCACTGCCATCAAAAAGCCTTTGGTGGCATGAAAGCCATGAAGAAAGCGCTCGCCCTGATTCCGGGCGTGCAACTGGAGCTCATCGAAGCGGGCTGTTGCGGCATGGCCGGCAGCTTTGGCGTGGAGGCAGAACACCACGCCCTGTCGATGCGTATGGCAGAAGCCGAGCTTCTACCGGCCATTCGCAGCGCGCCGGCAGAGGCCATCATTGTTGCCGATGGTTTTTCCTGTCGACAGCAAATCAGCGACGGCAGTCGCCGCACAGCCATTCACGCGGCCGTGCTGATCCGCAATGTTCTGAACGGATCAGCACAAACATAGCCCACACACCAAGCAGCCAGCCCATGGCTGGCTGCTCACAGCGTCTCCACCGCAAACCCCACCACCCGCCGCTGCTCGCGGCTGAACTCCACCCCGATCAGGTGGATGGGTTCGTTACGGTCGCGGTACTTGTCCGCATAGCCCTTCTGCTTGATCTGTTCCAGCGCCGCACCTTCCGGCTCCAACTCCACCACCTTGAACTCGAACAGATACACGTGGCCGTTGAAACGCACCGCCATGTCCAGCCGGCCCGCGTTGCTCGATTCTTCCGGCACGATGTCCAGACCCAGCGATGCGAAGTAGGCGTAGAACACGCTCGCGTAATAACCCTCGTATTGTGCAATCGGGTTGTTGCGGAACCAGTCGTGCGGGATGCTGGCGAAGAAGGCGGTGAACAAACTTTCCATGCCGGAAAAATCGTTGCTCATCAACAGGCGCCCCAGACGGCTGCGCTGTTGCAGCACCGGTTGCGCATTGCCCGCCGCAGCC
>JBAYOV010000037.1:0-36849 GCA_041678045.1 Rhodocyclaceae bacterium
ATTCACCCGCACCACCGCCGGCGCGGTCGAGAAGGTCGGCGGCGCCAGGCAGGGCAAGGCCATCATCATCATCAACCCGGCCGAGCCGCCGCTGATCATGCGCGACACCATCCACTGCCTCACCCAGGACGCCCCGGACGAAGCCGCGATCCGCGCCTCGGTCGACGACATGATCACCCAGGTGCAGAAATACGTGCCCGGCTATCGCCTGGTCAACGGCCCCGTATTCGACGGCAACCGCGTGTCCATCTTCATGGAAGTCGAAGGCCTGGGCGACTACCTGCCCAAGTACGCCGGCAACCTCGACATCATGACCGCCGCCGCCGCCCGCACCGCCGAGATGTTCGCCGAGGAAATCCTCGCCGGCAAGCTCACCCTCGAACCGGTGCGCGCCACTGCAAGCGCAACCCAGCCCGCCTGAAGGAGCCCACCATGAACCTGAGCGGAAAGAAAGTCACCCTGCACGACATGACGCTGCGCGACGGCATGCACCCCAAGCGCCACCTGATGACGCTGGAGCAGATGCGCACCATCGCCACCGGGCTGGACGAGGCCGGCGTGCCGCTGATCGAAGTCACCCACGGCGACGGCCTCGGCGGCAGCTCGGTCAACTACGGCTTCCCGGCCCACACCGACGAGGAATACCTGTCGGCCGTCATCCCGCTGATGAAGCAGGCCAAGGTCTCGGCGCTGCTGCTGCCGGGCATTGGCACCGTTGACCATCTTCGGATGGCGCACGAACTCGGCGTCGCCACCATCCGCGTGGCCACTCACTGCACCGAGGCGGACGTCTCCGAGCAGCACATCGGCCTCGCCGCCAAGCTCGGCATGGACACCGTCGGCTTTCTGATGATGAGCCACATGAACTCAGCCTCCGGCCTGGTCACCCAGGCGAAGCTGATGGAAAGCTACGGCGCCAACTGCATCTACATCACCGACTCGGCCGGCCACATGCTGCCCGGTGACGTGAAGGAAAAGCTCGGCGCGGTGCGCGATGCGCTCAAGCCCGAAACCGAGCTTGGCTTTCACGGCCACCACAATCTCGCCATGGGCGTGGCCAACTCCATCGCCGCCATCGAAGTCGGCGCCACCCGCATCGACGCCGCCGCCGCCGGCCTTGGCGCGGGCGCCGGCAACACCCCGATGGAAGTGCTGGTCGCGGTGTGCGACCGCATGGGCATCCAGACCGGGGTGGACGTGTTCAAGATCCAGGACGTGGCCGAAGACCTCGTCGTGCCCATCATGGACTTCCCCATCCGCATCGACCGCGACGCGCTCACGCTGGGCTACGCTGGCGTGTATGGCTCCTTCCTGCTCTTCGCCAAGCGCGCCGAGAAGAAATACGGCGTACCCGCCCGCGAGATCCTCGTCGAGATGGGCCGCCGCGGCATGGTCGGCGGCCAGGAAGACATGATCGAAGACACCGCGCTCAACCTCGCCAAAGCCAGACAGACCCAGGGAGCCACCGCATGAAGCTCGACCGCACCACCATCGAAGCCCTCGCCGAACACCTCGAAACCTGCGAGCTGGAAGCGAAGGACACCCTCAAGATCACCGACGAGCATCCCGACATGGACTGGGATGACGCCTACGCCATCCAGGACGAAATCCGCCGCCGCAAGGTCGCGCGCGGGGCGAAGATCATCGGCCTCAAGGCCGGGCTCACCTCGCACGCCAAGATGAAGCAGATGGGCGTCGAAACCCCGGTGTTCGGTTTTCTGGCCGACTACTTCAGCGTGCCCGAGGGCGGCGAGGTCGAGATTGCGAAGCTCATCCATCCCAAGGTCGAGCCGGAGATCGCTTTTGTCACCAAGGCGCCGCTGAAGGGGCCGGGTTGCCATATCGGCACGGTGCTGGCTGCCACCGATTTCGTGATTCCGGCCATTGAAATCATCGACAGCCGCTACCGCGATTTCAAGTTCGACCTCAAGAGCGTGGTGGCCGACAATTGTTCCTCCAGCCGTTTTGTGGTCGGCGGGAACATGCGGGCGGTGGCCGGCGTGGATCTGCGTACCACGGGCGTGGTTCTGGAGAAGAACGGCGAGCCGGTGGCGTTCGGTGCGGGGGCCGCCGTGCTCGGCCATCCGGCCGCCGCGATTGCAATGCTCGCCAACAGGCTTGGCGAGCAGGGTGGGGAAATTCCTGCGGGTACCTTGATCCTGTCTGGCGGCATCACCGAGGCGGTGGCCGTGCAGGCAGGGGATGCGGTGACCCTGCGGGTGCAGGACATGGGTTCGGTATCCGTCCGTTTCAAGTGACATCACAGGAGTCATCATGCCGTTTGCGCAGATATACATGATCGAGGGCCGCAGCGAAGAGCAGAAGCGTGCCGTCATTGAAAAGGTGACACAGGCGCTGGTTGAAGCCGTGGGCGCTCCGCAGGAGAACGTGCGGGTCTGGATACACGATGTCCCCAAGGAAAACTGGGGCATTGCCGGTGTCTCGGCGAAGGATCTGGGGCGCTGAGCGGAGGCTGCCAGTCCGGCAGCCAGATCATCCGAAAACCCACCAGGGATGCGGGCCTGCCAGCAGCCCGGCAGAGGCTGATGCAGCACGCATTTCAAATGTCATGAAGGCGATCCGCATGGCGGACAGAGGAGGAGCTGTGGACAGGAACATGAAACGACTCGGGCTGGCCGTTGCACTGGCCGTACTGGGCATGGGCAGTGGCGTGCAGGCCAAGGAAGGCGGGGATCAGTATCCCAACGGTGCAGAAACCTGGCTGGCGGGGGCGGTGCCGCCACCGGGCAATTACTTCATCAACTATTTCGGCCATTACAGCGGCAAGCTGCACAATGGCAGCGGTAACAAGGCGCCGGCGGGCGAAGTCGATGCGTGGTTCGATGCGATGCGCTTCATCCAGGTTACCGAGCACAGGATTCTGGGCGGCAACTGGGGCTGGCATGTGATTGTGCCGCTGGTGCATCAGGAGGTGGACCTGGGCGGCTCGAAGACGGTGAGTGGCCTGGGCGACATCACCCTGAATCCTTTCATCCTGTCCTGGCACCGGGATAACTGGCACTGGGCGGCGGCGCTCGACATCAACCTGCCGACCGGCCGTTACCGTGAGGGCGACCCCCGGCGCAGTATTGGTGCCAACTACTGGAGTGTCGAGCCGATTCTGGCATTCACCTACCTCAACCCCCAGGGCTGGGAGGTGTCCGCCAAGTTCATGTACAACATCAAGTCCCGCAACAAGGATTTCCGGCCCGAGCCGGATGCTCCGAAAATGACCTACGCGTCGGGCGACGAATTCCACCTGGACTATCTGGTCGGCAAGCGTTTCGGCGCCTGGGGGGTGGGCATCTCGGGTTACTACCTCAAGCAGGTGGAGGACGACAAGCTCAATGGTGCCCGCATGCCGGCCAATCCCGGCTTCTGGTCTGAAGGGCGCAGGGGCGAAGTGTTCGCAGTGGGGCCCAGCGTCACCTACACCAACAAGTCGGGCGTGCATTTCATCGGGCAATGGCAGCATGAAAGCCGGGTTGAAAACCGCTTTGGCGGTGACAAGCTCTGGTTCAAGCTGATCATGCCCCTGTAAAGGGCGGCTGGCCGGGCTGGTCCCCGGCCAGCCGCGTCACGCAGGCTCACCAGGGAGCGAGAGATATGGACAAGATCGATCCGTCGGCCACGCAGGCTGTCGTTCCGGTCACGCGCATTGCGCGCCGTCGGGCGCTTCCCGGCAGGGAGGCGGAGTACGAGCAGCGCATTCGCGGGATGTTCGGCGAGATGCGCAAGGCCCCCGGTTTTCTGGGGGCGGATCTGCTGCCGCCCGAACACGGCGGTGGAGACTACCAGATTGTCGTACGCTTCGATTCCGAAACCAGCCTGCATGCCTGGGATGTTTCCGGGGCACGCGCCCAGTGTCATGCGCAGTTGCGCGAGGTGGCCGAAGGCGAGCCGGAGTATCGGCGACTGTCGGGGCTGGAAGCCTGGTTCGCGCCTGCGGTGGTGCCTGCGGCCATGCACCCGCCGCGTGTGCGCATGGCCGTGGTGACCTGGCTGGGCATCTTTCCGACCGTGTCACTGGTGTTGTGGCTGATTGCCCCATTGATGGCGGGGTGGCCCTTTTTGCTGCGCACGGCCGTGCTGACCGCACTCATCGTGGTCACGATGACCTGGCTGGTGATGCCGCGCCTGACGCGGAGCCTGCGTGGCTGGTTGAATCCCGGCCAGACGCAGCAGCCCCTCACTCCACCACGGTAGCTGCCGTTTCCGGCGCCGGAGGCAGCTTGCTGGCGAGGAAATCGTCCAGGCCCTTATGCACCAGTTCGTGGGTTTTCATCACGCCGCTTTCCACATCGCCGGCAAACACGCCCAGGCCGGAGAGAATGTCACGGGCTTCACCGAAGCCTTTTTCGAACCCGCCCCGAATCAGGTCCACAAAGTCGCGTGCCACCTGCTCGGGGTCGTCATTTGGCCGCTGGGCGGCGTAGGCGTCAAAAAAACCAGTGGCGAAGTCCAGGATGCGTCCGGCCGTGGCTTCGGCCGAGTTGTCCTGGCTGGCTGCGGCATTCTGGATGGCGTTGTTGCCCATCACCGGGGCAAGGTGTTCGTTGATGGCGTCGATTGCGCTGCGAAACAGCAGGGCTTGCGCATCATTGCCGCTCTTCAGTGAAACCTGGAGCGAGGCCTGCATGATCTGTGCGTTCTGCGCGCGCCGGGCAGAGGCTTCGGCGCCCCGGGCATGGCTGTGCGCCACTTCGCTGGCCTTGCTGCTGGCCGGGCCGGAGGGTGGGGTGAGCGGGGGGCGGTCGGCGGCAGGGCCGGTCAATGGGGAAGACATGGCGTTCTCCTGGCAATGGGGCCCGGGAAGGGTGCTGGTGTTAACGGCCGTCCGGGCGAAAACTTGAGTTCTGCATCCGGTGTTCAGGGTGTTTGCTGCGCCCGGGCATCGAGAAAGGTCCGGTAGTGGCGTGCGGTTTCGGTGCTGGCCTCAAGGTGCGGGAGGTGACCGGTGGGGAGTACCCGCAGGCGCGCATCGGGAAGGTGCCGGACGAGTGCAGTTGCAGCGTTCAGCGGAAAAATCCGGTCTTCGTCGCCCCACAGGATCAACGCAGGCTGAAGGGGCGCCGGGGTGTCGCGCAGTATGTGCAGGTCGAGTGCGACGACATCCCAGATGCGGCGGTAGTGTTGCTCATGTTCGCGATAGGCATCGACCAGGGCAGCACGCTGTTCTGCGGGAATTTCGGGCGCCTGGGCGAAGAGTAGCTGCATTTCCAGGTCGAAGGCCGCCACCGTTACTGGAATGAAGGGGTTGATGCCGTTCTCGAAGGCGTTCGCTACTGCGTCATGCCAGCCCCCGATGCCCAGGGGGCCGCCGATGAAGGCGAGGCTGCTCACGCTGTCCGGATGCCGTGTCGCATAACGGGCGGCAATCGCACCGCCCATCGAGTTGCCCGCTACGGCGACAGGGAGCGGCAGGGCCAGGGCGGTGCTCAGGCGATGCAGCCAGTCAGCCTGACGGTCCAGCCGGTGGTCGGCCAGGGTGAAACCCTGGCTGGCACCAAAGCCGGGCAGGTCGGGCGCGATGATCCGGTAACCCCCTTCTGCCAGGGTGCAGGCCACCGCCAGCCATTGTTCCTTTTGTGCGAACAGTCCGTGCAGCAGCAGTACCGGTTTGCCTGCACCGGTTTCCAGGTAGGCAATGCGCTGCCCTTCGGCGAAGACATGTTCACGCGGGCTCGGGGTGCAGTCATTGGCGGCAGCACTGACGGACAGGCCAAGCAGGCAGCACAGCAGAAAAAGCCAGTGTTTCATGTCGATGATCTCCGGTGCGGTCGGTTTTTGCGGACACTTTCCCCGGCCATGCTACCGCGACCGTGCCCGACTCTGCACAGCGATGGTGCGCAATCCGGTGGGCACTGCTTCAGCGCTGTGCCCCGGGCGACGGACGGGCATGGTCATGTGTTCATGCAAAAGGAATTGACGGTGTGTTGCCTGACGAGCGCAACAGCAGCGTTGGCAGGGGGTGTAGCCGCATGGGGCGATGCGGGCGATGGATTTTGCAGTGCATGGCACGGGCCTTGCGATTGAGGCAGGAACAGCGGTCTTTGCTGCTGTGTATTTCTTCCAACTCAAGGGGGTCCGTTCATGAACCGTCGCAATTTCGTCAAGGTACTCACGCTTTCCGCCTCCATCGCTGCCATGGGGCTGTCGGCCAGCGCCCAGGCTGCAGAGACCATCAAGGTGGGCGTTCTGCATTCGCTGTCGGGCACGATGGCGATTTCGGAAACCGCGCTGAAGAATGTGGCGCTGATGACCATCGAAGAAATCAACGCCGCCGGGGGCGTGTTGGGCAAGCAGCTTGAGCCGGTGGTGGTCGATCCGGCTTCGGACTGGCCGCTGTTTGCCGAGCGTGCCCGCCAGCTGCTGGCGCAGGACAAGGTGTCTGCCGTGTTCGGTTGCTGGACGTCGGTGTCGCGCAAGTCGGTGTTGCCGGTGTTCAAGGAGTTGAATGGCCTGCTGTTCTACCCGGTGCAGTATGAAGGCGAGGAGCTGGAGAAAAACGTCTTCTACACCGGCGCCGCGCCCAACCAGCAGGCGATTCCCGCCGTCGAATACCTGATGAGCGAGGAGGGCGGTGGTGCTGAGCGCTTCGTGCTGCTGGGCACCGACTATGTGTATCCGCGCACCACCAACAAGATCCTGCGTGCGTTCCTCAAGTCGAAAGGCGTGAGCGATGCGGACATCATGGAAGACTACACCCCCTTCGGTCACTCCGATTACCAGACCATCATTGCCCGCATCAAGCAGTTTGCCTCGGAGGGCAAGCGCACCGCCGTGGTGTCGACGATCAATGGCGACTCCAACGTGCCCTTCTACAAGGAACTGGGCAATGCCGGCCTGAAGGCCAGCGATGTGCCGGTGGTGGCGTTCTCGGTGGGCGAGGAAGAACTGCGCGGGGTCGACACCAAGCCGCTGGTTGGCCATCTGGCTGCCTGGAATTACTTCATGTCGGTCGAGAATCCCACCAACCAGGCGTTCATCGACAAGTATCGCGCGTGGGCGAAGAAGAACGGCGTGCCCAATGCCGACAGCGTGGTCACCAACGATCCGATGGAAGCCACCTATGTCGGCCTGCACATGTGGAAGCAGGCCGTCGAGCAGGCGGGCACCACCGACGTGGATGCGGTGATTGCCGCGATGGGCGGACAGAGTTTCCAGGCACCGTCCGGCTTCACCCTGAAGATGGACGAAACCAACCACCACCTGCACAAGCCGGTGCTGATTGGCGAGGTGCGCGAGGATGGCCAGTTCGATGTGGTGTGGCAGACCACCGAACCGATCCGTGCCCAGCCCTGGAGCCCGTTCATCGAGGGCAACGAGAGCAAGCAAGGGCTGTAAGCCTGTCCTGAGGATGGCATCCGTCCGCCGCGTCGTGCGTGGCGGACGGATGCGCATGCCTGCGGTGTTTCCCCCACACACTCCCCTACCCCGGACCGACCATGCACGGACTGACCTTAAGACACTGCCTGCTCGCCTGCCTGGCCGGGCTGATGCTGGCGCTCTCGCCTGCGCGGGCGGCACCCGATGCCGGGTTGCTGCAAGGGCTGGCGGGCGATTTCAATACGCGCATGCAGGCCATTGTGGCGCTGGGCGTGAGTGGCGATGCGGCCGCACCGGCGCTGCTCGATGCGCTGGAGGCCGGTCGCCTGGCCAGCCTGGATGGCCAGCTGGTGATGATCACTGCCGACGGGTTGAGCGATGTGCTCACCGGCGAGCTGCTCGAGGCGCCGGTGGACTCGGCCAGCCGCATCACCGTGAATAACCGGGTGCGCCGCACGCTGGCCACGGCACGCGCCGCGCTGGCGCTCGATTCGGACGATGTGGCAGTCCGGCTGGCCGCCGCGCAGACCCTGCGCGACAACGTCAGTGAAACCCTGCTGCCGGTGTTCGAGCGTGCGCTTGAGCGCGAGCAGGACGATGCCGTGCGCGATGTGTTGCTATACGCCAGCGCCAGAGTGAATCTGGCCTCAAGCGATGAGCAGCAGCGCCTGAAGGCCGCCGTGGCCCTGGGGGCCTCGTCCGATGCGGCGGTCAGGAACATGCTTGCGGCCCTGCTCGAAAAGCAGGGCGAAGGGGTGGCCGCCACCTGGGTGGAGCCCAGCGCCGAAGTGCGGGCAGCCGCCGAAGCCTCGATGCGTGCCATCGACCGGCGCATCGGCATGGCGCAGACCGCCGGCACGGTGTTCTCCGGGCTGTCGCTGGGCTCCATCCTGCTGCTGGCCGCGCTCGGACTGGCCATCACCTACGGGGTGATGGGGGTCATCAACATGGCCCACGGTGAGCTGCTGATGGTCGGCGCATACGCTACTTTTCTGGTGCAGGGCGTGTTCCGCACGCATTTCCCGCAGTATCTCGATTTCTATGTCCTGGCAGCGATCCCGGCCGCCTTTCTGGCGGCGGCGCTGGTCGGGATGATCATGGAGCGCCTGGTGCTGCGCCACCTGTATGGCCGGCCGCTGGAAAGCCTGCTGGCCACCTGGGGGCTGTCGCTGGTGCTGATCCAGACCGCGCGCGTGGTGTTTGGCCCGCAGAACCTGGAGCTTGCCAATCCGTCCTGGATGTCGGGCGGGATCGAGCTGGCCGGTGGCGTGGTGCTGCCATACAACCGCATCGTCATCCTCGGCTTTGCGGCCTTCGTGCTGCTGCTCATCTGGCTGATGATGCAGAAGACCCGGCTGGGCATGTTCGTGCGGGCGGTCACCCAGAACCGGCCGATGGCAGGCTGCGTCGGGGTGCCCACCGCACGGGTCGATACCCTGGCCTTTGCCATCGGCTCGGGCGTGGCCGGGCTGGGCGGGCTGGCGCTGTCACAGATCGCCAACGTCGGGCCGGCCATGGGGCAGGGCTACATCGTCGACGCCTTCATGGTGGTGGTGCTGGGCGGGGTCGGACAATTGGCGGGGGCGGTGTGGGCTGCGCTGGGGCTGGGCATCGTGTCGAAGTTTCTCGAAGGCTGGGCCGGGGCCGTGGTGGCCAAGATCCTGGTGCTGGTCTTCATCATCGCCTTCATCCAGAAGCGTCCGCAGGGCATCTTTGCCCTGAAGGGCCGCTTCGCAGACAACTGAGGCCCGGACATGCGTATCCCATTCACCCTGAGATTGTTTCACAGCATGCCGCGAGCGGGCTGGGTCGCGCTGGCTGTGTTCGCGATCCTTGCCTGGGGGGTTGTGCCGCTGGCGCACCTGGCGTTGCCGGATACCCATCCGCTGCATGTATCGGCCTATACGGTGAGCCTGCTCGGCAAGATCCTGTGCTACATGGTGGTCGCGGTGGCGATGGACCTGATCTGGGGCTATGCGGGCATTCTGTCGCTCGGGCATGGCCTGTTCTTCGCCCTCGGCGGTTACGCCTTCGGCATGTACCTGATGCGCCAGATCGGTCGTGACGGCAGTTATGGGGCAGAAATTCCCGACTTCATGGTGTTTCTCGACTGGAAGGAGCTGCCCTGGTACTGGGCCGGCACGGACTCGTTCCTGTGGTCGCTGTTCCTGGTGCTCGCCGTGCCCGGTGCGGTGGCCTTCGTGTTTGGCTGGTTCGCCTTCCGGTCGCGCATCAAGGGGGTGTATTTCTCGATCATCACCCAGGCGCTCACCTATGCCGCGATGCTGCTGTTCTTCCGCAACGAAACCGGCTTTGGGGGCAACAACGGCTTCACCGACTTCAAGCGCATTCTGGGCATGGACATCACCTCGCCCGAAATGCGGGTGACGCTGTTCGCGCTGTCGGCGGCCCTGTTGATCGCCTGCCTGATCCTGGGGCGTTATCTCGTCACCTCGCGTTTCGGCCGGGTGCTTGCCGCCATTCGCGATGCCGAGAGCCGGGTCATGTTCATCGGCTACAACCCGCTGCACTACAAGCTGTTCATCTGGACGGTGTCGGCGATGCTGTGCGGGTTGGCGGGGGCGCTGTATGTGCCGCAGGTGGGCATCATCAACCCGTCGGAAATGAGCCCGGCCAACTCGATCGAAATCGCCGTGTGGGTGGCGGTCGGCGGGCGTGGCACGCTGGTCGGTGCGGTGCTCGGCGCCGGCATCGTCAATCTGGCGAAAAGCTTCTTCACCGTTACCCTGCCCGAGTACTGGCCGTTCGTGCTCGGTTTCCTGTTCATCGCGGTCACGCTGTACCTGCCCGATGGCGTGGTCGGGCTGTGGCGCAGGCTGCGTGCCCGTTACGCCGCGCCTGTGGCTACCGCTGCGCCCGCCGGAGCGGCATCGCCGCAGCCGTCTGTCGAGACGGCACAACCTGTCACCAAGGGAGCCCGCGCATGAACACATTCATGAGGCAATCCCCCCCGCCCGAGTGGCCACCGGAGGGCGTCGCGGACGAAAGCGCCTCGCGCGCGCATGTGGTGAAGCCCGGCGAGCTCGATCTGTCGCACAAGGTCATCCTGTATCTCGAAGACATCACCGTGAGCTTCGATGGCTTCCGTGCGCTGAACAAGCTCAGTCTGGCCATCGATGCGGGCGAGCTGCGCTGCATCATCGGCCCCAATGGGGCGGGCAAGACCACCATGATGGACGTGATCACCGGCAAGACGCGCCCTGATTCGGGCACGGTCTTCTTCGGCCAGACGCTGGACCTGACCCGCCTGACCGAGCCGGCCATCGCCCATGCCGGCATCGGCCGCAAGTTCCAGAAACCGACGGTCTTCGAGCAGCACACCGCCTTCGAAAACCTGGAGCTGGCGATGAAGGCCGACAAGCGGGTGCGGCGCACGCTGTTCGCCCGCCTGTCGGACGATGACCGCGACCGCATTGCCGATGTGTTGCGCCAGATCCGTCTGGAGGGTGCGGCCGATCGTCCGGCCGGCCTGCTGTCGCATGGTCAGAAGCAGTGGCTGGAAATCGGCATGTTGCTGATGCAGGAGCCCCGGCTGCTGCTGCTCGACGAGCCGGTCGCCGGCATGACCGACGACGAGACCGAGCGTACCGCCGAGCTGTTCGTGAGCCTCGCCGGCAAGCATTCGCTGGTGGTGGTCGAGCACGACATGGCGTTTGTCGAGGCGCTGGGCGGCAAGGTCACCGTACTGTGCGAGGGGTCGGTGCTGGCGGAGGGGGATCTGGCCAGTGTGCAGGCCGATCCAAGGGTCATCGAAGTGTATCTGGGGCGCTGACGAATCATGCTGAAAGTCGATCAACTGAACCAGTATTACGGTGGCAGCCACATCCTGCGCGGCCTGTCCTTCGAGGTGCCGGTGGGCCAGGTCACTACGCTGCTGGGGCGTAATGGCGTGGGCAAAACCACCTTGCTGAAGACCCTCATGGGGCTGGTGCCAGGCGCCAGTGGCAGCATCGTCTTCGACGGGGCGGACCTCACCCGGGCGCCCTCGTTCCGGCGTGTGGCGGCCGGGATCGGCTATGTGCCGCAGGGGCGCGAAATCTTTCCGCGCCTGACGGTCGAGGAGAACCTGCTCATGGGGCTGGCCACCCGGCCACGCGGCAGTGCCATTCCGGCGCGCATCTTCGAGATGTTTCCGGTACTCCGGCAGATGATGAGCCGTCGCGGCGGCGACCTCTCCGGAGGGCAGCAGCAACAGCTCGCCATCGGCCGTGCGCTGGCCTTTGGCCCCAGGCTGCTGATCCTCGATGAGCCCACCGAAGGCATCCAGCCCTCCATCATCAAGGACATCGAGCGCGCCATCCGCAGCCTCGCCGAAACCGGCGAAATGGCCATCCTGCTGGTCGAACAGTACTACGACTTCGCCCGCGCCCTGGCCGACCAGTATTTGCTCATGGAACGTGGTGAAATCGTGATGCGCGGCGCCGGTGTGGACATGGACCGCGACGGGGTGCGCGAGGCGCTGGCGGTGTGAGGGCGGCAGCGGCTTCATTTGCCGCAACGCCATGCACGCCTGTGGTGCATCGCTCATGCCAGGCACTGAAATGGTGCATTCCAGTGCCTGTCGGCGTGCTCCGGATGGCGTGATTCCCGGTTTTTGTGCTGCAACGCCCTCGGACGGATGCATGAGCGGGGGCGTGTCGCAGTGTTGGCCCGGCTCTTGCTAAAGCTGGGCATGGATACCCGTGTGCGCTCCGCTTCTCTCACTCCTTCCCCCGCAGCGGCAGCGGCTGCGGGCGGGGTTTGGCATGCGGAGCTGTCGCTGGCCTACGAGCGGCGGGGCGCGCGCACTGTGCTTGCGCAACGCAGCCATCGGGGGCCGCTGAGGGTGCAGAAGAGTCTGTATCCCGAGGGGGATTCGGTGTGCCACACCATTCTGGTGCATCCGCCGGCCGGTATTGCCGGAGGCGACCACTTGCGGGTTGACGTGCGGGTGGGGGAGGGCGCGCATGTGCTGCTCACCACGCCGGGGGCCGGCAAGTGGTATCGCAGCGCCGGAGCGCAGGGCGTGCTTGAGCAGCGCATTGTGGTGGCGCAGGGCGCGGTGTGCGAGTGGTTGCCCCAGGAGGGGATTGTCCATGAGGGCGCGCGGGCGACCATGCTGACCGAAGTGCAGTTGGCGGCAGGGGCCGGTTTTGTGGGGAGCGAGATGCTGTGCTTCGGTCGAACGGCATCCGGAGAACGCTTTCGCAGCGGGGCGATGCGACTGCATACCCGCATCGAGCGTGACGGCCGTCCGCTGTGGCTGGAGCGCGGTCTGGTGCAGGGGGGGCGTCCCTTGCTGGATGCAGCGGTGGGGCTGCACGGGCAACCGGTGAGCGGCACGCTGGTGCTGGCTTCGCCGCAGTGTGACGAGGCCCTGCGCGATGCCTGGCGCGCGTGTGTGCCGCAGGTCGGCATGGGGGCGGTCAGCCTGTTGCCCGGTGTGCTGCTGGCGCGCTGGCTGGGGCCGGCGTGCGAGCCGGGGCAGGGGTGGTTCCGGCAGCTGTGGGGTGTGGCCCGGCGGGTGGTGGCGGGGCGCGCGGCACGCTTGCCGCGCATCTGGAATACATGAATACATGACATGGGCAGGGCCGGAGGGCCGGTGCTGCCGAGCGGAGGAAAGGCATGGAACTGACGCCACGCGAGAAGGACAAGCTGCTGATCTTCACCGCCGGGCTGCTCGCCGAGCATCGGCGTGCGCGGGGGGTGAAGCTGAACTACCCGGAGGCGGTGGCCCTGATCACCTGTGCGATTCTCGAGGGCGCACGCGATGGGCGGACGGTGGCCGAATTGATGAGCGAGGGCGCCACGCTGCTGACCCGCGACGAGGTGATGGAAGGCGTGGCCGAAATGATTCCGGACATTCAGGTGGAAGCCACCTTTCCCGATGGCACCAAGCTGGTCACGGTGCACAACCCGATCATCTGAGGAGCCTGTCGATGTCGATGATTCCAGGAGAGTATTTCATTGCCGAAGGCGATATCGAGCTGAATGCCGGTCGCGCCACGCTCACGCTGGTGGTGAGCAATACCGGCGACCGTCCGGTGCAGGTCGGTTCGCATTATCACTTTGCCGAAACCAATGTGGCACTGGTCTTCGACCGGGCTGCGGCGCGTGGTTTCCGGCTGAACATTGCTGCCGGCACGGCCGTGCGCTTCGAGCCGGGTCAGTCGCGGACGGTGACGCTGGTGGCGCTCGACGGGTTGCGCACGGTGTATGGGTTCAACGGCCAGGTCATGGGAGCCTTGTGATGACGACGATTTCGCGCCGCGCGTATGCGGAGATGTTCGGGCCGACGGTGGGTGACCGGCTGCGCCTGGCCGACACCGAACTCATCATCGAGGTCGAGCACGACTACACGATCTACGGCGAAGAGGTGAAGTTCGGCGGCGGCAAGGTGATCCGCGATGGCATGGGGCAGGGGCAGGGCGTGGCGGCCGAAGTGGCCGACACGATCATCACCAACGCGCTCATCGTCGATGCGTTGCTGGGCATCGTGAAGGCGGATGTCGGCCTCAAGGAGGGGTGCATCTGGAAGATCGGCAAGGGGGGGAACCCGGACATCCAGCC
The DNA here is from genome assembly GCA_041678045.1 of Rhodocyclaceae bacterium. Taxonomy (GTDB): domain Bacteria; phylum Pseudomonadota; class Gammaproteobacteria; order Burkholderiales; family Rhodocyclaceae; genus UBA2357. Next base: position 13,900 of record JBAYOV010000037.1, read on the forward strand.
GGGGGTGACGATTCCGGTGGGCGCGGGCACCGAGGTGATTGCGGGCGAGGGCATGATCCTGACCGCCGGTGGCATCGACAGCCACATCCACTGGATCTGCCCGCAGCAGATCGAAGAAGCGCTGATGAGCGGGGTCACCACCATGCTCGGTGGCGGCACCGGGCCGGCCACCGGCACGTATGCCACCACCTGCACGCCCGGGCCGTGGCACATTCACCGCATGCTGGAGGCGGCCGAGGCGTTTCCGATGAATCTGGGCTTTTTCGGCAAGGGCAACGCCAGCCTGCCGGCGCCGCTCAGGGAGCAGGTCGAGGCCGGAGTGATTGGCCTGAAGCTGCATGAGGACTGGGGCACCACCCCGGCGGCAATCGACAACTGCCTGAATGTGGCCGAAGAAATGGATGTGCAGGTGGCCATCCATACCGACACGCTGAACGAATCGGGGTTTGTCGAAACCACGCTGGCGGCCTTCAAGGGGCGCACCATCCACACCTTCCACACCGAAGGTGCCGGCGGCGGGCATGCACCGGACATCATCCGGGCCATCGGCCAGCCGAACGTGCTGCCCTCGTCGACCAATCCGACGCGCCCCTACACGGTGAACACCATCGACGAACACCTCGACATGCTCATGGTGTGTCATCACCTTGACCCGTCGATTGCCGAGGATGTGGCGTTTGCCGAGTCGCGCATCCGTCGCGAGACCATCGCCGCCGAGGACATCCTGCACGATCAGGGCGCCTTCTCGATGATGTCGTCCGATTCGCAGGCGATGGGGCGGGTGGGCGAGGTGATCATCCGCACCTGGCAGACCGCGCACAAGATGAAGCTGCAGCGCGGCCCCCTGCCTCAGGACGCGGGCAGCGGTCACGACAACTTCCGGGTGCGGCGCTACATTGCCAAATACACCATCAACCCGGCCATCACGCATGGCATTGCGCATGTGGTGGGTTCGGTGGCGCCGGGCAAGCTGGCTGACCTGGTGCTGTGGCGGCCGGCCTTTTTCGGCGTCAAGCCAAGCCTGATCCTGAAGGGCGGCATGATTGCGGCCGCGGCGATGGGCGACCCGAACGCCTCCATCCCGACGCCGCAGCCGGTGCATTACCGGCCGATGTTCGGCAGCTTCGGCAAGGCGCTGGCCACCTCGCTGACCTTCGTCTCGCAAGCTGCACTGGACAACCCGCAACTGGCCGCACTGGGGCTGCGCAAGCCGCTGGTGGCGGTGAAGGGCTGCCGCACGGTGACCAAGGCGGACATGGTGCTCAACGATGCCACGCCGGTCATGGAGGTCGATCCCGAAACCTACATCGTCCGCGCCGACGGTGAGCACCTGCACTGTGAGCCGGCCGAAGTGCTGCCCATGGCGCAGCGTTACTTCCTGTTCTGAGGGCCTGTCCGATGATGATCCGACACATGTTTGCCGACCCCGACCCGTCTGCCGGACGCGCGGAGACGGTGCTGATCGAAACCCTGTATGAAGGGCCCGCAGCCGCCTCCGACGCACTGGAGCTGGACTTTGCCCGCCGCACCAAGAGTCGCCTGCGCACGCGGCTGGCGTCCGGGCTGGAGGTCGGGCTGTTCCTGCCACGCGGCACCGTGCTGCGCGGCGGGCAGAAGCTGCAGGCCAGGGATGGCCGCATCGTCGAAGTGCGTTCGGCGCCGGAGGACTTGCTGGAGGTGCGCTGTGCTTCGGCGCTGGCGCTGGCGCGGGTGGCCTTTCATCTGGGCAACCGGCATGTTGCGGTGCAGGTGGGGCAGGATGCACAGGGCGAGTGGCTGCGCCTCCAGACCGACCACGTGCTCGAGGGCATGCTGCAGGGTTTGGGCGCGCAGGTGCGTACCCTGTCTGCCGCCTTCGAGCCGGAGGCCGGTGCCTATGCCCACGGACATCAGCACCCCGGCGACGGCAGCGGAGCACGCATCCATCTGATGGCCGGTCATTGAGCATGCACCGTGCGTCCGCCCCCGAGGCCACGCCTGCGCACGCTGGCGCGCTGCTGTCGCTGGTGCGCCTGCTGCAGTTGGCCAGTCCGGCCCTGCCGGTGGGGGCGTATACCTATTCGCAGGGGCTGGAGTGGGCGGTCGACAGCGGCGTGGTGCGCAGCGAAGCGCAGGTGGCCGCCTGGACGGGCGAACTGCTGGCGTGCAGCGTGGCCTCGTTCGAGGCGCCGTTGTTGCTGCGCCAGATCGAGGCCTGGCAGCAGGGCGACGATGCTGCAGTGGCCCGTCTCAATGACGACTTCCTGTGCAGCCGGGAGACGGCGGAACTGCGCGCCGAAACCGTGCAGATGGGCTGGTCGCTGGTCCGTCTGCTGAGCGAGCTGGATGCCTTTGCAGCCCTGCCGGGCTGGCGTGCCCGCCTGCTGCAGGTGGCGGAGCCCGCCTTCCCCACCGCGTGGTCGGCGGCGGTGGCGGTCTGGCAGGTGCCGCCGGCGCAGGCGCTCACCGCCTATCTCTGGGCCTGGCTCGAGAATCAGGTGATGGCGGCGGTGAAGCTTGTGCCACTCGGTCAGAGTGCCGGGCAGCGCCTGCTGGCCAGTCTGGGCGAGCGCATTCCGGCGCTGGTCGAGGCCGCGCAGGGTTTGCCCGAGGCGGACTGGAGCAACTACACCCCGGGGTTGGCCCTGGCCAGCAGCCGGCATGAAACCCAATACACGAGGCTATTCAGGTCATGATCATCCAATCTCATGCCCCCCGCCCCGCCGGCCGCGACCCGCTGCGGGTCGGCATCGGCGGACCGGTCGGCTCGGGCAAGACCGCGCTCACGCTGGCGCTGTGTCTGGCGCTGCGCGACAAATACAATCTCGCCGTCGTCACCAACGACATCTACACCGCCGAAGATGCCCAGTTTCTGGTGCGCAACGAGGCGCTGGCGCCCGAGCGCATCATCGGCGTCGAAACCGGCGGCTGCCCCCACACCGCCATCCGCGAGGATGCATCGATCAATCTCGAAGCCGTCGAGCGGCTCAATACGCGCTTTCCGGGGCTGGACCTCATCTTCGTCGAATCCGGCGGCGACAACCTGGCCGCGACCTTTTCGCCGGAGCTGTCCGATCTGACGATTTACGTGATCGATGTCTCGGCCGGAGACAAGATTCCGCGCAAGGGCGGCCCGGGCATCACCCGCAGCGATCTGCTGGTGATCAACAAGATCGACCTCGCGCCGCTGGTCGGGGCCTCGCTCGAAGTGATGGGTCGCGATGCACGCAAGATGCGCGGCGAACGCCCGTTTGTGTTTTCGAACCAGAAAACCGGACAGGGGCTGGACGAAATCATTCACTTCATCGAACGTCAGGGCATGCTGATTGCGGCCTGAACACCCTGTCCGGGCATTCAGCATACATAATCATGCACTCACGCATCCGGGCACGCTTGCGAACCTTCCCTTCAGGAGAACACGCCATGAACATCCGTCACACGCTCTTCACCCTGGCCCTGCTCACCGCCTCTGGTGCCGCGCTGGCGCACCCGGGCCATGCGCCGGCCAGTTTTGCCTCCGGTTTCAGCCATCCGCTGGGCGGTCTGGATCATCTGCTGGCCATGCTTGCGGTGGGCCTGTACGCCGCACGCCAGCCGGGCGCGACGCGCTGGCTGCTGCCGGCGGGCTTTGTGCTGGCGATGCTGGCGGGCGCCGGTCTGGGGGCGGCCGGAGTGGCCCTGCCTGCGGTGGAGGCGGGTATTGCAGCCTCTGTGCTGGTGTTCGGCCTGCTTATCGCCGTGGCTGCCCGGCTCCCGCTGCTCGCCAGCCTGCCCTTGGTGGCGGTGTTTGCACTGTTCCATGGCCATGCCCACCATGCCGAGATGGGCGGTGCCAGCCTGCTCACCTATGCCACAGGCTTTGCCCTGGCCACCGCCTTGCTGCATGGCGTGGGGTATGCGATTGCGCGCTGGCTGCCGGAAACCCGTCCGGCGCAGATGCTCAAACGCGTGGCGGGCGCGGCGATTGCCGCGACCGGTGCCGTGCTGCTCGCCGGTGCGTGAGGCGGGGGGGCTGTGCCCATGTTTGCAATGTGAGTCATGTGTCTGCGCAGCGTGACGATTTGTGCGAGCACGCGCGCGAGCGGTGATGGTCCGCCCTCCGGTCGGATTCAGGCCTGAAGACGGCCCGACAGGCTGCTAGACTTACGGGTTAACTCTGACTGCTCCCGGAAGTTGCCATGATTGAATGTCGTATCGTGCCCGTCACACCCTTTCAGCAGAATTGCAGCATCATCTGGTGTGACCGCAGTCGCAAGGCTGCGGTGGTGGACCCCGGCGGGGACATTGAGCGGATTCTCCAGGTGGTGAAGGAGCTCGGGGTGAGCGTCGAGAAAATCCTCATCACCCACGGCCACATCGACCATGCCGGCGCCACTGCGGCGCTGGCCCGCGCGCTGGGCGTGCCGGTGGAAGGCCCGCATGAGGGCGACCGTTTCTGGATCGAGGGCATGCCCGAGCAGAGCCGGATGTTCGGCTTCCCTGGCGTGGAAACGTTCGAGCCTGACCGCTGGCTCAAGGATGGCGATCAGGTCAGCCTGGGGGAGACGCGTTTCGAGGTGATTCACGCGCCCGGCCACACCCCGGGGCATGTGGTGTTCTTTCATCCCGAAGCACGGGTGGCCTGGGTGGGCGATGTGCTGTTTGCCGGCTCGATCGGCCGCACCGACTTTCCCCAGGGCGACCACGACACGCTGATCGCCGCCATCCGGGAACGGCTCTTTCCGCTGGGGGACGATGTGCGCTTTGTGCCCGGTCATGGGCCGATGTCCTCGTTTGGCGAGGAGCGCCGCAACAACCCGTTCGTGCGTGATCCATTGTGAATGAGGGGCACATGCTGGAACGTGGCATGAGGGTGGCGATCCTCGAAGACGATCCCGAGATGCGCGAAACCATGCAGCACTGGTTGAGCGAACAGGGGCATGAGGTGGTGGCGTTCGGGCGGGGCGACGCGTTCATGCGTGCGCTCGGCCGCGACAGCCACGACCTGTATCTGCTCGACGGCAACCTGCCCGACATGCAGGGACAGGATGTGCTGTTGTGGCTGCGCCAGCAGCGCAACAACACTACGCCGGTGATGTTCGTGACCGCCCGCGACGCAGAGGAAGACATCGTCGCGGCCCTGCAGGCCGGGGCCGACGACTACCTGATCAAGCCGGTGCGCCGGGCCGAACTGCTGGCCCGGATGCAGGCCGTGTTGCGCCGCATCTATCCCGAACTGAACAGCGACCGGCTGGACGAGCCGCCGTACCGTTTCGATCTCGCCGCCAAAAGGGTGTTCCTGCAGCAGGAAGAGGCCGGTCTGACCGAGAAGGAGTACGAGCTCGCCCTGTTCCTGTTCCGCAACATCGGCCGCCTGGTGTCTCGCGGACACCTGCTGTCGGTGGTCTGGGGGCGCAGCCCCGAGCTGGCCACCCGTACCGTGGATACCCATGTCAGCCGCGTCAGGGCCAAGCTGCAGTTGCGTCCCGAGTTCGGTTTCAAGCTGGTGCCGGTGTACAACTACGGATACCGGCTGGAACGCCATACCGATCATGCCGACTGACAGGAGCGTTCGATGAAGGAGTGTTGCATGCCGTCACCGGTCTTGCAGGGGGCACATGGCCGTGTGCGCCGGTGCGCCGGGGTGTGGGCCGGCGTGATGGCCCTGCTGTTCTGGGCGATGACCGCCCACGCCGAGCATCTGGTGCACAAGGCCGAACCGGGTGACACCCTGATGGGCATTGCCAGCGCCTTGCTGGCCAACCCCGAGGACTGGCGCGAGCTGCAGCGCATCAACCGGGTGAGCGATCCAAAGCGGATTCCGGTGGGCACTGAATTGCGCATTCCGCTGGCCCTGCTCAGCCCGATACCGCGCAGCGCGCAGGTCGAGGCGGTGGCGGGCGATGCGCGGGTGGATGGCTTCGAGGCCGGGGCGGGGCAGCGGGTGAGTGCCGGCTCCGAGCTGGAAACCGGCGACGATGGCAGCATGGCGATTACCCTGCCCGATGGCTCGGTGCTGATGCTGCCGCCGCGCACCCAGCTGCGCATCGACCGTCTGCAGGGCTACGCCGGCAGCCAGGCCCAATCGCTCGATGTGTCGCTGCAGCGTGGCCGGGTCGAGTCGGTGGTCGCGCCCCAGCGTGGCCCCTCGGCACGCTACCGGGTGGATACGCCGACGGCGGTGATCGGAGTGCGTGGCACGGATTTTCGCGCAGCGTTCGATGCCGACGAAAAGGTCACCCGTGCCGAGGTGGTCAGTGGCGAGGTGAGTGTTTCCAGCGGTGCGCGACAACCGCGCGCGCGTTCGCTGTCGGCCGGTTTCGGCCTGATGGCGAGTGCGGACGGACGGCTGTCGACCAACATCGCCCTGCTGCCTGCGCCGGACATGAACGCCATTCCGGACACCTTCGACCGCCTGCCGGTGCGCCTCCGCCTGCCCGGTCTGCCGGCTGGCGTGCAGGCCTGGCGGGTACGGCTGCTGCCCTTCGAGGTGCCCGCATCGGCGTGGTTCGACACGCGTACCGCAGAAACCGACGTGCGTGTCGGCGACTTGCCCGACGGTCGTTACCGCCTGCGGCTGCGCGCGGTGGATGAAAACGGCCTGGAAGGCTTCGAAGCCGAGAAGATCGTCACCCTCAAGGCACGCCCCGAACCGCCCTTCATCTCGCAACCGCATGCCGGGCAGAAGCTGCCCGAAGGCCGCATGTACTTCACCTGGACGCAGGCGCCCGAGGCGCAGTCCTATGTGTTCGAGGTGGTGCAGGGGCGCGATGAGGGCGACTTTGCCCGCGCCATGGCCACCGGTGCGTGGCGTCACCGGGGCGAGACGGAGGACAGTGCGGTGGCCGTCCGCCTGGGCGCAGGCGAGCATGTCTGGCGTGTGGCCAGTGTCCGGGCCAATGGCGAACGCGGGCCGTGGTCGGTGCCGGTGCCTTTCGTGGTGCGCCCCGAGATGGCAGTGGGCGAAACCCGCCTGCTCGATGAACACCGCCTGCTGTTCCGCTGGGCCGGCGAGGCGGGCCAGCAGTTCGATTACCAGTTCGCGCAGGATGCGCTGTTTGCCCGCTTGCTGGCAGAAGGGCGGCTGAGCGAACCCGAGTTGGTGCTCGAGCGCCCGGCGCCGGATACCTACTTCATGCGTATCCGCGCGATTGACGCAGATGGCTATGTCAGCCCGTGGAGCGGTGTGCAGCGGGTGGTGGTGCCGTCTTCGCGGCCATGGTGGATGCTGCTCGCGCCCCTGCTGATTTTGTAACGGGCACGCCCGGTGCGTCGCAAGACCCTGGTCGAATGGCTGACGGTGACGCTGCTGGCGGGCTTGCTGGCGGTGTTCGCCGGCCAGCAGCAGTGGTTGTGGCGCTTCGACACCCTGGTGTATGACAGCCTGCTCAATCTGGCGGCGACCGAACCCGCCCGCGATGTGATCGTGGTGGCGATCGACGACCGCAGCCTGTCCGAAGTCGGTCGCTGGCCGTGGAGCCGCGCCGTGCATGCAGCGCTGCTCGAACGGCTGCAGGCGCAGGGGGCGGCGGTGGTGGTGTTCGACGTGATCCTGCACGAGCAGTCCTCGGCCGCCGCCGATGCCGCGCTGGCTGCCGCGATGCGGGCGCATGGCGCGGTGGTGCTGCCGGTCACCCACGGCCTGCACGCGGCGCGCAGCGATGGCGAGGCGCTGCCGACAGAGGCCTTCAGGTCGGCGGCCGCCGCGCTGGGGCACATCCATATCGAGCTCGATCCGGACGGCATCGCCCGCAGCCTGTACCTGTGGGAAGGCATGAACCGGCCCACGCACCCGCAGCTGGCGCTGGCCGCGCTCTCGCTGGTCCTGCCCGAGCGTGCCGCCGATTACCCGCCGCCGCAACGGTCGGCGGGCGCGGGCTGGCAGCGGGCGGACTGGTTCCGCATTCCCTTTGCCGGACCGCCCGGCACCTATCGCCATGTGTCCTATGTGGATGTGCTGCGCGGGGACGTGCCCGAGGGCCTGCTCGACGGCGCGGTGGTGTTTGTGGGCACGTCGGCGGTGGGCATGGGCGACATGGTGCCTTCGCCCACCTCCGGCCACGGTGGGTTGATGCCCGGGGTGGAGATTCACGCCACGGTATTCGATGCGCTGCGCCGGGGCGCGGAAATCCGCGCCGTGCCCGCGTCCCTCGCCAGCGGGGTGAATCTGGCGGCGGTGCTCGTGCTGATGGTGCTGCTGCTGCGCTGCCGGCCGGGAGCAGCGATGCTCGCAACCTTTGGCATGTTGCTGACGTTGCTGGCGAGCAGCGCACTGCTGATGCATCTGGCCGGTCTGTGGCTGGCCGTCGCCCCGGGCGTCGCGGCCTGCCTGCTGGCCTATCCGCTGTGGAGCTGGCGACGGCTGGAGGCGAGTTTCCATTATTTCGAACGTGAGCTCGATGCCCTGCGCAAGCTCGGTGCGGCACCTGAATCGACCGGGGCGGGGCGGGGCGCGCCCGATCCCCTCGTCGAGCGCATCGAGGTGATTCAGCGGGCCGCACGCCAGCAGCGCGACCTGCAGCGCAGCCGCGAGCAGACCATGCATTTTCTGTCGCATGACCTGCGTGCCCCGCTGGCCTCCATCCTCACGGTGTTGCAGAGCGATGCAGACGCACGCCCTGGCTGCGGGGGGCGGGACCAGGGACGGCATGGGGAGGATGCGGGCGCACAGGATGGCCTGCGGGTGCGCATCGAGCGGCATGCCCGCTCGGCGCTGAACATGGCCGACAACCTGCTGCGTCTGGCACGGGCGGAGAATGCCGATCCGGCCGGTTTTGTGGACGTGTCCCTGGAACTGGTGGCGCAGGAAGCCTTGGACGAAATCTGGGCGCAGGCGAATGCCCGCGAGCAGCGTATTGGCTACAAGACCGATCTGCCGATGGTACAGGGCGAGGAGGTGGCGTGTTTTGTGCGCGGCGATGCGGAGTTGCTGCGCCGGGCGCTGGTGAATCTGCTCGGCAATGCGGTGAAGTACACCCCGAAGGGGGGCGAAATCGACCTGACGCTGGAGGGCGACGGGCAGCAGTGGGCGGTGCGTGTGCGTGACAACGGTCCGGGCATTGCGCCTGCGCAGCAGGCCCGGCTGTTCCAGCGTTTCGCCCGGGTGCAGGACGAGGCCAATCGCTCGATCGACGGCATCGGGCTCGGGCTGCTGATGGTCAGGACGGTGGCCGAGCGGCATGGTGGCCGGGTCGGGCTGGACAGCGAGCCGGGCCGGGGCAGTGTGTTCAGCCTGTACTTGCCGGCGGCACCGGCGGAGGGCAGCACCCGATGAGCCGGCGGCTGTGGTGGGTGCTGTTCTTCCTGGCACTGTTGGCGGGAGGGGCCGGGCTGATGCTGCAGGATCGTGAGCTGGGAGGCGCTGGCCGCGATGGGCTGCTCCCCGGGACGGTGCGTACGTGGGTGGAGGCCTGGCAGGCCGGGCCGTCCGCACAGGCGCCGTTGCCGCAGTTGTCCGGGTTCGAGCTGAGCGGCCTCACCGTGCGGCTCGGGCGCGATGCCACGGGGCGCTGGCATGCGGGGGCGTGGCCGCTGGGGCGCTCGCCGGAAGACGGACCGGAGGCAGCGGATGAACAGGATGGGGCGCTCCTGTCATGGCTGCGCAGCGGTCGCCTGTCCGGTCCGCTGCACATTGCCGACGCCCGGGTGTTTCTGGAGGATGCGGCGTCCGGCCTGAGTACCGAACTGCGGGTGTCCGAACTGGTGCTGGACTGGCCGCCAGGGGAGTCGTGGGGCCGCGTGCGCGCGACCGGCACGCTGCAGGTGTCCGGGCGCGGGCTGGTGCAGGGCCTGGCCGCGCTCGACTGGCCGGTCGCAGCGGAGCAGGCCGGGCCGCCCATGCTGCGGCTCGACTGGCAGCTGGATGCCGGGCTCGAGCTGGACCGGATCATGCAGTCGCAGGGCGTGGCGGTGCGTGCGTTGCGTCTGCAGCTTGGGGGGGCGTTGGGCGATGTGTCGCTGGAGGCGTGGCGGCTCACGCTGGAGCAGGCCCACTGGCACACGGCGCAGGATGTGCGGCTCGCGGGTTTGTCGCTGGAACTGGCAGTTCGTCAGGCGCAGCAGGCCCTGATGGCCCGCCTGGCGCTGGATCTGGCGCAGCTGGCGTCACAGCGGGAAGCGGATGGCGCACAGCGCTGGCGCGTGCCCGAGCTTGGCGTGGCGCTGGAGCTCGCGCATCCCGCATGGCTGCCCCAGGCGTTCAGCCTGACGGCGCGGGGCGGGCTGGCGCTCGATGGATCGCAGGGCGTGGTGCAGGGCGAGTTTTCCGGACGTTTCGACGACAGCGGCTTTCGCCTGCAACTGGCGCACGATGCACGGCAGGCGCACCGCCTGCAGCTGGACATGCAGGTCGATCGCCTGTCGCTGGATCGTTACCTGCAACCGTCCCCGGGAGCGTCGGGCGACACGCCCGCCCCCGCCGCATCGGAGGCGCCGCCGCTGTGGCTGCAGTGGCAGGACTGGCCGGTTGCAGGGCGCATGAGCGTGGAGGCCTTGTCGGTACAAGGCCTGACCGCCCGGTCGGTTGTGTTCCGCATCAATCGCGACTGAGGCGTGCGCTGCCGGGTTTCTGCTGGAGGTGTGCCGGGGCGGTACCGGGGAAATACCGGAGAGGGGCCGGGCGTCAACGCTTGCACGCTCAAAATGGGTAATGCGATACTGCCTCCCGTGCCGTGATGGGTGTACCCGGTGCCATGGAGCGGGGCCGGTGCCCTGTTCCCGCTTTCTACACGGAGATCTGCAGTGAATCCAACCGGATTGTCCTTGCGATGGATGGGCGCGCTGGTGGCCCTGATCGCTGCCGCACTGTGGTCCATCGCAAGCGTGCGGGGCGAAACGCCGAGCTCGGTTGAGAACCCGCTGTCCTCCATATTGCTCGATCACAAGGTGGTGATGCTGCTGATCGAGCCGGAAACCGGCCGGATCGTCGATGCCAACCGTGCCGCAGCCGAGTTTTATGGCCGCCCCATCGAAACCCTGAAGCGCACCCGGGTGGATGACCTCAACGCGCTCCGCCCCGAGGAGGTGGAAGCCGAGCGCCGGCTGGCCGGGCGCGAGGGGCGCAATTACTTCGTGTTCCCGCACTATGTGGCCGATGGCAGCGTGCGCACCGTGGAGGTGTTCAGCTCGCCGGTGCTGCTGCCCTCGGGCCAGCGTCCGCTGCTGTCCATCATCCATGACGTGGGCGGTCGCAGCCTGTCCGACGATGCGTCGCGCGAGTACCGGGCACGGCTGGAAGAACTGGTCGAACACCGCACCCGCATGCTGGTGCTCAGCGAGGAGCATCGCCGGCGCTTCATGTGGGGCGCGCTGATCCTGCAGAGCATCGTGATTGCCGGGTTGCTGCTGATGGTGAAGCGCCGGCGCGAGGCCGTCCGGGCGCTCAAGCGCGAAATGCAGGAACGCGAACAGGCCGATGCCACGGTGCGCAAGCTGTCCCTGGCGGTAGACCAGAGCCCGGTGAGCGTGGTCATCACCGATCTGGAAGCCCGCATCGAGTATGTGAACGAATACTGCGTGACCAATACCGGCTTTCGCCGTGAGGAGCTCATCGGCCAGAACCCGAGCCTGCTGCGTTCGGGCAAGACGCCGCCCGAAACCTACCGCAGCCTGTGGTCCACCCTGCAATCGGGTCAGACCTGGCGCGGCGACATCATCAACCGGCGCAAGAACGGCACCGAATACATCGAGGCGGCCACCATCACCCCGGTGCGCGATCCGCAGGGGCGCATCACCCACTACCTGGCGATCAAGGAAGACATCACCGAGAAGCGCCAGAGCGAGCAGCGCATTCACCGGCTGGCTTTCTTCGATGAGCTGACCAGCCTGCCCAACCGGGCCTATCTGCTCGACCGGCTGAATCGCCGTCTTGGCCCGGAACTCGATCCAAACCGGCAGGATGCGCTGGTCCTGCTCAACGTCGACCGCTTCAAGCTGATCAACGATGCGCGTGGGCACGATCTCGGCGATGCAATGCTGCGTGCGCTGGCGGCCCGCCTGCAGGGCCTGTTGCGGGAAGGGGATGTGCTGGCGCGGCTGGCGGCGGACGAGTTCGCCATCCTGCTGCCGCTGGCCGAGCGCCGGGTGACCCGGGGCCAGCAGCAGGCCCTGTCGGTGGCCGAGAAGGTGCATGCCGAGGTGAAGACGCCGTTCCTGATCGACGGCGAGGCCTTCAGCCTGACGGTGAGCGTGGGGGTCACGCTGTTCCCTGAGCTGGCCGGCGAGGAGCCCGGCTCGGTGTTGCGCCGTGCCGATACCGCGCTGCACCGGGCCAAGAATGCAGGGGGCAACCAGACCGCGCTGTTCGAGAGCAGCATGGGCGAGTCGGCCGAGCAGACCTTCCTGATCGAGCGCGAGCTGCGCGAGGCGATTCCGGGTGGCGGATTGCGGCTGCACCTGCAGTCGCAGGTGAATGCGCGCGGTGAGCTGGTGGGGGCCGAGGCGCTGGTGCGCTGGCAGCACCCGAGCCGGGGGCTGGTGCCGCCCAGCGTGTTCATTCCGATTGCGGAAGAGTCCGACCTGATCGTCGACATCGGTGCCTGGGTGCTGGGCGAAGCCTGCCGGTTGATGGCCCGCGAGGACATGGCCGGCAACCCGCTGAGGCTGTCGGTGAACCTGAGTCCGCGCCATTTCAGGCAGCAGAACTTCGTACCCTGGCTCAGGCAGTTGCTGGCCAGCACCGGGGCCGATCCCACCCAGCTGACCCTGGAAGTGACCGAAGGCCTGGTCATCGACGACATCAACGATGTGGTGGCGAAGATGACCGAGCTGGCCGAGCTGGGGCTGCATTTCTCGGTGGACGATTTCGGTACCGGCTACTCATCGCTGGCGTATCTGAAGCGTCTGCCGATTCATGAACTGAAGATCGATCGCGCCTTCGTGCAGGATGCACCACGCGATCCGAGCGACGCTGCGCTGGTGGAGACCATCATCGCGGTGGCCAACCACATGCACCTGCAGGTGGTGGCCGAAGGGGTGGAAACCCAGGAGCAGGCCCGCTTCCTGAACGAGCGTGCCGACATCATCCATCAGGGTTACCTGTACGGCCGGCCGGAAGACTCCGAAGCCTGGATTGCCCGCCACCGCAAGCGCTGAGCCGCCCGCCCGGAGCGGGGGCCGCCGCGCGGCATGTCTCAATGGCTCAGGGGCGGGCGATGAACACCGGCAGCCGCCAGCCAAAGAAGATCGCGCCCATGCGAATCACCAGCACGCTCGCACCGCCGGCCAGGGCCGCCCAGCCGGTGGGCACGCCCCAGCTCACCAGCCCGACCAGCAGCAGGGCCCCGGCCCATGAGGCGGTGGCGTACAGTTCGCTGGAAAACACCAGTGGCACCTGATTGCACAGCACGTCGCGCAGGATGCCGCCGAACACCCCGGTGATCACCCCCATCAGGCTGGCCACCAGCCAGGGCGCTCCGAGCGCCATCGCGGCCTGGGTGCCGCTCACGGTAAACAGGGCCAGGCCAACCGCATCGGGCAGCACGAACAGCCGCGCCGGCAGGCGCAGCACGCGCACCACGGTGAAGGTGAGCAGCCCGGCGACGATTGCGGCGATCAGATAGCTCTGGTCGGCAATCCAGAACACGGTGCGGTCGAGCAGGACGTCGCGCAGGGAGCCGCCCCCCAGGGCCGCAACCAGCGCAACCACGATCATGCCAAACAGGTCGAAGGGCCGGCGTCCGGCCTCCAGCACGCCCGAGGCGGCGTTCACCGCGACGGCGGCAATCCCGATGCCGTACAGCAAGGTGTCGATGTGAATGGGTGCGATGTTCATGGCCGGCAGCATAGCACCGCGCCAATCGTTTGCATGCTGGTGAAAACCGCAATGACCCGGCCACTCAGCCGGGGAGGGTGCGCGCGGTGCTGCCGGTGGGGCGGGCCAGCTCCTGCAGCACTTCGAGCAGCGCATTGCGGGTGTCTTCGAGCTCGCCGAAGCGGGCCAGGGCTTCGGCGCTTTGCCCCGCCTGCTTGAGGGCCAGCAGGGCTTCGGCCTGGTGGTGGATGTCTTGATGCAGCGAGACGATGCGCCGGTACAAGGGGGTGGCCGAAAGCGGGGTGCGGTCCAGCCATTGGCCGAAATTGCACTGATGCTGGTCGAGCGGGGGCGGGCAGCTCAGCTCATCGACCAGATAACGGTGCAGGGCCCACACCCAGGCGATGTCGTTCAGCGCACTCGATTCGAGCACTTCCAGCTCAAGGTCGCCGGGGCGTACCAGGGGCTGGCGGGCGAGGGCGGCACGCAGCTTGTCGATGAAGTCCGGGCAATCGAGCTGCATCGCGTCGAGGTTCACACTCACCGGCAGCGCCAGCCCGGCCTGTCGCCAGTGGGCGATCTGCGCCAGTGCCGTATCGATCACCCAGTCGCCGAGTTCGACCATCAGGCGGTGATGCTCCAGCGTGGGCAGGAAGGCGTCCGGCGTCAGCAGGCCGAGTGCGGGATGCTGCCAGCGCACCAGCGCTTCGACACCGACCACCCGCCCTTCGCGCATGTTGACCTTGGGCTGGTAGTGCAGCACAAACTCCCCTTGCCGCAGGCCATGGTGGATACGGTCAAGGCGTTCATGCCGGCCCCGCACGGCACGGTCCTGCGCCGCATCGAACAGGTGGTAGCGGTTCTTGCCGGAGAGCTTGGCCTGGTACATCGCCTGGTCGGCCTGACGCAGCAGTTGGTCGGCGTCCATCGGTTCGGCCTGGGGGTAAAAACTCACCCCGAGGCTGGCCGAAACCTGCAGGTGCTGTGCCTGGTCGATCAGCGGCTCTGCGGTGGCATCGATTCGGTCTGCCGGCGCCGGGTGATGTTCCGGCCAATGCCGAGCACGCCCTGCAGCCGGCCGTGTTCGTCGCGCACCGGCGCCTTGATGGTTTCGAGAATCTCCCTGTGCCCGTCGCTGGCGAACACCACTTCTTCCTCGTTGATCGAGGGTGCGTCCCTTTCAAGGGCGAGACGGTCGTGATGGCGGAAGAAGTCGGCCTGTTCGCGGTGCATCAGGGCGTAGTCGGTCTGCCCGACGATGTGCTCGGCCGGGCGGCCGAGAAACTGCTCGAAACGCCGGTTGCACGCCAGGTAGGTGCCCTGCATGTCCTTGAACCAGACGGGGTCGGGCAGGGTGTCGATCAGCACGCGCAGCATGCTGCGCTCGCGCGCCAGTGTCTGCTCCAGCTGGGTGCCGTAATCCGTCTCCCCGGAGGGGATGTCGTCCGGGTTGCGGGTGAGATCGGTGCTCATGTTCCTGTCCTGAAATCATCGGTTGCGACGACGTTTTCATTATGTGCGCCCAGTTTCCGATGTGAAAGCCCGATTGCGCAGAAGGGTCCGGATGGGGCACCGGGCTGCCCCTGTCGAAGCCCCGTCCCGGCAGCGCCCTTCGACACGCTCAGGGCGAACGGAAACAGCATGCTCAAGGGCCGGGTGAATAAATCAGGGATTGCCCGATGGGCGTAAACCGCCTATCGGCTATGCTTGCGCCCCATGTCGCTCGTGTCAATTGCTTTCTCTTCCGCGCTCCCGCAGGTGCTGGCCAGTGGCCTGGCCACCGGCTGTGTGTATGGGCTGGTGGCGCTGTCCTTCGTGCTCATCTACAAGGCCACCGAAGCGGTGAGCTTCATGCAGGGCGAGTTGTTGATGCTCGGGGCCTTTACTGTGCTGGCGCTGGATGCGGGGCTGGGCTGGCCGTTGTGGCTGGCGGCGCTGGCGGGGGTGGGCCTGATGGCGCTGTTCGGCGCCGTGCTGGAGCGCGGCGTGTTGCGCCGGGCCATCGGCCAGCCGCATCTCACCGTCGTGCTGCTCACCTTCGGGCTGGGCATGATCCTGCGCGGCGGGGTCACCACCGTGCCAGCGGCCAGTCAGAGCATGCATCGGCTGGAGTGGCCGTTTGCCGGCCAGGTGTTGTCGCTGGGACCGTTGAGCGTGGCGGCCGAGCATGCGGTGGTGGTGCTGGCCACGGCGCTGCTGGCAGGGTTGCTGACAGTGTTTTTCCGCCACACCCGCGCCGGCCTGGCGCTGCGTGCCTGCTCCGAGAACGCCCGTGTGGCCGGTCTGCTGGGGGTGCCGGTGGCCAGCATGCACACGCTGGCCTGGGCCATCGGGGCGGCACTGGCGGCCGTGGCCGGGCTGTTGCTGGCGCCGATCACCTTCATTCACATCAACATGGGCCTGATTGCGCTGAAGGCCTTTCCGGCGGCGGTGCTGGGGGGCATGACCAGCCTGCCCGGCGCCCTGCTGGCCGGGGTGTTCCTGGGCGTGGTCGAGGCGCTGGCCGGGCTGTTGCTGCCCGAGGGGGTGAAGGATGTGGTGCCCTATGTGCTGTTGCTGGGGGCGCTGCTGCTGTTTCCGCAGGGGCTGGGCGTGCGGAGGCGGGCATGAGGGCCACACGTTTGCAGGGTACGTGGCCGGGGTGGGGGCTGGGCGTGCTGGCGGTGCTGCTGTCCGTCTGGGGCGGCGATCATCTGCTCGGGCAGGCGGCCTTTGTGGCGACGTATGCGATCGCTGGCCTGGGGGTGGTGCTGATCGTCGGGCAGTGCGGGCAGATCTCGCTGGGGCAGGGGGCCTTGCTGGCGTTGGGCGCCTATGCGCAGACCCTGCTCGTGCAGCGGGGCGTGCCGGCCGTGCTGGCCTTGCCCTGCGCGGTGGCGCTGGGGGCGCTCGGTGGCTGGGTGGCGGCGTTGCCGGCGCGACGGCTGGGCGGGTTGTATTTTGCAATGAGCACGCTGGCCTTTGCGCTGATTGTGGAGGAAGGGCTGGTGCGTGCGGAAGGGCTGACGCGGGGGTCGGCCGGTTTGGCCGTGCCTTCCTTTGCGTTGCCCGGCTGGCAGGCCAGCACGCCTTCCGGGCAGTTTCTGGTGTCGGCGCTGGCGCTGGCGCTGGCCTGGTGGGCCTGCCGGCGCTGGTGCGGGGCACGCATTGGCCGGGCCTGGCGGGCGGTGCGCGAGGATGAGTCGGCCGCTGCGGCCTGCGGGGTCGATCCGCAACAGGCGAAATCGCGCGCCTTTGTGCTGGGGGGCGGGCTGTCCGGGCTGGCGGGGGCGCTGTATGCGCACTGGATCGGTTTCATCAGCCCTGAGCAGTTTGGCCTGTTCCTGTCCTTCGAGCTGCTGATGCTGGCTTTCATCGGGGGCGTGCGGCATTTGTCCGGGGCGTTGTGGGGCGCACTGGTGATCGTCGCAATTCCGCAGGCGATTGCGCTCGCGCGCGATGCCTTGCCGGCCGAGTTGGCGCGTTCGGCCGGGCTGGAGGCGATGCTGTTCGGTGTGGTGGTGGTGGCGGTGATCCTGTTCCGGCCACAGGGCATCGCCGCCGGGCGGAGCTGATCCGGCCGGGAAAATATCAGGGATTGCCCGATGGCCCGACGGCCGGGGGCTGGCGATAATCGCCGCTCCCTGAATTTTCCGGATGGTTCGTCATGCATTTTTTCAGTCATTCCCATGCGGTTCGCCATCGTGGCGGCCGCCTCCTGTCCCGGGTGTGCAGCGTGTTTGCAGTCTGTGCTGCGATGGCCGCAGCGGCGCAGGCGCAGGTGCCCGGCGTGAGCGAGCGCGAGATCGTGGTGGGCAGCGTGCAGGACTTGTCCGGCCCGATCGCGATGCTGGGCGCCCCGGTGCGCGACGGCATGCTGCTGCGCTTCGAAGAGCAGAACGCCGCCGGGGGCGTGCACGGCCGCACTGTGCGGCTGGCGGTGGAGGACGCCGCCTATGACCCGCGCAAGGCCGTGCTGGCCACCCGCAAGCTGGTGCAGCGCGACCAGGTGTTCGCCTTTCTGGCCAACATGGGCACGCCGGTGGTGATGGCGACCATGCCGATTGTGGTGGAGGCCGGGCGTCCGCACCTGTTCCCGTTCTCTCCGCACGCGTCCACCTACACGCCGCTGCATCCGCTCAAGTTCCAGATGTTTGCGCCTTATCAGGACTACATGAGTGCCGCCACCCGGCACATGATGACGCAGGGCGCTTATCGGCGTGCCTGCCTGCTGTATCAGGACGACGACTACGGGCTGGAGGTGATGAAGGGCGTGGAGCAGGGTCTGCAGCAGCTGGGTCAGGCGCTGGCCGAGCGCACCAGCTACAAGCGCGGCGCCACCGACCTGTCCAGCCAGGTGGCGCGGCTGCGTGCGGCCGAATGCGATCTGGTCATCCTGGCCACGGTGGTGCGCGAGACGGTTGCGGCGGTGAGCGAAGCACGCAAGCTGGGCTGGACGGTGGACATGCTGGTGACCGCCTCCGGCTATTCGGCACAGACCCACGAGCTGGGTGGCGCTGCGGTGGAGGGGCTGTATGGCGTGACCGTGCTGCCACACCCCTACGCGGAGGGGGCCAGCCCCGAGCTGGCCGGGTGGATCGAGCGTTACCGGACGCGCTTCGGGATCGCGCCGAATGTGTGGAGCGCGATGGGCTACACGATCGCCGACCTGTTCGTGCGCGCCGCCGAGGCTGCCGGCCCCGGGCTGACGGTCGAGGGTTTCGTGTCGGCGATGGAAGCCCTGCATGTGGAGGGCGACATTTTTGGCGGGCCAGCGTATCGTTTCAGTCCTGAGGATCACCTGGGCAACCGCAAGGGCCGGCTGGCGCAGATTCGCGATGGCCGCTGGGTGGTGCTCACCGATTATCTGGACTGAAACATCCCCACAGGAGCGGCATGCACAGCGACCCCCCATCCAGCGACAACAGCCACATTATTGACCCAGCCCTTGAGCATGCTGTTTCCGTTCGCCCTGAGCGTGTCGAAGCCCAAGACCCTTCGACAAGCTCAGGGCGAGCGGACGTCAGTCAATTAAAAAAGGGCCGGGTTGAGCGCGACCAACGAGGCGCCCGCGACGACTGCGACAGTGTTCCGGCCGGGCTGCGGCTTGCGCGCCATGACCGGCCCGTGCCGCGCACCGTGGCGGTGGCCTTCACCGGGGCTTCGGGCATGCCTTACGGCCTGCGGCTGGTGGAGTGCCTGCTCGCGGCAGGCGTGCAGGTGTGGTTGCTGTACTCCCAGGTGGCACAGATCGTCGCCCGGCAGGAAATGGGGCTGGAGCTGCCGTCCCGGCCGGCCGGGGTGGAGGCGGCGCTGAGCGAGCGCTTTCAGGCCGCAGCCGGGCAGTTGCGCGTGTTCGGGCGCGAAGAGTGGTTTGCGCCGCTGGCCTCCGGCTCCAACCCCGCCGACGCGATGGTGGTGTGCCCCTGCACCATGGGCACGCTGGCGGCGATTGCGGCGGGGCTGTCGCAGAACCTCATCGAACGGGCCGCCGATGTGGCCATCAAGGAGCGACGGCAACTGGTGCTGGTGCCACGCGAAACCCCGTTTTCCGCCCTGCATCTGGAGAACATGCTCAAGCTGGCCCGCCTGGGGGTGGTGATCCTGCCGCCCAGCCCGGGCTTCTATACCCATCCGCAGACCGTGTCCGGCATGGTCGACTTCGTGGTCGCGCGCATCCTCGACCAGCTCAATGTGCCGCACGCGCTGATGTCGCGCTGGGGCGAGGAGCCGACCGATGAAGCGTGAGCACCTTCCCGGCCCGCCCGACAGCGCGGTGCTGCCCATCTTCCCGCTGCAGACCGTGCTGTTTCCCGGTGGCACGCTGCCCTTGCGGGTGTTCGAGGCGCGTTACATGGACATGGTGGCGCGCTGTCTGCGCGAGCAGTCGGTGTTCGGCGTGAATCTGATTGCCCAGGGCAATGAAGTGGGCCAGCCGGCGGTGCCGCATCTGGTGGGGGTCAGTGCGCGCATCGTCGAGTGGGACATGGACCAGCCCGGGCTGCTCAACATCGTCACCCAGGGCGAGCGACGTTACCGCATCCTGCAGA
Source organism: Rhodocyclaceae bacterium (assembly GCA_041678045.1). GTDB lineage: Bacteria > Pseudomonadota > Gammaproteobacteria > Burkholderiales > Rhodocyclaceae > UBA2357. The sequence goes on from JBAYOV010000037.1 coordinate 33,637, forward strand.
TGGAGGCAGGTGAGGACGGCCTGCTGAATGCCACGGTCGAATGGTTGCCCGAACTGCCCGAGCAGCGCCTGCCGGCAAGCTTTGCGGGGCTGGTGGCGCTGCTGTCGGCCGTCATCGAGGATGCGGGCGAGGCGCATTTTCCGCCGCCCTACCGCATGGACGATGCCGGCTGGGTGGGCATGCGGCTGGCCAGCGTGCTGCCGATTCCGCTCAAGGCACGGCAGGCCCTGCTGGAGCTGGACGATCCGCTGTCGCGGGTCGAGATCATCCGCAGCTATCTGGCCCAGCACGGCGTGGGGCGCAAGCCCTGAGCGTGCGCCGCGCCCGCGTTCAGAACAGCGAGGGGCGTTGCAGGCTGTCGAGGATGCGCCGCACCGGCGCCGGCAGGGCTGCCCCGGCGAGCGCGTCCAGGCTCACCCATTGAGCACTGCCGGCCTCGTGTGCGCCCAGCGGGCGTGCCTGCGGGCCATCCTGCGGGGCGAGGTCGAGCAGCACCGGGTGCAGGTCCAGCGTGAAATGGGTGAAGGCATGGGCCTCGGGCGGCAGCGGGCGGGCCTGTTGCAGGGGCAGCCCGTAGTGCTGCATCAGCCAGTCGGCCAGCGTTGCCCCGGTGGCGCTGGCCGACGCCTGCGCCCCCGGCAATTCAGGCAACTCGGGCAGCTCTGGCAACTCGGGCAGGGTCAGCAGGCCGCCCCAGAGGCCGCTGGGCGGGCGCTTCTCGAGCAGGATGCGGTTCTGCCGGCGGATCACCGCAACCCGCACCTCCCGGTGTGGCCGTGCCTTGCGCGGCCGGGGCGTGGGCAGCTCGCGCACCCGGTCGTCCCGGCGGGCAATGCAGTGTTCGGCAAGCGGGCAGCGCGGGCAGGCCGGGCGGGCGCGGGTGCACAGGGTGGCGCCAAAGTCCATCTGTGCCTGGGTGTAGGTGGCCATGTCCCGTTCCGGCAGCAGCGACCCGGCGAGTGCCCACAGCCGGTTTTCCACCGCCTTGTCGCCCGGAAATCCTTCGATGCCGAACACCCGGCACAACACCCGCTTCACATTGCCGTCGAGAATCGCCCCGCGCTCATCGAAGGCAAACGCCGCAATGGCCGCCGCAGTGGAGCGGCCAATGCCGGGCAGCCCGGCGATCTGCGCCGCGCTTTCGGGAAAGCGGCCCGCGTGCTCGTCCATCACCCTTTGCGCGGCCTTGTGCAGGTTGCGCGCCCGTGCGTAATAGCCCAGCCCGCTCCACAGGCCCAGCACCTCATCCACATCGGCCGCAGCCAGCGCCGGCAGATCGGGAAAGCGCGCAAGAAAGCGTGCGTAGTAAGGCATCACGGTGTCCACCTGGGTCTGCTGCAGCATGATCTCGGACAGCCAGATGCGGTAAGGGTCGCGGCTGCGTTGCCAGGGCAGGTCGTGACGGCCGTGCGTGCGGTGCCACTCGATCAGCGTGTGGGCAAAGGGGAAGGCGGGGGCGGGCATGGGCGGTCGACGGCTTTTGTTTTAGCGGTGATAATCGCGGATTACACCATGTTTACAACAGATCGCTGCATGAAAAGTGCGGTCGACAAGAGGTTCCACGTCCCATGTCAGAAGCCCCCATCACCCATCAGGAATTCACCCGCGCCTTTCGCGATGCGCTGGGCATGTTCGCCACCGGCGTGGCCGTGGTCGCCACGCGTGCCCCCAACGGCGACCCGATCGGCCTGACGGTGAGTTCGTTCAACTCGGTATCGCTCGATCCCCCGCTGATCGTGTGGAGCATGAGCCGCCACCTGCCCAGCCTGCCGGTGTTCGAAGCCTGCGAGTATTACTCGGTGAATGTCCTTGCCGAAGACCAGCAGGACGTGTCGCAGCTGTTTGCCTCGCGCTCCGACGACAAGTTTGCCGGGCTGGACACCGACGAGGGCCTGTACAGCGTGCCGCTGCTCAAGGGCTGCTGCGCCCGCTTCGAGTGCCGCAACACCACCCGCCATGACGGCGGCGACCATCTGGTGTTCATCTCCGAGGTCGTGCGCTTCGACCGCGACCCCCGCCCGCCCCTGGTCTTCCAGGGCGGCGCCTACCGGCGACTGGTCGCGCTATGAACCGGCCGGCGTGCCCGGCCATCCACCCTCACCGTTGAAGGCTTCGGCAAGCCCGACGAAATGCGCGTCCAGTGGACGTATGCTTGCTCAGTTCGTATGCTGTAGTGCTTGTAGCGAACGCGTTCCCGCAGTCGGTCGAACAAGCGGGAAGGTTGGTTTGGTGTGTCGTCGGTGGGCATGATGACTTTCCCTGCTGTGTATGCAGTGTACGTATGTACAGGATAGAAAGGAAGTTGATGATTTCAATCAAGAATGAGCATGACGGCTTTCCAGACTTATCCGGCAAGTCATCTGCATACGCAGCAGGCTTGCTGTCTACAACGAGTTAGGCCATAAGGGAGAGTGATGTGGCAATTGAGAATATTCGGGCGGTGTATTTTCCGTACTGCATAGAGAAGCAAAGTGACGGCTCATGGGTTCTGCTTAACCGGAACTATAAGCCCGTCGGATTCAATACGGCGGAATGGGTTACATACAGTGAGTTCCCCGTTTCGATCAAGCTCAAGGGGCTTGGGCCAGCCACATTGAGGAAGCTGTCTTGCCATGACGAAGAGCCGGGTGATCGCGTGTACTTGTACAACGATGGTTCGGTCCCAACGCGGGATGCAAAGGCAATGGCTGCCTATCTAAAGAAATTGGAGATCCTGCTCAAGCTGGAATCGGCCTAAGACCAATCAAGTCCAGAAGGAGAAGAAAATGATAATTGAGTTTGTTGGGCCTGCCGTTCCTGCGGAAGATGGCGGAATTTCATTCAGGGCGAAGGTCGACGGGCAAACGGTCGCGTGTAAATTCAGCATGGAGGTGCTTCAGGATGTAAATCCCAGCCTGACGATGGCTGCGCCCGTAAAGCAATTTGAAGCTAGTCAGGGTGTCCTTCTGGCAATCGCCGAAAAGAAGCTCCGGGCCGGGAAGGTGGAGAATGGCGTGGTTAGAGTATTCACGCAGGACCTGTAGCCTAACAATCGGCTCCAAGCGACCCGGGGAAGCGGCGCTACCGCTTCCCCGGGCGCCTGAGCCGAGCCGTTAGATGCGCAATAAGACTGAAGCCTCCTTTTGGCGTTTCGTGGCGGGTGCTTTAGGCCTGTCGCTGGTGGTATGTGTCCTGATCAATACCGCACGAAACGACGCCGTACCGCATCAGATC
>JBAYOV010000038.1:0-35489 GCA_041678045.1 Rhodocyclaceae bacterium
GGCGGCGGCGGGCTGGGCGGGCAGCGGGCCGAGGTCCCACGGCGCGGGGCGCGTGGGCTTGTCGGGCAGCGGCAGGGCGCAGCCGGCCAAGGCCAGGAAAAATGCAACAAAAACGGCTCTGGCGCTTGTGTGGAAAGCGATGGAAGCTATCTTTTTCATAAATTGTCGGGTGTTCAGGATGCGCGCTCACTGCGCCGGAGCGCTCTGGGGCACGGGGGCCACGAAGCCCGGCTCGCCGGGGCCGGGCGCGATGGTGCCGCTGCCGTACAGCAGCACCTGCGGGTTGTCGCCCAGGGTGTTGGCGATGCGGTCGAGCCGGCGGATGGTGCGGCTGGCGTCTTCGGTCAGGTTCTGGATGCGCGGCAACGTGGTGGTGGCGATGGTGCTGGCGCCTTCGTCCACGCGCTCCAGCAGGCCGCCGGGGCCGATCAGCGTGGCGGTGCCGGTGCGCAGCGGGCGGATTTCATTCACATAACGGTGAGCAAAATTCCACACCCGACGCAGGAAGCGGTAGGCTCCTTCGACGCCGGAGTCCGACCATTCGAGCTGCTGGTCGGGCGGTGCGGCGAAGATGATGAAGAAGCGTGCGGTGTCGGCACCATACTGATCGACCAGGGCTTGAGGGTCCACGCCGTTGTTCTTCGACTTGGACATCTTCTCGGTGCCACCGATGACCACCGGCTGACCGTCGGCAGCGAGTTTGGCGGCCACGATGCGCCCCTTGTCGTCGCGCTCGACCTGCACGTCGGCCGGGTTGATCCACTGCTTCTTGCCGCCTTCGAGCTCGCGGTAATAGGTTTCGGCCACCACCATGCCCTGGGTGAGCAGATTGGTGAAGGGTTCGGAAACCTCCACCAGTCCGCAGTCGCGCATTGCACGGGTGAAGAAGCGCGAGTACAGCAGATGCAGGATGGCGTGCTCGATGCCTCCGATGTACTGATCGACCGGTGCCCAGTAGTTCACCCGCTCATCGACCATGGCCGTGCCGTTGTCGGCGCAGGCATAGCGCAGGAAATACCAGGACGATTCGACGAAGGTGTCCATCGTGTCGGTTTCACGTCGTGCCGGCTTGCCGCATTTCGGGCAGGTGCACTGATAGAACTCGGGCATTCTCGCCAGCGGCGAGCCCTGGCCGGTGAGTTCCACGTTCTCGGGCAGCACCACCGGCAGTTGTTCATCCGGCACCGGCACGTCGCCGCAGTCGTCGCAGTGAATCATCGGGATCGGGCAACCCCAGTAGCGCTGGCGCGAGATGCCCCAGTCGCGCAGGCGGTACTGTACCCGCCGGCTGCCCAGTCCCTTGGCTTCCAGGTCGCTGGCGATGGCGTCGACTGCCTGCTGGAAGTCCAGCCCGTCGTATTTTCCGGAATTCACCAGCGTGCCATGTTCGGCGTAGCCGTCCTGCCAGGGCGCGGTGACGTTCTGCCACGCATCGGTGGTCGGGCGCACCACCATGCGGATGGGCAGTTGATATTTGCCGGCAAATGCAAAGTCGCGCTCGTCGTGTGCGGGAACCGCCATGACGGCCCCTTCGCCGTACCCCATCAGGACGTAGTTGGCCACCCAGACCGGCAACTGCTCGCCGCTGAGCGGGTGGATGACCTGCAGGCCGGTGGGCATGCCCTTCTTTTCCAGCGTGGCCAGGTCGGCTTCGGCCACGCCACCGCGCTTGCATTCCTCGATGAAGGCGGCCAGGTCAGGGTTGGTGCGCGCGGCCAGTTCGGCCAGCGGGTGTTCGGCGGCAACGGCCACATAGGTGGCGCCCATCAGCGTGTCGGCACGGGTGGTGAAGACCTTCAGCACGCCGGGCGTACCGATGCTGGCTGCGTCATACGGGAAGTGCACTTCCACGCCTTCGGAGCGGCCGATCCAGTTCTTCTGCATCAGCTTGACCTGTTCGGGCCAGCCGGGAAGATCGTCCAGCGCAGCGAGCAGCTCGTCGGCGTAGGCGGTGATTTTCATGTAGTACATGGGGATTTCGCGCTTTTCCACCAGCGCGCCGGAGCGCCAGCCGCGCCCGTCGATGACCTGCTCGTTGGCGAGCACGGTCTCATCCACCGGATCCCAGTTCACCGTACCGAGCTTCTTGTAGATCAGTCCCTTTTCGTACAGGCGGGTAAACAGCCATTGCTCCCAGCGGTAGTACTCGGGCGTGCACGTGGCCAGTTCGCGCGACCAGTCGATGGCAAAGCCGAGCCGCTTGAGCTGGCCTTTCATGTAGTCGATGTTGGCGTACGTCCATTGGGCAGGGGGGACATTGTTCTGGATGGCGGCGTTTTCCGCCGGCATGCCAAACGCATCCCAGCCCATGGGCTGCAGCACGTTGTAGCCGCGCATGCGGTTGTAGCGGGTGAGCACGTCGCCGATGGTGTAGTTGCGCACATGGCCCATGTGCAGCTTGCCCGACGGGTAGGGGAACATGCTCAGGCAATAGTATTTGGGCTTGTCCGTATCGTCGGAAGCGCGGAAGGCCCCGCTGTGCTCCCAGTGTGTCTGGGCGGCAGACTCGATTTCGGCGGGCGTGTATTTGTCCTGCATGGCGGTGCTCGGTGTCTTGAAGCGGTTGAGGTAAGCGCCCGATTATAGCCGCAAAACCCCTTGCAGCCCGCAGGCGCGGCGTGTGCGGACAGGCATGCCGGTGGGCAAGGGCGCGGTTGGGGCGGTAGTGCGGACAAAAAAACACCCGGTTTTGAGGCCGGGTGTAAATCTCCAGTTAATGGAGAGGGAGGGAGATCGTAAAGCGTTACCCGGTGATCGGGTGTTCAGGCGGCCCAGCGGGAGTGCAGCGCGTCCTGTTGTCCCCGGTACCAGTTGGCGGAAGCGCACATCATGGTTTCCAGGGCGTTGAGCGACACGGTGACCAGACGGCTCTGGCTGCGGATCAGCGGGGTGACGCTGGGCGCACAGAAGCTGGCACGTTCTTCTTCCAGCAGTTCGCGGAAGATGTTCATGGTTTCGCCCCAGTATTCGGCATTGCCCACCCAACCGGTGGTCTCGGTGGCCTGTCTGACGGCCTTGCGCCACAGGCTGGCGGCTCGTTTTTCGGATACGCCGGCCTTGCGTGCGTACCAGGGCAGCAGTTTGGGTGTTCTCATGGCAGTTTCTCCTGTCGGCCCGGCCGGGTTCGCGAGAGCGACGGGCCTTGTGGGTCCGTTCAGGCGGGCTCGTATTGCGACGCAGCAGTTGCGCCAGATGTTTCAATGTTACTGTGTTTTCGAGTAAAAGTCCGGAGTTGAGTTCCGTTCCGCAGATATTTTTTTGCGGTGCACCAATACAATAATCCAGGCGCCCAATTTGGGCAAGCCGGTTGTTGCAATCCTGCAACGTGGTTGTAATCGGCGCATGCAGTCGAGTGACCGACCAGGGCAGGGAGAGGGGCGACGGGGGCGGGGCGACGGGGCGGGGTGAAAAGCGTTCCGGACCGGGTCCGGTCCGGAACGTGGGGGGCGTGTGCCTGGCTGTGTGTGCGAGAGGTGTCAGCGCACCAGTTGGGAGAGTTGGCCCGCGTGGTAACGGGCCGCGATTTTCTCCAGGCTCACGGGCTTGATGCGGCTGGCCATGCCGGCGCAACCAAAGGCTTCGAAACGGGCCTTGCACACGAATTTGGCGGCTTCGCGGGCGGGCTTGTTGAATTCGCGCGGGTCGAACTTCGAGTGGTTTTCAACCAGGAATTTGCGCACTGCTCCGGTCATGGCCAGACGGATGTCGGTGTCGATGTTGATCTTGCGCACGCCGTACTTGATGCCCTGCACGATTTCCTCAACCGGCACGCCATAGGTTTCCTTCATGTCGCCGCCGTAGGTGCGGATGATCTCGAGCAACTCCTGCGGCACGCTGCTGGAGCCGTGCATCACCAGATGCGTGTTGGGGATGCGCGAATGAATCGCTTTGATGCGGTCGATGGCCAGGATGTCGCCGGTGGGCTTGCGGCTGAATTTGTAGGCGCCGTGGCTGGTGCCAATGGCGATGGCCAGGGCGTCACAGTCGGTCTGGCGGACGAAGTCGGCGGCCTGGTCGGGGTCGGTGAGCAGTTGCGAGTGATCGAGCGTGCCTTCAGCCCCGATCCCGTCTTCCTCTCCGGCCTGACCGGTTTCGAGCGAACCGAGGCAGCCGAGTTCGGCCTCGACGGTGACGCCGATGGCGTGCGAGAACTTCACCACCTCACGGGTGACTTCGACGTTGTAGTCGTAGGACGAAGGCGTTTTGCCGTCTTCGAGCAGCGAGCCGTCCATCATCACGCTGGTGAAGCCGGAGCGGATTGCGGCCATGCACACGGCAGGGGACTGGCCGTGGTCCTGATGCATCACCACCGGGATGTGCGGATAGGCTTCCACTGCGGCATCGATGAGGTGGCGCAGGAAAGCCTCGCCGGCATATTTTCGGGCGCCGGCCGAGGCCTGCATGATCACCGGGCTGTCGCATTCGTGGGCCGCTTCCATGATGGCCTGAACCTGTTCGAGGTTGTTCACGTTGAAGGCGGGCAGACCGTAGCTGTGTTCAGCGGCGTGGTCGAGCAACTGGCGCATTGAAACAAGGGGCATTGCACTGTCTCCGTGGGGCCGACGTGGTCGGCAGGTAATGGCTGATGGTGAAGAGTGGCGCGTATTTTAACGTTCATCGGCGCGCTTGTGCCGGAAGCCGTGCTTGCCGGTGTGTTGCATGACACATGTGCGGCATGCACGGCTTCCGGCATGCTTGATCACGCAAGTGGCTTGCAGTTTCGGTTGTTTGACCATTATCCTGTTCGGGTTTTTTGAGAAACGGGGAAGGTCCATGGGGTTGAATGAACTGGCCATGCTGGCAATTGCCGGCGCAGGCATTGGTGTGGGCTGGAAAGTGTTTCAGGGAGGCGGGCGCTCCGGAGGCGCTCAGCGTTCCCGGGGCAGACGCGGTGCCCGGGAGGCGAACGATTTTCATGCGGTGGAAATACGCTGCAGGGGCGAGGCCTGCGAGGTTGCACTGGGGTTGCGGGGCAAGCGCTTTCTGGCCTCGGAGGCCCCGCCGCTGCCGTTGCCAGGTTGCAATTCGGCGCACTGCGAATGCGTGTATCGCCACCATGAAGACCGCCGGGAGGGGGATCGTCGCCACGCCTGGATGAATGCGGCGTACATGCCCGATGAGTTGAAGTTCGAGCGTCGCTATACCCGTCGGGGGCGGCGTCACACCGACCGTCGCCCGGGAGGGCGGACATAGCACGCGCGAGGTGCGGTGCCCCCTGAGGACAGGCTGCCCTGCCTCCAGGGGGTCAGGGGGGGCTGCAGGAGATCAGCCCCGCGCGCGTTCCTGCAGCACGGCGATGGCTGGCAGGGTCTTGCCTTCCAGGAACTCAAGGAAGGCCCCTCCGCCAGTGGAGATGTAGCCGACATCCTGAGCGATGTTGAACTTCGCAATCGCTGCCAGGGTGTCGCCCCCGCCTGCGATCGTGAAGGCGTCGGAGTGGGCGATGGCCGAGGCCATCATCTTGGTGCCCCCTGCAAACTGATCATATTCGAACACGCCGACCGGACCGTTCCAGACGATGGTGCCGGCATGGGCGATGATCTCGGTGAGGCGTGCCGAGGTTTTCGGGCCAACGTCCAGAATGCGGTCATGCGGGCCGACATCCTCGACCGGAATGCGGTTTGCGCGGGCCAGGGCCGACACCTCGTCGGCCACCACGACATCGACCGGCAGCGGCACTTCGGCGCCACGCGCCTTCATCAGGTCGATGATGGCCTGTGCTTCCTTCACCAGTTCGGGTTCGGCCAGCGATTCGCCAATCCGCTTGCCCGAAGCAAGCAGAAAGGTGTTGGCAATGCCGCCACCGACGATCAGCTGGTCCACCTTTTCGGCCAGGGTCTTCAGAATGGTGAGCTTGGTGGACACCTTGGCGCCACCGACAATGGCCACCAGTGGGCGGGCCGGGTGTTCGGTGGCCTTGGTCAGGGCATCGATCTCTGCGCCCATGAGCATGCCGGCGCAGGCCACCGGGGCGAAGCGGGCCATGCCGTGGGTGGTGGCTTCGGCGCGGTGGGCGGTGCCGAAGGCGTCATTCACATAAATGTCGCACAGGGCGGCCATCTTCTTTGCGAGTTCTTCGTTGTCCTTTTTCTCGCCCTTGTTGCAGCGGCAGTTTTCCAGCAGCACCACTTGGCCGGGTTCGACGGTGAAGCCGCCGTCCACCCAGTCGCTGATCAGTTTCACCGGTTTGTTGAGCAGTTGGCCCATGCGCACGGCCACTGGCGCCAGGGTGTCGTCCGGGCCCACCGTGCCTTCGGTGGGACGGCCCAGATGTGAGGTCACCATCACGGCCGCACCCTTTTCCAGGCAGTACTGGATGGAGGGGATGGAGGCACGGATGCGGGTGTCCTCAACGATGTTGCCGGCTTCGTCCTGCGGCACGTTCAGGTCGGCACGGATGAAAACGCGCTTGCCGCTGACATCGAGATCGGAGAGTTTGATGACGTTCATGGCTGTACTCGGATACGTGAAGAATGGATGAAGAAGAGTGTTGCAGGAGTGCGTGCTTGATGCATGGGCGGTCCGGCCGGCGGTGGCGCCTACCGGATGGCGGTTTCGGGCTGCCGTGACCAGCGTGCCTGCCAGTGGTGCAGGACATCGACCATGCGGCTGGCAAAGCCCCATTCGTTGTCGAACCAGATCAGCAGGTTGGCCAGGTGCGGGCCACTCACCCGGGTCTGGCTGCCGTCGATGATGGCCGAATGGGGGTCGTGGTTGAAGTCGATCGAGGCGTGGGTGTCCTCGGAGTAGGCCACCAGACCCTTGAAGGGGCCGTCGGCAGCTTCGGCGAGCACCCGGTTGAGCGCGTGACGATCGACTTCACGCCGCAGGTTCAGCACCAGGTCGATGGCCGACACGTTCAGGGTGGGGACGCGGATCGCCTTCGCCTCGACCCGTCCGGCCAGTTGCGGCAGCAACCGCTCCACGCCACGCGCCAGTCCGGTGGAGACCGGGATGATGGACTGCATGGCCGAGCGGGTGCGGCGCAGGTCGGTGTGATGATAGCCGTCGATGAGCGGTTGATCGTTCATCACCGAGTGCAGGGTGGTGAGTACCACGTGGTCTACGCCGAAGGTCTGGTCGAGCAGGGAGAGCACCGGTACCGCCGCATTCGTGGTGCATGAGGCGTTCGACACGATGCGCTCGTCACCGCGCAGTTGTTGCTGGTTGATGCCGAACACCACGGTGGCGTCGACATCGCCTGCGCTGTTGCCCGGGTGGGACAGCAGCACGCGGGGGCAGCCGGCGTCGATGAAGCGCTGCAGGTCGCTGCGCCGACCGTAGCGGCCCGAGCATTCGACCAGCAGGTCGATGTCCATCGCCCGCCAGTCCACGGCCTCCGGCGTGGTGTGATGACTGACCCGGATGGCGTGATCGCCGATGTGCAACTGCCCGCCTGCAGGGTCCGCGCTGACCGGGGCCGGAAAGCGTCCGTGCGTGGAGTCGAAACGGGTCAGATAGGCGATGCTGTCCAGATCGGCCGGCTCGTTGATGGCTACCGGGCGGTACTGCGCACGAAACGGGGATTCGTGCAGCGCACGCAGGAAGCTGCGGCCGATGCGGCCGTAACCGTTGATGGCGATGCGCATCATTGAGGCTGGAACAAGGGCATGAAGTCTGGGGCGGGTATGGGCAGGTGGAGGCCCGCCGGGCCAGAAGACCCGGCGGGCGCAGGCGCTTGCCTCAGCGTGTCTCAGCCAGCACGCGGGCGGCGTCGAGCATGCGGCAGGAATAGCCCCACTCGTTGTCGTACCAGGCCAGCACCTTCACCAGATTGCCGTCCATGACCCGGGTCTGGGTGGCGTCGAACACCGAGGAGTGGCTGTCGTGGTTGAAGTCGCTGGACACCAGCGGGGCTTCGTTCACGGCCAGCACGCCCTTCATCGGACCATTCGCCGCAGCGTGCATCAGGGCGTTGATTTCGTCCTTGCTGGTGGCACGGCTGGCGGTGAAGGTGAGGTCGACCAGCGATACGTTCATGGTCGGCACGCGCAGTGCAAAACCGTCGAACTTGCCCTTGAGGGCCGGCAGCACGAGGCCGACGGCCTTTGCCGCACCGGTCTTGGTGGGGATGATGTTCTGTGCACCGGCGCGGGCGCGGCGCAGGTCCTTGTGGCGCACATCCACCAGCACCTGGTCGTTGGTGTAGGCGTGGATGGTGGTCATCAGGCCCTTTTCGATGCCGATGGCGTCCTGCAGCACCTTGGCCACCGGGGCCAGACAGTTGGTGGTGCACGAGGCGTTGGAGACCACGGTCATGGCCGGCGTCACGATGTCGTGGTTCACGCCATACACGATGGTGGCGTCGACGTCATCGCCGCCCGGTGCGGAAATGAGGATCTTCTTTGCGCCCTGGTCCAGATGCACCTGGGCCTTTGCCTTGCTGGTGAAGGCGCCCGTGCATTCGAGCAGCACATCCACGCCCAGTTCGCCCCAGTTGATGTCCAGCGGGTTCTTGGTGGAGAAGAAGGGGATGCGGTCGCCGCCCACGATCAGTGTGTTGTCGCCCTCGGTCGAAACATCGAAGCCGAAACGGCCGTGGGTGGTGTCGTACTTGGTGAGGTGGGCATTGGTGGTGATGTCACCCGAGGCGTTGATCGCCACGACCTCGAACTGCTCGCGCAGGCCGAGTTCGTAGATGGCGCGCAGCGTGCAGCGGCCGATGCGGCCATATCCGTTGATGGCGACTTTGATCGTCATGTGAAGCGTCTCCCTGATGAGTGCTTGATCGGAATGAATGAAATGGAATCAGTTATTAACCCGGCCCTTGAGCATGCTGTCTCCGTTCGCCCTGAGCTTGTCGAAGGGCGCTTGCCGGGACTGGGCTTCGACAGGCTCAGGGCGAACGGCGGCACGGCATTCAAGGGCTGTGTCAATCACGGGGCTGGGCCACCAGTGCGCGGGCGGCGGCGACCACGGCTTCGGTGGTGATGCCGAAGTGCTTGAACAGTTCGCCGGCCGGGGCGGACTCGCCGAAGTGATCCAGGCCGATGACCGCGCCACGACCATCGTCCACTGCGCCAACATACTTGCGCCAGCCGTCGGTGCAGCCCGCTTCCACGGCCACGCGCGGAATGCCGGCGGGCAATACGGAGGCCCGCCAGGCGGCGTCCTGACGGTCGAAAACGTTGGTCGAGGGCATGGACACCACACGTGCGGCGATGCCTTCGCTGGCGAGTTGTTCGCGGGCGGCCACCGCGAGGGCAATTTCGGAGCCGGTGGCGATGAGCACCACTTGTGCTACGCCGCCATTGCATTCGGCGGGTGCTTCGGCGAGGACGTAGCCCCCCCTGCGCACGGCGGCCAGCTGCTCGGCGTTGCGCGGCTGGAAAGGCAGGTTCTGGCGCGAGAACAGCAGCGCAGAAGGGCCGTCATGGCGTTCGATCGCGCAGGCCCAGGCGATGGCCGATTCCACCGTGTCGCACGGACGCCATACGTCCATGTTGGGCATCAGGCGCAGCGTGGCGGCTTGTTCGACCGGCTGGTGGGTGGGGCCATCCTCGCCCAGCCCGATGGAGTCGTGGGTGAACACGAAGATCTGCCGGACCTTCATCAGCGCGGCCATGCGCAGCGCGTTGCGCGCATATTCGCTGAACATCAGGAAGGTGGCGGTGTAGGGGATCAGGCCACCATGCAGGCTGACCCCGTTGGCAATCGCGGCCATGCCGAATTCGCGCACGCCGTAGTACACATAGTTGCCGCCGGAGTCGCGGCTCACTCCTTTTGAACCCGACCACAGGGTGAGGTTGGAGCCGGCGAGGTCGGCCGAGCCGCCCAGCAGTTCGGGCAGCTTCGGCGCGTAGGCTTCGATGCTGTTCTGGCTGGCCTTGCGGGTGGCGATGGTTTCGCCCTTCTGGTTCATCGCCTCGATCACCGAGGCGGCATGTGCGGCCCAGTCCGACGGCAGTTCGCCCGCCATGCGGCGCTCGAATTCGGCGGCCAGTTCGGGGAAGGCGGCGCGGTAGGCGGCAAAGCGGGTGTTCCAGGCGTTTTCTGCTGCGGTGCCGCTTTCACGGGCATTCCAGGCAGCGTAGACCTCGGGGGGAATTTCGAATGGAGGATGAGTCCAGCCGATGTGGGCGCGGGTTGCGGCAATCTCGGCGTCGCCCAGCGGGGCACCGTGCACATCGTGGCTGCCCTGCTTGTTGGGGCTGCCCGCCCCGATCACGGTCTTGCAGCAAATCAGCGTGGGCTGCGTGGTGTTGGCCTTGGCGTCACGGATGGCGGCGTCGATGGCAGCGGCGTCATGGCCCTGCACGTCGCGAATCACCTGCCAGCCATAGGCTTCGAAGCGCTTCGGCGTATCGTCGCTGAACCAGCCCTGCACATGACCGTCGATGGAAATGTCGTTGTCGTCATAGAAGGCGATCAGCTTGCCCAGCCCCCAGGTGCCGGCGAGCGAACAGGCTTCGTGGCTGATGCCTTCCATCAGGCAGCCATCGCCCAGGAACACCCAGGTGTGATGATCGACGATGGCATGGCCCGGGCGGTTGAAGCTGTCCGCGAGCAGTTTCTCGGCCAGCGCCATGCCCACTGCGTTGGTGATGCCCTGGCCGAGCGGGCCGGTGGTGGTTTCCACGCCCGGGGTGTAGCCGTACTCGGGGTGGCCCGGAGTTTTGCTGTGCAGCTGGCGGAAGCGCTTGATTTCCTCGATCGGCAGGTCGTAGCCGGTGAGGTGCAGCAGGGCATAGATCAGCATCGAGCCGTGACCGTTGGAGAGCACGAAGCGGTCGCGGTCGGCCCACTGCGGATTGGCCGGGTTGTGCTTGAGGTGGTGACGCCACAGTACTTCGGCGATTTCGGCCATGCCCAGGGGCGCGCCCGGATGTCCCGACTTGGCTTGCTGAACCGCGTCCATGGCAAGCGCGCGGATGGCGCCGGTCAGCGGATTGAATACGGGTGGGGTGACGTTGCGGGTGTGTGACATGGCTTGAGGGTGTGACGACATGTGTGAAACGCGGATTATCGCCGAAAACCCCGCCCGGCTGCTAGGCGGTGCGCATTGCAGGCCGGACTTGCGGGCTCACACGAGGCGACGACGTTGCTCCATGAGGCGCCAGATGAGCGGGGTGAGGATGAGCTGCATCGCGAGATCGAGCTTGCTGCCCGGAATCACGATGGTGTTGGCGCGGCTCATGAAGGCGTCGTGAATCATGTTGAGCAGGTAGGGAAAATCGATGCCACGCGGATCCTTGAAGCGGATCACCACCATCGATTCGCCCAGCGTGGGCACGTCGCGCGCGATGAAGGGATTGGACGTGTCGACGATCGGGACGCGCTGGAAGTTGATGTGGGTGCGGGCGAACTGCGGCACGATGTAGTGCACATAGTCGTGCATGCGTCGCAGGATGGTGTCCTGCACGGCCTCGGCGGAGTAGCCACGCACGCGGGTGTCGCGATGCAGCTTCTGGATCCATTCCAGGTTGATGATCGGGGCCACGCCGATGAGCAGGTCCACATGCCGGGCCACGTCGATGGCGTCGGTCACCACCGCTCCATGCAGACCTTCGTAGAACAGGCAGTCGGTACCCACCGGCAGGTCTTCCCACTCGGTGAAGGTGCCCATTGGCAGGTTCCAGCGCACCGACTGCTCCTCGTTGTGGATGTAGCTGCGCTTGCGTCCGACGGCCGATTCGCCGTAGCCACGGAACAGGGCTTCGAGCTCTTCGAGCAGGTTCGCTTCCGGGCCGAAATGGCTGATGCCGCGCTCGCCACGGCTTTCCGCCTCTTCGATGAGCTGCTTCATCTCGGCGCGGGTGTAGCGGTGCAGGCTGTCGCCCTCGACGACGGCGGCGTTCACCCCTTCGCGGTGAAAAATGGCCTCGAAGGTGTGCTTGACCGTGGTGGTGCCGGCACCGGACGAGCCGGTGACGGCGATGATCGGGTGTTTGGCCGACATGATCGGGGAATCTCCGGAGGGTTCAGTCCCAGGTGCGGGTGGAAAATAACCGCCGGGCGGCCATCACCAGCACGTGCACCTCTTCCGAGCTCAGTTCGGGGTAGTGCTCCCGCAAGGTGCGGTAGGCCAGATGGTCCAGCCCGGCGTGCGTGCCCCAGCTGTTCTCCGGCGCGAAAAAGGGTTCGATGATGTCCAGGGCATCATCGAAGATTTCACGCACATGGAGATATTGGCGCCGCTCGGCTCCGTCGTACGAGGTATGGTCTGTCATGAATGTCCTCGGCGATGTCGTGTAGTCGTTGTCGTGATGTTCTGTCCGCGCCCGGCGCAGCCTCCCGCTCGCGGTCACACGATGGGGCGAGTCGGGCGCTGGGTGTTCCTGGCTGTTTCTGTCAATGGGGGACAGCGTGGCGTCGTCCGGTTGCACTGCACGCGGGGTTCAGCGATGGCGCTCCAGCCAGTCCTTCCATTCTGCGAACAGTTTCGCACTGGAGGCGGCGATGAAGCCACGCTTGTGGGCCGGGCCTGCCATCAGTGGGCCGCCATCGAGCGCCATGGCATGGCCGCCCGCTTCGGCCAGGATCAGCTGGCCTGCAGCATGATCCCAAAGTTTCTGTCCGCCGTGCAGATACACATCCAGCCGGCCTGCAGCGACGAAACACCATTCCAGCGCGCTTGAGCCAAAATTGCGCTGGGAATAATACGGCGGATGTGCGGCCAACCGGTTGCCGAGTTGCAGCGCGATGCGCTTGAAGTCTACTCCGGCGACCGCCTCCTTCAGGTGTGCGGCCGGCTGGCGCAGGGGGAGGGCGGAGCCGTTCAGGAAGGCGCCGGCTTCACGCGCGGCGTAGAACGACTCGTCGGTGACCGGGTTATACACCACGCCCAGGCGGGGCTCGTGATCGACCAGATAGGCAATCGAGACGGCGAAGAAGGGGATGCCGCTGGCAAAGTTGGTGGTGCCGTCTATCGGGTCGATGCACCACAGGCCGCGCAGCCCCTCATCCCACGATTGCTGTTGTTCCGCATCGCTCATTTCCTCGCCGAGCACCGGGCCGGGCAGCAGGCGCGGCAGTTCCTCGCTGAAACGGCGCTGCGACTCCATGTCGGCCTCGGTAAACAGCGAACCGTCGGCCTTGTGGTTGCGCGCGGTCTTGAGGTAGCGCGGCAGGATGACTTCGCGCGCGATGTCGCGAACCAGGGATTCCAGGGCGCGGGCACGGGACAGGCGATGACTGGCTGTGGGCATGGCTGACTCCGGCTGGCCGCAAGACTGGCCGGAACTCCGGCAGTGAATGTTTTCGCGGCAGGTGCATGTTTCCCTATAATACCATGATGATTTCGCGATTCTTTTTCCCCGAAACCGTGCCGCATGGAGGCACGCTGGAGCTGCCCGAGGCGCTTGCGCACCATGCCGTACGGGTGTTGCGCCTGCGCGTGGGCGAGCCATTGGTCCTGTTCGACGGGCAGGGCGGCGAGGCCCACGCGGTGCTTGTCGAGGCCGGAAAGCGCTGTACCGTGGAGGTGTCGGCATGGCATGCGCTCGAGCGCGAGTCGCCGGTGTCCATCGTACTGGTGCAGGCGCTGGCCAGCGCCGACAAGATGGACTGGATCGTGCGCAAGGCGGTGGAGCTGGGGGTGAGTGCGATCCAGCCGGTGCAGGCGGCACGCTCGGTGCTGCGTCTGTCCGGCGAGCGCATGTACAAGCGGGTGGCGCACTGGCAGCAGATCGTGGTGTCGGCCTGTGAGCAGTCCGGACGCAATCGCGTGCCGGCGGTGGCGCCGGTACTGGCGTTGCCGGATTATCTGCGCCAGTCGGACGGCGTGCAGCGGCTGATCTGCATGCCGGAGGCGGGCCGCAGGCTGAGCACGCTCGAACGCCCGGAGGGCACGTTGCATGTGTTAATCGGCCCTGAAGGGGGTTGGACGGAAGAAGAAATGGCGGCATGTGTGGCGGCGGGGGCGAGCGGCATCGGGCTCGGGCCACGGGTGTTGCGCACCGAAACCGCCGGGCTTGCGGTGCTGGCTGCAGCCCAGGCGCTATGGGGAGATTTTTGATGTTCGAATCGGTGGAAATCGGTCACAAGACCTCCAAGTCGGACTACGACGAGGCCGAGCCCTTGCTGCGCACGCAGTTGCTGGACATGCAGTACGAGCTGCTGGTGGATCGGCCGTTTTCGGTGGTGGTGCTGATCAACGGGGTGGATGGGGCCGGCAAGGGCGAGACGGTGAATCTGCTCAACGAGTGGATGGACCCGCGTCATATCGAAGCCTGGGCGTTCGATGCCCCCACCTCTGAGGAGCTGGAGCGCCCCTACATGTGGCGTTTCTGGCGTGCCCTGCCACCCAAGGGCAAGATCGGGGTGTTGTTCGGCAACTGGTATACCCAGCCGATCCGTGACCGGGTGGCCAAGGTGATCAAGACGTCCGATTTCGATCAACGCCTGGACGACATCACTCGCTTCGAGTCGATGCTGGTGCGCGAAGGGGTGTTGCTGATCAAGCTGTGGTTTCACCTCTCGAAGGACGGGCAGAAGGCCAGGCTCAAGTCGCTGGAAGAGGATCCGCGTACCCGCTGGCGGGTCACCGATCGCGACTGGCGGTACTTCAAGCAGTATGACCGCTTCAAGCTCTATGCCGAACACATGATTCGCCGCACCAGCACAGGGGAGGCCCCGTGGCAGCTGGTCGATGGCACCTGTCCGCGTTACCGTTCGCTGTTTGTCGGCAGGGTGCTGCTCGATGCGATGCAGCGCAAGCTCGAGGCCGTGCGCAACAACTGGTCGAACCGCCAGACCGCGCCTCCGCTGCCAATGCCGATCGACGGCCAGAATGTGCTCAATTCCCTGTTGCTCGAGCAACCGCTGGCAAAGAAGGAGTACAAGGAGTTGCTCGAAGAGTTGCAGGGGCGGCTGGCCTTGCTGAGTCGCGACAAGGCCTTCAAGGACCGGGCGCTGGTGCTGGTGTTCGAAGGACACGATGCGGCGGGCAAAGGCGGGGCCATCCGCCGGGTGACGGCCGCGCTCGATGCGCGGATGTACCGCATCGTGCCGATCGGGGCGCCGACCGACGAGGAGCTGGCACAGCCCTATCTGTGGCGCTTCTGGCGGCAGTTGCCGCGCCGGGGCAAGGTGGTCATCTTCGATCGCTCCTGGTATGGCCGGGTGCTGGTGGAGCGGGTGGAGGGCTTCTGCAGCGAAGCCGACTGGATGCGTGCCTATGCCGAGATCAACGACTTCGAGGACGAACTGATCGACGCGGGCGGGGTGGTGCTGAAGTTCTGGCTGTCGATCAGCGAGGAGGAGCAACTGGACCGCTTCAAGGAGCGCGAGGCGCAGCCGCACAAGCGTTTCAAGATCACCGAGGAGGATTGGCGCAACCGCGAGAAGTGGGATGTCTACGAGCGCGCGGTGTGCGATATGATCGACCGCACCAGCACCGAGCGTTCGCCCTGGACGCTGGTGGAGGCGAACAACAAGTATTTTGCGCGCATCAAGGTGCTGCGCACGATTTGCGAACGGCTGGAGGCGGCTCTTGGGCGTTAGTGCGCACCGGAACGGCCTTGCGTGCCGGCTTGAAGGGGTGATGGCTTGAGCGGTGAAATCCGTAATTTGCATCCGGCAACCGAACCGGTCGACAACACCAGTCAGTTCGTGGCCTGGGTGCGTGCAGCGGCCCCCTACATCCATGCGTTTCGCGGCCGGACCTTCGTGATTGGTTTCGGTGGCGAAGTCGCGGGTGGGGCGCGTGCGCAGAGTCTGGCGTATGACTGCAACCTGCTGGCTGCGCTGGGCATTCGGCTGGTGCTGGTGCATGGGGCACGGCCGCAGATCGAGGCGGAAATGGCGCGGCGTGGCCTGCAGCCCCGATACCACCATGGCCTGCGCGTCACGGACGCGGCGGCGCTGGAATGCGTGAAATCGGCCATGGCCGTGACCCGCTTCGAACTGGAGGCCCTGTTGTCGCAGGGGCTACCGAACACGCCAATGGCCGGCAGCTACATGCGGGTGACCGGGGGCAACTTCATCACCGCGCGGCCGGTCGGGGTGGTCGATGGGGTGGACTATCAGTACACCGGTGCGGTGCGCAGGATCATTGCCGACGAAATCAATGCCGATCTCGATCAGCAGAATGTGGTGCTGATCACGCCGCTGGGGGTGTCGCCCGCAGGCGAGATCTTCAACCTCAGCATGGAAGACGTGGCTGAGACCGTGGCCGTGGCGCTGAAGGCGGAGAAGCTGATTTATCTGTGCGATGCACCCGGGCTGCTCGATGCGGACGGTCGCCTGATCGACTCGGTGACCGCCGATGAGGCCCAGCGCATGCTGCAGGAGGGGGAAGGGCTCACCGAAGACCTGGACCTCTACCTGCCCCGGGCGATCAGTGCGGTGCGCAGGGGGGTGGCGCGCGCGCACCTCATCGACCGCGATCTCGACGGGGGGCTGCTGCTGGAGTTCTTCACGCACTCGGGCGTTGGCACGATCGTGTCGCGCGACCCGCTGTTCAGGCTGCGCGAGGCTACCGTGGAGGATGTGGCGGCGCTGGTGGCCCTGATCACGCCGATGGAGGCGGATGGCACCCTGGTGCGTCGCGGTCGCGAGTTGCTGGAGCAGGAGATCGACCGCTTCACGCTGGTCGAACACGATGGTGTGCTGGTGGGGTGCGCCGCACTGTATCCGTTCAGTGAGGAGAATGCAGCCGAGCTGGCCTGTCTGGCGGTGACCCCCGAGTACCGCCGTGCCGGACTGGGCGACCAGTTGCTCAGGCGCATGGAGCGGCGCGCCCGTTCGCTGCGGCTGGAACGCCTGTTCGTGCTCACCACCCGCACTGCGCACTGGTTCCGGGAGCGTGGCTTTGTCGAGGCCGATCCGGATGCCCTGCCGCGACAAAAGCGCGAACTGTACAACTATCAGCGTCGCTCGAAGGTTTTTGTCAAAACCCTGTAGCGACCTGCCGGCACAAAGTCACGGATAATGCCGGTTCGTGAAAGCGCCCTGCGGGACAGGGCGCACGGGATCAACAACAGAGCAAGGACAGCAACAATGGCGAGAATGGTGAACTGCATCAAGCTTGGACGAGAGGCTGAAGGGCTGGACATGCAGCCGGTGCCCGGTGCGCTGGGCAAGCGGATTTTCGACAATGTGTCGAAGGAGGCGTGGCAGCAGTGGGTGAAATATCAGACCATGCTGATCAACGAGAACCGTCTGAACCTGATGGATGCGCGTGCACGCAAGTATCTGGCCGAGCAGATGGAGAAGCACTTCTTCGGTGACGGTGCGGATCAGGTTGGCGGCTATGTGCCGCCCGCGCAGTAAGCAGGGGCGCAGATCCCCGGCGCCCGGCGCTTGTGATCACAAGCGGCCGGTGCCGGGGAGGCGGATACGTCAGTCCTGGAGCGGGCTGGGCTGGGTGTCCTGCTCGATTTCCTCAATGGTTTTGTGGCGCACGTCGCGCCCATTCACCATGAAGACCACCGATTCTGCAATGTTGGTGGCATGGTCTCCGATCCGCTCGATGGCCTTTGCAATGAACAGCACATCCAGCGAACGGGTGATCAGGCGCGGGTCTTCCATCATGAAGGTGGCGAGCTGGCGCAGAATGCCCTTGAACAGGGCGTCCACTTCCTTGTCGCGGCGCATGATGTTGGGCACATCGGCCAACTCGTGGCGGGCAAAGGCATCCATGGCATGGTTGAGCATGTCGATGACCATGTTGGCCACGTAGCGCAGCTCGATCTTGGGCACGAAGCGTGACTCCGACTCCACGATCGGCCGGGCTGCCTTGGCAATCTTCTTCGCCTCGTCGCCGACCCGTTCGAGGTCGGTGATCATCTGCATCACCGTCATCACCAGACGCAGGTCGCTGGCATGCGGAGCGTGGCGGGCGATCAGCTGGATGCAGGCCTCGTCCAGCCGGACCTCTTCCCGGTTGATCGCCTTGTCCTGAACAATCACCTTCTCGATCAGGGTTGCATCGTTCCTGTCCAGCCCGTCGAACGCATCGATGATCTGCTGGCGAACCTGTTCGGCCATGAGCAGGACACCCTGCTGGATATGGTCGAGTTCATCGTCGAACGCGGTAAAGGTGTGCTTGTTCATTTTGATCATCTTGTTCAGTTCCGGTGCCGCAAGGCTAGCAGTGAAAGGTGACGTTTTTGTTGCAGTCCGGTTGCAGGCGGAGCCTGCCTGTCATGCACGCACGATGCGTTGCACCCCCTCCGGGCTGGCCAGCAGCAGCAGGTCGGCGCCACGGCGGGCAAACAGGCCGTTGGTGACCACGCCCACGATCTGATTGAGCTCGTTTTCCAGCGTTTCCGGGTCGGTGATGCGCAAGCCATGCACATCCAGGATGCAGTTGCCGTTGTCGGTGACGAAGCCCTCGCGCAGCACTGGCTTGCCGCCGATGGCAAGCAGGGCGCGCTCCACCTGCGCACGTGCCATGGGAATCACCTCGATCGGCAGGGGGAAACGGCCGAGCACGTCCACCTGCTTGCTGGCATCGCAGATGCAGATGAAGCGGTCGGCGACGGCGGCGACGATCTTCTCTCGGGTCAGGGCGCCGCCACCGCCCTTGATCATCGACAGGTCGGGATCGATCTCGTCGGCACCGTCTACATAGACCGGGAGATAGGTGACCTCATTGAGTTCGAGCAGCGGAATGTCGTATTCGGCCAGTCGCCGGGAGCTGGCTTCGGAGCTGGAGACTGCGCCGGCAATCCGGTCACGGATGCTGGCCAGGCCGTCGATGAAGTGGTTTACCGTGGAACCGGTGCCGACCCCGACGATGCTGCCTTCCTCGACATATTCGAGTGCGGCCAGTGCTGCGGCTTTCTTCAGTTCATCCTGATTCATGAGGTGTGAGCGTCCTGTGTGACTGGGTTGCAGGAAAAAGGTAGGGGCTTGTCCGGAGGGTCAGAAAAGGCCTTCGAATGGCTGGATCATCACCGTGTCGCCGGACTGCACATCGGCTTGTTCTTCCGGCAGCACGATCAGGCAGTTCGCGTCCGACATCGATTTGAGGATGCCCGAACCCTGGGCACCCGTGGCGCTGACCGTCATGCCGTCGGCCGAAGGGGTGAAGATGCCCCGCAGAAACTCCCGGCGTCCCGGGCGTTTGCGGATCGGGCTGGTGCAGCGGGCCGGGAAGCGCGCGGCGGGCGGCAGTGGATCGACCCCCGACAGGGTGAGCAGGGCATCCTTCACGAACTGGTAAAAGGTCACCATGACGGCAACCGGATTGCCGGGCAGGCCGAACACCCAGGCCTCGCCGATGCGGCCAAAGGCCATGGGGCGACCAGGCTTGATGTCGAGCCGCCAGAAGGCGATTTCGCCCAAGCGGCTCATCATCTCGCGAATGAAGTCGGCTTCTCCGACTGACACACCGCCACTGGTGATGATCACGTCCGCGTTGCGGCTGGCGTCGAGAAAGGCTTGCTCCAGTGTCTCGGGGCGATCCTCAATGACCCCCATGTCGATCAGTTCGCAGCCAAGCAGGCGCAGGCTGCCATGCAGCGTATACCGGTTGCTGTCGTAAATCTGCCCGGGGCCCAGTGGCTTGCCGATCGATGCGATTTCGTCACCGGTGGAAAAGAAGGCTACGCGCAGTCGGCGGCGAACCCGCACCGAGGGGATGCCCAAAGAGGCAATCAACCCCAATTCGGCCGGGCCGCAGCGCTTGCCGGCTGCTACCGCGACACCGCCCAGGCACAGATCCTCTCCCGCTCGCCTGAGGTGTTGTCCGGCCTGTTGGCCGTGGGGAATCCAGACTTGGTCGGCACTGCTGCGTGTGGCTTCCTGCACCACGATGGTGTCGGCCCCCTGAGGAATCTCCGCGCCGGTCATGATGCGCACGGCCTGACCCGGGCCAACGATGCCGGAGAAGGGGCGACCGGCAAAGGCGTGGCCGACCACGCGCAGGCAGGTTTCATCCTGTCCGGCAAGGTCGGCGTGGCGTACCGCATAGCCGTCCATCGCCGAGTTGTCATGCGCCGGTACATTGCAGGGGGCGATCACATCCGTTGCCAGTACCCGGCCCAGTGCGGCATGCACGGTGACCTCTTCCCAGCCGTCCAGCGGGCGGATGCGCCCGAAAATGGCCTGTCGGGCGGCATCCACGCCCAGGCGGGTGGCGCTCAGAGGCGGGGCAGTCGGGGTGGCAGCAGTCATGATGGATGGCCTCCAGTGATCGTGCGGGGGTCGGTTGGGACGCAGGTAGCGCTCCTCGGATTATCCCTCATCCCGGCGCACAGGTGGCCGTAGAGCCGATGCGATGTCATGGGCATTCTGCCGGCCTTGCGGCGGTGTGAACGAAAAAAGGGGCTTCAAGCCCCTTTTTGAAATACTGCCGGCATGAGAACCGATCAGCGCAGGCCGGCGGCGTAGTCGGCGACTGCGCGCATCTCGGCGTCGGTCATCTTGAGCGCGATCATGCGCATCATCTCGCTGGGGTCGTTGTTGCGACCGCCATCGCGGAACATCTGCAGCTGGCTCACCGTGTACTGGGCAAACTGGCCGGAAATGCGCGGATACTGCGCAGGCATTCCGGCGCCATTGGGGCCGTGGCAGGCCGCACAGGCCGGAACGCCCTTGTCGGCAATGCCGCCGCGCCAGATGTTTTGACCCAGTTCGATGGTTTCCAGGTTGCCGGCAGTTTCAGGCTGGAGTGCCTGGCTTGCATAGTAGGCGGCCAGCGCCTTCATGTCCTCATCCGCAAGGCCGGCGACCATTGCGTTCATCACCGCGTTCTCGCGAACCGGGGGATTGCCGTCCCACGACTTGAATTCGCGCAACTGCTTGTAGAGGTATTCGGGAATCTGCCCTGCAATCTTGGGGTTTTCCGGCAGGGCGCTGTTGCCGTCAGTGCCATGGCAAGCTACGCAGATCGATTCTGCGATGGGCTTGGCCCTGGCGATGTCGGCCTGGTCTTGGGCCTGAAGGCTGCCTGCAACCAGCAGCAGCGAGAGCAGCAGGGAACGCTTTGTCATAGTGTCCTCAGAAAGCCGTGAGCGGTTGTCTCAAACTTGGTATTCTATCTCAACAACCTGCATTTGCGCGATGCAAACAGGGGTTTTCCACCCTGTCTTTCCAAAACTCCTCCAGATTGTCTCCATGCCCATTTTCCGCAACGCACAATTCGAAATATCCATTGCCAAGACATCCGGCCTGCCGCCGCCGGTCGGGGCGGAAGTGGCGTTTGCCGGACGCTCCAATGCGGGCAAGTCCAGTGCCATCAATACGCTGGCCGGGCATACACGCCTGGCATTCGTTTCAAAGACGCCGGGGCGTACCCAGTTGATCAACTTCTTTCGGCTCAACTGCGGTGCGGCGCTGGTCGATTTGCCCGGTTATGGTTATGCGAAAGTGCCCGAGTCGGTGCGCCGCCAGTGGCAGGGGTTGCTGGAGCGTTACCTGACCGAGCGCGAGAACCTGATCGGGCTGGTACTGATCATGGATTCACGCCATCCACTGAAGCAACTCGACCTGGACATGATCGGCTGGTTTGCGCCTTCGGGGCGCCCCATTCATATCCTGCTCACCAAGTCTGACAAGCTCTCGCGCAATCAGGCGAGTGCAGCGCTGGCGCTGGTGCGGCGGGAGTTGGCGCATCTGGGCCAGCAGGTCACGGTGCAGCTGTTTTCCAGCCTGAACAAGCAGGGCGTGGAAGAAACCGAACGGGTGGTGGGGCAGTGGCTGGCGCAGGACCGGGTAGCCGAGACAGACAGGGTCGGGGTGTAAGGCACACCGGCACGACCGGCAGCACGCCACAAAAAAAGAAACCCCGGGCCAAAGGGGAAAAAGCCCGGGGTCAGACGCCAGTGAAGGCACCCGCTCAGGGAGGGAAAGCGGGGGATGGTGCGTGCCATCCGTTAACTCGGACGAGGCGGCAGCACTTTGGTTCCCGCCAGCGTGCCCTGACAATACTTTCTTACGAATTGCCGATGTGCGATTTGCTGTAGACACGACGAGAGGATTTGCAATGCGAGCCAGTGGCCTTTTTCCTTCCACCCGAATGCGACGCATGAGAAGGGATGCGTTTTCCAGGCGCTTGATGTGTGAGCACCGTCTGAGCGCGGACGATCTGATTTATCCGGTGTTCGTGCTCGAAGGCGAGGGCAGGGTGGAGGCGGTTCCGTCCATGCCTGGGGTGGAGCGCATGTCGCTGGACCGCCTGCTGCCGGTTGCCGAAGAGGCGCTGAAGCTGGGCATTCCGGCGCTGGCCCTGTTCCCGGTGATCGATCCGGCCGGCAAAACCCCCGGGGCCGAGGAGGCATGGAATCCGGAGGGTCTGGTGCCGCGCGTGGTGCAGGGCCTGAAGGCTCGCTTTCCCGAGCTGGGGGTGATCACCGATGTGGCGCTCGACCCTTATACCAGCCATGGGCAGGATGGCCTGATCGATGCCGACGATCCGTCGGCCTACGTCCTGAACGATGAAACGCTCGAAGCGCTGGCAAAGCAGGCGCTGTGTCATGCCCAGGCAGGCGCGGACGTGGTGGCGCCTTCCGACATGATGGATGGTCGTGTTGCCCGGATTCGGGCCGAGCTCGACGGGCAGGGCCTGATCCATACCCGTATCTTGGCCTACTCGGCAAAGTATGCCTCCAGCTTCTATGGCCCGTTCCGCGATGCAGTGGGTTCGGCGGGCAATCTGGGCAAGGGCAACAAGCACACCTATCAGATGGACCCGGCCAATTCGGATGAGGCCGTGCGCGAGGTGGCGCTCGACATTGCCGAGGGGGCGGACATGTTCATGGTGAAGCCGGGCATGCCTTACCTGGACATCGTGCGCCGTGTGAAGCAGGAGCTGCAAGTGCCCACCTATGTGTATCAGGTGAGTGGCGAGTATGCGATGCTGCGGGCTGCCATTGCCAACGGCTGGCTGAATGGCGAGGCCTGCATCATGGAGTCCCTGCTGGCCTTCAAGCGGGCTGGGGCCGATGGCATCCTGACTTATTTTGCGCTGGAGGCCGCGCGCAGCCTGCGCGAGCAGACGGCATAAGCATCCCGTCGCAGAGGCCGGTTGGTCAGCGTTGCAGCAACCGGCCTGCCGCCCGGCGCAGGTCCAGGATCGAGCGGACACGCAGGTCCACATAGGCGGGGTGGCGATGTCCGCCGCCCACCAGCACGGTGCGCATGCCGAGCTTTTTCGCCGTGCGCAGGTTGTCGGGTGAGTCCTCCACCAGAACGCAGTGACGCGGATTGATGCGCTGTTCGTGCAACAGGTGCCGGTAGGCCCGGATGCCGGGCTTGGGGTGATAGCGCATCTGTTCGACCCCGTAAATGTCTGAAAAGGCGCGACGGATGCCCATCACGTCGACCACCGCTTCCACATAGCGCCGGGGGCCATTCGAGAACACGATCTTGCGTCCGGGCAGTTTGAGCAGCAGGCTGCGCAGTGCCCGGTCGAACACCATCATCTGGTGCAGGCGGTCGAAGCGGTGTGTTTCTTCCAGAAAGTGTTGCGGATCGGTGCCGTGGTGGCGTACCAGCCCGAGCAAGGTGGCGCCGTACCGCTGCCAGTAGTGCTTGCGCAGTGCGTTGGCCTCGTCGCGGGTGAGTGCGAGATGCTGTTCCAGATAGCGCGTCATCGACTGGTTGATGTGCGGGAAGATGTGCGCACTGGCGTTGTGCAGGGTGTTGTCCAGATCGAACAGCCAGATCGTGCTGCGAGCCTGGAGCTGGAGAGGGGGCGGCATGATGTCGACGGTCGGGGTCAGGGGCGACGGGGTGTGAACTTCACGATTGCCCGACCGTCCTCCAGAGTTCGGGGAACGGGCTTCCAGGCGTGGCCCTGGATCACTTCGAAGCTGATCATCAGGCGCCCATCGGGGTGCGCGGTGCGCAACTGCTCCAGTTGTGCCCGTGCAGCCTGCCATTCGGCACGTCCGCCCAGATCGCGCGGGCGCTGACGGGCTGCATTGCGGGCGCCCGCCAGACGCAGGTCCTGGAACAGGGTGTCGACATCCGGATAGCTGAGCTGGATGATTTCCATGTCCATCACCGGGTCTGAAAATCCCGCTTTCACCAGCGCGTCGCCTATGTCGTGCATGTCGATGAAGCGATGCACGCGGGTGCCGCGTCGCTCGGGGAGGGCTGCGCGCAACTCTTTCAGGGTGTCCGGTCCGAGGGTGGAGAACATGAGCAGGCCATCGACAGCCAGGCAGCGATGGAGGTCCTGAAAGGCGGGAAAGGGGTCGTTCAGCCACTGCAGGCTGAGGTTGGACCACACCAGGTCGAAGCTGCCTGCAGCAAACGGCAAGCGGTCCAGCGCAGCGCACACCTGTACGGGTTGAGTGCGCCCGCGCGCTCGATCAAACAGCCGGCTGAGCACTGGCTTGCGTTTGGCCGCATGCTGCAGTGCCGGCAGTGCAAAATCGATCCCGTGCAGGCCTGTGCCGGGGAAGCGCTGGGCCAGCAATTGCAGGTCGCGGCCGCTGCCACAGCCCAGGTCCAGAATGCTTGAAGGTGTATGCCGTATGTAGTCGAAGCGCTCGGCCATGCGGCGTGCAATTTCGTCGGCCAGATGCGCGCTCTGGTCAAGCGTTGCTGCCGCACCTGCAAAGCGCCGCTGCAGCAGTCGGGTGTCGAGTTCGAAGGCTGGGGCATTGGCCCGGGCGAGGTCCGAAGAGGGTAGGGGGGAGTCCGGTCGGGTGGCGGGCGGCATGGGTGTGTGAGTGGGGGGCGCGGGGGACGGGGTCCCCGGATACATCGGAAAATGATGGATAATGCAGGGGCCGCAAGGCTCGGCTCGGCGCGGCGACCCCCGAACGAACAACGCCCGCTATGGTGGGACAAGGGAAGAAGGCTTGTCAAACTCCGCAACCGTCCTGAATCAACTGCGCAGCGTGCTGCGCCACGCCGTCGATGTGCTCGCTCCACAAGACTGTTTTGCCTGCGGGGCGTCCAGTGGGGGCGAGGCGCTGTGTCCGGGCTGTGCTGCCGAACTGCCCATTCCCGGGCCGGCCTGCCCGCAGTGCGCGGCACCTGTTGCGCAGGGCGAGTTGTGCGGCCACTGCCTGTCGGCCCCGCCGGCCTTCGACGCCACGTTTGCCGCATTCGAGTACGCCTTTCCGGTGGATCGCATGGTGCAGGCGCTGAAGTATCAATACCGCCTGTCGATGGCCCCGTTCTTTGCCGGGGCGCTGTTGCGCAGTACATTGCCTCTGGACAATGCCATCCTGCTGCCAATGCCGCTGCATGTGCAGCGCCTGCGCGAACGGGGTTTCAACCAGGCCGTGGAGATTGCGCGCCCGCTGGCGCGGGCCTGGAGGCTGCCGATGGAGCTGACGGCCGTGCAGCGCATGCGCAATGTCCCTCCGCAGGCCGGGCTGGCCTGGGGGGAGCGGTTGTCCAACATGCGCAATGTGTTCAGTGCGCGCAGCCCGCTCACCGGGCTGAACGTGATTGTGGTCGATGATGTGATGACCACTGGCGCTTCGCTTCAGGCTCTGGCCGCCGAGCTCAAGCGCGCGGGGGCGGCACGGGTGATGAATCTTGTCGTGGCGCGCACGCCACCTCGGGGGTGAGATGTTCAACGTTGTTTTCTATCAACCCGAAATACCGCCGAATACCGGCAATGCGATTCGCCTCGCCGCGAATACCGGCATCCGCCTGCATCTGATCGAACCGCTCGGCTTTGACCTGAGCGACCGTCAGCTGGCGCGGGCCGGGTTGGACTACCATGATCTGGCCAGCGTGACGGTGCATGCGCACTGGGAGGCGTGCCGTGAAAGCCTGTCTGCCGAGCGCTGGTTTGCCTTCTCGACCCGTGGGCAGCAACGTTACGATGCAGTGCGCTACCGGCCGGGTGACACCTTCCTGTTCGGTCCGGAAACACGTGGCCTGCCGGCGGAGTTGTTGCAGACGCTGGCGCCGGAGCAGGTGCTGCGCCTGCCGATGCGCCCGTCGAACCGCAGCCTGAATCTGGCCAACACCACTGCGGTGGTGGTGTATGAGGCATGGCGACAGCTGGACTTTGCCGGCGGGGCGTGAGCGACACCGGCCGGTGAGGGGCTCACTCCTGCTTGGGGTCGCGTGACAGCAGGCG
The DNA here is from genome assembly GCA_041678045.1 of Rhodocyclaceae bacterium. Lineage (GTDB taxonomy): Bacteria > Pseudomonadota > Gammaproteobacteria > Burkholderiales > Rhodocyclaceae > UBA2357. The sequence goes on from JBAYOV010000038.1 coordinate 25,943, forward strand.
CTCCACCGCGTCGCGCGGGGCCAGGGTGTTGGAGTGCAGCAAGGCGTTCACCGCTTCGCAGATTGGCATTTCCACCCCATGCTGCCGGGCCAGCGCAACGGTTGCGCGGGCCGTGGGCACGCCTTCGGCGACATGACCCAGTTCCTGCAAAATGGCATCCAGACGCAGCCCCTTCGCCAGGGCCAGGCCCACACGCCGGTTGCGTGACAGGTCGCCGGTGCAGGACAGGATCAGGTCGCCCATGCCACTCAGCCCCATGAGCGTTTCCCGGCGCCCTCCCAGGGCTTCGGCAAGGCGTGCGATTTCGGCAAGCCCGCGCGTGATCAGCGCAGCGCGTGCGTTCAGGCCAAAACCCATGCCGTCGGAAACGCCGGCTGCGATGGCGATGATGTTTTTCAGACCGCCACCCAGTTCCGCGCCAATCACATCGTCATTGGCATACATGCGCAGCCTGGGCTGGTGCAGCACCTGCACCCAGTGCGCGGCAAAGGCCAGATCGCGCGCCGCCAGGGTAATGGCCGTGGGTTGGCCGGCCCCCACTTCGGCTGCAAAGCTCGGCCCGGTGAGCGCTCCGCAGGGGGCGGTGTCGCCGGCTTCCTCGGCGACGATCTCATGGGGAAGTTTGCCGCTGTCTGCTTCCAGACCCTTGCAGGCCCACAGCAGCGGTGTGTGTGGCTGGATGGCGTGCAGGCGGCGAACCGTGTCGCGCAGTGCAGCCAGTGGAGTGACGATCAGGTGCAGGTCCGCGCCGCGTGCGGTCTGCTCGAAATCGCTTTCGATCCGCAGCGTGTCGGGCAGGGCGATGCCGGGCAGGTAGCGTTCGTTGCGACGGCTGCCCTGCAGGGCGAGCAGATGTGCGGGGTTGTGGCCCCACAGCACCACTTCGTGGACAGGGCTGAAGGCTACCGCCAGGGCGGTGCCCCAGGCACCCGCGCCAAAAACGGCAATCCGGGCGTGGGCCGGCAGGGTGTCAGGGGCGGTGTTCATCGGCTTACAACCCCCATGCCTCGGTGACCCTCAGGTAACCGGTGCTGCCGTCGCCATGCGCAACCTGAACCCAGCCGTTCGCGGGCGTGCCGCGCACTTCCAGCACGGTGTTGCGCACCGCTTCGAAGGCGGCGGGTGCGGCGCTGTCCGGCTGCTGGCGCACGGTGGCACGGTCGGCCGATACCATCACGGTGCGCCGGCTGCTCAGCGTGCCGGCCTGCATCCAGGTGATGGCGCCGGCTGAGTCCCGCACCCTGATCCACTCCCCGGACACCACGACCACTTCAACCGGGGTGCCGGGCTGGACGATGAACAGCCGCTTGCCCTGCTCGGACGGGGTTTCGTACATGATCGCCGCTTCTTTGACCGAACGAAACTCGATCGCCTGGGCTGCTGCATGCAGGGTGTGCAGCGTGCCAGCCAGGAGGCACAAAGCAGGGAGAAGGGTGCGCATGGGACTTGGCTTACTGGATCGTGATTTCGCTGCCGCCAGCCTGTTCGGTGGCGCTCTGCTGTTGTTGCTTCTGGGCCTGGTACAGGGCCTCGAAGTTTACCGGGGCGAGGATCACCGGCTGGAAGCCCGCGCGGGTGACGGCGTCGGACACGGCTTCGCGTGCGTACGGGAAGAGGATGTTCGGGCAGCCGATCATCAGCACCGGCTCAAGTTCGCCTTCAGGAATGTTGCGGATCTGGAAGATGCCGGATTGTGCGATCTCGACCATGAACAGGGTGCGCTCGTCGGGCAGCTTGGCGGTGACGGTGATGGTCAGGGTGACGTCGAAAATGCCATCGTCAACTTTGTTGCCTTCGGTGCGCAGTTGCACATTGATCTGGGGATTGTCGCGTTCCAGGAAGATTTTCGGTGCGTTCGGGACTTCGAGCGACAGATCCTTGACGTAAAGTTTCTCGATGCTGAAGACGGGCTGGGTGTTCTCGGTCATATGAATGCCTGATGTGTTTTCGATGGATGGATGAGGAATCGTTGTCGCGCATGTTGCGCTCCGCAGCGATCATACGCCAGCCGGCCGCAGCCTGCGAGCGGTACGCCCGTGCGCGGCGGGTCAGTCCTGTTGAGAGGGAGCAGCGAGCAGCGGGTCGAGCTGGCCGTCATGTTCCAGTGCGAACAGGTCGTCACAGCCGCCCACATGTCGCTCGCCGATGAAAATCTGGGGCACCGTGCGACGACCGGTGATTTCCATCATCTCGCTGCGCCGGGGGGGATCGAGGTCCACACGGATGATTTCCAGATCGGTCACGCCCTTGTGCTTGAGCAACTGTTCGGCGCGAATGCAGAAAGGGCAGGTGCCAGTGGCGTACATGCGCACATGGACGGTCATTTTCCCTTCCTCTTGCGGCTGATTGGCTGGCCGGCCTTTTCCCATTCGTAGACGCCGCCACGCAGGTTGTACAGCTTTTCAAAACCGGCCTTGCGCAAGGTGTTCAGCGCGGTGTTGGAGCGGGCGCCGCTGGCACAGTACAGGATGATCGGCCTGGCCTTCAGCTTCTCAAGCTCTCCGCTGCGTCGCTCGAGGTCGGCCAGCGGGATGTTGCGGGCATTGGGCAGGTGGCCCTGCTCGAATTCACCCTGGGCGCGCACGTCGATGAGGGTGGCGTCCTCGCGGTTGATCAGCAAGGTTGCCTGCACGGCGGACAACTGCGAGGTGTCGCCGCGAGCGCGAATCATGTCGATGAGCAGCCAGGTGCCGCTTGCGGCAGCAAGGGCAGCCCAGTGCCAGTTTTGCTGGAGGAAATCCACTGCTTGAAACTCCAATGATGAATGGGGTTGGGGACAGGCGTCCGGCCGGCCTGTCAGCGGGCCGCGTCGCCCGGGCCGATGCCGCAGAACATCTCGCGCATCAGCACGATGAGCTGCAGCGTACGCTGGTCGCCGACCCGGTAGTACACCCGGTTGGCGTCCTTGCGGGTCTGCAGCACGCCCTTGTCGCGAAGAATCGCCAGATGCTGGGAGATGTTGCTCTGGGAGGTGCCGACGGCATCGACAATGTCCTGAACGCACACTTCGCTGGCGCCGAGTACGCACAGGATCTTGAGTCGGAGCGGATGCGCGATCGCCTTGAGCGCACGCGCCGCAGTCTCAATGTGCTCGTTCTTGTCGATCAGGTCGAGTATCGCGTCGTTATCCACGTGTTTGACTGGCCGGTGAATGAAGTTAAGTGGAGTAGTATAAAATATTTAGGCTTTGTTCAGCGTGCGTTTCATGGTCCGGCAGAACCTGTTGCGCACGCCCACCCGGTGCCGGGGGCGGCCTGTCGCCCGGCACGCTCAAAACGAACCGCAAACGGAATTCTTTCAGCATATGTACAAAATTGTTTTGCTGCGCCATGGTGAATCGACCTGGAACAAGGACAATCGTTTCACTGGCTGGACCGATGTCGACCTGACCGAAAAGGGTGTGGAAGAGGCGCGTCGCGCCGGCCAGTTGCTCAAGGAGCAGGGGTTTGCCTTCGATCTCGCCTTCACCTCGGTGCTCAAGCGCGCCAACAAGACGCTCAACATCGTGCTTGAGGAACTCGATGCGCTGTGGTTGCCGGTGGAGCATTCCTGGCGTCTGAACGAACGCCATTACGGTGCGCTGCAGGGGCTCAACAAGGCTGAGACGGCTGCCAAGTATGGTGATGACCAGGTGCTGGTGTGGCGCCGTTCGTACGATACGCCGCCGCCGCCGCTGGAAGAGGGCGATGAGCGCATCACCAGCAGCGACCCGCGCTATGCCAGCCTGCCGGCGCAGCTGTTTCCGCGCACCGAATGCCTGAAGGACACCGTGGCCCGTTTTGTGCCCTACTGGGAAACCGTCATCGTGCCGCAAATCCTGTCCGGGCAGCGCATCCTGATTGCCGCGCACGGCAACAGCCTGCGTGCGCTGATCAAGTATCTGGACAACATCTCCGACGAGGCCATCGTCGGGCTGAACATTCCGACGGCCCAGCCTTTGGTGTATGAACTCGATGCCGGGCTCAAGCCTCTGCGCAGCTACTATCTGGCCGACGAAGAAACCATTCGCGCGGCCGAGGCCGCCGTCGCAGGTCAGGGCAAGGCCAAAGCCTGATTCGGCCGGGCACGCGCTCATGCCGGTATTCCGCGTCGGGCGGTGTGCGTCTGCTGCAGGCCGTGCCGGTCGCAGCCCGGGTCTGCTCGTCCTGGCCGCCCTGCTGGTGCTGGGTTCAGGCCCGCTTCCGGCGGCCGATCCGCCGGACATGATGCGTGCCCGCTCCGACCTGGGTGACGTGCAGCGCAGGATACGCCTGCTTGAGCAGGCGATTGCCGAAAACGAGGCCACGCACTCCGAGGCCGAGCGTGAGCGCGCACGCACCGAGCGCGCAGTGACTGCAGCCCGCCGCACATTGCACGACACGGCCGCCGCGCTGAAGGAGGCCGAGGGGGCGTTGCAGGAGGCTGAAACGGCCCATGCGCAGGTGGCGGCGCGCATCGAGCAGCGCCAGCAGGAACTGGCTGCCTGGACGACCCGCCAGTACATGGGCGGGGCCAGCGACATGGCGCCGTTTCTGGCCGCCCGCGACCCCAACCAGATCGCCCGCGACCTGCACTATCTCGAACACCTTGGACGTGCCCGGCTGGAGCTGATCGCCGCATTGCGCGCCGATCTCGATGAGCAGCGCCGGTTGGCCGAAACGATAGCCGCTCGCCGTGACAGCCTGTCGGCCCTGCATGCAGAGCAGCAACAGCAGGCGAGTACGCTGGAACAGCGGCTGGCCGAGCGCGAGCAGGCACTGACCAGCCTGACGGTCGAACTGGGGCGGCAGCGTCAGGTGGTGAATGCCCTGCGGCAGGATGAGGAGCAGCTTGGCAAAGTGCTGGAGGTGCTTGCACGGCGCCAGGCGGAGCGTGAGGCAGCACGGCGGCGCGCCGAGGCCCAGCGTGCGGCTGAAGCGGCCGAGGCCGCCGAACGTGCCGCCGCCCGACCGCCGCAGGCAAGCGATGTCCCGCAACCGCAAGAGCGCCCCCGGGCGGTTCGTGCTACGCCCGATGTGCGCCCTGCCGCGCAAGCGCCGCAGGGCGTGAGCCCAACGCCGGCCGGAATGAGCTTTGCGCAGCTGCAGGGGCGCATGCGCTTGCCGGTGCCCGGCGAACTTGTGGCCCGTTTTGGCGCTCGAAGGGCAGAGGGTGGCACGCCGTGGCGCGGTGTCTTCATTCGTGCGCGGAACGGCGAGGATGTGCTCTCGGTGGCCCCGGGCGAGGTGGTGTTTTCGGACTGGCTGCGTGGTTACGGAAACCTGATCATCATCGATCACGGCAGTGAGTATCTGACGATTTACGGCTACAACGATGCGCTGTACCGCAATGTCGGTGAGCGCATCGAAGCCGGTGTGCCGATTGCCGGTGTGGGTGCCAGCGGCAGCATGCAGGAATCGGGTTTATACTTCGAAGTCCGGCACAAGGGACAGCCGGTCGATCCGCTCAAGTGGGTGCGACCAAGATAGTCCGGGCGTTGCAACGTACCGGACGGCTTTGAGAATTCTGGAGTAGTCATGCGCAACAAGCTTCAAAAAATGGGTCTGGTCATGACCGGCATGGTCGCCGGGGTGCTGATCAGTCTGAATTTTTCGGCCAGTGCCGATCGGGCGGAGCTTGCGCCGCTGCCGGTCGAGGAGTTGCGCGCGTTTGCCGACGTGTTCAATGCGATCAAGCAGGGCTATGTCGAGCCGGTGGAAGATCGCAAGCTGATCAATCATGCGATCAGCGGCATGCTGAGCGGCCTCGATCCGCACTCGGCCTATCTCGATGCGGAGGCCTTCAAGGAGTTGCAGGAAGGCACCCAGGGCGAGTTTGGCGGGTTGGGCATCGAGGTGGGCATGGAGGATGGCTTCGTCAAGGTGGTGTCGCCCATCGAGGATACCCCGGCCTTCCGTGCCGGCATTCAGGCGGGCGACCTGATCGTGAAGCTCGACGACACGCCAGTGAAGGGCATGACCCTGAGCGATGCGGTGAAGATGATGCGCGGCAAGCCCAATACCAGCATCACCCTCACCATCATGCGCAAGAGCGAGCCGGCGCCGGTGGTGGTGAAGATCACTCGCGAGATCATCAAGGTACAGAGCGTGCGCTCCAAGGTGCTTGAGCCGGGCTACGCCTATATCCGGGTCGCCCAGTTCCAGGAGAACACGGCTGCGTCGGTGGTCGAGCATCTCAACCGGGTGGCCGCAGAGGGCAACCTGAATGGTTTGGTGCTGGATTTGCGCAACGACCCGGGCGGGCTGCTGCATGGCGCGATCGGTGTCGCGGCAGCCTTCCTGCCGGCCGAGACGCTGGTGGTGTCCACCGACGGACGTACGCCGGATGCGCGCCGTGAATACCGTGTCACCCCCGAGGACTACATGCGCGGCCGTGGGCGGGACTTCATCCGCAGCCTGCCGCCGTTTGCGCGTGACATCCCGATGGTGGTGCTGGTCAATGGCGGTTCCGCTTCGGCCAGCGAGATCGTGGCAGGCGCGCTGCAGGATCACAAGCGCGCCACCGTGGTGGGGACCCAGACCTTTGGCAAGGGTTCGGTGCAGACGATCCTGCCGATCAACAACAACTCGGCGATCAAGCTCACCACTGCCCGCTATTACACGCCGTCAGGGCGTTCCATCCAGGCAACCGGAATTGCGCCCGACATCGTGATCGAGGAGTCCGAGAACGGTTCGTCGAAACGCGTGCGCGAAGCCGATTTGTTGGGTCATCTCGACAATGGCAGGGCCGATGAAGCCGACCAGAAGGCTGGTGGCACGGAAGAGGCTGGGGAGGACGGTGAAGCCGAAGCCGTACGCTTCGAGATGGGCGGGGAGGACGACTACCAGCTTCAGCAGGCGGTCAAGCTTCTCAAGGGCGAGCAGATCGCCCAGAATGCTGAAGAAGAAGCCGCAAAGAACTGACACGATCAAGCGGGGGAGGCCCTGACCATGCGTCGCGAAACAGCTTACAAGCTGGCAGGCAGGAACCATGAGCATCCGGTGGTGGGGGCGGGTCTTGAAAAGGAAAGGGAAATCCGTTTCGGGGCCTTTCCGCCCGAGCAGTGCGCCCAGGCGCTCGAATCGCTGCGCCAACTGAAGGGGGTGCAGGTCAGGGCATCGGACCGACCCAGGACGCTGGTGGTGCATTATTCGGTGCTGGAGTATTCGCTTGAGGCGCTTGAGGATGCCCTGCGCGACGCGGGTTTTCATCTGGACAACACGCTGTACTCCAAGCTTGTGCGGGCGCTGGTGTATTTCTGTGAGGAAACCCAGCGCCATAACCTGCTCTCGCCGGAGCGTCTGATCAAGAAATCGAACGAGGTCTACATCAAGGTGTATGACCAGCATCCGCACGGCGACCATGATGAAACTCCGCCCGAATGGCGCGACTACAAATGACCTCAGGCGGATGTCCGGATGAACGATGAGCAACTGCTGCGCTACAGCCGCCATATCCTGCTGCCGGAAATCGGCGTGGAAGGTCAGGACCGCCTGCTGCGTGCCCGCGTACTGGTGATCGGTGCCGGGGGGCTGGGCTCGCCGGCCTCCATGTATCTGGCGGCCGCTGGGGTTGGGACGGTGGTGCTGTGCGATGACGATACGGTGGACCTGACCAATCTTCAGCGCCAGATCCTGCATACTGCCGAGAGTGTGGGGCGACCCAAGGTGGTTTCGGGGCGTGAGACCCTGCTCAGGCTCAACCCCGGGATTCGCGTCGAAACCGTTGCGGGCCGCCTGGCGGGCGACCTGCTCGACGAGCAGGTGGCACAGGCCGATGTGGTGCTCGACTGCTCGGACAACTTTCCCACACGTCACGCGATCAACCGCGCCTGCGTGAAGTATCGCAAACCCTTGGTGTCGGGGGCCGCCATTCGCTTCGATGGCCAGGTGTCGGTATTCGACCTGCGCGAACCGAGCAGCGCCTGCTACCACTGTCTGTTTCCGGAAGGGCTGGACGTGGAGGAGGTACGCTGTGCGGTGATGGGTGTGTTTGCGCCGCTCACCGGACTGATCGGCACCACCCAGGCGGCCGAGGCGCTGAAGCTGATCGTGGGGTGTGGTACCTCGCTGGACGGGCGTCTGCTGCTGCTCGACGGGCTTGGCATGGAGTGGCGCAGCATCTCGCTGTCTGCTGACCCGGGGTGCCCGGTGTGTGCTGGCCGGGAGTGCGACGACTAAGGGGCCGGTTGGCTCAGGTGTTGCGCAAGCGTGCAATCATCCGGACATCGTCCCCGACCATGCGCACATCGTGCAGCTTCAGGCGTGTGGCATCGTCAAGGTGGCTCAGAGCATTCAGGTTGGTGATGCCGATCGCATGATCCCCGACAAGCATCGGCGCAAGGTACAGCAGCAACTCATCGACCAGCCCTTCGCGCATCAGTGAACCATTCAGTTTGAAGCCGGCTTCCACATGCAGTTCATTGCAGCCGCGCTGGCCCAGTTCCAGCAGCAGTGTGGCCAGATCCACCTTGCCGGCAGGGTTGGGCAGCACGATCACTTCGGCACCCAGTTCGGCCAGCCGAGCCTGCTTGTCCGGGTTCGAGACCGCCGTGGCGATCAGGCAGGGGCCGTTGCGCAGCAGGCGCGCATCGAGTGGCACCTCCAGCCTGGCGTCCACCAGTACATGCCAGGGCTGGCGAACGCAGGGCACGTCACGTACGGTCAGCTGCGGATCGTCGCTCAGTACCGTGCCGATGCCGGTGAGGATGGCGCAAGCCCGTGCGCGCCAGCGATGGCCATCGGCCCGGGCCGCAGTGCCGGTAATCCACTGGCTGACGCCATTGTCGAGCGCCGTGCGCCCGTCCAGCGTGGCGGCGGCCTTCAGTCGCACCCAGGGCCGGCCCCGGGTCATGCGTGAAAAGAAGCCAATGTTCAGTTCATGCGCCTGATCGGCGAGCAGCCCGGTTTCGGTGCGAATGCCATGGCTGTGCAGGCGCTCGCTTCCCCGGCCGGCCACCAGCGGGTTGGGGTCGCGCGTGGCGCTCACCACCCGCGCCACGCCGGCCGCAATCAGCGCATCGGCACAGGGGGGGGTTCGTCCATGATGGGCACACGGCTCCAGGGTGACAAACACGCTCGATCCCCGGGCCGCTTCGCCGGCCTGGGCCAATGCGGCGATTTCGGCATGGGCGCTGCCTGCGCGCTGGTGCCAGCCTTCGCCGACGATGCGTCCGTCGGCAGACACAATGACACAGCCAACGCGCGGGTTGGGCGTGGTGGTTTCCAGGCCATGTTCGGCCAGGCGGAGGGCGCGGCTCATCGCCGCATGGTCGGCAGCGTCAAAGCTCATGACGAATGCTCGGAGGTCGCAGCCGGCGCAGCCGGGTCCTTGCGCGGGCGACCGCGCCGGGGGCGGGGTTGCACCTCGCGGATGACTTCGGAAAACTCATCCACATCGGCGAAATTGCGATACACCGAGGCGAAGCGGATATAGGCAACCTTGTCGAGCTGCTTGAGTTCCTCCATCACCAGTTCGCCCAGATGCTGGCTGGACACTTCCTGCTCGCCCTGTGAGCGCAACCGGGCCTCGATGCGGTCGATGGCCTGCTCTACGTCCTCGACCTTCACCGGTCGCTTGCGCAGGGCCA
>JBAYOV010000039.1:0-34593 GCA_041678045.1 Rhodocyclaceae bacterium
CACCGCCGGCTTGCGCCGCCGGGGCAAGATTTTCGAGGCGGTGGAAAAGTTCTCGGTGATCAAGACGCTGCAGGCCATCGAACAGTCGAATGTGGCCGTGCTGGTGCTCGATGCCGCCCAGGACATTTCCGACCAGGATGCGCATATTGCCGGCTTCGTGCTCGATGCCGGCCGGGCGCTGGTGGTGGCGGTCAACAAATGGGATGCGGTCGATGACTACCGCAGGGAGCGGATCAAGCACGATATCGACCGCAAGCTGCCCTTCCTGTCCTTCGCACGTTTTCACTACATTTCCGCCCTGCAGGGCAGTGGGGTCGGAGTGGTGATGAAGTCGGTGGATGCGGCGTATGCGGCGGCTACCTCGAACCTGTCAACACCCCGTTTGACCCGGGTCCTGCAGCAGGCACTGATCAAGCAGGCGCCGCCGAGACAGGGCATGTTCCGTCCGAAGATGCGTTATGCCCACCAGGGCGGCTCCAATCCGCCGGTGGTGGTGATCCACGGTTCGGCGCTGGACAAGGTGCCGAATGCCTATGTGCGTTACCTGGAGCGCACCTTCATCGATGCATTCAAGTTGCAGGGCACGCCATTGCGCATACAATTCAAGTCCGGTCACAACCCCTACGCGAACAAAGACTGAAACCGAATCCACACCGGGAACATGACGTGCCGTCGCACGCGCTTATGTGGCGGTGCAGCATGATTTCCTATACATTGACCACAAAATAACAGCATCGAGGTCTCGAACATGAGCAACAAGGGGCAACTTCTGCAGGATCCATTCCTGAACACCCTGCGCCGGGAACACATTCCGGTTTCCATCTATCTGGTGAACGGCATCAAGCTGCAGGGGCAGATCGATTCCTTCGATCAGTATGTCGTGCTGCTCAAGAACACTGTCACCCAGATGGTGTACAAGCATGCGATTTCCACCGTGGTGCCGGCCCGTCCGGTCAATATCCAGCAACAGCAGGATACGGGTGACAACTGATCTTGTGTCCAGCCTGCGGACGGGGTCCGCGCCGATGACGGGTCATCATGTTTGAGCGTCCCGATTCCGGCGAACGCGCCGTGCTGGTCCAGTTGGACCTGAACCAGGGGCAGCTCGATGAGCGACTGGCCGAACTCACCATGCTGGTGGAAAGTGCTGGCGCCGAAGTGGTGGGGGTGATTACCGGACGGCGCGCGCGCCCTGACCCGGCGCTGTTTGCCGGCTCCGGGAAGGTCGAGGAGATCGGCGAACGGCTGCGCGCGCAGGAGGGCGATCTGGTGGTGTTCAACCATGCGCTGTCGCCCGCGCAGCAGCGCAATCTGGAGCGTGCCCTGCAGTGTCGGGTGGTAGACCGTACTGCACTGATTCTCGACATTTTTGCACTGCGCGCGCGCAGCCACGAAGGCAAGCTGCAGGTCGAGCTCGCCCAACTCGACCACCTGTCCACCCGTCTGGTGCGGGGTTGGACGCACCTTGAAAGACAAAAGGGCGGCATCGGCCTGCGCGGCCCCGGCGAAACCCAGCTCGAAACCGACCGTCGGCTGCTCGGGACGCGGGTGAAGATGCTGCGTGCCCGCCTGCAGAAGATCGAGAGGCAGCGCAAGGTGCGCCGCCGTGGCCGGGAACGTCGCGATGTGCTGACCGTGTCCTTGGTGGGCTATACCAATGCAGGCAAGTCCACGCTGTTCAATGCCATGACCAAGGCAGGGGCCTACGCTGCCGACCAGCTGTTTGCGACACTCGACACGACCTCGCGCAGGCTTTATGTGGGCGATGCCGGGAACGTTGTGCTGTCCGATACGGTCGGATTCATTCGCGATCTGCCGCATGCGCTGGTTGCGGCCTTTCATGCCACGCTCGAAGAGACGGCTTGTGCCGACCTTTTGTTGCATGTGATCGATTCGGCCAGTGAAGACCGCGAGGCACAGATCGACGCAGTCAACACGGTGCTCGAAGAGATCGGGGCTGGCCAGATTCCACAGATCATGGTGTTCAACAAGGTGGATCTGACCCAGGCGCAGGCGGCAGTATGGCGTGATGAGTGTGGTAACATCAGCCGCGTTTTTTTGAGCGCCAAAACAGGTGAAGGCCTGGATTTGTTGCGTGAAGCGCTGGCGGAAGTGGCGCAGCGGCACATGGACGAATTCGCCCGCGAGCGGGCGGAATCAAGCGACGAGCATACAAACCATTCGTGATTACAGGCGTTCTAATGTCATTAAATGATCCTCGATGGGGCAACAACCAGGGGAACGACGACGATCGACCCGGTGACAGACGGCGTGGCGGCGACAATGAGGGGCCGCCCGATCTGGAAGATGTCTGGCGTGATTTCAATCAGCGTCTGCAGGGTGTTTTCGGCGGCAAGCGAGGCGGCGGTGGCCGGGGCGGCTCCGGTGGGCCGAACGTGCCGCAATTGTCTCCCCGACAATTCGGCGGTGGCATCGGCGTGATCGTTGTCCTTGTGCTGGTGGTGTGGCTGGCCAGCGGTTTTTACATCGTTGAGGCCAACCAGCGCGGCGTGGTGTTGCGTTTTGGCCAATTCGTGCAGACGACCGAGCCGGGCTTGCGCTGGCGCCTGCCATCTCCGATCGAGAGTCATGAAAACGTCGACCTGACCGGCGTGCGCACTGTGGAAATCGGGTACCGAGGGGCTGAGCGCAACAAGGTACTGCGGGAAGCGCTGATGCTGACCGATGATGCAAACATCATAAATATTCAGTTTGCAGTGCAGTACGTGCTGAAGGACCCGGAGGACTATCTCTTCAAGAACCGTTTTCCGGACGATACCGTGGTGCAGGCGGCCGAAACCGCAATGCGCGAGATTGTTGGCAAGAGTCGCATGGACTTCGTGCTGTACGAGGGGCGTGAGGAAATCGCCGCCACTGCGCATGAGCTGATGCAGACGATCCTGGATCGTTACGAGACCGGCATCATGATCAGTCGCGTGACCATGCAGAACGCACAGCCGCCCGAGCAGGTGCAGGCCGCGTTTGACGATGCCGTGAAGGCCGGCCAGGATCGCGAGCGTCAGCGCAACGAGGGTGAGGCCTACGCCAACAACGTGGTGCCGCGTGCCCGGGGTACGGCTGCACGGATGATCGAGGAGGCCAATGCCTACCGCGAACGCGTGGTTGCCAACGCGGAAGGTGAGGCGTCCCGCTTCAAGCAGGTATATGCCGAGTTTCAGCGGGCGCCACAGGTGACTCGCGAGCGTCTGTACATCGAGACCATGCAGCAGGTGCTGGCAAGCACCAGCAAGGTGATGGTCGATGCGCAGGGTAACAACAACCTGATGCTGATGCCGCTGGACAAGCTGTTGCAGGGCGCGAGTGGCGGAACATCGGGCAATAGTGGTTCATCGGCAGGGGCGGCATCGGTCGCTCCCGCGCAGGTGCGTCAGCCGGAGCCGGTGTTCGATCCGCGCGACCGCGATGCCATGCGCAACCGTGATCTGGGAGGCCGCTGATGAGTGGGCGAATGAATCTGATCGGAGGCGTGCTGCTGTTCGGTGCTGCCGTGGCATCCTCCGCACTGTTTACAGTGGATCAACGGCAGTTTGCTGTGGTGTTCCAGTTGGGTGAGGTGAAGAACGTCATCGAGGAGCCGGGGCTGAAGCTGAAGATGCCGCTGATCCAGAATGTACGCTTCTTTGACAAGCGCATCCTGACCATCGACACCCCCGAGCCGGAGCGCTTCATTACGGCCGAGAAGCAGAACGTGTTGGTCGACCACTTCGTGAAGTGGCGTATCGTCGATCCGCAGTTGTACTACATCTCGGTGGCGGGCGATGAGGCGCGGGCGCGTACCCGTTTGCTGCAAACCGTGAATTCGGGTCTGCGCGAGGAGTTTGGCCGTCGTACCGTGCAGGATGTGGTGTCCGGCGAGCGTGACGCAATCATGGAGCGCATGCGGGTGCGTGCCGACCAGGATGCGCGTCAGATCGGTGTGCAGATTCTGGATGTGCGGCTGAAGCGGGTCGATCTGCCGACCGAGGTGTCGGATTCGGTGTATCGCCGGATGGAAGCGGAGCGGACCCGTGTGGCGAACGACCTGCGCTCGCAGGGGGCGGCGATTGCCGAGCAGATCCGTGCGGATGCCGACCGGCAGCGCGAGGTGATCATTGCCGAAGCCAACCGTGAATCCCAGATGATCATGGGTGAAGGCGATGCCCGCGCCACTTCGATCTATGCCGAAGCCTTTGGTGAGGACCCCGAGTTCTATGCTTTCTACCGCAGTCTGGAAGCTTACCGGAGCACCTTTACCAGCAAGGGCGATGTGATGGTGGTCGACCCGAGTTCCGATTTCTTCCGCTTCCTGAAGAGTCCGGTCGGAGCTCAGGGTAACTGAGCCAATGGCCAGCACACTCCTGGCGGCCTTCGCACTGATGCTGGTGCTTGAAGGCCTTCTACCCTTCGTCGCGCCAGCCCGCTGGCGCGAAACCTTTTTGCAACTGGCCCGCCTGCGCGACGGACAGATCCGGTTCATCGGACTGTTCTCGATGCTTGCCGGCCTGTTGCTGCTGATTCTGGTGATCTGATCACGATGCGCTGGCTACTTCCCGACTATATTCAGGACACCCTGCCGCCCGAGGCGGAGAAGGTGGAGCGACTGCGTCGCAAACTGCTCGATACTTTTCGCGGGCATGGCTATCAGCTGGTGATGCCGCCCTTGCTTGAATATCTCGATTCACTCACCACCGGTGCGGGGCAGGACCTGAAGCTGCGCACCTTCAAGCTGGTGGATCAGCTGTCCGGCCGCACCATGGGCGTTCGGGCCGACATGACGCCTCAGGTGGCGCGCATCGACTCGCAGTTGCTCAACCGCAGCGGTGTGTCGCGGCTGTGCTACTGCGCGAGTGTGCTGCATACTCTGCCATCCACGCTGACCTCCACGCGCGAGCCGCTGCAACTGGGCGCCGAACTGTATGGTCATGCGGGGCTGGAGGCGGATGCAGAGATCATCCGCCTGATGGCCGAAGTGTTGACGATGGCCGAAGTACCCGCCGTGCGCATCGATGTCAGCCATGTCGGACTGTTCCGCGCACTGGCGAAAAGTGCCGGCGTGTCGCAGGAACGTGAGGAAGCCCTGTTCGATCTGCTGCAGGCCAAGGATGTGCCGGAGTTGCGCGAGTATGTTGCCGACCTGCGCGAACCCGGACGCACTGCGCTGATGGAGTTGCCGGGGCTGTATGGTGGGGTCGAGGTGCTCGACCGTGCGGCAGCCGTCCTGCTCGACAGCGAGGGGGTACGCACTGCGATCGAAGAAATGCGTACCTTGCATGCGCAACTGACCGACCTGCCACTGAGTTTCGATCTGGCCGACCTGCGTGGGTATCATTACCACAGCGGCGTGGTGTTTGCCGCGTATGGCGCAGGCTCCCCGTCGGCCCTCGGCCTGGGTGGGCGCTACGACCAGGTCGGTGAAGCCTTTGGCCGGGGACGGCCGGCGACCGGTTTCAGCGTCGATCTGCGGCAACTTGCTGCGGGTCTGCCGCCGGTCGCGGCTGTCGGCGCGGTGCTCGCACCGCTGGCGGCGGATGAGGGCTTGCACGAGCGGATTGCGGCACTGCGAAATGGCGGTGAGGTGGTGGTGATGGCCTTGCCGGGACATCAGGGAACATGGAAGGAAGCCGGCTGTGACCGGCAACTGGTCAGGCGTGGCGACGAATGGGTTGTCGAGACGCTTCAGGGAGAATGAAGACAAATGGCAAAGAACGTTGTGGTCGTCGGCACCCAGTGGGGCGACGAAGGCAAGGGCAAGATTGTTGACTGGCTGACCGATCACGCGAAGGGCGTGGTGCGTTTCCAGGGCGGTCACAATGCCGGGCATACGCTGGTCATCGGACAGAATGAGTACAAGCTCAATCTGGTGCCCTCCGGCATCGTGCGCGAAGGCGTGGCCTGCTTCATTGGTAACGGGGTGGTGCTCGATGCACACCATCTGTTGTCCGAGATCCGTACGCTGGAGGCGGGCGGCATCAAGGTGCGCGACCGGTTGCGCATCAGCCCGGGGTGTCCGCTGATTCTGGGGTACCACGCCGCGCTGGATCGTGCCCGCGAGGCTGCCAAGTCCGCTGGTGACAAGATCGGCACCACCGGCAAGGGCATCGGTCCGACTTACGAGGACAAGGTTGCCCGCCGGGCGCTGCGGGTGTACGACCTGTTCGACCGCGAACGTTTTGCCGCCAAGCTGAAGGCAAACCTGGAGTACCACAACTTCGTGCTCACCCAGCATCTGGGGGCCGAAGCAGTGGATTTCCAGGCCGTGTTCGATCAGGCAATGGCCGATGCGGAGGAGTTGCTGCCGATGGTGGCCGACGTGTCTGCCGAACTGTACGCAATCAACAAGTCCGGTGGTTCGCTGCTGTTCGAAGGTGCCCAGGGCACCTTGCTGGACATCGATCACGGCACCTATCCCTTCGTCACCTCCAGCAACTGCGTGGCCGGCCAGGCTGCTGCCGGTTCGGGCGTGGGGCCGAGTCGCCTGCACTACGTGCTGGGCATCACCAAGGCGTATTGCACCCGGGTGGGCGGCGGTCCTTTCCCGACCGAGCTGGACATCGAGACTCAGGGTGTGCCTGGCGAGCAGATGTCCACCAAGGGGCGCGAGTTCGGAACGGTGACGGGGCGCAAGCGTCGTTGCGGCTGGCTGGATCTGGCCGCGCTCAAGCGTTCCATCATCATCAACGGCGTCACCGGCCTGTGCATCACCAAGCTGGATGTGCTCGATGGCCTGCAGGAGCTGAAGCTGTGCACCGGCTACATGCTTGACGGCAAGCGAATCGATCTCCTTCCGATGGGGTCGGAAGAGGTCACGCGCTGCGAGCCGATCTATGAAACCATGGCGGGCTGGAGCGGCACCACCTTCGGCGCCCAAAGCTGGGACGATCTGCCGCAGGAGGCACGTGCCTACCTGCACCGCATCGAGGAAATCTGCGAAATTCCGATCGATGTGATCTCCACCGGTCCGGAGCGGGATGAAACCATTCTGCGGCGTCATCCGTTTGGTGCCTGAGGCAGTATTCAACAGACTGGCACAGCCCGCAGTTGCACCGGGCTGTGCCCTCGACCCTGCAAGCATTGCCTGGCTGGTTTGGGTGGCGATGGGGTGGGAGGGGATCAGTGTTCTGGCGCGTAATGATGAATCAGACGCATCAGAACGTAATGTTCCGGCACAAAAGCAAAAAGCCGGTCGAATGACCGGCTTTTGCCTGAAACTGGTGCCCAGAAGAGGACTCGAACCTCCACACCCGAAGGCACTAGTACCTGAAACTAGCGCGTCTACCAATTCCGCCATCTGGGCAAGGAAAGGCATTGTATCTGGCCTTTCTGAATTTGTGAAGTCCCCTGCCGAAATTTTTTGGCTCAATCTCCGTTTGCCGGTTTCGGCGCTCCCGGGTACCCTGACGGTGAACAGCAAAAAGCCGACACAAGGTCGGCTTATGCTTGAAGCTGGTGCCCAGAAGAGGACTCGAACCTCCACACCCGAAGGCACTAGTACCTGAAACTAGCGCGTCTACCAATTCCGCCATCTGGGCTAGAGACGCGCATTATAGACACCTTTCGAAGAAAGTCAATGACTAAAAAAACAAAGAAAACGAACAATCACCCATCCTCCCGACAAGGCGTGGCTTCCGGCAAGAAAAAAGGGGAGGCTGCGGCGTCTCCAGCAAGTCCGGTGCGGCGCGCCGATCCGTGTTTCGAACGCGAGTCGGCTCAATACGACAACCCGCTGCCCAGCCGGGAATACATTCAGCACACCCTGGAAGAGCAGGGCGTGCCGCTGCGTTTCGAGCAGCTGTGCGCGCTGCTCGACATCCAGCCGCATGAGGCGGTGCTGTTCGAACGACGGCTGAGGGCCATGGAGCGCGACGGGCAGTTGTTGCGCAATCGCCGCGACGCCTACATTCTGCCCGACAAGGCAGACCTGTTCCGTGGCCGGGTGGCGGGACACCCCGATGGCTTCGGTTTCATCATCCGCGACGACAAGGCGCCCGATGTGTTCATCGGCCCCAAGGAAATGCGCGAAGTGCTGCATGGCGACCGGGTGATTGCCCGCATCACCGGCACTGACCGGCGTGGCCGGCCCGAAGGCAAGATCGTGGAAATCCTGGAGCGGGGCAACACCCGGGTGGTTGGGCGGGTGCGCAATGAACATGGGGTGACCATCGTGGTGCCGGAGGACCGTCGCATTGCGCAGGACATCCTGGTGGCCCCGGGCGGCCGCAAGAAGGTAGCCGAGGGGCAGGTCGTGACGGTCGAATTGATCGAGCAACCCACCAAGTTTGCCCAGCCGATCGGGCGGGTGGTCGAAGTGCTCGGAAACTACGCCGACCCCGGTATGGAAATCGAAATTGCATTGCGCAAGCACGACCTGCCCTTCGACTTTTCGTCCGAAGCGAAGGCCGAAGCGCGCAAGCTGCCCGCCAAGGTGCGCATCAAGGACCGCGTCGGACGGGAAGACATCACCGATCTGCCGCTGGTCACGATTGATGGCGAAACCGCCAAGGACTTTGACGATGCGGTGTATTGCGAGCGGCAGGGACGGGGTTTTCGCCTGATTGTTGCGATTGCCGATGTCTCGCACTATGTGCAGCCGGGCAGCGCGCTGGATGTCGAAGCCTTCGAACGGGGCAACTCGGTGTATTTCCCACGGCGGGTGATTCCGATGCTGCCCGAAAAGCTTTCGAATGGCTTGTGCTCGCTGGTGCCCGAGCAGGAGCGCCTGTGCATGGTCTGCGACATGAGCGTCTCCATGACCGGGCAGGTGAAGGCGTACCGCTTCTATCCGGCGGTGATGTTCTCTCATGCCCGACTCACTTACACCCAGGTGGCTGCGGCGCTGTATGAGCAGGACGAGACGGCCGTGAGTGCGCTGGGCGAGTTGTTGCCGCATCTGCAAAATCTGGACAAGGTGTTCCGGGTGCTGCTCAAGGCACGGGCCAAGCGCGGGGCGATCGATTTTGAAACCACCGAAACCCGCATGATCTTCGATGAGCAGGGCAAGATCGAACGCATCGTGCCCGAAGTGCGCAACGACGCCCATCGCCTGATCGAGGAGTGCATGCTTGCGGCCAACGTGTGCGCCTCCGATTTCCTGCAGACACGGGAGCAACCTGCGCTGTACCGCATTCACGAAGGCCCCACGCCGGAGAAGCTGGAGAAGTTGCGCACTTTCCTTGCCGAATTCGGCTATGGCCTGGGGGGCGGTGACGAACCTGGAGCCCGGGAATACGGCAAGGTGCTGGAGCAGATCAAGACCCGACCGGACGCCCAGTTGCTGCAGACGGTGATGCTGCGCTCCTTGCGCCAGGCGGTGTATAGCCCCGACAACGTGGGGCATTTCGGTCTGGCCTACGATGCATACACCCATTTCACTTCGCCGATCCGGCGTTATCCCGACCTCCTGGTGCATCGCGCGATCAAGGCCGTGTTAGGCCTGATGCCGGCGCTGCCGGGCGATCTGGACATGATCGGCATGCACTGTTCCGCGACCGAACGCAGGGCCGACGACGCCACGCGTGACGTGGTGTCGTGGCTGAAGTGTTATTTCATGCAGGACAAGGTGGGCGAATGCTTCACCGGCAGTGTGTCTGCGGTGGTGCCGTTCGGCCTGTTCGTGGCGCTGGACGATATCTTCATCGAAGGCTTGGTCCATATTTCCGATCTGGGCAATGATTATTTCCACTTCGATGAAGTGCGTCATGAGTTGGCCGGTGAGCGGACTGCACAACGTTACCGGCTGGCTGACCGCATCCGGGTGCAGGTGGTGCGGGTCGATATGGAAACCAGCAAGATCGATTTTCGGCTGGCCGAAGGTGAGCAACCGGAGAACGCCCGCGTGGCCGTACAGGGACAGGCGCCGGCCACCGCCACTGCCGTCGTGCAACCCGCTACCGCTCGCAAGCCCGCCACCCGCAAGCCAGAGAATGAAGGCAAACCGGCAAAAAGCGCTGCAACGAGCAGGAAAAAACCGTCAGCGCAGGCGGCTGTGGCCAAGGGCAGCGTAAAATCCGCCGCTTCCAGCAAAAAGTCGGGGAGCAAGCGTCGTGACTAAACGAGCCTCATCACATGGGCAGGCAGTACAGCGGGGCGAGCCATCGGGTTCGCAGGGCAGCCGGTTGATCTATGGTTTTCATGCGGTGTTGGGCAAGTTGCGTCGCGACCCCGAAGCCGTGTTCGAGCTGTACCTCTCGCCCGGGCGTCAGGATGCGCGCGCCCGCGAGGTGGCCGCGCTGGCCGAGACGCTCAAGGTGCGCATGATCCAGGCCGAGCCCGAGCGTCTGGAGCGCATGGTCGGTACGCGGCGGCATCAGGGCGTGGTGGCGCGCATCGATGCGCGCCAGCGCGAACTGAAGCTGGCTGACGTGCTGGAAGGGCTGGAAGGCAGCCCCGATCCGGCCCTGATCCTGGTGCTTGATGGCATTCAGGACCCGCACAACCTCGGCGCCTGCCTGCGGGTGGCCGATGCTGCCGGAGCGCATGCCGTGGTGGCGCCCAAGGACCGGGCGGTCAGTCTGACCGCTGCCGCAGCCAAGGTGGCCAGTGGCGCTGCAGACACCGTTCCGTACGTCACCGTTACCAATCTGGCACGGGCCTTGCGCGAAATGCAGGAGGCCGGGGTGTGGGTGATCGGTGCAGCGGGGGAGGCCGAAAAGTCGCTCTACCAGATCGAGCAGAAAGGGCCGGTGGCCTGGGTGCTGGGGGCAGAGGCCGATGGCCTGCGTCGCCTGACGCGCGAGACCTGCGACGAGCTGGCCAGCATTCCGATGCATGGCAGTGTCGAAAGCCTCAATGTATCGGTGGCCAGCGGCATCTGCCTGTTCGAGGCACGGCGCCAGCGCACCTGAGCGCCACATGCCTCCATGGTCCGGATTTGCGCATGGCATGTCCGGCCCATGGTTTCAGGATACACTGCGTGCCCGGCCGATGGCGCATTGGACGCCCGGCGGGTTTGGCTCGATGAGTGAGGCGTAGATATGATCAATCAGGATTGGAAAAAACTGCTGGAACAAGGGCTGTCCGGAACCGGACTGTCCGGACAATCCGACGGCAAGGCCGGAAAGGGAAAGGGTTTGCTCGACCAGTTGATGTCCAGCGGTGTGGGCGGTGGGTTGCTGGGCGGCGTGCTCGGAGGCATGCTGGCCGGCAGCAAGGGGGGGCGCAAGCTGGTCGGAAATGCGGCCAAGCTGGGGGGCATTGCGGCGGTGGGCGCGCTGGCCTACTCGGCTTATCAGCGCTATCGTCAGCAGCAGGCCGGAACGCAGGTGCTGCCGCAGGGCGAGGTGGTGCTGCCTCCGCAGGACAGCGGCTTTCTGCCGCCTCCGGATGACGCGCTGGGGCAGGGGGCGATGCGCCTGGCGGTGGTGCGTGCAATGATTGCCGCAGCAAAGGCCGACGGGCATATCGACGATGCCGAGCGGGACAAGATTTTCGCTCAGATCGGTCAGCTGGGACTGGATGCGGAAGAGAAGGCCTTTCTCTTCGATGAGTTGGCCAGGCCGCTCGACATCGATGCCATCGTCAGACTGGGCATCAGCCCCGAAGTGTCGGCCGAGCTGTATACCGCATCGGTGCTCACCATCAACACCGACACGGCCGCCGAGCGTGCCTATCTGCAGATGCTGGCCGCCCGGCTGCAGCTCGATCCGGCGCTGGTGAGCCAGATTCATGCCGCCGTCGAAGGTGCGTGAACCGGCAGATCATGCGCCCCTGAACCCCCGGTCTACAGGGTGAACTGGCCGACCGACTTGCGCATGCGCTCCACGGCCTGATCGAGACTGGACACCGCGCCGTGGGTCTGTACGACCACGGCCATGTTCTGTTCGGTCATCGAGGCCACCTTCTCCACGCTGCTGGCCATCAACTGCATCGCGTTCTGCTGTTCGGCCGACGAGTGCGTGATGTCGTGCACCATGCCCAGCGTGGTGCTCATGCGCTGGCTCACCTCCTCCAGCGCGCTGCGTGCCTGCTCCACCATGTCCACGCTGCCACCGACCTGCTCGGCGCCGCTGCGCATGCCATCTACGGCCTTGTCGATTTCCGCACGGATCGCGCCGATCATCGTGCTGATGTCATGAGTGGCCTGTGTGGTGCGCTCGGCCAGCTTGCGCACCTCGTCGGCCACCACGGCAAATCCGCGTCCCTGCTCGCCTGCGCGGGCAGCCTCGATGGCGGCGTTGAGGGCCAGCAGATTGGTCTGGTCGGCAATCTCCCGTATCACACCGGTTATCCGCGACACCTCGGCGGACTGCGTGCCAAGCTTCTCGACCTGCCGGGCAGCCGCCGTGATGGTGCCGGCCAGTTCGTGGATGTTGCGCGTTGCACGCGTGGACAGGGCTGCACCGCTGAGGGCGATTTCATTGGCCTGCTCGGCAGCCGTGCGGGTTTCGGCGGCATGGCTGGCCACTTCTCCGATGGAGACCGTGATCTGCTGGATGGCGGCGGCGGTCGAGTTGGTCGCGTCGCTCTGTATCCGCGCGGCGTCCTGCACATTGCCCACGCCCTGACCGACCTCGGTGGAGACATGGGCCACCTGCTTGGCGGTGTCGTCCATGCCCTGAATGGTGGCTTGCACGGATGAAACAAAACGGTCCATCTTGTGTATCAGCGCCCCCAGCCGGTCATGGCGTGCAGTGTCGATGCGGGTGCGCAGGTCGCCGCTGCACAGCAGATGGTCCAGGTGCGTATCGAGCCGGCCGAGCTCCTCACGCTGCCGGGGCAGGGCGACCAGCAGCAGCCATGATGCGAGCAGCGCGCCTGCGCCGCCCAGCCACGGGGTGAGCGCATCGACCACGCCGGCCGAGAGCGGTCTGGCAAGCAGGGCCAGCGCCAGCGCCAGCAGCATCAGCGCAGCCAGCATCGGCAGGGTGTCCACGCTGTTGAGGCGATGCAGCATGCCGATGCGTGCCGGCACGACACGGCCATGCACGATGCGCAGCGAGGTATCGCCGGCCCGCAGGCGTCGATAGGCTTCCTCGGCGGCCTTCACCTCTTCGCGCGAGGGGCGTGAGCGCACCGACTGATACCCCACGATGCGCCCTTTTTCGCGCACGGGCGAGGCATTTGCCACCACCCAGTAAAAGCCGCCATCGCTGCGCAGGTTCTTCACCAGACCGCGCCAGGGCAGGCCGGCCTGCAGGTCGCGCCACATGTCGGCGAAGGCTTCGCGCGGCATGTCGGGATGACGCACCATGTTGTGCGGCTGGCCAAGCATGTCCTCCCGCCGATAGCCACTGATCTGTGCGAAAGCGTCATTCGCCTCGACAATGTAGCTCTTCAGATCGGTGCGCGAGTAGATGAACTCGCCTTCCGGCAACAGGGTTTCGACCTGGGTGGGAACGGGCTTGGAGCGCATGGCAGACCTTTTGGGCAGATGCCTGGAAAAGCATATACCGGGTTGGGCGTCGATTATTTTGTCGTAGACAGAAACGGAGTGTTCCACACGGAGCAGTGCGGAGGAATCAATCTATAGGCTATGAGCCCACACTGCAATAAGAAAATACTAATCGATCTGTCCAGGACAAATAATGATGAGGCCGTGCTTTCCGCCTGTCATGGTCGGCTTTGTGACAATCCGTCGCGTTCGTGGGATTCGCATGGCACACAGGGCGCGTTAGACTGAGCGCTTTACTGCGGGTGAGTGCTGTGCCGACCCGCACGGGATCGGGACTGTCATACAGGAGTTCGGAACGCGTCATGCTGGGTTTCCTGCAGGGTTTTGCGTATGGTTTGTGGGTATCGTGCATGCCATGGCTGATACTCGGAATGGTTCGGCCGCACTGGGCGTTGCCCACCGATCCTCCGCGCCGCTGGCAGTTGTTTTTGCGCTACGGGCTGATCGCACCGTCGATTGCGATGGTCAGTTGGCTCACTTCGCTGTGGGGCGGGCTGGAGCCCAGCCTGGCCGGCTGGTTGTGCGGTCTGGCCGCAATTCCATTGTCGGTGTGGGTGGAGCGTGGTCTTCGTCGTCATCGCAAGCAGTCGTTGGTGCGCCTGGAGCAACAGGCCAGGCAGGCCGAGCAGGCGCGACGCCTGGCCGAGCAAAACAAAGCGAAGCAGGAATCGGGCCTGCTTGTGCTCGATCCTGAGCGGCCGCCGCCCGGCGCAGACGATTTGGTGCGGGCACTGTGTGAGCTTAAGCGCGGCTTGTTGCAGGTCAGTGACCCGGTCTCCGCTGCCCAGGTGGACCGGCTGTATTCCCGTTACGTGCGGGTGAATGATTTGATCCGGGCGCGTTTCGATGTGCGCGAGCTGGCCTACCAGCGTGCGCTCGGGTTGGTGCAGGAGGTCAGTCACGCGGCCACCGGCCGGCTGGAGGAGTTGTTGCGCGAACGCACCAGCACCGCAGGCATGGACCTCGATTATGTGCGTCATCGCCTGTTTGCCTCGGGCGAGGCCCTGTCGGCCGGTGAGCGCAAGGCGCTGGAACGGCGACTTGAGCTGGTCGAGGAAGGGGAGCGCCGGGCCAGGGAGTTGGTGGCCGCCAATGAAGCGGCGCTCACTGCGCTGGACGACACGGCAGTGGCCGTGTCACGCATCGATACCCGCCGTCAGCATACCGGCGCGGCTGCCGACGACGCCTTGCAGGAACTGCAGCGATTTGCGGCGAATGCCGAGCGCTACAGTCGAACCCATTGAACATCCGATAAAAAGAGAGTCCGAGATGAGCGATCAAGCACCCGTGCAGCAACCACAGACCCGTCCGTCCGTTGTCGAGACGAGCGATGCGCCGGCGGCAGTGAGTACCGGTTTCACGCTGTCTCTGCCGCCTGTCGAGGAGATCGCCCGTACGGTGGTCCCGGAAGTGGTGGAAGTGGCACAAGTGGCCCCTGTGCAGGCAGAGGATCCTGAGCTGGCCGCCATGGCCGATGCCTTTGTGCGCGATGTGATGGCAAGTGCGCCGGAGGAGGGGGCCGACCGCCAGCGTCTGGCGATAGACGGCATGGGCATCGAGATCCAGCGTCAGGCGGCACGGCGCAGCGCGATGTTGCAGGAGCCGATCCGCAAGCTCGCCCATCAGGGGGACGAAGGCGGGCCGGTGGCCAAGTCCCTGCTGGACTTGCGTGAGAAGATGGAAGACCTCGATCCACGCGGGGAAGACTTCTCATCCGGTTTGGTCGACCGGGTGTTGTCGGTGGTGCCCGGGGTGGGCAACAAGGTGCAGCGCTACTTCCGCAAGTATGAAACCGCTCAGGAAGCGCTCGATGCCATCATCCGCGACCTCGAAGCCGGCGCCGAAATGCTCCGGCGCGATAACCTGACCCTGTCCGACGACCAGAAGGGCTTGCGTGAGATCATGCTCCAGCTCAAGCGCCAGATCGAGCTGGGCAAGCTGATCGACCGCCGTCTGCTGGCTTCGGCCGAGAGCTTGCCCGCCGAGGCGCCGCGCCGTGCCTTTGTCGAGGAGGAGCTGCTTTTTCCGCTGCGTCAGCGCGTGCTCGACCTGCAGCAGCAGCTCGCGGTCAGCCAGCAGGGGGTGCTTGCACTGGAGGTGGTGATTCGCAACAACCGCGAACTGATTCGAGGCGTGGATCGTGCGATCAATGTGACGGTCTCTGCCCTGAACGTGGCGGTCACTGTGGCGCTGGCGCTGGCCAACCAGAAACTGGTGCTTGACCGGGTGGAGTCGATCAACAAGACCACCAGCGATCTGATTTCCGGCACAGCCCGGGCCCTGCGCACGCAGGGCGTCGAAATCCAGACCCGGGCCTCATCGACAATGCTCGACATGGAACAGCTCGAAGCTGCCTTTACCGACGTGCTCGGCGCCATCGATGAAGTGTCGCGCTACCGCCGCGAGGCCCTGCCCAGGCTCGATGAGCAGATCGACCGTCTCGATGTGCTGGCACGCAAGGGCGAGGAGGCGATCAGCCGCATGGACGAGGGCAACCAGACACAGCCGGGCCTGACCGCGCTGGGCGAATCGCCGACCGCCGGCCCCGCAGATCGGGCCGGGGCAGGCAAGGGGTGAGCGTGGGGGCGTGATGGGCGCGCTCGTCCGCCTCGCCCCCGAACGCATACGTCACCCCCGTAGCTGGAAGCGGCGCACGCAGGCTTCCAGCGACTGTGCGAGCGTGTGCAGTTCGTCGGCGCGGTTGAGCGAGTCACGGGTGGCGTTGTAGTTCTGCTCGCTCTTCTGTGCGATCTGCTCGATGCTTTGCGCGATGTCTGTGCTGGCCGTGCGCTGCTCGCGCAGGGCGGCATTGATCGAAGCCACCGCGCCGCGTACCTTGCCGGCGCTCTCATCGAGTTGGGCAATCGCATTGCGCGCACGCTCTGCGCGCTCCACTCCGGAGTCGGCCAGCTCCCGGCCTTCCTGCATGCTGTCGATCGCCTGTTGGGAGCTGCCCTGCACACGATGAATCATGCTGGTGATTTCATGCGTTGACTGCGCAGTCCGTTCGGCCAGCTTGCGCACCTCATCGGCCACCACTGCGAAGCCGCGACCCTGTTCACCCGCACGCGCTGCTTCGATTGCGGCGTTGAGTGCGAGCAGGTTGGTCTGTTCGGCCACCTCCTGAATCACCTTCACGATGTTGGAAATGCCGGCGGCACTGGCGTCCAGGTCGCTCATCACGGCGGCGGAGGCGGTCATGCGCTCGGCAATGCGTGCGATGGTCTCGGAGGCTTCGTTGATCACGGCCACGCTGGCACGTACTTCCTCCGCCGTATGCCCGGTGAGCCGGTCGGCATCGTCCGCATGCTCGGAGACCTGCGAAATGCTCACCGTCATTTCCTCGACGGCGGCGGCGATCGACGAACCCGCTTCGCTCTGCTCCGATGATGCAGTGGCAATTTTCTCTTCGTTGGCACGCAGGATGGCGATGGCCTCGGCCACACTGTCGGCACTGCGGCGGATCTCGCTGATCGTGGCGATGAGCCCCTCCTGCATGGTGCGCATCGCACCCAGCAGGCTTTGCGGGCAGCCTTTTGCCACCACGATGTCGGTGTCGAGGTGACCGGCCGAGATGCGCCGGGCGACTTCGGCTGCATAGTGCGGTTCGCCGCCCAGTTGGTGGCAGAGTTGGCGGATTACGTACAGCGACAGCAGGATGCAGGCGATCAGGGCAATCACGGTCAGCACGATGGCCGTCGAGCGGGCACTGGACAGGTCTTCGACCGACTCGGTCTTGAGCGCACTGGAAACCGACTCGAGATGACTCATCTGCTCCATCAGGATGGCGCGCATCTCGCGCCAGGCGGGGGTTTCATCGTTGACCAGAATGGCTCGGGCGCCCGCGATGTTGCGCGTGCGCACCTGCTCGATGATGCGTGACTGCATGGGGGCCCAGCGGCGGCGGATTTCGTCCATGCTTGCCACGGTGTTGTGCCCGCCCTTGAGCAGGTCTGCGCCACCGGACTTGACACGTTCGAGCACCTCGTTGAATTCGTTGCTGGCCCGCTCGAAGTTGGTGTAAGCCTGCGGGTTTTCCGGGTCGAGCAGAATGTTGCGCAGCGCCTGGCCCATCTGCAACCCCTGGGCGTACGCCTTGGTGATGTCGCGTTCGAGGGTCAATTCGCGGTCGATGAAGTTCAGCAAATTGTTCTGGCTATGGGTCATCTGCCACATCGAACCGCCGAGGGCGGCCAGAAACAGGCCGCAGGTCACTACTGCCATGAAGAACAACTGGGCACGGACCGAGGTATGTTTGCTTGCCATGATCTTTGCTTCCATTCAGGGTGTGTCGGTGACGGAGGTGTGTGCGGTGCGGGTCCGGACGCGCTCCGTCAATTGTCTCGTTTTGTAATTTTTTCTTGCATCGTACGTCAGGTTGATTTTCAGATGTGTAAGTAAGCCATCGGCAATATTCTGAAAAACTTTAGCTTCGTGCAATGCGTTCGCGATGAAGTTCATTGGATGTGAGTTTTGTGTGAATAATCTGGCCACGGGCTGGGGCGGAGGTATTGCTCATGCCCGAACGTGCAGTTATCGGGCACCCCGTGCTAATTTCACGGTCACTCATCATCACATGTGCGGACCACCGCACTCAGGACCATCACTCAAGGAGGAGACACATGACTGCTGTGCAGGATTTTTTGAAGGCCCGCGATTTCTTGCTGGCCCATCGTGAGGACTATGCCACTGCGTACGCGGGTTTTCGCTGGCCGGCGCTGACCGAGTTCAACTGGGCGCTGGATTACTTCGATGCCTTTGCGCGGGGCAATGAGAGCCCGGCGCTGTGGATTGTTGAGGAAGATGGCAGCGAATCCCGCCGGAGCTTCGCGCAGATGTCGGACAACTCCAGCCGGGTGGCCAACTGGCTGCGCGGGCAGGGCGTGCGGCGTGGCGACCGGATTTTGCTGATGCTGGGCAACGAAGTGCCGTTGTGGGAGGCGATGCTGGCGGCGATGAAGCTGGGCGCGGTGGTGATTCCCGCCACCACGCTGCTTACGCCGGAAGACCTGGAGGACCGTCTGACCCGTGGCGAGGTTCGACATGTGGTGGCGGGGCTGGCCCATGTCGAGAAGTTTGCGGCCTTCGGTGGCTTTACCCGTATTTGTGTTGGCGGGCAGGCGGAGGGCTGGCTGGACTTTGCCGAGGCTTACACGCAGACCGTCGAGTTTCGCCCCGACGGGCCGACCCGGGTGACCGACCCCCTGCTGCTGTACTTCACGTCGGGCACCACCTCGCGGCCCAAGCTGGTGCAGCACACGCATCAGTCCTACCCGGTGGGGCATTTGTCGACCCTGTACTGGATCGGCCTGATGACGGGCGACCGTCATATGAACATCAGCTCACCGGGCTGGGCCAAGCATGCCTGGAGTTGCTTCTTCGCGCCCTGGAATGCGGGGGCCTGCGTGTTTCTGTACAACTACAGTCGCTTCGATGCGCGTGCGCTGCTCGATGTGCTGGTGAAGTACGAGATCAACACCCTGTGTGCGCCGCCGACCGTGTGGCGCATGCTCATCCAGCAGGACCTGTCGGCCTGCCGGACCAGTCTGCGCGAACTGATCGGGGCCGGCGAGCCGCTCAACCCGGAAATCATCGAGCAGGTGAAGAAGGCCTGGGGGATCACCATCCGCGACGGTTTCGGCCAGACCGAAACCACAGCCCAGATCGGCAACACCCCCGGCCAGCCGCTCAAGCCGGGCTCCATGGGGCGTCCGCTGCCCGGCTATCGGGTGGCCCTGCTCGGTGCCGACGGGCTGCCGGCCAGCGAGGGCGAGGTGAGCCTGCCGCTCGACGAGCGTCCGCTGGGTCTGATGGCCGGCTATGCGGGCGATGAGGCGAAGACCGCCGAAGTGATGCGCGACGGTCATTATCACACCGGTGATGTGGCGAGCATCGACGAGGACGGTTACATCACCTATGTCGGCCGTGCCGACGATGTGTTCAAGGCCTCGGACTACCGGATCAGTCCGTTCGAACTGGAAAGCGTGCTCATCGAACACCCGGCGATTGCCGAGGCTGCGGTGGTGCCCAGCCCCGACCCGGTACGCCTGGCGGTGCCCAAGGCCTGCGTGATCCTGGCTGCGGGCCACGAACCCGGTCGGGAGCTGGCCAGGGATATCTTCGCCTTCACCCGCGAACGGCTGGCGCCCTACAAGCGCATTCGCCGGCTGGAGTTTTCCGACCTGCCCAAGACCATCTCGGGCAAGATCCGGCGGGTGGCGCTGCGCAAGGCCGAAGCGGAAAAGAGCGCACGGGGTGCGATGGAATTTTACGAAGAGGATTTCCCCGAGCTGAAAGGCTGATATACTGCCGGCCGTGGCGGGTCTCCCCGCATTGCAGTGCGGTGAACCTGGTCAGGGCCGGAAGGCAGCAGCCACAGCCGCTTCCTGCAAGTGCCGGGGGTCAGGCTCGCCACCCTGAATTCATCAAAGCCCATGGACGCCCGCAAGCGCCCATGGGCTTTTTTACGTCCGCGCATCCCGCACAACAGCGCCCTTCAGCGTCTTACTTCAGCGCAAACCCCAGCGCATGCAGGGCTTCGGTGAGTCGGTCGCGTCCCGTGAGTGAGGCGGCATCGGCAATCCGCTTGGCCGAATGGGCAGACCAGTTGCCGCGCACGTTCATGCCTTGTGCGGCGTAAAAGTCGGCCATCGTCCGGTTGTAGTCGGTCAGGTCGGTGAGTTGTTCATCCAGCGCCCGATAGCGCTCCTGGTGCAGCACCACTGCCTGCGGCGGCCGGGGCTTGACGGCGGCAGGGGGCTCGCCGGCTTCCACGCCCAGCGTCATGCCGAACACCGCAAACACCCGGGGCGGCAGGCCCAGGAGTTCGGCCACCCGTTCGGGCTGGTTGCGCAGACCACCGATATAGCAGCCCGACAGCCCCAGGGATTCGGCTGCGGCGAGGCCATTCTGCGCGGCAAGGGCCGCATCGACCACGCCGATCACGAACATTTCCAGATAGTCCAGGGCGCCATGCGGGCTGCCCACACTGCGCGCCACCTGCTCCAGCCGGGCCAGATCGGCCAACCACACCAGCACCAGCGGGGCCTCGCGCACATGAGCCTGGTCGCCCGCGCAGGTCGCCAGTGCTGCGCGGGTATCCGGGTCGCGCACCGCGATCACGCTCCAGGCGTGCAGGTTGGACGAGGTGGCGGCCGATTGGGCCGCAGCCACGATGGCCTGCAGTTGCGCATCGCTGACGGGTGTGTCCTGATAGCGGCGCACCGAGCGGTGGCCGAGCAGGTGGTCGATGACCGGAGTCCAGCTTGCCGGGGCCGGCATCTGGCCCTTGCCATAACGCTGGTCCAGTCTTTCCTGTGCGGATGTACTCATCGGATTCTGTCCTGCAGTGAAAAACGGCATTCTAACCAAGGGGGCGTTCGACGCTCAGCCCAGCATCACATCGAGCAGCATCATCAGCACGAAGCCGGCCATCAGACCACCGGTGGCGAGTGTTTCATGGCCACGACGGTGCGACTCGGGAATGATTTCGTGGCTGACTACAAACAGCATCGCACCTGCCGCACCGGCGAGCCCCCAGGGCAACACCACCTCGGCCACACCCACCAGCAACTGGCCGACAACCGCCGACATCGGTTCGACCAGCCCCGACAGGGCGGCGATGGCCACCGAAAACAGGCGGCCGTAGCCCGCAGACACCAGCGCGATGGCCACGATCAAGCCTTCCGGAACGTTTTGCAGCGAAATGCCGGTGGCTACGGCGTTGCCACTGCCGGGCTCTCCTGCGGCTACGCCAATGGCCAGCCCTTCCGGGATGTTATGCACCGCGATTGCGAACACGAACAGCCATACAGCATTGAATGGGCGACTGCGGTCGGGCGCGTGAGTGTGGGGCAGGGCGCGGTCCATCAGCAGCAGGAGGGCGGCACCGATTGCCAGGCCGCCGGCCATGATCAGTGCGGCGCCATGTTCGCTGGCGCCGAGCGCCTGCGCCGCCTCGAAGCCGGGCATCAGCAGCGAAAACACCGAGGCGGCCAGCATCACGCCTGCCCCGAAGCCCAGCAGCAAACCCTGCACGCTGGCACCGATGTTACGCATCACCAGCACGGGCAGGGCGCCGAGCGTGGTGGCCACGGCCGCCATGGCCCCGCCGAGCAGGGCGTCGCGCAACGGGCCTTGCAGGCTGGGCAGGCCATTGCCCAACTGCACGCTCAGCAGGATCAGCCCGCCCACGGCAACGGCCCAGCCCAGCACGGCGTGGCTTGCGCCAATCCGGTTGGCGGGCAGGAAGTGCATTCGTGCGATCTTGGCAGCCATGTTCTTCTCCTTTTGTCTGTCAGGGGGCCGGGGCAGCCGGGAAGGTTGTGGAATGTGTTCAGTATGGGTGGCGGGGTTAAATAGTTCAAATTGAACAGAAGAAAGAATTCAATAGAAAAATAAAATATCTGGACGGCAGTCGATACCTTGCGGTGCAGGGCCGCCGCCGTGCGACGAAGCATAAGCCGGGGGTTGAGCTCTGATAGAATCCTCGTCCATGAGCTATCAGGTCCTTGCGCGTAAATGGCGGCCAAAGAGTTTTGGCACGCTGGTTGGTCAGGAGCATGTGGTGCGTGCGCTTTCGCATGCGCTGGCCACTGGCCGTCTGCATCATGCGTGGCTGTTTACCGGTACCCGGGGGGTGGGCAAGACCACGATCAGCCGGATCCTGGCCAAGGCGCTCAACTGTGAGCAGGGTGTCAGCGCCGAGCCCTGTGGGGCTTGTGCGGCCTGCGTGGCCATCGATGCGGACCGCTTTCCCGATTATGTCGAGATGGATGCGGCGTCCAATCGCGGGGTGGACGACATGGCCGCGCTGCTCGATCAGGCGGTGTACGCGCCGGTTCAGGGGCGCTACAAGGTGTACATGATCGATGAGGTGCACATGCTCACCGGTCACGCCTTCAATGCCATGTTGAAGACGCTGGAGGAGCCTCCTGCGCACCTCAAGTTCATTCTTGCCACCACCGACCCGCAGAAAATGCCGGTGACCGTGCTGTCGCGCTGCCTGCAGTTCAATCTGAAGCAGATGCCGCAGGGTCATATCGTCGATCATCTCGGGCACATCCTGCAGCAGGAAGGGGTGGTGTTCGAGCCGGCCGCGCTGCGCCATGTTGCACGGGCCGCGAATGGTTCGATGCGCGATGCGCTGTCCCTGCTCGATCAGGCGATTGCGCATGGTGCCGGCACGGTTGTCGAGGAACAGGTCAGCCAGATGCTCGGCATGGTCGGGGACGATCACCTGTTTGCCCTGCTCGATGCGCTGCTGGCGGGCGATGCGGTGGCGCTGCTGTCGGTGGTCGACCAGATGATCGCGCGCAGCCTGTCGCCGGATGCCGCGCTGCATGCGCTCGCCAGTCTGCTGCAGCGCATGGCGGTGGCGCAGTTCGCACCCTCCGCGCTGGCCGACGAGGTGGAGCGGGCACGGCTTGCGCCGTATGTGTCGGCGTGGGACCCGGAATACCTCCAGCTGGCCTATCAGATGGTGATTCATGGGCGCAGCGAACTGAGCCTGGCGCCTGACGAGCAGGCCGGTTTCACGATGACGATGTTGCGGCTGCTGGCCTTCCGTCCCGAGCAGCCCCTGCCACTGGGGGCCGATCCCCAGGCCAGTCGTCCGCCTGCGGCCCGGCCGATTGAGCGCGCACCGCACAGCGAACCGGTTGCGGCCACGTCTGCAGCCCCCTCCGCCATGCCGTCTGCGCCTGTGGCGTCGAGCATGCCGGCCGGGCACGCGGTTGGAGCCCCCCCCGGGCCGCAGGATGCGCCGGCGGCACAGGTGCCTGAATCCATACCCGCACCTGCGGTTGTCCCCACGCCGAACCTGGCCAATGCGGGACGGGGCAGCGACGCTGAAGAAGCCGCCCGGCCGGCAGTCACGCTGCCCGCTCCGGCTGACGCAGTCCAGGCCGGGCCGGTCGGAGCGCCACCCGTCCAGGCCGGCAGGCCGGCTACCGTAGCCGATGTGCCTCCCTGGGAAGATCTGCCTGAAGAGGCGATGGCCGGTTATGGCAATCCGGTGTCCCCAGGCAACCGGGTGTCTGCGCCTGCCCGGTCGGCGGCGCCAGCGGTCGGGAGGTCGGTGGTCGGGATGTCGGTGGTCGGGGCGAAGCCTGAACCTGGGGCCGCGCCCCATGCCGTATCTGTACCTGAGGTGCCGCTTGCCGAGGTGACGGCCACTGCGGGCGCGCTGCCGGCAGAGGACGCGATGCCGGCCCTGAAAGGTGGTGACTGGCACGCCGTGCAGCAGCGCCTGGGGCTGAAGGGCATGGTGCGCGAACTGGCCCAGCATTGCGAGTGGCGGGCATTCGACGGCCGCGAGCTGGGCTTGCGCCTGTCGCATGTGCATCGTCATCTATACGACATGAATCCCGGGCTGGCCGAACGCATTGCCGAGGCGCTGGGGGCGGTGCTCGGACAGGCGGTGCGAGTGCGCATCGAGATCGGCGAGATCGAAGGCGAGACGCCCGCGCAGCGGATTGCGGCAGAAAAGGACAGGCGCCGTGCCGAGGCGGTCGCGGCGCTGGAGGAGGATCCCTTCGTAAGGGGTCTGATCGACCGTTTCGACGCCAGCCTGCTTGAGGCGTCGGTGCGGCCGGTGGGTTGAACATTTTTCATACTGACGAGCGGAGATCACGCGCATGATGAAGGGCGGAATTGCCGGGCTGATGAAGCAGGCCCAGCAGATGCAGGAAAACATGAAGAAGATGCAGGACCAGCTGGCTTCGGTGGAAGTCGAGGGTCAGGCAGGGGCCGGCATGGTCAAGGTGCAGATGACCTGCAAGTACGATGTGCGTCGGGTGAGCATCGACGATTCGGTGATGGACGACAAGGAAATGCTGGAAGACCTGATCGCCGCTGCGCTCAACGATGCGGTGCGTAAGGTCGAGTCGACCACCCAGGAGCGGATGGCGGGCTTCACCGCCGGGCTGAACCTGCCGCCCGGCATGAAGCTGCCGTTCTGAGCGCGGTTTCGCACGCCGATGTCCTCGCCTTCCAGTCTCGATGAGCTGATCGAGGCGCTGCGCTGCCTGCCGGGCGTGGGGCCGCGCTCCGCGCAGCGCATGGCCTACCATCTGTTGCAGCGTGACCAGCGGGGCGCCGAGCGGCTGGGGCGGGCGATCACGCAGGCGTTGTCGCTGTTGCAGCATTGCGAGCGCTGCAACGCCTTTTCGGAAACGCCCGTGTGCGCACGTTGTGCCAGTCCTCAGCGCGATCCGTCGCTGCTGTGCATTGTCGAGATGCCGGCCGATCTGGCGGTGATCGAGCAGACGCGCGCCTATGACGGGCTGTACTACGTGCTGATGGGGCGTTTGTCGCCGCTCGATGGCATCGGGCCGCGCGAGTTGCGTTTCGACAAGTTGCTGGCCCGCGCGACGGATGGCCAGGTAAAGGAAGTCATCATCGCGACCAACTTTACCAACGAGGGCGAGGCCACCGCGCACACCATTGCCGACCTGATGGGTGCGCGCGGCCTGAAGGCCAGCCGGCTGTCGCGCGGTGTCCCGGTTGGCGGAGAGCTTGAGCATACCGATGCGGGCACCATCGCGCAGGCGCTGGTGGAGCGCCGCGCCGTGTAGCGACAGGCCGGCGGAATGCTGTGCCGGGCGACCCTGCGGATTCCGTGTCAATATCGCGCTGGCGTGGTTGAATGGCTTCGGAGGCCGGCATTTTGCTCCGGATGAGGGTTTGAGGTGCCCGCAGCGCTTTTGCTACTGCGGGGTTTCCCTTATAATTTCACGGTTTTTTCGAACCGATTTTTGGTTTCCTTTCAGGAAGAGGTCATGAGCGTGGATCAAAAGATGGACAGTAGCCGTCGGACACTGCTTTTTGCGACTTCGGCGGCCGGTGGCGTCGCTGCAGTGGCAACCGCAGTGCCGTTCGTTGCCAGCCTGACGCCGTCGGAGCGGGCCAAGGCGGCCGGGGCTCCGGTCGAGGCCGACATCGGTCAGCTCGCCCCGGGCGAGATGATGACGGTCGAATGGCGCGGCAAGCCAGTGTGGATCATCAGGCGTACCCCCGAAATGCTTGCCTCGCTCGACAAGACCGACGAGCGGGTGAGCGATCCGGAGTCGAACGATTCGATTCAGCCCGAGTATGCGAAGAACAAGCACCGTTCGATCAATCCGGAGGTCCTCGTCACCGTCGGCATCTGCACCCACCTGGGCTGCTCGCCGAGCGAGAAGATGAAAGCCGGTGCGGAAAGCGGCCTGGGTGCGGACTGGCCGGGCGGTTTCCTGTGCCCCTGTCACGGTTCGCTGTTCGATCTCGCAGGGCGCGTGTACCGCAGCATGCCGGCGCCGACCAACCTGGACGTGCCGCCGCACATGTATCTCTCGGACTCGACTCTCCTCATCGGTGAAGACAAGGCCTGACCATGACGACAAAATCGCAAGCCCTGCTGAACTGGATCGATGAGCGCTTCCCGCTGACATCGACCTGGAAGGCGCATCTGTCCGAGTACTATGCGCCCAAGAACTTCAACTTCTGGTATTTCTTCGGTTCGCTGGCCCTGCTGGTGCTGGTGATCCAGATCGTGACCGGCATCTTCCTGGTCATGCACTACAAGCCGGACGGCACGCTCAACGCCTCGGGCATTCCGGTGGCCTTCGCGAGCGTGGA
Organism: Rhodocyclaceae bacterium; assembly: GCA_041678045.1. Taxonomy (GTDB): domain Bacteria; phylum Pseudomonadota; class Gammaproteobacteria; order Burkholderiales; family Rhodocyclaceae; genus UBA2357. The sequence goes on from JBAYOV010000039.1 coordinate 26,006, forward strand.
GTACATCATGCGCGAAGTGCCCGGTGGCTGGCTGATCCGCTACCTGCACTCGACCGGTGCGTCGGCCTTCTTCGTGGTGGTGTATCTGCACATGTTCCGTGGTCTGCTCTACGGTTCCTACCGCAAGCCGCGCGAACTCATCTGGATCTTCGGCACCCTGATCTTCCTGGTGCTGATGGCCGAGGCCTTCATGGGTTATCTGTTGCCCTGGGGCCAGATGTCCTACTGGGGCGCGCAGGTGATCATCAACCTGTTCTCGGCGATTCCGCTCATCGGTGAAGACCTGTCGCTGGTGATCCGGGGCGACTTTGTCGTGTCCGATGCCACGCTGAACCGCTTCTTCTCCTTCCACGTCATTGCCGTGCCGCTGGTACTCATCGGCTTGGTGGCTGCGCACATCATTGCGCTGCACGAAGTCGGCTCGAACAACCCGGACGGTGTGGAAATCAAGAAGAAGAAAGACGCCAATGGCGTGCCGCTGGACGGTATCCCCTTCCATCCGTATTACACGGTGAAGGACATCGTCGGCGTGGTCGGTTTCCTGATCTTCTTCAGCGCGGTGGTGTTCTTTGCGCCGGAAGGTGGTGGTTACTTCCTTGAGTTCAACAACTTCATCCCGGCCGATCCGCTGAAGACTCCGCCGCACATTGCGCCGGTGTGGTACTTCACCCCGTTCTACTCCATCCTGCGCGCAGTGACCTATCCGCTGTTCGGTCTGGATGCCAAGTTCTGGGGCGTGGTGGCGATGGGCGCGTCGGTGGTGATCATTGCCTTCCTGCCGTGGCTCGACCGCAGCCCGGTGAAGTCGATCCGCTACAAGGGCCCGATCTTCAAGATGGCACTGGTCATCTTCGTGATCTGCTTCTTCATCCTTGGTTACCTCGGTGTGCTGCCCCCGACCCCGGGTCGTACCCTGGTAGCGCAGATCTGCTCGGTGCTGTACTTCGCTTTCTTCCTCGCAATGCCGTGGTACAGCAAGATCGACAAGTGCAAACCCGAACCGGAAAGGGTGAACTTCAAATGAACAACAAAGTGATCAAGACCCTCAAGCGTTTTGCCATGGCCGTGCTGTTCGTGCCGGCTCTGGCGATGGGCGCCGGCGCAGAACTGCACCTCGACCGCGCACCGGTCAGCAAGGATCCGGTCGATCTGCAGCATGGCGCCAAGCTGTTCGTGAACTACTGTCTGAACTGTCACTCGGCCAGCTTCATGCGTTACAACATGCTGGAGCAGATCGGGCTGTCCGAGCAGCAGATTCGCGACAACCTGATGTTCACTGGCGAGCGCGTCGGCGATCTGATGAAGATCTCCATGCGCCACGCCGACGGCAAGGCCTGGTTCGGCGCTGCCCCCCCCGATCTGACGTTGATTGCACGCCAGCGTGCTTCCGGCTATGGCAGCGGTGCGGACTGGCTGTACACCTATCTGCGTCAGTTCTATCGTGATCCGAGCCGCCCCTCCGGCTGGAACAATGTGGTGTTCCCGAATGTGGGCATGCCGCACGTTTTGTGGCAGCTGCAGGGCGATCAGGCCGCTCAGGTCACCGATAACGCCGACGGCACTCAGAACGTATCGCTTTCCTTGGCCAAGCCAGGTCTGATGACTGCCGAGCAGTACGACAAGGCAGTGGCCGATCTGGTGTCTTTCTTGGTGTGGATGGGTGAGCCGGTGGCCGAGAAGCGCAAGTCCATCGGTGCTTTCGTGCTGATTTTCCTCGCTGGTCTGTTCGTCCTGAGCTATGCGCTCAAGAAGAACTACTGGAGAGACATTCACTGACAGGTTCGTGTTTGACGATTGCTGATCGTCAGCCTCAAACCCGGGACGCACCACGCGCATAGCGCGTGGTGCGCTTTGTTTTTCAAGTCTGGAGTTGCTCTTATCATGATGACGCTTTATTCCGGAACGACGGATCCGTTCAGTCATCGCTGCCGAATCGTGCTGTATGAAAAAGGGATGGATTTCGAGGTCATCGATGTCGATCTCTACAACAAGCCCGAGGACATTGCGGTGATCAACCCGTACAACCGGGTGCCGGTGCTGGTGGACCGCGACCTGATCCTGTACGAAGCCAACATCATCAACGAGTACATCGACGAGCGTTTTCCGCATCCGCAGTTGATGCCGCCGGATCCCATCCTGCGTGCCCGCGCCCGTCAGCTGTTGCACACCTTCGAGCAGGAGTTGTTTGCCCACATTCCGGTGCTCGAGGCCAATGAAAAGGGGTCGGACAAGAGCCGTGCCCATGTGCGTGACCAACTGGTGCAGTTTGCCCCGGTGTTTGCCAAGCAGCGTTTCATGCTGGGCGACGAGTTTTCCATGCTCGATGTCGCGATTGCCCCGTTGCTGTGGCGTCTTGAGCACTATGGCATCGAACTGCCGAAAGCTGCGGCCGGCATCATGAAATACGGCGAACGCATCTTCAGCCGCCAGGGCTTCATCGACGCCCTGACGGCCTCCGAAAAGGTGATGCGCAAGTAAGCCGACCAACCCAGCCAGACCCGTCATCATGCGTGGTGACGGGCAATAACCATCATGACGACGACAGTTTCAACCAAACCGTATCTGATCCGGGCCTTGCATGAATGGTGCGTCGATCAGGGCTTCACGCCGCACATTGCGGTTGTGGTGGATCGCAACGTGATGATCCCGCCCGGTTATGACCGCGACGGACAGATCGTGCTCAACCTCAGCCCGGAAGCCACGCATCAGCTGCACATCGACAACGAGGCCATTGCCTTCCAGGCGAGGTTCGGCGGTCAGCCGCATCACCTGTACATTCCGGTGGGCAATGTGCTGGCCATCTATGCGGCCGAAAACGGTCATGGCATGGCGTTCGAGCCGGAACTGGGGCAGGGCGAGGAGGACGAAGGCCTTGAAGGGCAGGATCCGGAGGCCGGGGCATCCCCGGCCCTGCAGGTGGTCGATGCGTCGGGGGCCGGCAGCGAGGAGGCTGGCAGCAGCGTCCCTGCGGGTGGGGACGATGACGAACCGCCCTCGGAGCCCCCTCCGCGCCGGAGCCATCTCAAGGTCGTCAAGTAAGGCGTCAAACCAGAGCTGGCATTCATCCAGGGCCTGCGGTTTCGCCCAGGGCAGGCTCGCTACACGGGCTGTTTTACGTTAATTGGAGTCCTTATGGTCATGCAGTGGTCTGAATCTCTGGAGCTCGAACTGGAGCCGATGGACGAGACGCACAAGGAGTTTGTCGAGCACTACAACGCCGTTGCCAGTGCTGCGCCCGAGGATGTGCTGGTACGACTCGACGCTCTGATCGCGCATACTGTGGTGCATTTCGATCAGGAAAACCGCTGGATGGAGGCAATCAGCTTTCCGTCCTGCCATCGTGCCGAGCATGACCGGGTGCTGCAGGTGATGCGCGATGTGCGCGACCGGCTGGAGAAGGGCGATGGATTCTTCGCCCGGCAGCTCATTCAGGAACTGCCGGCGTGGTTCAACAACCATGCAAACACCATGGATGCGGCGCTTGCCTTCACGCTCAAGAGCGTGGGCTTCGACTTCGAGCGGGGCGCGATGCCGGAAGGCGCGGTGAGTGCCGGGTGTGGTTGCGGCACGAGCGAGCATGTCGCCAAAGAAGCGCCCGCAGGCAGCGACGCACCGGCCGCCGCGCAGGCCTGACCCGGCTCAGGCAGCCAACCCGGGCACTGCGGGTTTGCGCCCGCAGATCAGGTCGCCGATCAGCTGCGCCGCACCGCAGGACAGCGTCCAGCCCAGCGATCCATGCCCGGTGTTGAGCCACACATTGTTCACTTTCGAACGCCGGATGACCGGGCAGTTCGAGGGCGTGGTCGGGCGCAGCCCCGCCCAACTGCTGGCTCGCGAAAAGTCTGCCGCACCGGGAAATGCCGATTCGAACCAGTCGATCAAGGGCTGGATGCGCGCCGCGCGGACATTCAGATCGAAGCCGGTGAGTTCTGCCGTGCCGGCAATGCGCAGGTTGTTGCCCAGTCTTGAAAACACGATGCGTCGCGACTCATCGGTCAGGCTGATGCTGGGGGCGGCGGCTTCGTCGCGCACGGGCGCGGTGACCGAATACCCCTTTACCGGATAGATGGGCAGCGTTTCGCCCAGCGGGCGCATCAGGCGCGGGCTGTCGCTGGCCAGGCAGACCACGAAGGCATCGGCCTGCAGCGATTCGCTGCGTTCGTGGGCCGGTTCGCGGGTGTCGATGGCCACAGCCCGGTCGTGGTCGAGCACAAAGCCATCAATCTGTCGCCCGAAGTGAAAACGTACTCCCCGCTGGCTGCAGGCGTGGGCCAGGGCACGGGTGAAGGCGTGCGCATCGCCGGATTCATCGCCTGGTGCATGCACAATGCCTGACAGCTGTGGCGCAAAGTGCGCGAGGGCCGGTTCGATGTCCAGTGCCGAGGCCCGTGTGCAGGGCGCGCAGTCAATCCCATGCGCCTGCAGCAGATTGCATTTGTCCTGCGCGGTGCGCCATTCACGCTCATCGCGATACAGATGCAGGATGCCCCGGGTGCGTTGCGCATAGTCGAAACCCAGTTGCGCGCGCAGTTCGCGCAAACAGGCGCCGCTATGCACGGCCAATCGCGCGATGTGTGCCAGATTGCGACGATGGCGTGCCGGCAGGCATTCCGCCAGGAATTGCGCACACCAGCGCCACTGCGCCGGGTCGGCGCGCAGACGCCACAGTACGGGCGCCTCTTCCTGCCCCAGCCAGCGCAGGATGCGCCAGGGCGCCGCAGGGCTGGACCAGGGCTCCGGGTGACTCACCGAAATCTGGCCGCCGTTGGCGAAGCTGGTTTCCATGGCCGGACTGTCTGCGCGGTCGACCACGCTGACCTGATGCCCGGCTTCGGCAAGATACCAGGCTGTGGTGACGCCGGTGACGCCGGCGCCGAGAACCATCACATGCATCGGGGTGTCGGGAAAGTGTGCGCGGGTGCAGCACGGGGCCAGCATTGTCGCATCTGCATCGATTGTTTGATGCACAAGTTTGCAACACGCGGGATAATTCGCCGCTTACACTCAACTTACAACGGTCGCCGCAGACCAGACAGGAGCCTTGCATGCGTCGTGTCACCCTGACCCAGTATCTCATCGAGCAACAGCGGGCAGGCCGGATCAACCCGGACCTGCGCCTGCTGATCGAAGTTGTCGCCCGTGCAGTGAAGGCGATCAGCGTGAACGTGTCCAAGGGCGCGCTGGCCGACATGCTCGGCGAGGCAGGCAGCGACAACGTCCAGGGCGAGGCCCAGAAGAAGCTCGATGTGATCGCCAACGACATCCTGCTGCAGGCCAACGAGTGGGGCGGCCATCTGGCTGCGATGGCGTCCGAAGAAATCGAGGAAGTGCATCAGATTCCCTTCGACTACCCCAAGGGCGGCTACCTGTTGCTGTTCGATCCGTTGGACGGCTCCTCGAACATCGATGTGAACATTTCGGTCGGCACCATCTTCTCGGTGCTGCACAATCGCAGCGACGAGGCCGAGCCCGGCGAGCAGGCCTTCCTGCAGCCCGGCACCGAGCAGGCGGCGGCCGGCTATGCGCTGTACGGCCCGTCCACCCTGTTCGTGCTGACGCTGGGGCATGGGGTGCATGGTTTCACGCTCGATCGCGAGATGGGCAGCTTCATTTATACCCACCCCTTCATGTCGGTACCCACCGAGACCCGCGAGTATGCGATCAACGCTTCCAACATGCGTTTCTGGGAAGCGCCGGTGCAGCGTTATGTCAGCGAACTGCAGCAAGGCAGCACCGGGCCGCGCGGCAAGGACTTCAACATGCGCTGGGTGGCTTCGATGGTGGCCGATGTGCATCGCATCCTCACCCGGGGCGGTATCTTCATGTACCCGATGGACGACAAGTGCCGGGCGCAGGGCGGCAAGCTGCGCCTGATGTACGAAGCCAACCCGATGGCGATGATCGTTGAGCAGGCCGGCGGTGCGGCAAGCACCGGACGCCAGCGGATTCTCGACGTCGTGCCCGAGCGGTTGCACCAGCGCGTGCCGGTCATCCTGGGCTCGGCCAGCGAGGTTGAGCGGGTGGCCGCTTACCATCAAGAACAATGAGTTTGCCTGCGGTGGTGATGCGCAAGAGGGGTTGGGTACAGGGCCTGATGCTGTGCGTGCTCGGCCTGCTGCTGGCGGTGCCGTTCGGTGCGCTGGCGCGTGAAGCCCTGCAGGTGCAGCTTGAGACGCCTTCGGAGGTGCGCGGCCTGCTTGAGCAGCATCTGCGCATCCTGAATCGCGAACAGCTGGTGCCCGAGGAGCGGGGCGACCGGATCGCACTCATTCGCCGCACCCGTCGTGAGGTCGAAGGCATACTCGCCACCGAAGGCTATTTCTCCCCGGAGGTTGCGCTGGAGCGCGAGGGGACCAGGTGGATGCTGAAGGTGGCACCCGGTCAGCGGGCAAAAGTGACCGCACACAACCTGAAATTCACCGGTCATCTGGCGGGCGAAGAGGCCACGCTGAAGGCTCGGCGTGAGGTGCTGGCCAAGAATTGGTCCTTGCGTGCGGGCGAATTCTTCCGCCAAGCCGACTGGGATGCTGCCAAGCAGACTTTGCTGGATGAGGTGGCCAGTCGCGATTATGCCGCCGCACGTGTGGTCGACAGCCGTGCGGCGGTGAATCGTCAGGCTGGCGAGGTGGTTCTGCATTTGACGATCGATTCCGGTCCGCCGTTTCGTCTGGGTCCGATCCAGGTGTCCGGACTGAAGCAGTTGCCCGAGGGGTTTGTCGAACGCTTCAGTCCTTTACGCGAAGGGGAGTCTTTCGATCAGGATCGTCTGCTGGGCTTCCAGAGCACGCTGCAGAACGTGCCGCAGTTCGCATCGGTGGTGATCGATGTCGCGCGCGACCCCGCACTGGCAGAGGCCGTACCGGTGCTGGTGAATGTCTCCGAGGCCGATTCGCGCTACCTCTCTTTCGGTGCAGGCTACTCCACCAATACGGGAGCGCGTGCCGAGATGAACTGGCGCGATCTGAATCTGCGCAACCGTGGTTGGGAGCTGTCGTCCGGCTTGCGCTGGGAGCAACGCAGGCAGTCGGCGTATGCCGATCTGTTTTTCCCGCCCGCGTACGAGGGGCACCGCGACAGTGTCGGGATGCTCTTCGACCGTTCCGACATCGAAGGTCTGGACACGTCGGTGCAGGCCATCGGCCTGACCCGCACCAAGCCACGTGGCGATATCGAAACCACAATCACCCTGCGCTACCAGCATGAGACGCTTCGGCCTGCCGGGCTCGCCCAGACCAGCCGCAACGCCCTGACCGCCAACTGGGCCTGGGTGCAGCGCAAGGTCGATAACGTACTCGACCCACGCAGTGGCTATGTGCTGCATGTCGAGTTGGGCGGGGGCGCCAAGTCGTTGCTGTCCGATCAGGACTTTATTCGCAGCTATGGGCGCCTGGTGCGTTACCAGCCGGTGGGGCAGCGCGATGTGCTGATCCTGCGCGGCGAACTGGGCACCACCCTGGCCGACAGCCGCGACGGTGTGCCACAGGATTTCCTGTTCCGTACCGGCGGCTCGCAGACTGTGCGGGGCTATGCGTTCAACAGCCTGGGCGTGCGCGAGGGGGAGGCCACCCTGGGCGGTCGCTACATGGGCGTGGCGAGTGCGGAGTATGTGCATTGGTTCAAACCGAACTGGGGCGTGGCCGGCTTTGCCGATGTCGGCGATGCGGCTGACGAGTACTCCGACCTGGACTTTCGCCTGGGCTATGGTCTGGGCGCACGCTGGCGCAGCCCGGCCGGTCCGCTCGCGCTCGATCTCGCATATGGCCACCACGACAGCCGCCTGCGCATCCACTTCGCGATCGGCATCGCGTTCTGAAGCGAAAAAAATCCGCACCCCTGCCCTTGAAATCACCCGGGGCCGTCCCTATTATTAGCACTCGTTGGCAGTGAGTGCTAACAGTCGCGTACCGAAAGCGGGCGTGACTCTTAGTGAAAAGTCCACGACGGCGCGAGCCGTTTATGTGTCCGAAATCTGAATTCGAACCAAAAGGAGTGATTCGATGAATATTCGTCCCTTGCATGATCGCGTGATCGTCAAGCGCCTGGAAGCCGAGCGCAAGACCGCCAGCGGTATTGTGATCCCCGATTCCGCCGGTGAAAAACCCGATCAGGGCGAAGTGATTGCCGTCGGTAACGGCAAGATCCTCGACGACGGCAAGGTCCGCCCGATGGCTGTCAAGGCCGGCGACAAGGTGCTGTTCGGCAAGTACGCCGGCCAGACCGTGAAGGTCGACGGCGAAGAGCTGCTCGTCATGCGCGAAGAAGACATCATGGGTGTCATCGAAGGCTGAACGCCCGGTTGATTCAATCGGTTCAACTACGAATTCAAGGAGTTTCTGGTAATGGCTGCAAAAGAAGTCAAGTTTGGTGATTCCGCCCGCGACCGCATGGTTGCCGGTGTCAATATCCTGGCCAACGCAGTGAAGGTCACCCTCGGTCCCAAGGGTCGCAACGTGGTGCTGGAGCGCTCCTTCGGCGCCCCCACCGTGACCAAGGACGGTGTGTCGGTGGCCAAGGAAATCGAACTGAAGGACAAGTTCGAAAACATGGGCGCCCAGATGGTCAAGGAAGTCGCTTCCAAGACCTCCGAC
>JBAYOV010000040.1:0-33219 GCA_041678045.1 Rhodocyclaceae bacterium
GCGAAGCACTTCTTGCCGAGCAGCGCGTTGCCGCCGTAGCCCGAGCCGTAGGACCAGATCTCGCGGGTCTCGGGGTAGTGCACGATGTACTTGGTGTCCGGGTTGCACGGCCAGCGGCTGTCCTTCTCGCCGGCGGCCAGCGGGGCGCCGACCGAATGCACGCAGGGCACGAACTCGCCGTCGGTGCCCAGCACTTCGATGGCGCCCTTGCCCATGCGGGTCATGGTGCGCATGTTGGTGACCACGTAGGGGCTGTCGGAGATTTCCACGCCGATGTGGGCGATCGGGCTGCCCAGCGGACCCATGGAGAACGGGATCACGTACATGGTGCGGCCGTGCATGCAGCCCCTGAACAGGCCGTTCAGGGTTTCGCGCATCACCGCCGGGTCTTCCCAGTTGTTGGTCGGGCCGGCGTCTTCCTTGTGCTGCGAGCAGATGAAGGTGCGGTCTTCCACGCGGGCGACGTCGGAGGGGTCGGACCAGGCGAGGTAGGAGTTCTTGCGCTTTTCCGGATTGAGCTTGATCAGCATGCCGGATTCGACCATTTCGGCGCACAGACGGTCGTATTCTTCCTGCGAGCCGTCACACCAGACGACCTGATCGGGTTCGGTCAGGGAGGCGATCTCGGCGACCCACTTCTTCAGGCCTTCGTGGCGGACATAATCGGGAGCGGCGGCCAGGGCGGCCTCGGCAAAGCGTTGGGTCATCGTGGAGAATCTCCTGGTTGCACTACGAAACGAAAGAATCCAGATCCGGCGAATGTTTATCGGCGAGTTGTCACTGAATTGCAGGCAGCCACAGGGAGCGCGCCACGCCGCGCGGATGCGCGGGCATGAACCGTCTCTCAGGACTCCTGCAAACGCCTGGACCGCCCGCTGCGCGGATGTGGCCCCGTTCGGGTTATCAGCAGTCGCCGAAAGCCCGATATTATGCCACGGCTGGCGGGGCATTGAGTTGCCCGTGTTACGGGTTGTTTACCTCATGCCCTCGGTGTTGGCCGGTTGATGGGCGAGTGAACGTGCGGCGCACTGTGCCAGTGTCCTGACTTGGTCGATAATCGGGGTTGGCGCATGGGCCGGGAACCATCCGGCCGCGCCGCGATCTGCCGCGCGGACCCTGTCGCGCACGGCAAGGGCACAATCTATCTTGATGGACCGGCCATGCGCCTACCCGGCGCAGTGGAGGTCATAACGCATGGAAAAACCAGCATGGATGAACTGATTCGCGCCGCAGCACTCGATTATCACCGCCACCCGCGTCCGGGAAAGATCTCGGTCACGCCCACCAAGGTGCTGTCCAACCAGCGCGACCTGTCGCTGGCCTATTCGCCCGGGGTGGCTGCCGCCTGCGATGCGATCATGGAAGATCCGGCGCAGGCTGCCGAGCTGACTGCGCGCTCCAACCTGATCGGCGTGGTCACCAACGGCACGGCCGTGCTGGGGCTGGGCAATATCGGGCCGCTTGCGGCCAAGCCGGTGATGGAAGGCAAGGGGGTGCTGTTCAAGAAGTTCGCCGGCATCGATGTGTTCGATCTGGAGATCAACGAGCCCGATGCCGACAAGCTGATCGACATGATCGCTGCGCTCGAACCCACCTTCGGCGGTATCAACCTGGAAGACATCAAGGCGCCGGAGTGCTTCTACATCGAGCAGAAACTGCGCGAGCGGATGAAGATCCCGGTATTTCATGACGACCAGCACGGCACCGCGATCGTGGTGGGGGCGGCGGTCCTGAACGGGCTGCACCTGCAGGGCAAGGACCTGAAGTCGGTCAAGCTGGTGACTTCCGGTGCCGGGGCGGCTGCGCTGGCCTGCCTCGATCTGCTGGTGATGCTGGGCATTCCGGTCGAGAACATCTGGGTGAGCGACATCGAGGGCGTGGTGTACGAAGGCCGTACCGTGCTGATGGACCCGATCAAGGCCCGTTATGCCAAGCCGACCGGGGCGCGCACCCTGGGCGAGATCATCGAGGGGGCAGATGTCTTTCTCGGCCTGTCGGCCGGGGGGGTGCTGAAGGCGGACATGGTGGCGAAGATGGCGGCCAACCCGCTGATCCTGGCGCTGGCCAATCCGGCCCCGGAAATCCTGCCTGACGATGTGCGTTCGGTGCGCTCCGATGCGATCATCGCCACCGGTCGTTCGGACTATCCGAACCAGGTCAATAACGTGCTGTGCTTCCCCTTCATTTTCCGGGGAGCGCTCGATGTGGGGGCGACCACCATCACCGACGAGATGAAGCTGGCGGCGGTGAAGGCGATTGCCGAACTTGCACGCGCCGAGCAAAGCGACATCGTGGCGGCGGCGTATGGCGAAAAGGTGGGCGGTTTCGGTGCGGATTACATCATTCCGCGCCCCTTCGACCCGCGCCTGATCGTGAAGATTGCCCCGGCGGTGGCCGAGGCGGCGATGGCCTCGGGTGTGGCCACCCGCCCGATCGGCGACTGGGATGCCTACCGCAGCCAGCTCAACAACTTCGTGTGGCATTCCGGGCTGATCATGAAGCCGGTGTTTGCGGCCGCCCGCAAGTCGCCCAAGCGCATCATCTTCGCCGAGGGCGAGTCCGAGCGGGTGTTGCGTGCGGTGCGCACCGTGGTCGATGAGGGGCTGGCGCGGCCGATCCTGATCGGGCGTCCCGAAGTGCTGATGGCGAACATCGAACGTTTCGGCCTGCGGTTGCGTCCGGAGGTGGATTTCGAGCTGGTGAACCAGGATTCCGACCCGCGTTTCCGCGAACTCTGGACCGATTACCACACCACCATGGAGCGTCGTGGCGTGTCCGAAGAGTACGCCCGCAAGGAGGTGCGCCGCCGCACCACGCTGATTGGCGCCCTGATGCTCAAGCATGGCTATGGCGACGGTCTGATCTGCGGTACGTATGGCATGCATTCGCTGCATCTGAAGTTCATCGATGCGGTGATCGGGCGGCGGGCAGGGGTCAACAACTTCTACACGCTGAATCTGATCAATCTCCCGGAGCGCACCCTGTTCCTGGCCGACACTTATGTGAATTACGACCCCTCCCCGGAACAGGTGGTGGAGATGACCGTGCTGGCCGCCGAGGAAATGCTTCGCTTCGGGGTGACGCCGCGCATTGCGCTGCTGTCGCATTCGTCCTTTGGCACCGCCGACTCGCCCACTGCGCTGAAGATGCGCGAGGCGCTGCGCCTGCTGCATGAACGGCACCCGGAACTCGAAGCCGAGGGCGAGATGCATGGCGATGCGGCGCTCGATACCGAGTTGCGCTTGCGCATCTTCCCGAACGCACGGCTGCGCAGCGATGCCAACTTGCTGATCTTCCCGACCCTGGATGCGGCCAACATTGCCTTCAACCTGCTCAAGACAGCGGCGGGCGAGGGCATGACCATCGGCCCGATCCTGCTTGGGGCGAACAAGCCGGTGCACATCCTCACCCCGTCGGCCACCGTCCGTCGTGTCATCAACATGACGGCGCTGACCTGCGTGGAGGCGGCACAGGCCGAAGTCTGATCGTGCGTGAGGTCCGGCCCCGCGCAGGCGGTCGGACTTTTCCCGGCCGAGTGGCCTGAATTGGCTGCATTGGCCGGGCATTCGGGGGGCGCCATGGACACGGTGGAGCGTTGTACGAGTACGGGGCGGGCTGGCCTGGTCTTGACCGGTGGGGGCGCCCGGGCGGCTTACCAGGTGGGTGTCCTGCTGGCCATTCGCGAAATTCGCGGACGCCGCGAGGGCAATCCCTTTCCTGTGCTGTGCGGGACCTCTGCCGGGGGCATCAATGCGGCTGCGCTGGCGGTGTTCTCGGACGATTTCAATGCCGGCGTACGCCGGCTGGCGTGGATCTGGCGCAATTTTCATGTCGACCGGGTGTATCGCGCCAACGCTGCGGCGTTGCTGCACACCGGCTTGCGCTGGGGCAGTGCGCTCAGCCTGGGCTGGCTGGTGCGCCAGACGCCCCGCGCTTTGCTGGACAACACCCCGCTGCGCCATCTGCTGGGGCGGGTGCTGGACCTGTCACGCATCGAGCAGGCCATCCAGGCCGGACATTTGCATGCGGTGTGCGTGTGTGCCTCCGGCTATGCTTCTGGAGAAAACCTGGCATTCTTTCAGGCCGTGCCCGAGGTGCAGGGGTGGCGCCGGGCGCAGCGCCTGGGGGTGCGTGCGCAGCTGACGGTCGACCATCTGCTGGCCACCAGCGCCATTCCTTTTGTCTTTCCGGCGGTGCGCATTCGTCGCGAGTATTTCGGAGACGGCTCCATGCGGCAGCTTGCCCCGGTCAGCCCGGCGATTCATCTTGGCGCAGAACGCATTCTGGTGATTGGTTCGGGGCGGCTGGCCGAGGAGGGGCGGCAGCGGGCGGAACATTACCCCTCTCCGGCCCAGATCGCAGGTCATGCCCTGTCCAGCATCTTCCTGGACGGACTGGCGGTGGATCTGGAGCGCATGCACCGGATCAATGCCACGCTCGGCGCCTTCAGCGAGGCCCAGCGCCGTGCGGCAGGCCTTGAGCTCAAGCCGATCGACACGCTGGTGATTGCGCCCTCGCGTCGCCTCGACACGATTGCCGGTCATCACCGTGGCGAATTGCCACTGGCTCTGCGCGCCGTGTTGCGCGGGGTGGGCGCGATGCGTCGGGAGGGTTCCACCCTGCTTTCATATCTGCTTTTCGAACCGGGGTTTACCCGAGCCCTGATCGAACTTGGTTACGAGGATGGCATGAACAGGCGGGAGGAGGTGCGGGCTTTCCTGCATGAGTGAGCGGTGGTGCCGGACGGCGCTGTGTAGCCATACAGTTTTCGAAAAAACTTGAAAAAGCCTTGATATCTTCCTATTTTTATTGAGAATATAGGGTGTAACGCATTATTGCGGGTGGGGAAGAAATCATGACTAAGCGCACATTGTCGCTGGCCCTGGCGGGGGCCATGATGCTGGCCATGGCGGTGAGCGATGTGCTTGCTGCCGGCTCGAACAGAACGTCGGCAGGCAAGTCGCCTGCGGCCGTACAGCCGGTCGAACCGCCCCTGCAGCTGGATCGCTTCGGCAATCCGGTGTTGGGTTCGGCTGCCTTTGTCATCGCCAGCCAGAAAACGGGCGATATCATTGCCGAGAAGGCGTCGGGCACGCCGGTGCCGATTGCCTCGATCACCAAGCTGATGACCGCGATGGTGGTGCTCGATGCCCGGCAGAGCCTGAAGGATGTGCTGACGATCAGCAATGCCGACATCGACCGTCTGAAGGGTACCAGCTCGCGTCTGAGTATCGGCACTCGCCTGACTCGCGAGGAGATGCTGCATCTGGCCCTGATGTCGTCCGAGAATCGGGCCGCTTCCGCGCTGGCCCGCTATTACCCGGGAGGGGCGAAGGCCTTCATTGAGGCGATGAATGTGAAGGCGCGCATGCTTGGGCTGTGGGATACGCGTTTTGCCGACAGCACCGGCCTGAATCCGCGTAATGTCTCCAGCCCACGTGATCTGGTGAATCTGGTACAGGCGGCAGCAACCTATCCGTTGATCCGCGAGTTCTCCACCGCTGACGAACGCTATGTACGGGTTGGCAATGGCATGATGCGCTTTGGTAACAGCAATGGCCTGGTGCGCGATCCGGAATGGCAGGTCAGCGTGTCGAAGACCGGCTACATCCGGGAGGCGGGGCGTTGCCTGGTCATGCAGACCTGGGTGCGGGGCGAGCCGGTGATCATGGTGCTGATGGGGTCTGAGGGGCGCTATACCCGTACCGCCGATGCCAAGCGCGTGAAGCGCTGGCTGGAGACCAGCGGCGGTCCGCGTCTGGCAGCACTCGCCGCTGCGCGGGGCGGTGGCTGATCAGAAGGCAGGGTCAGTGCCGCCGGTGCGGGACATGGCCCAGCGCACGTGAAATTTCTTCGGCGACCGCGCGCACTCGTGTGGCGCGGTCGGCATCGAAGCGTTCGGACGGCGTGGAGAGCGACAGGCAGGCGACCAGCGCGCCACTGTCGTCACGAATGCCTGCGGCGATGCAGCGCACGCCGGTTTCAACCTCGTCCAGATCGAAAGCCACGTTGTGGCGGCGTACCCTGTCGAGTTCCTTTTCCAGCAGCGGCAACTGGGTGATGGAGGTCGGGGTGGAGCCTGGCAGGCCGGTGCGCCGGGCATAGTCGCGCACGGCTTCGGCGTCCTCCTCGGCGAGGAACAGCTTGCCCGAGGCGGTGGTATGCAGTGGCGCGCGTGCGCCGACGATGTGCACCACGCGCACTGCCGAGCGGCCGCTTGATGTGCGGTCCACATACACGATTTCGTCGCCGTCCCGGATGCCCAGGTTGACGCTTTCGCCGGTTTCCGCATGCAGGCTGGCCATGAACGGCATGGCGGTTTCGCGCAGCGAGATGCGTGACTTCACCAGACTGCCCAGTTCCAGCAGGCGGATGCCCAAGCGGTAGGTACCGCCTTCTCCCTTTTCCACAAAACCGCTGTGCGCCATCGCGCCCAGGATGCGGTGAGCGGTGGAGGGGTGCAGTCCGCTTTCGTTGGCCACTTGCTTGAGTGGCGTGGGGTCGGGGTGACAGGCAAGCACGTCGAGCAGTTTCATCATCCGCTCAACCACCTGAATGGAGTTTCGCGATTCGGGACGAGCGTCGGACATGAGTGGTCTGGGCGAAAGCCGGAAGGGGGAGGTCTATGATGCGCGAAGTCTAACTGCAGGGCACGATTTCGCCTAGTGAAATTCGGTGCGCTCGAAGGGCGCGCGCCGGCTTGCGTGATCGACGTTATCTGTGTGGTATCTGTCTCGATGATGCGCAAATTTGCACGAATTTGTTGTATGTTAGAAAAATCCGATGTTGGGCAGTCCAGATTGTCCGTCGCATCCAATCAGTGAACCCCGGGCGCCCGGGGTTTTGTTTGTTGTCGCTCGGGTGGGGGGCGAGTCCCGGGCCTGAGTCAGAAACTGGATGAATGCAATGAGTCTTGCCGTAATCGTTTTGCTGCCCTTTCTCGGGGCAGTGCTGCCGGCATTGATGATCCGTGCCGGTCGGGACGCCAGTGCCATCGCGGCTGGATCGGTCACCCTGCTGGCGTTGGCGCTGCTGTTGGGGCATGCGCCGAAGATTCTGGCTGGCGAGGTGCTGTGGTTCGGGCTGGACTGGCTGCCGGCGCTCGGGCTGAACGTGCATTTCTTTCTGGACGGGCTGGGCTTTTTGTTCGCGCTGCTGATCCTGGGCATTGGCCTGCTGATCATCATCTATGCCCGCTTCTATCTGGCCAAGGAAGACCCGATGGGGAATTTCTACACCTATCTGCTGCTCTTTCAGGGCGCGATGGTGGGCATTGTGCTGTCGGACAACATCCTGATGCTGCTGATCTTCTGGGAACTGACCAGCCTGTCGTCCTTTCTGCTGATCGGCTTCTGGGGGCATCTGCCCGCAGGCCGGCAGGGCGCACGCATGGCACTGACGGTGACCGGTGCGGGGGGGCTGTCGATGATCGCGGGCATGCTGATCCTGGGCAATATCGCCGGCTCGTATGACCTGACCCAGATCCTGCACCAGGCCGAGGCGATCCAGGCTTCGCCGCTGTATGTGCCGGCGCTGCTGCTGATTTTGGGGGGCTGCTTTGCGAAGAGTGCGCAGTTCCCGTTCCATTTCTGGTTGCCGCATGCGATGGCCGCTCCCACGCCGGTGTCGGCCTATCTGCATTCGGCCACCATGGTGAAGGCAGGCATCTTCCTGATGGCACGCTTGTGGCCGGTACTGTCGGGGACCGACGAGTGGTTTTATATTGTCGCCACCACCGGTTTGGTGACCATGGTGCTCGGTGCGGGCATTGCACTGTTCAAGGACGACCTGAAGGGGTTGCTGGCGTATTCCACGGTGAGCCACCTCGGGCTGGTGACCATGCTGCTGGGCTTTGCCACGCCGATGGCGGCGGTGGCTGCGGTGTTCCACATCATCAACCATGCCACCTTCAAGGCGGCGCTGTTCATGAACGCGGGCATCATCGACCACGAGGCCGGGACGCGCGATGTACGCCGCCTGGGCGGGTTGATGCTGCTCATGCCGGTGACCGCCACGCTGGGCATGGTGGCCGCAGCGTCGATGGCGGGCCTGCCGTTGCTCAACGGTTTTCTGTCGAAGGAAATGATGCTGGAGGAGGCCGCACGGACGGCCTGGGCCGGGCAGGGCTGGCTGGTGCCGGTGGTGGCCACGCTGGCTTCCATCCTGTCGGTGGCGTATGCCTTCCGTTACATCGTGCATGTGTTCCTGGGGCCGAAGCGGGAAGACTATCCGCACATGCCGCATGATCCTCCTGCCGGCATGTGGTTGCCGCCAGCACTGCTGGTGGGACTGGTGATTGCGATCGGTCTGTTTCCGGAAACCATTGCGGGGGCACTGGTGCGGGTGAGTGCGGCAGCAGTGATTGGCGGGCCTCCGCCCGAGTTTCATCTTGCCCTGTGGCATGGCTTGACGCCGGCCCTGGGGATGTCGGCGATCGCGGTGGCTGCAGGCCTGTTCCTGCTGTGGCGTTATCCCCTGGCACGGGCACGCTGGGAGGCGGGGCCGCATCCGGATGCGAAGGCCATGTTCGACAGCGGCCTGCAGGCGCTGGTGGTGCTGAGCCAGCGCTTCACCCACGGGCTGCACAATGGCGCCCTGCAGCGCTATCTGGCCATCATGTTCGGGGCCATGGTGCTGCTGGGTGCAGCGGCCTTTCAGGGGGGCGCCCATCTGCCCGGTACGCGTGAATCGCTGCCTGCACCACCGGTGGTGTGGCTGGCATGGTTGCTGCTGATCGCAGCCTGCGCAGGGGCGGTGGCGATTCACCGGCAGCGCCTGCTGGCGGTGCTGGTGGTGGGGGTGGCGGGCCTCATCGTGTCGTTGGGATTCGTCTTCCTGTCCGCTCCGGATCTGGCGCTGACGCAGATTTCAGTGGAGGTCGGCACGGTGATTCTGATTCTGCTGGCGCTGTATTTCCTGCCCAAGGAAACGCCGGCGGAAAGCTGCCGGGGCCGGCAGTGGCGCGATGGTGTGCTGGCCGCGCTGGTGGGGTTGGGCACCGGCGGGCTGGCCTGGGCCATGATGACTCGGGATGCCGAGACCTTGTCCGGCTTCTATCTGGAGCAGTCGGTACCGGGGGGTGGGGGCACCAATGTGGTGAACGTGATTCTGGTGGATTTCCGGGGCTTCGACACCTTTGGCGAGATCATTGTGCTGGGGGCGGCCGCGCTGGCCATCTTCGCCTTGCTGGATGGGGCTGTGCGCGGTAACCCGGGCCGGCGCTTGAGTGCATGGCGTCCGGAAATGCCGTTGTCTGCCGACCGTCATCCGATGATGATGGTGGTGGCCACCCGGGTGATGCTGCCGCTGGCACTGATTGTCGGCGCCTACATCTTCCTGCGTGGGCACAACATGCCCGGCGGCGGCTTCATCGCCGGTTTGGTGGTGTCGATTGCACTGATCATGCAGTACATGGCGAGCGGTTTTGGCTGGGCCGCACAGCGCATGAGGATCGACTATCACGCGATGATCGGTGCGGGGGTGCTGGTGGCCGCAGCCACGGGCATCTTCTCGATGGCGCTGGGCTACCCCTTCCTCACCAGCGCCTTCTCGCATGTGTATTTGCCGGTGGTCGGGGAGTTCGAGATCGCCAGTGCAATGGGCTTTGACACCGGGGTGTTCCTCGCAGTGGTCGGAGCGGTGATGCTGGCGTTGGCCAATCTTTCCCGGCTGGGGCGCAGGGCCGGGCAACCGCCGGTAGCCGCGCTGCCGATGGATGTGGACCCCTCTACGCGCTGCTTCAAGGGCGGCCGCAAGCAGACAGGAGGCTGATGTGGAATTCATTGTTGCCAGCACGGTTGGTGTGCTGATGGCGTCCGGGGTGTATCTGGTGCTGCGCGCGCGGACCTTTCCGGTGGTGCTGGGGCTGTCCCTGATGACATATGCGGTGAACGTGTTCCTGTTCGCCACCGGCCGGCTGGCCATCAACCTCCCGCCGGTAATCAGTGCCACGGCCGAGGGCTACACCGATCCGCTGCCTCAGGCACTGGTGCTGACCGCGATCGTGATCTCCTTCGGCATGACCGCCGTGATCGTGGTGATGGCCCTGCGTGCCTATCTCGAGGGGGGCTCCGATCATGTGAGCTTGCCTGAGGACCGGGGGCACGGCGGCAACGCGTCCCATGTACAGAAGGGCGAGCAATGAACCACTGGCTGATTCTTCCCATTCTGGTGCCGGCGCTGATTGCACCGCTGATCGCGCTGGCGATGCGCTACGACATCGTGCTGGCGCGCATCTTCTCGGTGGCCTCGTCGGTGCTCCTGCTGATCCTGGCGTTGATCCTGCTCGGGCTGGTGCACGATGGCGCGATCCTGAGTTATGCGCTGGGCAACTGGGTGGCGCCCTTCGGGATCGTGCTGGTGCTCGACCGGCTGTCGGCGATGCTGCTGGTGCTCACGTCGGTGCTCGGGCTGGTGGTGCTGCTGTATTCGATCGGGGGCTGGGACAAGCGCGGCCGGCACTTTCATCCGATCTACCAGTTCCAGCTGATGGGCATCAACGGGGCTTTCCTGACCGGGGACTTCTTCAACCTGTTCGTGTTCTTTGAAGTGCTGCTGATCGCCAGCTACGGCTTGATGGTGCACGGCGGCGGGATGACGCGGATGCGCGCCGGGGTGCAGTATGTAGTGGTCAACCTGGTGGGTTCGTCGCTGTTCCTGATCGCGGTGGGCCTGATCTACAGCGTGACCGGTACGCTCAACATGGCTGATCTGGCCGCCCGTGTGAGCAGTGTGCCGGCCGGCGACCAGGCCCTGTTGCGCACCGGTGCGCTGCTGCTGTTGCTGGTGTTCGCGATCAAGGCGGCACTGGTGCCGGTGCAGTTCTGGCTGCCCGGCACGTATGGCAATGCCCCCGCGCCGGTGGCTGCACTGTTTGCCATCATGACCAAGGTGGGGGCTTATTCCATCATCCGCATGTACACCCTGGCCTTCGGCGATATGGCCGGCGATCTTGCCTGGCTGGCCGAACCCTGGCTGATGCCGGCCGCGCTGGTGACGCTGGTGGTGGGCATGGTGGGGGTGCTGGCGGCGCGCAGGCTGGGCGAGATGGTGAGTTTTGCGGTGATCGGCTCCATGGGCACGTTGCTGCTCGCCGTGTCCCTGTTCACTCCGCAGGCGATGACGGCTGCGCTGTACTACATGCTGCACTCCACGCTGGCCGCCGGAGTGTTGTTCCTCATCGTGGGGCTGGTGGCCGAGCGGCGTGCCGATGAAGGCGACGCGATTTCGCTGGCACCGCGCTTTGCGCAACAGGGGCTGCTCGCAGGCTTGTTCTTTCTGGGGGCTATCGCCATGGCCGGGATGCCGCCCCTGTCCGGTTTCATCGGCAAGCTGCTGATTCTGGATGCTGCGCGTACCGCGCCCTGGGCGGTGTCGATCTGGGCCGCGATGCTGCTGACCTCGCTGCTTGCGATTGTGGGCTTTGCGCGGGCGGGCAGCCGGGTGTTCTGGAAGAGCACCGGGGTGCCGGGGGCGATTCGGGTGCGCCGGTTGATGCCTTCGACCCTGTCGCTGGTGGCACTGTGCAGCCTGCTCGCCGGCAGCGTGGTGCTGACGGTGTTTGCCGGGCCGCTGAATACCTACCTGCAGGCAACTGCCGAGCAGATTTTCACACCTGCCGGGTACGTGGATGCGGTACTCGGACCGGGCTGGAGGGATTGAGCATGGCGCACTACAAGGACGAACGCACGCTGGTCGAGCGCTGGCTGCCCCATCCGCTGCTGTCGGTGGTGCTGGTGGCGGTGTGGATGCTGCTGCTCAACAGCTTCACCATGGGCGGGTTGGTGATGGGGATGGTGCTGGGCATCGTGATTCCGATCATCACCAGCAACTTCTGGCCGGGGCGGCCACCGATCCGTGCATATGGCCGGGCCTTTGCCTTCATGCTGCTGGTGGCGCGCGATGTGGTGGTGGCGAACATCCATGTCGCCCGCCTGATCCTGTTCCGCCCGTCCAGCCAGTTGCACGTGCGCTGGGTGACCGTACCGCTGGAGCTGACCTCGCCCGAGGCAATCACCGTGCTGGCGGCCACCATTACCATGACGCCGGGCACGGTGAGCAGCGACCTGTCGGCCGACGGGCGCAGCCTGCTGGTGCATTGCCTGGACGCCCCCGATGCGGAGCAGGCGGTGCTGGAGATGAAGAGCCGTTACGAAGCACGACTGAAGAGGATTTTCCCATGATCGAACTGGCTCTGAGCTTTGCCTACTTCATGGTGTCGCTGGCGCTGTTGTTCAACCTGTGGCGCCTGGCCCTGGGACCGACGCTGATGGACCGGGTACTGGCGGTCGACACCATGGTGATCAACGTGATTGCGCTGCTCATCCTGTACGGCATCCAGCAAAGCACGACGATTTATTTCGAGGCCGCGCTGTTGCTGGCGATGTTCGGTTTCATTTCCACGGTTGCCTATTGCCGCTTCGTGTTGCGCGGCGACATCATCGAGTGAGGGGGCGTCATGCCTTTTGTGTTTGAACTGATCATTGCCCTGCTCATTGTGCTGGGGGCGATCTTTGCCTTCGTGGGCTCGCTCGGGTTGCTCAAACTCCCCGACCTGATGACGCGCCTGCATGCGCCGACCAAGGCCACCACGCTGGGGCTTGGGGGGGCGCTGGCGGCATCCATGCTGTACTTCCTGTGGGGCGAGGGCACGTTGTCGATTCATGAAGTGCTGATCAGTGTGTTCCTGTTCATTACTGCTCCGGTCACCGCGCATTTCATTGCCAAGGCGCATTTGCACCGCTATCGTGAGCAGATGCAGGAGACCTTGCCGCCCACCGGCCGGGCCTGCGGGTGGAGTACTTTTGATGCCACGCCGGTCGGCAAGGACGGCGAGGCGGTGGATAAGCCGCGCGGTTGAGCGGGTGTGGAGTATTGATGTCGAATGACAAGCGGGGCGAGACGCCCCAGCAGGAAATTGGGCCAGAGTCCGAAAGCGGCGAGGCCCGTCCGCAGCAAGCGGATACCCCGCGCAAGCGCCTGGGCCTGCCGCCGGCGGCTGCGGTCGAGCGTGGCGGCGAGCGTGTGGAACGGCCCGCGCTGCGTGCCCGTTTCAAACCCGACGGGCTGAAACCCGTCCGGGGTGCGCAGGGTGAGGGACGCGCGGAACGGGAGGGAAAGGAAGAACGGGCAGGCAGGGAGGGCCGGACCGGAAGGGAAGGGTGGGGAGCGGCCGCCAAGGTCGCCCCGGCGCGTGACCGGAAGCCTGCGCCAGCGGGGGAGCGTGCCGGCACAGCGGAGCGAACCGGCTCAGGGCCACGGAATGCCCGAGGGGCTGCCTCGCAGGGGGACAAACCGGCATGGGCTGGTCGGCAACGTTCCGACAGCGGGTTTGCCAAGACTGGCCGGCCCGAGCGCGGTCGACCCGCCGTTGCAGGCGGTGAGGTGACCCCCACGCCCGATGTTCGGCCATCGCGTCCTGCTCTGCCGCCACGCCAGCCCAGGCCGGTGCCGAACGAGGCGCGAGAGGCGGTCGAGGGAGTGCGTCTGTCCAAGGTGATGGCTGAGCGCGGTCTGTGTTCGCGCCGGGAGGCCGACCAGATCATCGAGCGTGGTTGGGTGTTCGTGGACGGGGTGCGGGTCAGCGAGCTGGGCGTGCGGGTGAGCCCGGATGCCCGGGTTGAGCTGGCGCCGGAGGCTCAGGCCCGGCAGGCCCGGCAGGTCACCATCCTGCTGCACAAGCCTGTGGGGTATGTGTCGGGGCAGCCCGAGCCGGGGTATGAGCCGGCAGTGAGCCTGATCGGTCCGGACAACCAGTTCGACCGTGACACGGCCCAGCGCTTCCATTCGTCGCACCTGCGTGGCCTGGCGCCGGCGGGGCGGCTGGACATCGACTCCACCGGTCTGTTGGTGCTGACCCAGAACGGGCGGATCGCACGTCAGCTGATCGGCGAGGACTCGCGCACCGACAAGGAGTATCTGGTGCGCGTGGAGGGCGAACTGATCGAGAACGGCCTGGAACTGCTCAACCACGGCCTGTCGCTGGACGGGCGTGCACTGCGGCCGGCCGAGGTGTCGTGGATCAACGACGACCAGTTGCACTTTGTGCTGCGCGAGGGGCGCAAGCGCCAGATCAGGCGCATGTGCGAGCTGGTCGGACTGAAGGTGGTGGGGCTGAAGCGGGTACGCATCGGCCGGGTACGGCTGGGGGACCTGCCGTTGGGGCAGTGGCGCTTCCTGCGGGAGGATGAACGCTTCTGAATCACCCCGAACGACCCTCTTCCCTGAGCCGGGTGCCGGGCAGGCACTGACGATTTCGGGAACCCGCGCGGGCGTCTTCTGTCGGAATTGCACTCATAAACAAACTTGATGATGGTGTGAGGCCATCTTGACAGGGAGTGGGGCGCAGTCATGAGATGGGACAGACCTGAAGGGAAGGGGGCGTCATGTTGAGCGCGGTGTTTGCGATTGCCATGGCCGCGCTGCTGGCACCTGCGTTGGGACGTCGTCTGGATGACCGCGCAGGCTGGCTGCTGGCGCTGGTGCCGTTCGCGGCGTTTGTGTGGTTTGCCTGGCAGATTCCGCAGGTGGCCGGTGGGGCGGCCGTAGTCGAGTCGCTTGCCTGGGTGCCGGCGCTCGATGTGGCGGTCACGCTGCGTCTGGATGGCCTGTCGCTGCTGTTTGCCTTGCTGGTGACCGGGATCGGCACGTTGATCGTGCTGTATGCCGGCGCCTATCTCTCCGATCATCACCATCTCGGGCGCTTCTACGCCTATCTCCTGCTGTTCATGATGGCCATGCTCGGGCTGGTGCTGGCCGATGACCTGATCGTGATGTTCGTGTTCTGGGAGCTCACCAGCGTCGCCTCCTTTTTGCTGATCAGCTTCCAGCACGAAAAAGCGGTTTCCCGCCGTGCCGCCTTGCAGGCGCTGCTCATAACCGGTGGCGGCGGGCTGGCCCTGCTCGCCGGTCTGGTGCTGCTGGGGATTGCCTCGGACGGCTGGCAGTTCTCCATGCTGGATGCGGCTTCAGTAGAGGCCAGTCCGCTGTACTTCGGCATCATGGTGCTGGTGCTGGTCGGCTGCTTCACCAAATCGGCCCAGGTGCCCTTTCACCTGTGGCTGCCCAATGCGATGAATGCGCCCACCCCGGTGTCGGCCTATCTGCATTCGGCCACCATGGTGAAGGCCGGCATTTACTTGCTGGCCAGATTGAACCCGGTGATGGGGGGCGACATGGGCTGGGGGCCGGTGCTGATCGGTTTTGGCGCGGCCACAGCCGTGGTCGGGGCGGTGCTGGCGATTCGCCAGACCGACCTCAAGCGCCTGCTTGCCTACACCACGGTGACCGTGCTCGGGCAACTGACCATGCTCATCGGCACCAATACCAGCTATGGCCTGCAGGCTTTTGTGCTCTATCTGCTGGCGCATTCGCTGTACAAGGGAGCGCTGTTCATGGCGGTGGGGGCGGTGGATCACGCCACGGGCACGCGCGAGCTGTCGCGTCTGGGAGGATTGATCCGCTACATGCCGCTCACCGGGGCGGCCGTGGCGCTGGCGGCGTTCTCGAATGCCGGCCTGCCGCCGTTCTTCGGTTTCATCGCCAAGGAGTTCAAATACGCCGGTCTGATCGAGATGGGGGCGACCGGCTGGGCAGTGACCGGGGTGATGATTCTGACCAATGCGCTGCTGCTGGCGGCCGCGGGACTGGTGTTCATCCGCACCTTTCTGGGCCGTCGTGGCAATTATCCGCATGAACCGCATGAGGCCAGCCTGCCGATGTGGCTGGGGCCGATGCTGCTGGCCTGTGGCGGGCTGGTGCTGGGGGCCTGGAATGCATGGCCGGAAACCTGGCTGGTGAATGCTGCGGTGCAGTCTGTGGCGCGCGGTGAGGTGGATGTGAACCTGTATCTGTGGGGCGGTATTACGCCTGCTGTGGTGGCCAGCCTGCTGACCGTGTCGCTGGGCGTGCTGTTTTACCGTTTCCGGACTTGGGTGCGCCATCAGATTGCGCGCTGGCGGGTGTTCTGGCGGGTCAGCGGCGATCTGTTGTGGGATCGTCTGCTCAAGCACCTGTTCAGGTTTGCCGGGCAGCTCGCGAGTGCTTTCCAGCATGGTTCGTTGCGCCTGCACATGACGATGATGGCGCTGGTGATCACGTCGGTGGCCTTTCTGGCGCTGGTGTCTGTGATGGAGCGTCCGCTGTCGGTGGCACACAGCGCACCGCTCAACCTGCCCGCCGTGGTGGGCAGCCTGCTGGCGCTGGCCGGTGCCGGGGCGGCGGCGGTGAAACGTGGCCGGCTGGCGCTGGTCGCTTCGCTGGGCGCGAGCGGACTGGGGCTGGCGCTGTTCTTTCTGGCGGCGAATGCGCCCGATGTGGCGATCACCCAGTTGATGGTGGAAACCCTCAGTGTGGTCTTTCTGGCTTTTGTTTTCCGCACCTTGCCGGGGATGCCGGAGGTGGGTTCGCGCAAGCCGTCGGTGCGCAGCTTCCATGCGGCGGTGTCGGTGCTGTTCGGGCTGGCGGTGGCCGGGCTGCTGATGGCGGCGGTGAGCCAGCCGCTGCCTGGCGGGATTGCCGACTGGTACATGCACAACAGCGTGCCGGGCGGGCATGGTGGCAATGTGGTGAATGTGATCCTGGTCGATTTTCGGGCCTTCGATACTCTGGGTGAAATCGTGGTGGTGGCGTTGGCGGCGCTGGCCGCAGCGGCCCTGCTCGGGGCCGGGGGCGAAAAGGCGTCGGGGCGGGCGGAGCCGGAGTTTTCCTCGGTGCTGTTGCGTCGGGGGCTGCGCCCGCTGGCCGGGCTGCTGGTGCTGGTGTCGCTGGTGCTGCTGTGGCGTGG
This sequence comes from Rhodocyclaceae bacterium, assembly GCA_041678045.1. Lineage (GTDB taxonomy): Bacteria > Pseudomonadota > Gammaproteobacteria > Burkholderiales > Rhodocyclaceae > UBA2357. The sequence goes on from JBAYOV010000040.1 coordinate 16,784, forward strand.
TCACAATCTGCCGGGCGGGGGGTTCATCGGCGGGCTGGTGGCGGCCACGGGTTTCATCCTGCTGGTGCTGGCCTTTGGCCACTCACGGGTGCAGGGCCTGCTTGGCGCATCTGCGGTGAGCATCGCCGGTGTCGGGCTGGCTTGTGCAGTGGGGGCGGGTCTGCTGGGGCTGTTGCTGGGCGAAGCCTTCCTGACTGGGTTGTGGGTGTTCCCGGGCGGGGTGCCCTTGGGGACGCCGCTGCTGTTTGATGTGGGGGTATTCCTGACGGTGTTCGGTTCGGTAATGCACATGTTGCAAAAACTGGCGGGGAGGGCCGTCTGAGATGGACATTCTGGCTGCAATCACGGTGGGCGGACTGGCCGGTATCGGCATGTGGCTGCTGCTCGACCGTAACTTGATCCGGGTGGTGGTCGGCGTTGCCGTGCTGGGCAATGCGATCAACCTGGGGGTGCTCACTTCGGGGCGCTTTTTCGGCGATGTGGCGGCGTTCGTGAGCAAAAGCGGGCCGGTGCCCGAGGCGGCGGCCAACCCTTTGCCGCAGGCGCTGGTGCTGACCGCGATCGTGATCGGCTTTGGCCTGTTCGTGTTCGCGCTGGCGCTGCTCAAGCGGGTGCGTGAAACCCATGGCATGACCACCACCGATGCGGTGTCCGAGGTGACCGAGGAGGCCGCGCCCGATCTGCTGCAGGCGCAGGAGCCGGGCGGGGCAGACGGTGTGCGGGGCGCGGTCGAAAGGGGGCGCGCATGAGCATGGGTGGCATGAATATGCTGGTGGTGGCGCCCATCGTGGTGCCCCTGGTCACGCTGGTGGTGCTGATGCTTGGCCGTCGCCATGCCGGGATGGTGGCCTGGGTGAGCGTGCTGGGTGCGCTTGCGCTGACGTTGGTGGGGCTGCGGCTGGTGGGGCTGGCGGCCAGTGATGTGGTGATTGCGGGGCAGCTGGGAGGCTGGCAGGCGCCGTATGGAATCAGCGTGGTGATCGACCGCCTGTCGGCAGCGATGGTGCTGATTACCGGGGTGATCGGTCTGGCCACTGTGGTGTATGGCTTGATGCGCGAGGCCGAGCCCTTGCCCCGCGCCGAGTTCTATCTGTTCGTGCATGGTCTGCTCACAGGGGTGTGCGGTGCCTTCACCACGGCCGATGTGTTCAACCTGTACGTGTGGTTCGAGGTACTGCTGATCGGTTCCTTTGCGCTGATCGCCCTGGGCGGTGGCCGGCGCAGGCTGGCCGGAAGCATGACTTATGTGGCGCTCAACATGCTGGCCACTTTGTTGTTCCTGCTCTCTGCCGGCCTCACCTACGGGGCCACCGGTACCCTCAACATGGGCGAGCTGGCGCTGATCTTCCGTGCGGGGGAGGCGTCGCCCGGTGCGCAGGTGGCGGTGGTGATGATGTTGCTCGCTTTTGCGGTGAAGGCGGCGCTGTTTCCGGTGTTCGGCTGGCTGCCCGCCTCCTACCATGTCGCCTGGACGCCCGTGTCGGCGCTGTTTGCCGGCCTGCTCACCAAGGTGGGGGTGTACGCGCTGATCCGCATCGTCACCCTGCTGTGGCCGGAGTACGGGATGGCGCATGAGGCGCTGCTGTGGGTGGCCTGCGCCACCATGCTGATCGGAGTGCTGGGGGCTGCGGCACAGAACGAGGTGCGGCGCATCCTCTCCTTTCATATCGTGAGTCAGGTGGGATACATGATTCTGGGGCTGGCCCTGGCCACTCCGCTGGCGCTGGCGGGGGCGGTGTTCTACCTGATCCATCACATCGTGGTGAAGGCCAACCTGTTCTTCGTGGGCGGGCTGGCGGCCAGGCTTACCGGCTCGGAGCGGCTGGTGGCGATGGGGGGGCTGTATGCGGGCTTTCCGTTGCTTGCCATCCTGTTTGCCATCCCGGCGCTGTCGCTGGCGGGCATCCCGCCGCTGTCCGGGTTCTGGGCCAAATTTGTGCTGGTGCGCGCCAGTCTGGAGTCCGGTTTCTGGTGGGCGGCGGGCATTGCCCTGCTCACCGGAATTTTCACGCTGTTGTCGATGAGCAAAATCTGGAACGAGGCGTTTCTCAAGTCACACCCACGCGGTGTGGTGGGGCTGGATCGTCAGGCCGATCTGCGGCTGGGGCTCTGGGTGGTGGCCGGCTTGGCGGCGATCACCGTGCTGATTGGGCTCGGCGCGGGGCCGGTGATGGCATATGCAATCGCCGCTGCCGGTCAGTTGACTGAGCCGGTGGCCTATTTTCAGTTGATCGAGGGAGGACGCTAGGAATGCTGGGCTTGCATGTACTGCTGGCGGTTGCACTGGCGGCCTTTGCCGATGCGCTCAGTCCCCTGGGCGTGACCGGGGCCTTCGTGCTGGTGTTCCTGGTGATGTGCGCGGGCGCGCGGCTGCTCGGCGTGCAGTCCTATGTGCGCCGCTTTCGCCAGGGGCTGAGTTTTGTGCTGTGGTTTGTGGCCGAGATATTCCGTGCCAGTCTGGATGTGGCGCGGATCGTGCTCGCCAGCCATGTGCAAACCGAGCCGGCCGTGGTGGCGGTGAGGCTGAGTCGCCGGGAGGATGGGTTTGCAACCCTGGTCGGCGTGCTGCTGACACTCACGCCGGGCACGCTGGCCCTGGAGTACGAGCCTGATGAGGGGCTGCTGTATGTGCATGCGCTGGACATCCGTGCTGCGGATGAGGTGGAACGCAGCGTGCGTGAGTTGGAGCGTCGGTTGATTGCCTGGATGGAGGGGGTGGCGCCGACGAAGGTGAATCTGGAGAAGCTGACATGACGGTTGATCTGGCCGGTGCTGGCTGGGTGCTGCCGCTGGCGGTAGCCTTGCTGGCCTTGAGTGCGTTGATTCTGGTGGTGAGGTTGCTGGTGGGGCCGACCGGTCCCGACCGGGTGGTGGCGATTGATGCGCTCACCCTGCTGGGTGTGGCAGCCGTGGCGCTGGGGGCGCTGCTGAGTGCCCAGGCGGTTTTTCTGGATGTGGCGGTGGTGTTGTCGCTGGTGTCCTTGTTGGGTACGGTGGCCTTTGCCCTGCTGTTTCGCAAGCCTGCGCTGCCACGTGAGGAAGAGAACGTGCCCGTGCACGGAGAAGGGATGGATGCCGGCGCCGGTGCGCGCAGGGAGGAGGCGAAATGAACGCAGGCGTGCTGCCTTGGCTGGCGTCCTTGTTGATTCTGCTGGGGGCGTTGTTCTGTTTGTTGGGCGCGCTGGGTGTGTGGCGTCTGCCGGATGCCTATTGCCGCATGCATGCGGCGAGCAAGGCGGGGGCGCTGGGCGCTGCGCTGGTGCTGGCCGGGGTGGCTGCAGCGTCCAGCGGCGAGGTGGCCCTGGAGGCGCTGTTTGCGTTGCTGGTACTGCTGGCTACTGCGCCGCTGGCCGCACATGCCGTGTCTCGTGCGGCCCACCATCAGGGCCAGCGCCCCAGCGTGGGGCCGCTGGGCGATGCGCTGGCCGGCAAGGTTACTGCTGCTGCGGCGCCCTCCCCTGAGCACCCCGCTGTGTCGCCGGCAGGGGACGGCCGGGCGTAGCGGGGTGGCGCCCGCTGCGGATCAGCCCTTGCCTTTTGCCCAGGAGTCCTTCAGCGTGACTGTGCGGTTGAACACCGGGGTGCCGGGGCGGGAGTCGAGGCGGTCGGCGACGAAATAGCCGTGGCGCTCGAACTGGAAACGCGATTCGGCCTGCACGTCCCTGAGTGAGGGTTCGAGCCAGGCACGAATGAGCTGCATGGAGTCCGGGTTGAGGTCGTCAAGGTAGTCGCGCTCGACCCCTTCGGCATCGCCCTCGCGCCGTGCGCCGGGGTACGGGTGAGCAAACAGGCGGTCGTACAGCCGGATTTCGGCTTCACAGGCATGGGCGGCCGACACCCAGTGCAGGTTGCCCTTCACCTTGTAGTTGTCTGCGCCGGGGGTGCCGCTCTTCGAGTCGGGCATGTATTCGGCCAGCACGGCCGTTACATTGCCGTCCGCATCTTTCTCGCAGCCGGTGCAGCGAACCACATAACCGTAGCGCAGGCGCACCATGTTATCGGGGAAGAGCCGGCGGAAGCCCTTGCTCGGAACCTCCATGAAGTCTTCTCGTTCGATCCACAGTTCCCGGCCGAAGGGCATGTCGCGCTGGCCAAGCTCGGGCTTGAGTGGGTGGTTCGGTGCCTGGCACAGCTCGGACTGGCCTTCGGGGTAGTTGGTGATGACCAGCTTGAGCGGGTCGAGTACGGCGACCCGGCGTTCGGCCGAGTCGTTGAGGTGCTCGCGCATGCACTCTTCGAGCACGCTGATGTCGATCCAGGCGTCGGACTTGGAGACCCCGATCCGCTCGGCGAACAGACGGAAACCTTCGGCGGTGTAGCCACGACGGCGGGCACCGATGAGGGTGGGCAGGCGTGGATCGTCCCAGCCGCGCACGTGACCACCCTCGACCAGCGTGATCAATTTGCGCTTGGAGAGCACCACATAGGTCAGGTTGAGGCGCGCAAACTCGATCTGCTGCGGCAGCGGGCGCGGGAACAGGCCTTCTGTGGCCAGGGCGTCGAGCAGCCAGTCGTAGAACGGGCGCTGATCCTCGAACTCCAGGGTGCATACCGAGTGGGTGATGTTCTCGATGGCATCCTCGATCGGGTGCGCAAAGGTGTACAGCGGGTAGATGCACCAGGTACTGCCGGTGCGGTGATGCGCGGCGTGACGGATGCGGTAGATCACCGGGTCGCGCAGATTGATGTTGGGGCTGGCCATGTCGATCTTCGCGCGCAGGGCGTGCGCCCCTTCGGGAAACTCGCCTTCGCGCATGCGACGGAAGAGGTCGAGGTTTTCTTCCACGCTGCGTTCCCGGTAGGGGCTGTTGCGGCCCGCTTCGGTGAGGGTGCCGCGATAGGCGCGCATTTCGTCGGCGGGCAGGGAGTCGACATAGGCCTTGCCGGCACGGATCAGCGCCAGCGCGCACGCGTACATGGTTTCAAAGTAGTCCGAGGCAAAGTACAGGTGTTTGCCCCAGTCAAAGCCGAGCCAGCCGACGGCTTCGAGGATGGCGTCGACATATTCCTGCTCTTCCTTCTCGGGGTTGGTGTCGTCGAAACGCATGTGACACACGCCCTGATAGTGCTCCGCCAGCCCGAAGTTCAGGCAGATCGACTTGGCGTGACCATAGTGGAGGTAACCGTTGGGCTCGGGCGGAAAGCGGGTTTCCACGCGCCCCTGCCATTTGCCGGTGCGGTTGTCCTCATCGATGATGTTGCGGATGAAATTGGATGCGGGCGCGTTCTGGGCGCTGTTCTGTGAATGGTCGGACACTGCTGGGCCTCGGCGAATGTGACGATGTCAATGATTGCGAAGCGCAGCATTTTACCCGGGCCGCCGGTGCTTGCGGCGGCGCGTGACACAGATGGGGCGCAAGCCTGCTGGTACACTTGGCCGGTTGGTCAATGGATGGCAATGGGTGAGCGATGGAAGAGAACGGAACAGTCGAGGCGACCGAGGTGCTGAAGGATGCGCTGGAGTGGGCCTCCGGGGGCGATGCCAACATGATGATGGTGTTGCAGGTCTTTCTGGTGGTGCTGGCCGTGGTGGTGGTGAACTTTGTCCTCAAGCGCGTGCTTGCACGCCTGGAGGGGCGCACGAAGCTGACGTCCACGCCCTGGGATGAGGCGCTGGTGGCCGCCGCCCGTCGGCCCGTGCCGATGCTGGCCTGGGTGGTCGGGCTGACCTTTGCGGTACGCATCATTTACGAGACGACGTCTGCAGCGATCTTCGAGTTCTACCAACCGGTGCAGACCGTGGGGGTGATTGCCTGCATCACCTGGTTTCTGCTGCAGTTCATTCGCAACGTGCAGGAGGGCGTGGTGGCCCGCCAGGTGGCGCGGGGGCAGCCGGTGGATCGCACCACGGTGGATGCGATCGGCAAGTTGCTGCGCATTTCGGTGGCGATCACCGCTGTGCTGATCGGCCTGCAAAGCCTGGGCTTTTCGGTGTCCGGGGTGCTCGCCTTCGGGGGCGTGGGCGGTATTGCGGTGGGCTTTGCCGCACGCGACCTGCTGGCCAACTTCTTTGGGGGCTTGATGGTGTATCTGGACCGCCCTTTTGCGATCGGAGACTGGATCCGTTCGCCCGACCGCAACATCGAGGGCACGGTGGAGGACATTGGCTGGCGGGTGACGCGCATCCGCACCTTCGACAAGCGGCCGCTGTATGTGCCGAACGCGGTGTTCACCCAGGTGGCGCTGGAGAATCCGTCGCGCATGACCAACCGGCGCATCTACGAGACGGTGGGGGTCCGTTATGACGACTTTCATGCGGTGCCGGCAATCGTTCAAGACATCAAGGCGATGCTGCGCGCTCACCCCGAGATCGACACCAACCAGACGCTGATCGTGAATTTCAACCAGTTTGCGGCCAGCTCGCTCGACATCATGATCTACACCTTCACCCGTACCACGCAATGGGTGCTGTATCACGAGATCAAGCAGGATGTGTTGATGAAGGTGGGCCAAATCATCGAACGTCACGGGGCCGAGATTGCGTTCCCGACCCAGACCGTGCATCTGCCGGATGGCCAGCCTTCAGGCGTGGCAACGATGCCCGTCTCGCCCATGAGCAAAGCGGTGCCGGGCGATCCGGCGCCGCGTTCTGTCTGAGCACGCCGCGATGAGTACGCCGACGGGGGGCGCCGGGTGGCCGGCTTTTGTGGTGATCGGTGCTGGGGCTGCGCTGGGGGCCTGGCTGCGCTGGGGGCTGGGGGTGTGGCTCAACCCGCTGTGGGCGGCCATGCCGCTGGGCACGCTGGCGGCGAATCTGCTGGGGGGCTTCCTGATGGGGGCTGTGCTGGCGGTGTTGTCGGCCGTGCCAGCGCTGTCGCCGGCACTCAAGCTGTTCTTGACCACCGGCCTGCTCGGCGGGCTGACCACCTTTTCCACCTTTTCGGCCGAGGGTCTGCACTTTGCCCAGCGTGGTGCCTGGGGCTGGCTGTTGCTGCATGCATTGGCGCATGCCTTGGGGGCCTTGCTGATGGCGTGGCTGGGTTTCCTTCTGTTCAGCCTGTGGCGCAGTGGCGGGCAGTAGGGCGTGCCCGCGCCCGCAGCTGGGGGCGGTGTCATGGTCCGGTGGGGGAGGTGGACGCGTCCGGTGTGATCTCCCGGCCGAGCCAGCGTACCGCGCCGACCCCGGCCGCGTACCCGGTGGACAGGCAGGCGGTGAGCAGATAGCCCCCGGTGGGGGCTTCCCAGTCCAGCATTTCCCCGCAGCAGAACACCCCCGGCCGCTGGCGCAGCATCAGGTGCTTGTCCAGCGCCTCGAAGCACAGCCCTCCTGCGGTGCTGATGGCTTCGTCGAGGGGGCGGGGGCGGAGCAGCGTGATGGGCAGGGCCTTGATCTCACGTGCCAACCGGGCGGGGTCGTCGAAGGCTTCGGGCGCCGCACACTCGCGCAACAGTCCGGCCTTGAGACCACTGATGCCGGCCTTGCTCTGCAGGTGGCTGGACAATGAACGGCTGCCGCGTGGTCGTGCCAGCGCGCTGTGCAGTTGTTCGGCATCGCGTCCTGGCGCCAGATCCAGATACAGCGTGACCGAGCCTTCGCGCTCGATTGCATCGCGCAGGCGCGCCGAGTGCGCGTAGATCAGGCTGCCTTCCAGCCCGGTGCGGGTGACCAGGCACTCGCCCATGGGCACGTGTACCGTGCCCTGCGCGTCCTCATAGCGCAGCCCAATGCTCTTCAGCGCCTGTCCGGCGAAGCGTTCGCAAAAGTGTTCGCTCCAGCCCTCGGCGCGCGTTGCATCGTGAGTGCTTGCTCGGACAATATCGAAGCCACAGTTGGCGGGTCGCAGCGGGGCCAGCGCAATGCCCTGTGCTGCGAAGTCGGGCAGCCAGGCACCATCCGATCCGAGCCTGGCCCAGCTTGCGCCTCCCAGGGCCAGCACGCACACCCGGGGCTGGCAGCTGATCGCGCCGTTCGGGGTGGCGAAGCTCAGTACGCCTTCCGGCGCGTTGGGTTGCCAGCCCAGCCAGCGATGGCGCGGCCAGAACTGTACGCCTTGCGCACGCAGGCGGCGCAACCACGCACGCAACAGGGGGGCGGCCTTCATCTCACGCGGGAACACCCGTCCGGAGCTGCCGACAAAGGTTTCCACGCCGAGGGAGGCGGCCCAGTCACGCACGGCCTCTGCGCCAAACCGTTCGAGCAGCGGCGCGAGTACGGCGCTGCGCTGGCCGAAACGGGTCACAAAGTGCTCGAAGGCCTCCGAGTGAGTGAGGTTGAGCCCGCCAATGCCGGCGAGCAGGAACTTGCGTCCGACGCTGGGCATGGCGTCGAACACGGCCACCCGATATCCGGCGCTGGCCAGTTGTTCGGCCGCCATCAGTCCGGCCGGGCCGCCGCCGATCACGGCGGCATCGGGGGCGTACGGGGTGTCCGGGGCGTGGGCGTGGGGGGCAGTCATTGCAGGAGCTCCCGCCAGGCGTCGAGCTTGGCTGTGAAGGAAAGGCCCGCATGGGCCGGGCTGGTGGACGGCAGGCGTTGCAGGCGGCAATCGGCCGGCAGCTGCAGTCCGGGCAGTACGTGACGGCGAAAGATGCGCTCGGCGGCGCTGCCGTTGAAGAAGATGCGCCGGAGGTCCGGATGTTCGAGCAGCAGGGCGGCAAACGGGTTGGGCGTCATCGAGGACGCTTCGATGGCGGTGTCCAGGCTGCCGCTGCGCCGGCAGCTGCCCAACACATCCCACAGCGCAAAGCCATGGTGACGCAGTTGCCCGACGCGCTGCGGATAGGGCAAGGCGGGGTCGAAAGCCAGCAAGGCACTCATGATCGGCCAGAAGGCATTGCGGGGATGCGCGTAGTACTCGCCTGCGGACAGCGAGGCCGCGCCTGGCATGCTCCCCAGAATCAGGGTGTGGGCATGCTCGGGCAGGACGGGCGGGAAACCTTGCAGCAGGGACATGGGCAAACGGACAGGCGGGGTTTGGCGTGGGGCTTGAACGGTGGCAAGTATAATCCCGATCTTTTGCATCACCCGGCCTGAGCACGACCACGGAGCTGACCCTCTTTTGAGTACCCGCCACATCAGACAGCACAGACAGAAACAGCCCGGCGCGACGCGCACGTCCGGCGCTCACCACGGTTTTTCCGATTGCATGACGCTGGATCGGCCGCGTCTGCACGCCCTGCAGCGCAAGCTGGGGCAGGCTGACCCGGACCGGGAAGCGCAGGCGCGGGTCGCTTTCGAGACCCTTCTGCACGCTTCCCGCACCCGGCTGAGCGAACGCATCGCGCAGCTGCCCCGGCCCGACTTTCCGCCGGAGTTGCCCGTGTGCGAACGGCGCGACGAAATTGCCCGGGCCATCGAACAGCATCAGGTGGTCATCGTTTGTGGTGAAACCGGTTCGGGCAAGACCACGCAGTTGCCCAAAATCTGTTTGGCGCTGGGGCGCGGCGCAGCCGGACTGATTGGGCACACCCAGCCACGCCGGCTGGCGGCGCGTGCGACCGCCTCACGCATTGCGGCTGAGTTGCGCAGCGAGTTGGGGCAGGCCGTCGGCTACAAGATTCGCTTCACAGACCGTACCGGCCCGCAGGCCAGCATCAAGCTGATGACCGACGGCATCCTGCTGGCCGAAACGCAAACCGACCCGCTGCTCTCGGCTTACGACACGCTGATCATCGACGAGGCGCATGAACGCAGCCTGAATATCGATTTTTTGCTTGGGTATCTGAAGACGTTGCTGCCCAGGCGCCCGGACCTGAAGCTGATCGTCACCTCCGCCACGCTGGATGCCGAGCGCTTTGCGCAGCATTTCGGCACCGAAGCGCAACCGGCGCCGGTGATCGAGGTGTCCGGCAGGTTGTATCCGATCGAGATGCGTTATCGACCGGTGGTGCGTGATGAGCCCCCCGTGGGCGAGGCGAGCGGACGCCGTAAGGAGGGCCGTACGCCGCCCCGCAAGGACAAGGACCGTGACCTGCTCGATGCGATTGTCGACGCAGTGGACGAGGCGCAGCGCAGCGGCCCCGGAGATGTGCTGGTGTTTTTGCCGGGCGAGCGCGAGATTCGCGAAACCGCAGAAGCCTTGCGCAAGAGTGCATACGCCGCTGCCACCGAGATTCTGCCGCTGTTTGCACGCCAGTCGGCGCAGGAGCAGGCGAAGGTGTTTGCCAGTGGCGGGCGCGGCCGTCGTGTGGTGCTGGCCACCAATGTGGCTGAAACCTCGCTGACCGTGCCGGGCATACGCTATGTGGTCGATACCGGTCTGGCGCGTGTGAAGCGCTACTCCGCCCGCAACAAGGTGGAGCAGTTGCAGATCGAAAAAGTCGCACAATCGGCGGCTCGTCAGCGTGCCGGGCGCTGTGGCCGGGTGATGGACGGAGTGTGCATCCGGCTGTACGACGAGGCGGATTTCGAGCGGCGCCCGGCGCACACCGATCCGGAAATCCTGCGCTCGTCGCTGGCAGGGGTGATCCTGCGCATGAAGGCGCTCAAGCTCGGGGCGGTGGAAGACTTTCCGTTCATCGATCCGCCCACGTCGCGCATGATTGGCGATGGCTATCAGCTGCTGGTCGAACTGGGCGCGGTCAGCGACGATGAGCGGCGCAGCCTGACACCGGTCGGCCGGGAGCTGGCCCGTCTGCCGCTGGACCCGAAGGTGGGGCGCATGATCCTGGCCGCGCGCGATCACGGCTGCCTGGCCGAAGTGCTGGTGATTGCCGCCGCGCTGTCGGTGCAGGATCCGCGCGAACGTCCGCAAGCCTCGCCCGGCGCGGCTGACCAGGCGCATGCCCGGTTCAGGGGGGGCGAGCGCGACCAGCAGTCCGAGTTCCTTTGGTACCGCAACCTGTGGCGGGCCTGGGACGAAGTGGTGCGCCATGAGTCCGGCAGCAAACAGAAGGCTTGGTGCAAGCAGCATCACCTGTCCTGGCTGAGAATGCGCGAATGGCGCGATGTGCATGGTCAGTTGCATACCTTGTGTGCCGAACATGGCTGGAAGGAAAACACCTTGCCGGCCACTTTCGAGGCCATTCACAAAGCCCTGCTCACCGGCCTGCTCGGCCATGTGGGGTGTCGGGCCGAAGAGGCCAGCGGGCCGCAGGCGGGCAGTTATCTGGGGGCACGCGGCATCCGCTTCTGGCCGCATCCGGGGTCGGCTCTGGCGAAGAAAGCGGGCAAGTGGGTGATGGCCGCCGAACTGGTGGAAACCTCGCGCCTGTTTGCGCGCTGCCTGGCCCGCATCGAGCCCGAATGGCTGGAGGAGGTCGGGACGCATCTGATCCGAACCCAGGTGAGCGAACCGCACTGGTCAAAAACCTCTGGCGCGGTGCGTGGCTGGGCGCGCGGCAGCCTGTACGGGCTGAGCGTATATGCCCGACGAGGCGTGCCGTATCGTGACATCGACCCTGAGCTGTGCCGAACCCTGTTCATTCGCGAAGGGCTGGTGCAGGGCGAGATTGCCGAGGGGGCTGCACGCAACATGGCTTTTCTGCAGCACAATCAGCGGCTGGTGGCGGATATCGAGCGCCTGGAGCACAAGTCGCGGCGGCCCGATGTGCTGGTCGATGAGCATCTGATCTTTGCGTTCTATGATGCCAAGATTCCTGCGGAGGTCTGCGATCTGGCGGGCTTCGAGGCCTGGCGCAGGCAGGCTGAACGTACCGCGCCACGCCTGCTTCACCTGAACCGCGAGCAGTTGATGCGGCACGAGGCGGAAGGCATCACCTCGGACCGTTTCCCGGCGTTTTTCGAAGTGCTCGGGCAACGGCTCAAGCTCAGCTACCTGCATCAACCGGGCGAGGCCGACGACGGAGTCACGCTCACCGTCCCGCTGGCCATGCTCAACCAGATTCCGGCCGCACGGTGCGAATGGCTGGTGCCCGGTTTGCTGGAAGAAAAGGTGCTGGCCTTGCTCAAGACCGTGCCGCAAAAGCATCGCCACCGCCTGCAACCGATGACCGAAAGCGGCGCGGCCTTCATGGCGGCGCTGGAGGCTGGGGCTTACGACACGGACCAGCCCCTGCTCAAGGCCTTGCAACAGTTTGTTGAAGAGCGGGTCTCCCTGAAGTTGCCGCAGGAATCGTTTCGTCAAGAGAACTTGAAGCCGCATTGCTTCATGAACTTCCGGCTGATCGATGAGCATGGCCGGGTGCTGGGGCAGTCACGCAATCTGGCCGAATTGCGCGCCCGCCATGGTCGTCAGGTGGCGGAGCATTTCAGGAATGCACAGGTCGCGGAGGCGCTGCAGTCTGCCGGGGTGGCGGCTTCTGGCGATGAGGCGCAGACGACGCAGCCCGGGCGTGAGGCCGGCGAGTCGGCCGGCAGGCGCGAATCTGGCTCCGCCCGCAAACGTGACACCGGACAGGCGGCGCAGGCGCAGCCAGATGCGCAGGATGGGCCCGCCATGAGCGGCCTGACGGACTGGAGCTTCGGCACATTGCCTGAGCTGCTTTCCTTGCGGGTGGCGGGGCGCGAGGTGATCGGTTTTCCGGCGCTGCACGATGAGGGTGACAGCGTCTCGCTGCGTCCTTTTGATACGCCGGAGGAGGCACACACGGTGCACCGCAAGGGGTTGGCGCGTCTGTTTGCGCTGAACCTGAAGGATCAGGTACGCGCCATAGAGCGTCTGCCCGATCTGCGCAAGGTGGCGCTGTCCTTCATGGCTTTTGGCACCGAGGCCGAGCTCAAGCAGCAACTGGTGGGCGCAACGATTGCCAGGGTCTGCCTGCTTGACCCCCTGCCGGTGGATGCACCGTCCTTTACCCGTCGGTGCGCTGAGGCCAAGGCCCGCATGAGTCTTGTGGCGCAGGAGTTCCTGAGGTTGGTTGGCCAGTTGATGCAGGAGCATGCAGCGTTGCACAAGCGGCTGAGTGGTCTGAAGGGGTTTCCCGGGGTCGAGCAGGATGTGCGCGAGCAGTTGCAGGCGCTGATGGGAAAGGACTTCCTGCTCGCTCACCCCTGGGAACGTTTGGCGCATTTTCCGCGTTACCTGAAGGCGATGCAGGTGCGCCTGGACAAGCTGCGCAACAACCCCGCCCGCGACGCGCAACTGCTGGCCGAATGGAAGGGTTTGCATCAGGCATTCGAACGCGAACGTAATGCGCGCAGGAAGGCCGGAGTGTCTTCGCCCGAGCTGGAGGAGTTCCGCTGGCTGCTCGAAGAGCTCAGGGTTGGCCTGTTTGCCCAGGAATTGAAGACGCCGATGCCGGTCAGCGTGAAGCGTCTGCAGAAAATCTGGGAAGCCCGGCCCAGATGAGTCTGTCCGCTCAGGGGGAGGTGTTGAGGTGTTGTGGCCTATTGAAATGCGCTTTCCGATCTGTTAGTCTACCGCGTTTACCTTGCCCTACCGGTCCGCATGCCGGGGGGCTGTCATCAACCGCAAGGAGTTTGCATGCGACATTACGAAATCGTTTTTATCGTGCATCCTGACCAGTCCGAGCAGGTTCCGGCCATGATCGAGCGTTACAAGTCGATCGTGACCACCCGCACCGGTCAGATTCACCGTCTCGAGGACTGGGGCCGCCGTCAGCTGGCCTATCCGATCCAGAAGATGCACAAGGCACACTACGTGCTGATGAACATCGAATGCGACGGCGAGGCCCTGGCCGAGCTGGAGCACGCCTTCAAGTTCAACGATGCCGTGCTGCGTCACCTGATCATCAAGCAGAAGGCTGCAGTGACCACGCCTTCCCCGATGATGAAGGAAGAAAAGTCCCGTTCGCTGACGCCGGCTGCTGCCGAAGAGGGTGCTGAGTCCTCGGGCGAAGAGCAGTCTGCCTGATAGGTGCCGGGTATCGGGTTGAACCTGCTTCAGCTCGAAGCCACGCTGGCGTCGCTCCAGCCCCTGCGCAGAACCCCGGCCGGTGTGCCGGTGGCAGCGTGTACCCTGGCTCACAGCTCGCTTCAGATGGAAGCTGGGCGTGAGCGCGAAGTCACGGTGGAAGTGCAGGCGGTCGCGCTGGGTGAGTTGGCTGGCGTGCTGGTTGTAGCCAACCCGGGCATGCGGCTCAGGGTGGCGGGTTTTCTGGCAGCGAAAAGCTTGCGCAGCCGCACCCCGATACTGCATCTGAACAAGATCGAATTTCTGGAAGGAAACGAAAATGGCTTTCAAGCCCAAGTCCAAGTTCAAGAAAAAGGATGATCGCGGCAACCGCGGTCTGTTCAAGCGTCGCAAGTTCTGCCGCTTTACTGCGGAAGGCATTGCCGAAGTCGATTACAAGGATGTCGATATCCTGAAAGACTTCATCACCGAAACCGGCAAGGTCATGCCGGCGCGCATCACCGGCACCAAGGCCGGCTATCAGCGTCAGCTGTCGACCGCGATCAAGCGTGCGCGCTTCCTCGCGCTGCTGCCCTACACCGATCTGCACAAGTAAGCGGGGGCCGACATGCAAATCATTCTTCTCGAAAAAGTCGTCAACCTGGGTGCGCTCGGTGATGTGGTCAAGGTCAAGGACGGCTACGCCCGTAACTTCCTGATTCCGCAGGGCAAGGCCAAGCGCGCAACTGCAGCCAACCTGGCCGAGTTCGAAGCCCGTCGCGCCGAGCTTGAGCGCGTTCAGGCTGAAAAGCTTGCCGAGGCCCAAGGCATCGCCAACAAGCTGGAAGGTCTGATGGTTCAGATCACCCGAAAGGCGGGGATGGACGGTCGCCTGTTCGGTTCGGTCACCAACGCCGATGTCGCCGAGGCTCTGGAAACTCAGGGTTTCAGCATCGAGCGCTCTGCGATCCGCATGCCCGAAGGCCCGATCAAGCAGGTCAGCGACAACGAAATCACGGTTGCCCTGCATTCCGACGTGACCACCACGATCACCGTGTCGGTGCTGGGCGATCAGCAGTAAGCTTACGCAATACAGGTCTGACCGACACCAGAAAGAGGGCTGCGCATGCAGCCCTTTTTTTCGCGCCAGCCCCGACTCTCATCGTATGCCGGCGCGCAGGAGCTGCAACCCATGAGTACGACACACCACCCCTTCGCCAACAGCCCCGATCCACAGATTGCGGCCATCCGCCTGCCGCCCCATTCGGTGGAGGCAGAGCAGTCCCTGATTGGCGGCATCCTGCTCGACAACGCAGCCTGGGAGCGAATTGCCGATCTCGTCAATGAGGCGGACTTCTACCGTGATGACCATCGTCGCATCTATCAGCACATCTCCCGGCTGATCGATCAGGGCAAGCCTGCTGATGTGGTGACCGTCTTCGAGTCGCTGGAAAAGAACAATGAGGCCGAGCAGGCCGGCGGCTTGGCCTATCTGGCTGAAGTAGCCAACAGCACGCCTTCCGCTGCCAATATTCGGCGCTATGCGGAAATTGTCCGCGAGCGCGCCATCCTCAGAAAGCTGGTGTCAGTGGGGGACGAGATTGCAGCCAGTGCCCTGAATCCGGCTGGGCGCGACGCCAAGGCGTTGCTCGACGAAGCGGAAGCCAGGGTGTTCGAGATTGCCGAGGCAGGGGCGCGTCATGCGAGCGGTTTCGTGTCGATCCAGCCCATCCTCAAGCAGGTGGCCGATCGCGTGCAGGAGTTGTACGACCGCGATAATCCGAACGAGGTGACCGGCGTGCCGACCGGGCTGATTGACCTGGATGAGAAAACCTCAGGCCTGCAACCCTCGGACATGATCATTGTTGCAGGGCGTCCGGCCATGGGCAAAACCACACTCGCCCTGAACATTGCAGAACATGTTGCAGTCGATTGTCGCTTGCCGGTCGCGATCTTTTCCATGGAAATGCCGGGTACCCAGTTGGCCACCCGTTTCATCTCCTCGCTGGGGCGGATAGACCAGTCCAAGCTCAGAACCGGTCGCCTGACTGACGAAGACTGGCAGAAGCTCACCATGGCAATGGGGAAGCTGTATGAAGCTCCGATCTTCATTGATGAAACGCCAGGCCTCAATCCGATCGATCTGCGTGCTCGTGCCCGACGCCTGGCGCGACAGTGCGGCAAGCTGGGCCTGATCGTGATCGACTACCTGCAGTTGATGACAGGCTCCCGCGACAGCGACAACCGGGCTGCCGAACTGTCGGAAATTTCCCGCTCAGTAAAATCGCTGGCCAAGGAGTTGCATGTGCCGATCATCGCACTGTCCCAGCTGAACCGCAGCCTGGAGCAGCGCCCCAACAAACGGCCGGTCATGTCCGACCTGCGCGAGTCCGGCGCGATTGAGCAGGACGCGGACATCATCATGTTCATCTACCGGGATGAAGTCTACAACCCCGATTCACCGGATAAGGGGACGGCCGAGTTGATTATTGGCAAGCACCGCAATGGTCCAACAGGTACTGTGCGCATGACCTTCATTGGGGAAAGCACGCGCTTTGAAAACTTCATGGCCTCGCATCAGGGGTTTTGACTTTTTTCTTACGTGTTGTTGACAAGTGTGTTCATGTCTGTAGAATGCGCGGCTCTTCACCGGCAAGCGGAAGTTTCGAAAGCGAAACAGAGCGGCGGCGGTGAGGGGAAAAGAGTGAGAAGTACGAATCGTTTTTTCGGTGTTTTAAAAAA
>JBAYOV010000041.1:0-33204 GCA_041678045.1 Rhodocyclaceae bacterium
ACACCACCATCGGCTCACCGGTCTCGGGGTCGGTGACCTTGGAGACTGTATCAGGATTGACCTTCGAATCCAGTGAGGCTACGATGGAATCAACGCTCCGGGCGGGGGTGCTGGATATTCCGGTTTCGGAATTGAGGGTATCTAACATACCCCGGAGCGTTTTCTCTCCATGTGCCTCCAGTGTGTAGACACGGTGTCCGTGCTCAATGGTTTCCTTGACCATGATGGTCGCGTAGCGTGCGTCAGAACCAATCATCACGGGCACGGCAAACCGCTTTATTCTGACCTTGGGGTCGTCGTTCTGTGTATCCGGCCCTTCATAAACCTGCACGGCGTGCCGCCACAGCGCCTCAATGTTCGCAGCAATAGCATAGTGCTGCTCACGGGTGAAGCCATTGGCGATGCTTTTATCTACAGCAGCATTGCTGATGAGCTTTTTCGCCTGAGTGCTGTTGATCTGCGCGTTGATACCCGTCTCAAGGTTACGCAAGTCACGCTTTGCAAGCGCAGCAATGGATAACTCTGCTTCCTTCTTGCTTGCAACTTGGCGACTTATCGTCAGGTCAGCAATAGCCTCCCAATCCCCAAACCACCGCTTGAAGTTGGGCGTGCGCACCTGCACCCACTGGTGATAGTTCAGCCTGGTCTTGCCGGCGGCCTTCGCTCGCTCGAAGCCCTCCCGCCCGCCGTAGGCCGCTTCCGTCTCCCGGAACTGGCGCGCCGCTGCGGCAATCTCCGCCTCGCTCGCCGCGCCCTGCGCCGAACGGTCCGGCGCCTCCGGAAGGCTCACCATCGCCGCAGGGGCAGGGGCAGGCTGCCCGGTACGCGCATCCACCCAGTCCAGAAACGGCGCCCGGCGGGCCGCGAGGTTGCCGGCCGGAATCCCCGCCGCATCGTACAGCAGGCGCTCGACCTGCGGCACGCTGGTGACGAACTTGTAGTTCGGCGCCGCCTCGATATCGGCAACACTCTGCCCGGTGAGTGCGGACACGATGGCCGTGCGTGCATCGGCATTTTTCGGTCCGCCAAGCCCGTCCGGCGATCCGTTGTTGTCGGTACGATCCAGCAGGATGCTCATGGCGCGATCGAGCCGAGTGCCGTCCTGCGGTGACGCCTGCGCCATCTCCGGCGTGATCTCGCCGAAGTCGATGGAGCCGTCCGGGGCAGCGATGCGCTCGTCAGCGGCCGGCTGTGCTGCGGTTTCTTGATCAGCACCACCAACAGCCGTCGAATCATCAGCATTGGCGCGGCTTTCGTTCTTGACCGGCATTTGATCGCCGCGCAAGAGTTCATACGTCTGGCGCAGCGCATCCGGCGAGAATCGCTCATCGACGCTCGCCTCTGCCGCATCCAGTTCCTGCAGCCGGGCCTGCGCCTCCGCTGGTGCCATGCGCTGGCGCTCTGGCAGGGCCGCCTGCGCAGTCTGGTCACCTGCCGCGATGTCCTGCATCCGCACGCGCTCACGCGCAATCCATTCGCGCTCCCTGCGCGCCGACTCTGCAGCAAAATCGTCCAATGCAAGACTTGCGGCAGCACGCCGGGCGGCCTCGATGCCGGCGCTCTCGCTTTGCGTTGCCGATGCATCCTCCGGCGCTACTACTGCCGCCCGCCCACCGCCCTGGCCTCCAGCAGGTTCAGCCGCTGCGCTGCCGGCGACAGCATTGGCTTGCGCCTGCGTATCAGCATTCGTCGCCTGCTGCCCGCCTTCCACTTTCGGCTCCGCAACAGTGCCAGCCATGTCTGCTTCCAGGGCGCTGCGGGACGCATCGGAGAGTTCGACCCCCAGCTCCCCCGCCACGCCATACAGATTCACACGAGCGCCATCGGTCAGCAGGGCGATGTTGCGCGCCTTGCTGGCGGTCGGCTTGAGGCCCATGGTCGGCAGGAAGCGGGCCGCGAACGTGTTCACCTCCTCTGCCTTCATCCCCTGCAGGCGCTGGCCAATCGCTTCGGCCGTTTGCTGCTTGACCGTGTCCACCGCCTCTCGCGTGACCTGTGCCTGGGCCACGCCAAGCGCTCCACGCTGTTCGCCGGCAGGCGCAACCGCCGTATCCGCCGCCAGCGTGCCCGCCTGCTCACTCTGCCCCTGCGGCTTGGCCACCACCTTGAACGCCTTGCCCTGCGGCTGCAGGGTGTGCGTATCATTTAAACCATTGTCGTCGATGAACGCCTGCGCCTTGGCTTGCGACAAAAAAACAGCGCCTTTCTCACTATTCACCCGCTCCAGCGCCTCGGGAGACTGCTGCGCTCCTTGCCCTGTTTCTGCCTGCAGCGCATCCGGCGAAGTCGTCTGGCCCGGGAGTTGCGACGCAGCGTCCAACTGGTTACGCGCGGTCGAGAGTTCGTCGCGCAACAGGTTCCACGCCCCATCGCTCAACCCCGACCGGGCAACCTGATCCAGATCGGGGCGACCCGCCAGCGCCTGGACCACATCATCGGCCTCTGCCCTGCGCAAAATGTCGCGCACCTGATCAGGCCCCTGCGCTGCCTCAAGCTGGTCGGCAATGCCGGAAGCCGGCTCGCTGGCGGTCGCACCCTGCTGCAGGACCTCGCCGACTTCCGGGGTTACCTCCTGCGCGACCTGCTGCGACTGGGCAGAAACGCCCGAATCCACGGCCATTGCAGCCGCTGCTGACATTGGCCCTGTCGCAGGGTCAAGCCCCATCTGCTCGGACGGCTTGATCTGCGGCAGATCAGCGGCAGGCGCCAGTCTGTCCACGCCCCACCGTTGCAATTGCTGTTCGTCGAGTATCGCCCCCGGGGTCTGCGAAATCCCCGCCCGCTCCAGCGCATCGGCGTCAAGCACCGGGGGAGGAACGGCCTGATCGAACGGGCTGGCAGCAGGCGATCCGTCGCCCCCCCGCGCTCCGGCGGCATCCTGCCCGTCCGCACCGTCTTGCCTCTGGCGACCGGCCGCATAGGCATTGGCCGCACCGAAGCCCCCGCCAAGCGGTGCGCTCGCCATGCCTTCCAGTGTCGCCTGGCCGGCCACGCCCTGCCAGGTCGGCACATCAAACCCTTCGCGCTGCCCGGCCACGTTGGCGGCGTACCGTTCATGGCCGCCCTGCAGCGCCTCCATTGGCGCCTCCTTCAGCGCACCGGTCAGCGCCCCGCGCACCACTCCCGGCGCGCCCCGCTCGGCCGCCTCGCGTGCCAGTGATGACCCCGCCAGCCGGCGCACAGCAGACTCAACACCGGTACTGCCGGCCAGCCCCCCCAGCGCACCGCCCAGCGCAATGTTCCCGGCGTTCTCCCCGGCGTAGGACTGCGCCTCGGCCGCCCGCGCGGCAGCCTCCTCATCACTGGCCCCCGCATCCTTCCAGCGGTTTTCCACCGACTCGTGGATCTCGCCCTTCACCGCCCCCACACCCTGCGCCGCCCCCAGCGCCAGCGGCGCCGCACGGGCCGCCAGTTGCGCCGCCGTACTGCCGCCACCGGTCAGCGCGGCGCCGGCAATGGTCGGCGCGGCCGTGCCCAGCGCCTCCAGCGTGGTGTCCAGCGGCGCCTCGGCAAACGACCCGGCGTAGGCTTTCACCTCCTCCCAGGTACTGCCGGATTCCTCGGCCTGCTTGATCTTCTCGGCACGCGCCGCGCGCTCGGCCTGGCGCTCGGGCGACTCCCAGCCGCGCATCGTGCCGATGGCATCGCCAATGCCCTGCGACACCGCATTGTCTGCGCCGGCCACATTGGTGAGCATCTGCACGCCCTGCGCCAGGCCGGTGCCCAGCGCGATGGCGGAATCGGCTGCAGAGCGCAGGGCGCCGGTCTTCTTGCGCGGGGTGTCGTCGATCCGTGCGGAATCTGGATCGAACCGCGCTCGGGCAGGCGGTTGCGTGTCCGCGTCGAGACGCGCTGTTGTTGGGTCAAAGGCCATCCCGCTCACTCCAAGCACTATGTGCCTGGAGTGTCGGTGAACCGCTGCCGTGGGCACAGCCCTACAGGGGGCGAGCGGCGACCGCGCCACGCAGTGCGGTCACGAAACTTAGTGACGCCAGCCATTCGTGTATATACAATGAAGCCTCAACAGCATGGAGCCAACCAGTGGCACTGGTCATCTCATCGTCTGTCCGAGAAAAGCTCAACAACAAGCAGCCGCCGGTCACCCAGGAAGAGATCGAGCAGTGCTTTGCAAATCGGAGTGGCAAGTTCCTTATTGATACGGGAGCCGACAACCTGACGAATCCGATCACCAGGTGGTTCGTCTCGGAGACGGACTATGGTCGAAAGCTGAAAGTCTGTTTCGTGCCGTTTGCAAACGGCGAGATTCATGTCAAAACGGCCTACGACCCCAATGAAAAGGAACTGCGTATATACGCAGACTATGGAGAGAATCATGGCAACGACTAAGAGCATCCCCGATACCGCAGAAGCATGGGAAGATGGGACGCTTGGGCGGGACGCCGAATTCGTGGCAGTGGCGCCCGACGATGACGAAGCGCTCATCAACGAATCGGTCGGGCTGCGCCCCATCTCGATCAGGCTTGAAAAGTCACTCATCGATGACTTCAAGGCCCTTGGCGCCCTGAACGGGCTCGGCTACCAGACCCTGATGCGGCAGGTGCTCAAGCGCTTTGCCGACTGCGAAAAGAAGCGCGTTCTCGCGGAGGCTGCCGCAGACGCGCTCAAGCGCCGCCAGGAAGCCCGCGACGCGCCGCAGCGCAAAGTTGCGTGACGCTGTACCACTGAAAAAAATACCGGGGCAATGGCCCCGGTTTTCATTTCTGCCAGCAAGCGCTTGCCCGGCCCGGCTGGAATCGAAATACGAACACACGTCGGCAGTATGCTATAAGGGCATGATGAAAACCGCCCTTGCACTTGCCCTGCTGATCCCACTGCTCGCCCACGCCAACTTCGCCGAGTGCATCCTTGACCGCGCCCCAGGCGCCGCCAACGACGTGGCCGCCAGCGCAATCTGGCAATCCTGCATGGCAAAGCACCCGGGCGGGATGGCCTCTGTCGGCCAAGGCTCCGGGCGCGGCTGGCTCTCCTTCAAGTCCGGCGCCGAATGCACCGCAAAGAGGGCCGCCGACACCCGCAGCAACCGGGCGGCGTCGATGATTAACGGGGCGTGCAGGAAGTTGTACGATGAGCCAGTCCCTGACTGGGAGAATGGCATCATCACGCCGCCTGCTCGCTAGGCTATGTTCGCTCGACCCACTTCGTGCCGTCCCACACGGCCACTCGATCTCCGACGCGAGACGTTGTGCCAACAGCCCGAACGGGCGAAACCTGCCCGCCCTGCTGTTGCTGCAAATACGTCGGCAGATGGACAATCTCTTCTTGTTCGCCCTGCATGATGCCTTTGCCGTCATAGACCGGCACCTTCCGGATTATGAACTCGTTGCTCAGGTTCCGCTCTGGCGCGCTACGGCCGGACATAGCCTGAATGCGCTCAGCGATGCTCGCCCGTGCTTCGGGCGTCTCGGCCTTGTCCAGCTGCTGGTAGAGATTTTCCATGCGCTCAAGCCCGTGAGACTCGAAGCCGCGAATACAGGGGATGTCAGAAAAGCCCGCTCTGGGCTGGCTGAGATGGACCGGGCGGGCTTTACATTTCCGCGCTTCAACTTTACATTTAAGCTGTCATCGCTTTACTGAAAGAGGCACATCATGGATATCGTCGACAAGCTGATCTTGCGCATCATCGATAGCGGCGAGCCGCATGTCGCAGCGGCTGCGGCCGGCGCCCTCGGGGTTTCTCGGCAAACGGCTGCTGCGCGTCTCAGACGCATGGCGAACGAGCACATCATCAAAGCAGAGGGCACCGGGCGCGGCCGGCGCTACGCACTGCTGCCGCTACTGTCGGTGCGCAAGGTGCATGACTTGGCGGGCCTGGATGAGCATCGCCTATGGGTATCCGATGTTGCTCCTCTGTTGTCTGACCTGCGCCCCAATGTGGTTGATGTCTGGCGCTATGGCGTCACTGAGATGATCAATAACGCGATCGACCACTCTGAGGGGGCGCAGGTGACCGTGTTTGTCGAGCGCAATGCGCTGCGAACCACCGTCCGCGTGAGCGATGACGGCGAGGGCATCTTCCATCGCATTCAGCGGCTGATGGGGCTCTACGATCCGCGCGAATCGATCTTGGAGCTGGCCAAAGGCAAGCTGACCACGGACCCGGCACGCCACAGCGGAGAAGGGGTGTTCTTCTCATCGCGGATGTTCGACAGATTTTCGATCATGTCGCGCAACTTGTTTTTCTCGCACGAGGCAGCTAGCGACGACTGGCTGATTGACGGGGAAGGAGAGGTGTCGGGAACCTCCGTAACCATGACGCTTGCCAATGACAGCGCGCGCACGACAACGGAGGTATTCGACGCATTTGCTGCGCCCGAAGAATATACCTTTGCAAAAACCATCGTGCCAGTCAGGCTTGCACAGCACGAGGGAGAGAAGCTTGTTTCGCGCTCGCAGGCAAAGCGGCTGACGATGCGATTTGAGCGGTTTCAGACGGTGGTGCTCGACTTCGCCGGCGTCGAGGAGATCGGCCAGGCATTTGCAGACGAAGTGTTCCGCGTGTTTCAGGCGGCGCACCCTGACCTGGAAATGCTGCCGATTCACATGAGCGAGAGGGTGCGCAACATGGTTTCCCGCGCTCGGGCAGGTTGAGTGTCATCAACCATCCGGAACTTCCCCCCGGGAAAGGTGCCGCGATGGCGGTGCTGATCCTGGTCGCGCGGTCCATCGTCGCCGCGATGAGCATGCCAGCTTCTGCGCCTGTTCGGTCCGTCGCAAGCCACGCCGGCAACTATCCGGAGTGCCTGCTTGAGAAGCAATCGCCTGCAAAAATCAGCGCAGCGCAGCGTGTATCTGTTCGGCCAGCTTGCGGCTGATGCCTTCGACGCGGCACAGGTCTTCGACCGTGGCCTCGCGCACGCCGTCAAGGCCGCCGAAGGTGGCGAGCAGGTTGCGGCGGCGGGTGGGGCCGACGCCGGGGATGTCTTCCAGCCGGGAGCCGATGCGCGCCTTCGCGCGCCGGGCACGGTGACCGGTGATGGCAAAGCGGTGCGCTTCGTCGCGGATTTCCTGGATCAGGTGCAGCGCTACATGTTCGCCCCCCAGCAGCAGGCTCGGCCGGCCATCGGCATACACCAGCGACTCCAGCCCCGCCTTGCGTCCCTCCCCCTTCGCCACCCCGACCATGGCCACCGCCTCCAGCCCCAGTTCGGACAGGATGGCATGTGCGGCACTCACCTGACCCTTGCCGCCATCGATCAGGATCAGGTCCGGGCATACCCCCTCGCCCGCCGCAACCCGCCCATAGCGGCGCTCAAGCACCTGGCGCATCGCGGCAAAGTCGTCCCCGCCGGTGATACCGGCGATGTTGTAGCGACGGTACTCGGAAGACTTCATCGCCCCATCGACACACACCACACAGGAGGCCACCGTCGCTTCGCCCATGGTGTGGCTGATGTCGAAGCACTCGATGCGCCGGGGTTCTTCGGGCAGGTCCAGCACTTCACGCAAGGCCGTCAGGCGCGCGGCAACCCGCCCGGTATCGCGCAGGCGGGACTGGATCGCGGTGCGGGCGTTGGCCTCGGCCATTTCCATCCAGGCCCGCTCGGCCGCCCCGCGCGGCGACACCACCGCACAGGGCTTGTCGCTGACTTCTTCGAGCAGGGCACGCACCTCCTCCGGCGGCAGGTTCACCAGCAGGCGGCGGGGCTGCGGATGGTCGCGGTAATGCTGCTCGACAAAGGCCAGCAAACCGTCAAGCGCATTGCAGTTGGCGGAGGTGCTGGGAAACTGCGGCCGGTCGCCCAGATGACGCCCGCCCCGCACCATCGCGATATTCACGCACACCTCGCCGGCGTCCTCGACGGCTGCGACAATGTCGACATCCTCGTCCTTTCCGCTATCGACAAACTGCTTGTGCAGCACGGCCTGCAGCGCGCGCACCTGATCGCGGCAGGCCGCAGCCTCTTCGAAGGCGAGGCGCTCGGAGGCGTCGTGCATGCGCGCGGTGAGGTCGTCGATCACCTCCCCTGCCCGTCCGTCCAGAAAGCGCCCGGCCAGGCGCACGTCGGCGGCGTACGCCTGCGCCGAGATGAGCTCGACGCAGGGGCCGGAACAGCGCTTGATCTGGTGCAGCAAACAGGGGCGGGAGCGGTTCTGAAAGACCGAGTTCTCGCAGGTGCGCAGCTGAAAGGTTTTCTGCAGCAAATGGATGCTTTCACGCACGGCCCAGGCGTTCGGGAACGGTCCGAAATAGCGTGCTCCCTTGGCAAAAGCACCCCGGTGGTAGGTCAAACGGGGAAAGGCATCGCCCGACAGGCAGATGTAGGGGTAGGTCTTGTCGTCGCGAAAGAGGATGTTGTAGCGCGGCGCAAGGCGCTTGATCAGGTTGTTCTCAAGAATCAGCGCTTCGGCCTCGGAGCGCGTCGGGGTCACGTCCACCCGCCGGACCTGCGCCACCATCATGGCGATGCGCGGGCTGGACAGGGTCTTCTGAAAGTAACTGGAAACCCGGCGCTTGAGGTTCTTGGCCTTGCCGACATACAGCACCTTGTCGGCCTCGCCGATCATGCGATACACGCCGGGCTCTTCCGGCACGGTACGCAGGAAGGCCTTGGCGTCGAACGCCGCCGGCGCGCACGCCTCCTGACTGTTGTCCGTACCCGGCTCCGGCGACAGCGGCATGCTCAGGCCTCGCCCGCTGTGCCCAGCGCCCGCACCTGTTCGCGGGCATCGTGATAAGCGGGGTTGAGTTCCAGATCGAACAGGTCGCCGAAGCGGGCCGTGGCCTTGAGGGCGGCAATCCGCCCGCGCGTGGCCTCGGGCACGTCGGGTGCCCAGCGATCGAGCAGATCGGCCGCCAGGTCCGGCCGGTTGCACACCAGCACCATGTCGCACCCGGCCCCGAAGGCTGCCCGGGCGCGGGCAAGGATGTCGCCGGCAACGGTCGCGCCTTCCATGCTCAGGTCGTCGGAAAAGATCGCGCCGGCAAACCCCAGCCGGCCACGCAACACGTCCTGCAGCCAGAAAGTGGAAAAGCCCGCCGGCTGCGGGTCGATGTTGCTGAAACGCACATGGGCCGGCATCACCCCGCTCAGACGGCGTCCGATGCGGCTGCGGTATGGGGCAATGTCGTGCGCCCATACGGTATCGAAGTCACGTTCATCGACAGGGATCGCCACATGGGAGTCGGCCTGCACGAAACCGTGCCCCGGAAAATGCTTGCCCACACAACCCATGCCCGCCTCGGCCATGCCGGTGGCCAGTGCGGCGGCCAGGCTGGACACCACCTGTGGATCGCGGTGGAAGGCGCGATCGCCAATCACCGTACTGGTGGCGTAATCCAGATCGAGCACCGGCGCGAAGCTCACATCCACCCCATGCGCGAGCAGCTCCGCCGCCATCACCAGACCCACATGACGCGCGGCCTCCAGGGACGCCATGTGATCGTCCTGCCACAAACGGCCGAGCGTGCCCATGGCCGGCAGCCGGGTGAAGCCATCGCGGCGAAAACGCTGCACGCGTCCGCCTTCATGGTCGACCGCAATCACCAGCGACGGCTCGCGCAGCGCCTTGATGCTGCGGGTCAGGGCATGCAGTTGTTCGCTGCTCTCGAAATTGCGCGCAAACAGGATCACGCCCCCCACCAGTGGGTCGCACAGACGCTCGCGCTCCTCGTCGCTCAGTTCGGTTCCGGCCACATCCAGCATCACCGGCCCGAGTGGCAGGTGCAGCGGTGCGCGCCCCCGGGCGGCATGAATCTGCGCTTCAGGACAGCTCACTGCAATCACTCCCTTCAATTGAATGCGTGCGTTCGACAACGGCAAAGGCCACCACGTAGTCCAGTTCGTCGCTCAGGCTCAGGTGCGCGCTCAGGCCGTGGCAGGCCATGTGCTCTGCCAGCCGCGCCGCATACCGGAAGCCCGGTCGTCCCCGGGCGTCATGCGTGACACTGACCGCATGGAGCGTGGCCGGCACCGCCACGCCGGTGCCGAGCGCCTTGCCAAAGGCCTCCTTGGCTGCAAAGCGCTTGGCGAGGAAGCGCACCGGGTCGGCATGGGCTGCAAAGGCGCTCCGCTCGTCGGGCGCGAGAATGCGCTCGGCAAAGCGCACGCCGAAACGCTGCAACGATGACTCGATGCGCGACACCTTCACCAGATCGGTGCCGATACCGTGGATCATGCCTGACCTGCTCCGCGTCAGGCGCCGCGTGCCGCAGCGCTCATCAGGCGCTTCATCTCGGCCACCGCCTCGCGCAGCCCGACGAACACCGAGCGGCTCACGATGGCATGGCCGATGTGCAGTTCGCGCACACCGTCCAGCGCGGCAATCGGCTGCACGTTGTAGTAATTGAGCGCATGCCCGGCATTGAAGCGCATGCGCAGGTCACGAATGGCTTCACCCGCTTCACGCACCCGTGCAAGCTCGGCCTGCACGGCCGGCGCTTCACTGTCACGGCCTGCACTGTGAAAGGCTTGAGCATACGGGCCGGTATGCACCTCGCACACGCGCGCACCAACCCGGGCGGCCGCTGCAATCTGTGCAGGGTCTGCGTCGATGAAGACGCTGGTGGTGATGCCCGCTTCGGCCAGACGGCCAATGATGTCGGTCAGGCGTGTTTCCTGAGACAGAATGTCCAGCCCGCCCTCGGTGGTGACCTCCTGACGCCCTTCGGGCACCAGCATCGCCATTTCCGGCCGGGTGCGGATGGCGATGTCGACCATCTCGTCGGTGGCCGCCATTTCCAGATTGAGCTTCACCTGCGTCAGCTCACGCAGGCGCCGAACGTCATCGTCGTTGATATGGCGGCGATCTTCGCGCAAATGAATGGTGATGCCGTCCGCGCCGCCGAGATGAGCTTCCACAGCCGCCCACACCGGATCGGGCTCCCAGGTGCGGCGGGCCTGCCGGAGGGTGGCCACATGGTCGATGTTTACGCCAAGTTCGATCACAGTTCCTGCAACTCCTTGAGTACCCGCCGGGACTGCAGCGGCTGCCCGTTCAGGTAGTGGTTGATGAGCTCACGCAACAGGGCACGGCTTTGTGCCAGCGTTTCGGCGCGCTCGAAACGGTCGGCGGCCATGTCGAGCAGGCTTTGTCCGCTGATGCGCACCCCATACTCGCCGGGCGACACCCGGGCCTGCTGTACCGGGCCCTTTTCGATTATATAGAGATAGTCCGTTCCGGCCTGCACCGGGTCGCCACTGACGGCGTCGGCCTCCAGCCCGGTGCCGTAGCCCAGCGCCCCCAGCAGGGCCAGCTCGAAGCGCCGCAGCAGGGGTGAAAAACGCTGCGCACCGACACCTTGACGGGCCAGTTCGGCGAGTGCCAGGGCATAGGCCTGGAACAGATCCGGGTGTGGGTCTTCGCGGGCGGACAGGCACACGATCAGCTCGTTCAGGTAATACCCGCAAAACAATGCCTGCCCGGTGAGCAGCGGCTGACCGCCACACCACTCGGCACGCACCAGGGTCTTCACCTCACCGCCACCGGACCAATCGAGCAACAGGGGCTGAAAGGCCATCAGCAGCCCGCGCATCTGCGACAGCGGGCGACGGGCGCCCTTGGCCACCAGCGCCACACGGCCATGATCGCGGCTGAAGGCTTCCACGATCAGGCTGGTTTCGCGCCAGGGATGGGTATGCAGCACATAGGACGGCTGCTGATCGATGCGCTGTTTTTGCCTCACAGCGGAAAACGTCCGCTCAGCGTCCCGTCATTCGTAGCCCAGGCTCTTGAGCGCACGCTCGTCGTCAGCCCAGCCACTCTTGACCTTCACCCACACCTCCAGATAGACCTTGCCATCGAAGAGCTTTTCAAGCTCCACCCTGGCTTCGCTGGAAATGCGCTTGAGCTGTTCGCCCCCCCGGCCGATCACGATGCCCTTGTGACCGGGCTTGTCCACGATCACCGCCGCGAAAATGCGTCGCAGATTGCCCTCGACCTCGAACTTCTCGATCTCCACCGCAATGCCATACGGCAACTCGTCACCCAGCAGACGGAACAGTTTCTCCCGCAGGAATTCGGACGCCAGGAAGCGTTCGCTGCGGTCGGTGATGTCGTCTGCGTCATACATCGGTTCGCCATGAGGCAGGTAGCCCCGTGCGACCTTGACCAGGGCGTCCACGTTGCTGCCACGCTCGGCGCTCAGAGGCACGACTTCGGCAAACGGGAAAGCAGCCGCCACCCGCTCGATGAAGGGCAACACCTGGGTTTTGTCGGACAGTCGGTCGATTTTGTTGATGACCAGAATCACCTGCGCATCGCGCGGCAGCACCTCCACCACCTTGCGGTCGTCTTCGCCGAAACGCCCCGCCTCGACCACGAAGAACACCAGATCGATGGCGGCCAGCGCCTGCGTGACCGTGCGGTTCATGGTGCGGTTGAGGGCATTGCGATGCCGGGTCTGGAAGCCCGGCGTGTCGACGAACACGAACTGGGCTTCGTCGTCGGTGAGGATGCCGGTGACCCGGTGCCGCGTGGTCTGTGCCTTGCGCGATACGATGCTGATCTTCTGCCCGATCAGGCGATTGAGCAGGGTGGATTTACCCACGTTGGGGCGGCCGACAATCGCCACGAAACCGGTGCGAAAGCCTGTCGCGCCGCTTGTGTCCTTCGGACCCCCGGCGCCCTCGCCGGCCTCTTCGTGCGCTTGCACCTGCTCGTCGGGGGGCGGCTGCAGACCGTCGTCGGCCTGGTCCGGTGTGGATGAATCGCTCATGTGTTCCTCAGTTCGGCCAGGGCCAGTTCGGCCGATTGCTGCTCGGCTGCACGCCGGCTTGGGCCACGTCCACGGGTGCGCACGCCATAGGCACTCACCACGCATTCGATCTCGAATTCCTGTGCATGGGCTTCACCACGCACTTCGCTCATGACATAAGTGGGCAGAGGCTTGCGCCGGCCCTGCAACCATTCCTGGAGGGCGGTCTTGGGGTCTTTCAGCGCCGCCCGGGGGTCGATCTCCGCAATCAGGGGGGCATACAGACGATCGATCACCGTGCGCGCCGCCTCGAAACCACCGTCCAGATACACGGCGGCGAACAGGGCTTCGAGCGCATCGGCCAGAATCGAGGGGCGACGCGCACCGCCGCTCTTCAGCTCCCCCTCGCCCAGCAACAGCGCATCGCCCAGCGCCAGCGTGCTCGCCACCTTGTGCAGACCCTCCTGGCGTACCAGTGAGGCGCGCAGGCGCGACATCTCGCCTTCGCGCAGATCGGCAAAACGCCCGTACAGCGCAATCGCGATGACACAATTCAGAATGCTGTCGCCGAGAAACTCCAGCCGTTCATTATTTGGCTGGCCGAAACTGCGATGGGTGAGGGCCTGCCTGAGCAGGGTTTCGTCGCCAAACCGGTAATCGATCGCCTTCTGGAGACGCTGAACATCCGCTTTCACGACTCAGGGCGTGCTCTTGGCATGGAAGTCGAAGAACAGGCTCACATTGGCCGCAATCGGCACCTTGCGGCCGTACTTGGCCTCGACGACGACCTTGCCACCCTGTTTGTAGATGTCCAGATCCTTGCCGCCGATGGTGCTGACGTTGTCGATCTGCGCACGATGATCGAAGCTGCGACGCAGTTCGGTCATCGAAGCCCCGTTGTCACCCTCTTCTGCCACGGCCTTGACGATGCGCTGCACGGCCATGTATTCGTTGATCGCAGGCACGCAGCGGAAACCGACAAGCAGCACGAATCCGAGCAATGAGGCGATGATGACCAGACCAACCAGACTGACTCCGCGTTGCGAGTGCTTCATGCTGTGATTTCCCCTTGTCAGTGAAAACTACCGATGCGTTTCAGATCGTTGAAATTGAACCAGATGAAGAAAGCCTTGCCAACGATGTTTTGATCCGGCACGAAACCCCACATCCGGCTGTCACTGCTCGCGTCCCGGTTGTCACCCATGACGAAGTAATGTCCCTCGGGCACCACGCAGGTAACGCCAGCCGTAGTATAGGTGCACTTGTCCCGATATGGAAAATCGAGCACCTGCGAGATGAAGGCCGGGGCATCCTTCTCGATCAGCACCGAATGCTCGATTTCGCCCAGCTTCTCGCTGAACATGGGTGAGTAATACAGCCGCTCGGTATGCAGGAACTCGCCCTGCGACGACAGCGGCACGGGTTGCCCGTTGATGCTCAACTGCTTGTTGAGATAGGCCACGGTATCGCCGGGCAGCCCCACCACCCGCTTGATGTAATCGAGCGAAGGATCGGCCGGATAACGGAACACCATCACTTCGCCGCGCTGCGGATCGTTGAGCGACACCACCTTCTTGTTGATCACCGGCAGGCGAATGCCGTAGGTCCACTTGTTCACCAGAATGAAGTCGCCCACCAGCAGGGTCGGAATCATCGATCCGGACGGAATCTTGAACGGCTCGACGACAAAGGAGCGCAGGCTGAACACGATCAGAATCACCGGAAAGAAGCTCGCGCCATACTCCACCCACCATGGCGTGGGCGCATCGGGGGCACGTCGCTTGCGGGCATGAAAGCGGTCGAACACCCACAGCGCTGCGGTGATCACCAGCAGCAGGAAAAGGACGAGCGCAAAATTCACGGAAACTCCATTCTCGGCAAATCAAGGCCGGAGACACCTCCGGCACCGGGTCACTTGTTGCTGTCGTCAGTGCGCAGGACCGCGAGGAAGGCTTCCTGCGGAATCTCGACGTTGCCCACCTGCTTCATGCGCTTCTTGCCTTCCTTCTGCTTTTCGAGCAGCTTGCGCTTGCGGGTGATGTCGCCGCCGTAGCATTTGGCCAGCACGTTCTTGCGCAGCGCCTTGATGGTTTCACGGGCGACGATGTGCGAACCGATTGCAGCCTGCACCGCCACATCGAACATCTGCCTCGGGATCAGCTCGCGCAGCTTGGACGCCAGCTCACGCCCCCGGAACTGGGCACTGGCACGGTGCACGATCACCGACAATGCATCGACCTTCTCGCCACCGACCAGCATGTCGAGCTTCACCAGGTCCGCGCAGCGGTATTCCTTGAACTCATAGTCCAGCGAGGCATAACCGCGCGACACCGACTTGAGTCGGTCGAAGAAATCCATCACCACTTCGTTCATCGGCAGGTCATAAATGAGCTGCACCTGACGTCCGTGGTAGCGCATGTCCACCTGCGTGCCGCGCTTCTGGTTGCACAGCGTGATCACCGGTCCGACATAGTCCTGGGGCAGGAAGATGGTGGCGGTGATGATCGGCTCGCGGATCTCGGCCACCTTGGACAGCTCCGGCAACTTCGACGGGTTTTCGATGCGCAGCACCTCGCCGTCGTTCATCACCACCTCATACACCACGGTGGGCGCGGTGGTGATGAGGTCCATGTCGAACTCGCGCTCCAGCCGCTCCTGCACGATGTCCATGTGCAGCAGACCGAGGAAGCCACAACGGAAGCCGAAACCCAACGCCTGCGACACTTCGGGCTCGAACTGCAACGCCGCATCGTTCAGGCGCAGCTTCTCCAGCGATTCGCGCAGTTGGTCATATTCGCTCGACTCGACCGGATACAAGCCGGCAAACACCTGCGGCTTGATCTCGCGGAAACCGGGCAGGGGTTCGGGTGCAGGGCGGGCGGCAGTGGTGATCGTGTCGCCCACCTTGGCCGCCTTCAGCTCCTTGATGCCGGCAATCACGAAACCGACCTCACCGGCCGAAAGCTGCTCACGCGCCACCGAACGCGGTGTAAACACCCCCACCTGGTCGCAAGGATATTGCGCACCGGTCGACATCAGCAGAATACGGTCCTTGCGCTTGAGCTCACCGTCGACCACCCGCACCAGCATCACCACACCGACATAATTGTCGAACCACGAGTCGATGATCAGGGCCTTGAGCGGTGCAGAGGGGTCGCCCTTGGGAGGCGGCACCTTCTGGATCACCTGCTCCAGCACGTCCTCGATGCCCAGGCCGGTCTTGGCGGAACACAGCACGGCATCCGACGCATCCACCCCGATCACGTCCTCGATTTCCTGGCGTGCATTCTCGGGATCGGCTGCCGGCAGATCGACCTTGTTGAGCACCGGGATCACATCGACATCCTGCTCGATCGCGGTGTAGCAGTTGGCCACCGTCTGCGCCTCGACCCCCTGTGAGGCATCGACCACCAGCAGCGCGCCCTCGCAGGCGGACAGCGAGCGACTCACCTCATAAGAGAAATCCACATGCCCGGGGGTGTCGATCAGGTTCAGGTTGTAGATCCTGCCGTCACGGGCCTTGTACTGCAGTGCAGCGGTCTGAGCCTTGATGGTGATGCCGCGCTCGCGTTCCAGATCCATGGAGTCAAGCACCTGCTCGTCCATCTCCCGATCGGACAGGCCGCCGCAGTATTGAATGAGTCGGTCCGCAAGCGTTGATTTGCCGTGGTCGATGTGGGCGATGATCGAGAAGTTACGGATGTGATCCATTGCAGAAACGAAAAAGGGGCTCAGGGGGTCATGCCGCATGCGCGCATGCCACAGCCCCGAGACACCCGGAGTGAATGAAATAGGCGATCAAGGCGCGGATTCTAGCGGAAAACCGTTGCAATAGGCACGTACCGCAGCCTCGTCCAGGTGGTAATGACACAGATAATGATCGCCGACCAGCAGCACCGGAACCTGCTCGTCCCAGCGTGCAACCAGTTCGGGATGGGCATCGACGTCGACTTCACGAATCGTCCAGCCCAGCTCGTCGGCCAGCGGTTTCAAGGCATCGAGCATGTCGTGGCACAAATGGCACCAGCCCCGGCCGAGCAGGGTGAACTCACGGGCGGGAGGACTCATGGCTGCGCCCTCAGGGTCACGAACAGCGTGCCGCCATTGCGGTGCACCAGCAGGCTCACCACCTCTCCCGCCGCCAGACCGACCACCCGCTGCTCGAACACCGACACCCGATCAAGCACGATGCGCTCGCCGCCCACCACCATCGCCAGGAGCCAGTCGCCACTGCGAATTTCGGAGCGTGCTGCAGGCGCACCGACCCGCTCCACCAACAAACCATGCTCAAGCCCGTTTTCGGCGCGCTGTTTCGCATCGGTTTCGCGCACCACCAGCCCGAGCTTGTTGGGCGTGGCGGCGCCGGGCGCACGCACCGCATCCTTGCGTACCTCCTCCTGCCATTCGCCCACGGTGACCTGCATCACCTGCTCCCGGCCATCGCGCCACACCCGCATCTCGGCCTCGGAGCCGGGGCGACTGGCGGCCACGATGCGCGGCAGATCGCCCGAGGCCTCCACCTCCTTGCCATCGAAGCGCTGGATCACATCGCCCGCCTGCACGCCCGCCTGGTCGGCCGGCCCGGAGGGTTCGACGCTACTCACCAGCGCCCCCCGAGAATCCGGCAAACCGAAGCTGTCGGCAATCGAACGGGTCACCTCCTGAATGGCCACTCCGATACGACCACGGCGCACGATACCCACGGTGCGCAGTTGCTGCTGCACATCCATCGCGACATCGATCGGAATCGCGAACGACAGCCCCATGAAGCCGCCGGTCTGGCTATAAATCTGCGAGTTCATGCCAACCACTTCACCGCGCAGATTGAACAGGGGCCCACCCGAGTTGCCGGGGTTGATCGCCACATCGGTCTGGATGAAGGGGACGAAGTTCTCGTCGGGCAGGCTGCGCCCCTTGGCACTGACGATGCCGGCCGTCACCGAATGGTCGAACCCGAAGGGCGAACCGATGGCCACCACCCATTCGCCCACTTTCAAAGCCTCGGGGTCGCCCATCCGTACCGTGGGCAGGCCACTCGCGTCGATGCGGATCACCGCTACGTCGCTACGTGCGTCGGTACCCACGACCTCCGCACGGAACTCGCGCTTGTCGGACAGCCGTACGATGACCTCGTCGGCATCCTCGATCACATGCGCATTGGTCAGAATGAAACCGTCAGGACTGACAATGAAACCGGAGCCCAGCGAACGGCTGTCGTCGCGAAAGGGACTCCCCTCGCGCGGCTCGCCCGGCAGGCGGGGAATGAAACGGCGAAAGAGATCGAACATCGGATCGCCCTCTTCCAACCCCGGGATGGCAGGCAAGGACGACGGGCGTGCAGCCTGGGTGGTACTGATATTGACCACTGCCGGCCCCTGCCGCTCGACCAGGGTAGTGAAATCGGGCAGGCTCTGGGTGCTGGCCGCAGTCGGCAAGCACAAGCAGAGCAGGACAAGCAACCAGTATGGAAACGACCGGGCGCCCGCCCGCACTGAACAGGTCATCAGGCGGTGTGCATCGGTTTCAGCGTACATGAGGATTCATCCCTGACCAGTTCAAGGGCAATGCGCTGCCGCCAGCCACGGCTGCGCTGCAACAGGCGGTTGATCAATACCGCCAGCACCAGACCGCCCAGCATGCCGACAGCCGCAGACAGGTCGCGTGTCGTGGTCTCGCTGGCCAGAACATGCCCCAGCGCTGCGCCAAGCAACACCAACAGCACCGCCAGACCGTAACTGGCCAGCGCGCCCAGCAAGGGGCCGCCTTCCTGCATCACCACCTTCACCCTGTCCCCCGGCTGAAGGCCAAGACGGTCTTCCAGGGTGAATTCCTGCTCGGGCACACCCAGGGCATGGGTCAGTTTCACCGAACGGCAGCCACCGGGTTCGTCACAGCGACCGCAGCCCTGCATGTTTTCGCTGATGCGCACCTTTGCCCGCCCCTGAGCAACCGCCACGACGATAGCCCTGGCTTCGATCATTGAATGACCGGCTCCATGCCGTCGCCGACCCATTGCACCGCACGCAGAGGCACTTCACCCAGCGCGGTCACCAGATGAGCGCCGACCGTGCGGCGATAGATATTGATCGGACCGGTAACCAGCGGCCCAAGTCCCGCCCCTTCGGGATCAATGGGCTCGATAAACACCGAAATCGATGCCAGACCATCGCTATACACCAGATGCAGGACATCCCCGCGTTCACGACCCAGTGGCCTGCTCACCACCGATTTGAGGGTGTAGCCGGGCAACGGCCGGGTCAGCGCCCAGGTACTGTCATCGGCACGCAATTCGTTGCCCTGGGCATTGACCACTTTCCAGTCGTCATGCCGTTCGTAGCGTGAAGCGAACAACGCCTCGTCCAGTTCTCCACCAATGTGCACATCGCTGAACATGAACTGCTCGATGACGCCTCCGTCATCATCCACCGTGCGAGCCTTGAGCAGCAGACCGCTTTGCGTATCGGCCCACAGCATGTGGCCATAGCGCAGATCGTCACGGGGTTCGAGCACGATCAACTGGGCCTCCAGACCGGCAATGCGGCTGACCTCGCCAGCATGCACCTCGTAGTGCTCGGCAAGCCCGCCATAGGCACGCGGCAGACGTGAGGGAAAGGCAGCCCGGTTGCTCGCCCGATCGATGATCACGGTCTTTTGCTCGGGCAGCACGCAATACACTTCATTGTTGCTGCGGATCACCTCGCGAGGGCTGCCATCGAGCACTTCGAGCCGCTCACGCTCGCCCCCGGCATCGACCCGGTGCGCGATGCGCGAGGTTTCCATGTCGCCACCGGACTGGTAGATGAACGTGCCGGTGTAGTTGAGCCGTTGCCCGGCATGCGCAATGCGCCCCAGCCAGGACAGCGGATCGGCCGCCGCTTCAGCTGCCGCCGCTGCGGGCAACAGGGATGCACTCAACAACAATGCCGCAACCAAGCCCCTCATCTACGCAGCTCTCCCCGAGCGTCGGACACGGTACGCACATAATGCACCCCGCCCGGCATCGGCCCGCCCGCACTCATGGCCTGATGCACGAACACATATTCCAGATGGCCATCGCTGCGTCCGTCAGCAGACCGGGCAGGTGCGCCCACCGTCTGCCCCCCCGCCTGCGCCACGCTTGGCGAGACGGCCAGCATCGGCACCGAGGTCTCAGGCTGAGTACCCTGCGACAGGGCCAGCCAGCCAACCACCGCAACCCCCATCACCGAAGCCGCAATCGGCATCAGTGCGCGGGCCCATGCCGCCCGGCCGTCCCGCGCAGGCAGTGCGCGCGGCGCCAGCACCGTGGGCTCGTCTTCCAGACAGGCCATCACCCGGGCAGTGAAGTCGCTGGAGCCTGACTGCTCGCCACGGATCGCGTCCCCAATCGTGCAGTAGGCCTCCCAGGTCGACGCCAGGGACGGATCGCGGCGCATCGCATCGAGCAACCGGCCCGAAGCCGGTTCATCGAGGTCGCCGTCAAGGAATGCGGACAGTTTGTCGTTCATCACATTTCACCTACCAACGTTTGTCAGGAGCTGTATCCAGCAGCGGCCGCAGTCGCTCCGAAATTGCCTCACGCGCCCGGAATATCCGGGATCGAACCGTCCCGATCGGGCAGTCCATGATGTTCGCAATCTCTTCATAGCTCAACCCCTCAAGCTCGCGCAGCATGATGGCAGTGCGCAATTCATCGGGCAGTGCAGCCATTGCCTCTTCGACAGCCTCGCCAATCTGGCGTGTCATCATCAGGCGCTCGGGCGTGTTGATGTCACGCAACTGGTCGCCGTCTTCCAGCGTCTCGGCCTCCTCTGCGTCAAACCCGGTGGTGGTGGGCGCCCTGCGCCCCTGCGATACCAGGTAATTCTTCGCCGTGTTGATGCCGATCCGGTACAACCAGGTATAAAAAGCACTGTCACCACGAAACGAGTTCAGGGCGCGGTACGCCTTGATGAAGGTTTCCTGGGCGACATCCTCGACCTCGGCCGGATCACGGATCAGTCGCGAAAGCAGCCGTTGCAGCTTGCGCTGGTACTTGGATACCAGCAAGCCGAATGCCTGCTTGTCGCCGCGCTGCACGCGTTCAACAAGTTGCTGATCTATCTCGCGATCGCTCATGAAAGGGTCGAATCTCTGTGTTGGGCAAAAACCGCGCCAGTATAGCGACCCACGGGAAAGACAGCAAAGCGGAAGCTTGTCCACGAGACAGAGGGGCTTGCGAATAGTTCAGCACTGAAACATGCCACCCCCCTTCCAGGCCCACAGGGTCTGCTGCCTGTGCCGCCTGGCGTGCTATATTCCGCACTTCCGCACAGCCCGCACTTCACACGGAATCCACCTTGTCAAACGAATTCGACGTCCTCATCCTGGGCAGCGGCACCGCTGGCCAGTCGCTGGCCCTTCGCCTCGCAGACCAGTTGCGCGTGGCCATCGTCACCAAGCGCAGCCTGAGCGACAGTGCCAGCAACTGGGCCCAGGGCGGCATCGCCGCCGTACTCGACACCACCGACAGCATCGAGGCCCACATCCAGGACACCTTCACCGCCGGGGCCGGTCTGTGCGATGCGCAGGCCACCCGCTTTGTGGTGGAAAACGGCAAGCGTGCGATTGAATGGTTGATCGAGCGGGGCGTGCCCTTTACCCGTGAAGACGCCTCCTCGCTGGGTTATCACCTCACCCGCGAGGGTGGCCACTCGCACCGCCGCATCATTCATGCCGCCGACGCCACAGGCGCCGCAGTGCAGGCCACGCTGTCCAGCCAGGTGCAGTCGCATCCGAACATCACGATTCTTGAACAGCACATCGCGGTCGATCTGATCCTGGCCGACCGCCTCGGCGAGGATTCGCAGCGCTGCGTGGGCGCCTATGTGTTCGATATCGAGCAAGGACGGGTGCGCACCCTCTCGGCCCGGCACACCGTGCTCGCCACCGGCGGCACCGGCAAGGTGTATCTGTTCACCACCAACCCGGATGTGGCTACCGGGGACGGCATCGCGATGGCCTGGCGCGCCGGCTGCCGGGTGGCCAACATGGAGTTCATCCAGTTTCACCCGACCTGCCTGTATCATCCGCAGGCCAAGTCCTTCCTGATCAGTGAGGCGGTGCGCGGTGAGGGTGGCCTGCTGCGCTTGCCCGACGGCACCCGTTTCATGCCCGAACACGACGAGCGCGCCGAACTGGCCCCGCGTGACATTGTGGCGCGGGCGATCGACTTCGAAATGAAGAAGCGCGGTCTGGACTGCGTGTATCTGGACATCAGCCACAAGCCGGCCGACTGGCTGCGCAGCCACTTCCCGAACATTCACGCCCGCTGCCTGGAACTGGGCATTGACATCAGCCGCGAACCGATCCCGGTGGTCCCGGCTGCGCACTATACCTGCGGCGGTATCGTCACCGACCTGTCCGCACGCACCGATGTGCCGAATCTGTATTGCGTCGGCGAATCGGCCTGCACCGGCCTGCACGGCGCCAACCGGCTGGCAAGCAACTCGCTGCTCGAATGCCTGGTGTTTGGCGAAGCGGCGGCCCGTGACATTCTGGCCGCACCGCGCACCCCCCTGCCGGCACTGCCCGACTGGGACGAAAGCCGGGTGACCGATGCCGATGAGGAAGTGGTGATTTCCCACAACTGGGCAGAACTGCGCCGCTTCATGTGGGATTACGTGGGCATCGTGCGCACCACCAAGCGACTGCAGCGCGCCCAGCACCGTATCCGCCTGCTGGAGCGCGAAATCCACGAGTTCTATTCAAACTTCCGGGTCAGCAACGATCTGATTGAACTGCGCAATCTGGTCCTGACGGCTGATCTCATCGTGCGCTGCGCGCTGAAGCGTCATGAAAGCCGTGGCCTGCATTACTCTCGGGACTACCCCGACACCCTGCCACGTGCTCGCGATACGGTACTCAAACCTTCCGCACGTCGTCGCAGCCCACCTGCTGCAGGCCGTGCCTGACCCAGATCCTGAGCCGGCGCCATTGCTGCGCTGGCATGCGATCGGCCGTGAGCATCACTCCCTGCATGTGCAGGCCCACATACCGCTGCGGGCCATCGCTGCGCACCCAGGACAACCATACCACCCAGCCAAAATCGGCGGCCCGACTCACCGCAAAAGGCCCCTCCACCCTGCCATCGCCCCGGTAACGCATCAGCGTGCCACCGGGCTGGCACAACAGCCGCTCATGCTGCAGGGCCGACGAGGCACGCTGCGCACGCCACCACGTCATCGTCACAGGCAGGGCCAAGAGCCCCTGCAACAGGAGCGGCAAGGCGGACAGATACAGCATCCCGAGCAGCCCCCCATGCACCAGACCCAGCAGGCACGACTGCACCCATGACGCCCTTGGGCACAGTTCGAAGGCCTGTCCGATCAGCCCGCGTTGCGCACGCCTGCCCATGCAGTCCCGTCCCGGTAAACGGCAATCGGGCTGCCCCGCAGGGACAGCCCGACAAACTTGCGGACGGCACACTCAGCATGCAGCCGGTGTGCCGACATCATGCATCACACCTTGCGCAGAGCGAGCGTGCCGTTGGTGCCGCCAAACCCGAAGGAATTGGACAGCGCCGCGCGAATCTCCATTGGCCTGGCTTTGTTAGCGACGTAATCGAGATCGCACTGCTCGTCCTGCTCGAAGATGTTGATCGTCGGCGGAGAAATCTGGTTGTGAATGGCCAGCGCAGTAAACACCGCCTCCACCCCCCCGGCCGCCCCGAGCAGATGCCCCGTCATCGACTTGGTGGAGTTGACCGCGATGGACTTCGCACGTTCACCGAAGCAACGCTTGATGGCGGTCGACTCAGCCAGGTCGCCCAACGGCGTGGACGTGCCATGCGCATTCACATAATCCACCTCGTCGATGGACATGCCCGCATCGCGCATCGCACTGGCCATGCAGCGTGCGGCACCGGAGCCATCCTCGAGCGGGGCGGTCATGTGATGGGCATCGGCACTCATGCCATACCCGGCCACCTCGGCGTAGATGCGTGCCCCGCGCGCCTTCGCGTGCTCGTACTCCTCCAGCACCAGCACCCCGGCCCCCTCGCCCAGCACAAAACCGTCACGGTCCTTGTCCCAGGGGCGGCTGGCGGTGGCGGGATCGTCGTTGCGGGTAGACAGTGCCTTGGCCGAGGCAAAACCGCCAATCGCCAGCGGCGTCACGGTGGATTCCGCCCCACCGGCCACCATCACATCGACATCACCGTACTGGATCAGGCGTGCAGCCTCACCAATGCAGTGGGTCGCGGTGGTGCAGGCCGTGACCATCGCCAGGCACGGCCCCTTCAGACCGAACATGATCGACAGGTTGCCCGCAATCATGTTGATGATCGTGCCGGGAATGAAGAACGGCGAAATCTTGCGCGGCCCTGCGCGCAGATAATCGTCATGCGTGGCTTCGATCATCGGCAGGCCGCCGATCCCCGAACCAATGTTCACGCCGATGCGCTCGGCGTTCTCCGCAGTCACCTCCAGGCCGGAGTCGCGGATTGCCTGAACGCCGGCCGCCAGGCCGTAATGGATGAACACATCCATGCGGCGGGCTTCCTTGGGCGACAGATACGCCCCGACATCGAAGTCCTTCACCTCCCCCGCGATGCGCACGGGAAATGCGGACGCGTCGAAGCGCGTGATTTCGGTAATACCGGAACGGCCATTGACAATATTGTCCCAAGCTTCCGGAATGGTGTTCCCGACCGGGGAGATGATACCCAGGCCGGTAATGACAACTCTGCGACGGGTCAATGTTCGCTCCGGTTGATTCTTGAATGAGGATTACTTCTTCAGGTGAGCGTTGACGTAGTCAATCGCCTGCTGAACGGTGGTGATCTTCTCGGCTTCCTCGTCAGGAATCTCGCACTCAAATTCCTCTTCAAGCGCCATGACAAGTTCGACCGTATCCAGCGAGTCGGCACCAAGATCGTCCACGAAGGACGATTCGTTCTTGATTTCCGACTCATTCACGCCAAGCTGCTCAGCGACAATCTTCTTGACGCGCTGTTCGATGTTCTCCATGGAGAAGCTCCTTCCCTGTAAGTAGAGAGATGAATAAAAACCGGCGTATTCTACCAAAAACACCGGGGACTGCTATCCCGAGTGCGCATCATGCCATGTACATTCCACCATTGACATGCAAGGTGGTGCCGGTCACATAGGCTGCGGCCGGCGAAGCCAGGAAAGCGACCGCTGCAGCGATCTCTTCGGGCTGACCGAGGCGGCCCAGCGCAATCTGCCCCACCAGCGCCTCGCGCGCAGCATCCGGCAGTGCGCGGGTCATGTCGGTGTCGATGAAACCGGGCGCCACGCAGTTCACGGTAATGTTGCGACTGCCCAACTCACGCGCCAGCGCCCGGCTCATGCCGGCCACACCGGCCTTGGCGGCCGCATAGTTGGCCTGACCGGCATTGCCCGAGGCGCCCACCACCGAGGTGATGTTGATGATGCGCCCCTGCCTGGCCTTCATCATGCCACGCATGACCAGCTTCGACATGCGAAAAACCGCCTTGAGATTGGTGTCGATCACCGCATCCCATTCCTCGTCCTTCATGCGCATGGCGATGTTGTCGCGGGTGATGCCGGCGTTGTTCACCAGAATGCCAACCGCGCCGAAACGCTTCTCGACGCCCGACACCACGGCCTCGCACGCGGCCTGGTCGGTCACGTCCAGCGCAATGCCCTCGCCCTGACAGCCCGCTTCGGCGAGCGCCTTGCCGATATCCGCCGCACCGCCATCCGACGTTGCCGTACCGACCACCGTAGCCCCCATGCGCGCCAATTCCAGCGCCACCGCCCGACCAATGCCACGCGATGCTCCGGTGACCAGTGCCACCTGTCCGTTCAATACAGTACTCAT
This sequence comes from Rhodocyclaceae bacterium, assembly GCA_041678045.1. Classification (GTDB taxonomy): domain Bacteria; phylum Pseudomonadota; class Gammaproteobacteria; order Burkholderiales; family Rhodocyclaceae; genus UBA2357. The sequence goes on from JBAYOV010000041.1 coordinate 25,481, forward strand.
GCAGCCTCCCCGACCGTCTTGATGGCGTCCTCCAGGCTGGCTGCATCATGCAGCGCGCCACCGCCAAGCTGTTTTGCTATCCGCTTGTTCATGCCGGCCAGCACCTTGCCCGGCCCGCACTCGAACACCTGCTGCACTCCGGCTGCGGCCATCGCCTCGATGGTCTCGATCCAGCGCACCGGAGAAAAAGCCTGTCGCACCAGCGCATCGCGGATCGCATCCGGGGTGCTCACACTGGCCACGTCGGCATTGTTGAGGACGGCAATCTTCGGCGTGTGCAGGGTCACGCCCACCAACCGTTCGTGCAGACGCTCGGCAGCCGGCTTCATCAGGGCGCAATGGAAAGGCGCGCTCACCGGCAACAGCATGGCTCGCTTGGCGCCCCGCGCCTTGGCGGCTTCGATGGCGCGCTCGACGGCACCCCGGGCACCGGCGATCACGATCTGGCCAGGCGCGTTCAGGTTGGCCGCCTCGACCACTTCACCCTGCGCCGCCTCGGCGCAGGCCTCGCGCACGGCCTCCACTTCCAGACCGAGCAACGCAGCCATCGCACCTTCGCCGGCCGGCACGGCATCCTGCATGGCCTGGGCGCGGAAGCGCACCAGCGGCACGGCATCGGCAAAATCCAGTGCTCCGGCCGCCACCAGCGCGGAGTACTCGCCCAGGCTGTGGCCGGCAAGCATGGCCGGTTGCGCACCGCCTGCCGCACACCATGCACGGTACACCGCCACACCGGCGGTCAGCATCAGGGGCTGGGTATTCACCGTCAGGGCCAGCTTCTCGGCGGGCCCCTCGCACACCATCTGCCACAGGTCCTCGCCCAGCGCCTCGGACGCTTCGGTAAAGGTCTGACGAATCACGGCATTTTCGCCATACGCCGACATCATGTCGACCGACTGCGAACCCTGCCCTGGAAATACAAGTGCAAAAGACATGTTTCGATCCTCCCTGGATCCGTGGAATCCGTGTCGCAGCAGTTCAGAACTGGAGCAGCACCGCACCCCAGGTGAAACCGCCGCCCACGCCTTCGAGAATCAGCTTCTGGCCACGCTGCACGCGCCCGTCGCGCACAGCCAGATCCAGCGCCAGCGGAATCGAGGCGGCAGAAGTGTTGCCATGCTGATCCACCGTCGTGATCACGCGCTCGGCCGGCATGCCCAGTCGCTTGGCGGTGGCCTGAAGGATGCGCACATTGGCCTGATGCGGAATCAGCCAGTCGATGTCATCGATCGACAGCCCTGCCCCGGCGATGACTTCCTGAGCCACCTCGCCCAGCACCCTCACCGCAAACTTGAACACGGCCTGACCATCCATGCGCAGAAAGGGGTCACCCGTGACCTGCCCGCCCGATACGCTGCCCGGCACGCACAGGATGCCGTGATGCGCGCCATCCGCATGCAGCGCCGTGGCCAGCACGCCCGGTGCATCGGCCGCTTCGAGCACGACCGCCCCGGCGCCGTCGCCAAACAGCACGCAGGTGCCACGATCGTTCCAGTCGAGAATCCGCGAAAACACCTCGGCCCCCACCACCAGCGCACGGCGGTTGCTGCCTGAACGGATGAATTTCTCGGCAATCGTCAGCCCATACACAAAACCGCTGCACACGGCCTGCACATCGAAGGCCGCCGCCCCGTTGTGAATGCCCAGACGAGCCTGAAGCAGGGCCGCCGTACTGGGGAAGATACAGTCCGGAGTCGAGGTGGCAACGATCACCAGATCGATGTCCTGCGCCTGCACCCCGGCCGAGGCCAGCGCCCGTTCGGCAGCCTGCTGTGCCAGATCACAGGCGCTCACATCGGCCGGTGCGAGATGACGGGTACGGATGCCGGTTCGGCCGACGATCCACTCATCCGAGGTATCGACACCCCGGGCAACCAGATCGTCGTTGCTGACCGGCGCGCCCGGCAGCGCACTGCCGGTACCGGCAATTCGGGCATGGATCATGTTGTCGCTCCTTCCATCGCAACCATGCGTGCCGAGATCCGGTCCACCAGGCGGTTGGAAGCCGCTTCGGCAGCCCGGTGAATGGCCTGCTCGAAGGAAAAGGCATCCGCCGAGCCATGACTCTTGACCACGACACCCTTCAGTCCGACCAGCGCCGCACCGTTGTACCTGCGCGGATCGAATCGTTTCTTGAAACGGTTGAGCACCGGCAGCGCCACCACCGCCATCATCTTGCTCAACACCCCGCGGCCGAACTCCTGCTTGAGCGCCGATGACAGCATCAAGGCCAGCCCTTCGGAGGTTTTCAGCAGCACATTGCCGACGAAGCCGTCACACACCACCACGTCGGTGGTGCCCTTGTAGATGTCGTCGCCCTCGACATTGCCGTAGAAATTCAGACCGCTGTTGCGCAACAGCTCACCGGCCTGCTTCACCACCTCATTGCCCTTGATGGCTTCCTCGCCAATATTGAGCAAGCCTACCGAAGGACGCTCGGCATGCTCGATTGCGGCCACCAGCATCGCCCCCATCACGCCGAACTGCAGCAGGTGGTCGGCGGTGCAATCGACATTGGCGCCAAGATCGAGCACGTAGGTCTGCCCCTTGAGCGTGGGCAGGATGGTGGCAATCGCCGGCCGGTCGATGCCGGGCAACGTCTTCAGCACAAAGCGCGAAATGGCCATCAGCGCGCCGGTATTGCCGGCCGATACGGCGGCCTGTGCTTCGCCCTGCTTGACCAGGTCGATGGCAACCCGCATCGACGAGTCCTTCTTGTTGCGCATCGCAATGGCCGGCGCCTCGTCCATGCCGACCACCTCGCTGGCACCCCGTATCGACACCCGTCCGGCAAAGCGCGCCAGCAGATCCGCTGCAGCAGGCTCCAGCACCTCGGGCCTGCCCACCAGGATGATCTTCGCGCCCGGGTGCTGCTGCAGGAAACGGTCAGCGGCAGGAACCGTCACCACCGGCCCGTGATCGCCACCCATGCAGTCAATCGCAACGGTGACATCCATTGGTTTCTAGCGCCTATCAGTGAGTGGACACAAAAACGGCGCATGCGCGCGAGCGCTGCGCCGTTTCGGAATCGGCGGACTTATTCGCCCTTGCCCTTGACAACCTTGCGGCCGCGATAAAAGCCGCTCGGACTGATGTGGTGACGCAGATGCACTTCGCCCGTGGTCGCTTCGACCGCCAGCGGAGGATTGGTCAGAAAGTCGTGCGCACGATGCATGCCACGCTTGGAAGGGGATTTCTTGTTTTGCTGAACAGCCATTACAACACTCCTAAGAACAGAATTTTGCCCGCTCCGGCCTGCCCGACTGCTTACTTCTTCAGTGCGGACAGCACGGCAAAAGGCGATGCCTTGTCAGTCCCGCCCACAGGTTGCGGGGGTTCGCAAACTTCATGACGGGGAACGATTGGAACCGCAAGCAGAATCTCGTCCTCGACCAGTGCGTGCACATCCATGTCCGGATGCACCTCGACGGCGTCACGATCTTCGTCCTCAAGTTCCTCTTCCGGGATTTCCTCGCCGGGCCTGACCAGCCAGAGTGTGCTTTCGATTCTGAATGGCCACTGCATCGGAGTCAGACAACGCTGACACTGCAGGCCCAACACCCCGCTTGCGGTCAGCTCGAGCAGCATGCGGCGCTGCTCGTCGACTCGCCCGTCGATGCGAAATTCGATTTCACCTTCGTGACTCGCCAGGCTTGCTGCCAACCGGGACAGGGACGCCAGGCCGACACGACCCTGCAGGCTGCGGTGCTCGCCTGCAAAACGAAAGGCATCAGGAATCACGCATCGTTGCGACATAAGGGCGGGATGATATTATCTCCGGCCCGTCCTGTCAAAGGCGGATTGCGCCGCGAGCACAACGGCAGGCGATCCGCCCGAACCACCATGAACTCACCGATGAAACTGGTCCTTGCCTCCACTTCGCCGTATCGCCGCATGCTGCTCGAACGCTTCGGGCTGCCCTTCTTGTGCGAAGCGCCGGCAATCGACGAACAGCCGCTCCCCGGCGAAGCGCCGGCCGCCACCGCCAGCCGGCTGGCACTGACCAAGGCCCGGGCCGTCGCCGGGCGCCATCCTGACGCACTGATCATCGGCAGCGATCAGGTCGCTCACCTCGATACGCAGGTTTTCGGCAAACCCGGCACGCGCGAACGCGCCATTGCCCAACTGCAGCAGATGCGCGGGCGCAGCGTACTGTTTCACACCGCCGTCGCCCTGCTCGACAGCCGCAACGGCCAACACCTTGCCGCCCTGGTGCCCACCGAGGTCCGTTTCCGCGCCCTCGACGACGACGAAATCATCCGTTACGTTGACGCCGAACAACCCTTCGACTGCGCAGGCAGCGCCAAGGTGGAGGGGCTGGGCATCACCCTGCTCGATGCACTGTCGGGCGACGACCCCACCGCACTCATCGGCCTGCCCCTGATCGCACTCAGCCAGATGCTGCGCCAACGCGGAGTCCTCTTGCCATGAACACCCCCCCCACCCACCCCGCACACGCGCCCGGTCGGCTGCTGCTCGTTCCGGTCAGCTTGTCGGAACAAGACTGGCCCGGCTTCCTGCCCGCCCAGGCGTGGCAAGAGGTCAGCCACATCCGGCATTTTGTGGTCGAAACCCCGAAGGCCGCCCGGGCCCAGCTCAAACGACTCGCCCACCCCGGCCCGATTGCCGAACTCGACATTCAGGCACTGCCCGCCGAAGCCGGACAGGACGCACTCGACGCCTTGCTTCGGCCAGCCCTCGCCGGCCACGACATCGGCCTGATGTCGGATGCAGGCTGTCCGGCGGTGGCCGACCCGGGTGCCCGACTGGTGGCGCGCGCGCATGAAGCAGGCATTCGGGTCACACCGCTGGTCGGCCCTTCGTCCATTCTGCTGGCCCTGATGGGCTCGGGCCTGAACGGCCAGAGCTTTGCCTTCAACGGCTACCTGCCGGTACAGGATGGCGCCCGGGACACGGCCCTGCGCACCCTCGAAGACGAATCGCGCCGCCTGTCACGCACACAGATCTTCATCGAGACGCCTTATCGCAACGAACGCCTGTTCGCCGCCCTGCTCAAGGTGTGCAGGCCGGACACCCGGCTATGTGTTGCCCGCAACCTGACCGGCAGCGGCGAGTTCATCCTGACCCGCAGCATTGCACAGTGGCGCAAGCACACGCCACCCGAGCTTGCACGTCAGCCCGCGCTGTTCCTGCTGCTCGGAGCGGATCGCTGAACACGACCGCTGAACACGGCGGCTGAAACCGCTCGTCGATTCAGGCAGTGACGGGCAGCGCCGGCAGCCAATACACCCCGCCGTCGCGCTCCTCCACCGGCACCGGCTCCAGGCGCGCGCCCTTGCACGGACCCAATTCGCACACGCCGCTGGCCGCCTCGTAGTGTGCGCCGTGCATGGCGCACACCAGATAGTGGCCGGTGAGGTCGAAGAACTGCCCGGTCACCAGATCCAGCTCCACCGCAATGTGTGCGCAGCGATTCACATACGCCCGAGGCACACCGGCGTGGCGCACGACAAAGGCTGGACACCGGCCCTGCGGCCCTTCCCAGTCAAAACGGATGCCGTCCCCGCCCTCCTGCAAGGCCTCGGATGTGCAGATCAGGCCTGCTGTGTGAACCATTCGATCATTTCCTCCGGTGTATCCAGAATCTGCAGCGGCGACTCCGCCTCCAGTGCGGCCCGGGGGTGCGCCCCGAAAGACACGGCCAGTGCAGCCGTGCCGGCATTGCGCGCCATCTGCAGGTCATGGGTGGTATCCCCCACCATCAGCGTGCGCCCGGGCGTGGCGCCAAGTTCCTCCATGAGCTCTTCCAGCATGGCCGGATGCGGCTTGGAAAAGCACTCGTCCGCACAGCGCGTGGCATCGAAGAAACGGCCCAGACCGGTGTGCGCCAACGCACGATTCAGGCCGACCCGGCTCTTGCCGGTGGCCACCGCCAGCGCCCGCCCCTGATCGGCGGCCAACCGCCCGATCAACTCGCGCACTCCCGGAAACAGGGTCAGCTCATGATCCGAAGACAGGTAATGGTGGCGGTAACGATCCACCATGTGCGGATACAGGGCCTCGTCCAGGCCGGGCACCGCATGACGCAGGGCATCGCTCAAACCCAGACCGATCACATGCCGCGCCTGCGCCTCGCTGGGCAGCGGTTGCTGCAGGTCGGTGCAGGCCGCCATGATCGCGCGCACGATGGCGGCGGCCGAATCCATCAGGGTGCCATCCCAGTCAAACACGATCAGATCGAAACGCTGCCCCATGCTCACTCCTTGTCCATGGCTGACAGGCGCCCCGCCTCCAGCCGATCCAGAAAACCCTGCAAATCGTCCGGCAGCGGTGCCGTCAGGCTGATCCGCTCACCGCTCAGCGGGTGATCGAAGGCCAGGCTGGCCGCATGCAGGAACATCCGCTTCAGCCCCTGCTGCTCCAACTGCTTGTTGAGCGCAAAATCCCCGTATTTGTCGTCACCGCACAGCGGAAACCCCAGATGGGACAGATGCACGCGGATCTGATGGGTGCGCCCGGTGCGCAACTCCACCTCCAGCAGACTGAACTGCGGCCAGGTGCGGAGTCGACGCACGATGCTGTGCGAAGGCTTGCCCTCATCGCTCACCCTGACCCGCCGCTCGCCATCGGGCAGCAGATATTTCAGCAACGGCTGACGCACATGCTGCAGAGGATTGCGCCAGACACCGGACACCAGGGTCAGGTAACGCTTCTCCACCCGCCCTTCGCGCATCATGTCGTGCAGGGCCTTGAGTGCCGAGCGCTTCTTCGCCACGATCAGCAGGCCGGAGGTTTCCCGGTCGATGCGATGCGCCAGCTCCAGCAGACGCGCCTGCGGACGCTGCGCGCGCAACTGCTCGATGACCCCGTAGCTCACCCCGCTGCCGCCATGCACCGCCTTGCCCGCCGGCTTGTCCAGCACCAGCAGGGCCTCATCCTCATACACCACCGGCAAGGCACGGCCGGCCGGCGCACTCGTCCCGGCCGAAGGTTCGGCCACGCGTACCGGCGGAATGCGCACCTCGTCGCCCGGCTTCAGCCGATACGTCTGGCTCACCCGCCCGCCATTGACCCGCACTTCGCCGCTGCGCAGAATGCGATACACATGACTCTTGGGCACGCCCTTGCACATGCGCATCAAATAATTGTCGATGCGCTGCCCCTCTGACGCCTCGTCGATGATTTCGCGGCGAACAGTATTGGCTTTGCCTTGTGAAGGGTTCATGAAATATACTTCGCGACGGCCGATCCGGTTGCGCTCCCTTCCCCTTGCGCACGAATGCGAAGGATGGAAGAGGACATCGAGCCCACAAGCGAGCTCCCGGACATGACCAAATCGTGCTCTCGTTGCCTGGAAAGGCAGCGATGGTAACGCAATCCAAACTTCGATCCAATGAATCGATTTTAGACGCGTAGCACACATGCAGGATCAAGTGCTCCGGCCAGGGTCAAACCCGCTGGCGGGAGCACGTGAAATGGACCCGCCGACCCATCACAGCCCGTAACACCCGGATGAAAGAAGCCTGACAAGACCGCTCCTGATTTCGTAAAGCGCGATGGTGCGCGCCGTTCGTCCTGCCCGTGTGTGCAAGCGCGGGAGAACGACATATATGAAGCGCATGCTTTTCAATGCGACGCAGGCCGAGGAACTCCGCGTCGCGATCGTCGATGGTCAGAAACTGATCGACCTCGACATCGAATCGGCCGCCAAGGAAGAACGCAAGAGCAACATCTACAAGGCAGTCATCACCCGCATAGGGCCC
>JBAYOV010000042.1:0-32807 GCA_041678045.1 Rhodocyclaceae bacterium
AGGCGCTCGGGCGAGGTGATCAGCACGCGGACCTGGCAGTCGTTCAGGATGTAGCCGACCTGCGCGGCTTTCAGGACCGGGTTGACCGGCACGAACACGCCCCCGGCCGCACTGCAGGCAAACAGGGCAATGACGGTCTCGGGGCGTTTGTCGAGATACACCGCCACCCGCTCGCCGCGTGCCAGCCCCAGCGCCCGCAGGCCGGCGGCGGTACGCCTGACCTGCTCTTCCAGCGTGGCATAGTCCAGGGTGTGTTCGCCGGCGGACAGGGCGGGCGCCTGCGGGTTGCGCAGTGCGGCCTGGGTGATGAGGTGGTGCAGCAGGTGGCTTGAACTCATGGTGACGTGCCCCGGAGGCTTCAGTTGCTCTTGATCATGGTGCCCACACCATGGTCGGTGAGGATTTCGAGCAGCAGGCAGTGTTCGACCCGGCCGTCGATGATGTGTACCGACTTGACGCCGCTGCGTGCGGCGTCCAGCGCGGAGCCGATCTTGGGCAGCATGCCGCCGGACAGGGTGCCGTCGGCGACCATCGCATCGATCTCGCGCGGTGTCAGCCCGGTGAGCAGGGTGCCGGCCTTGTCGAGCACGCCCGGGGTGTTGGTGAGCAGGATGAGCTTTTCGGCCTTCAGGATTTCGGCCAGCTTGCCCGCCACCACATCGGCGTTGATGTTGTAGGTTTCACCGTTTTCGCCCACGCCGATCGGGGCGATCACCGGAATGAAGTCGCCCTGGTCGAGGAAGGCGATGAGGCTCGGGTCGATGCCGGTGATCTCGCCCACCTGCCCCACGTCGATGAGGTCGCCGGCCGGGGCGTCCAGCTTTTGCATGAGCAGCTTCTTGGCACGGATGAAGCGGGCGTCCTTGCCGGTGAGGCCAACCGCCTTGCCACCGTGCTGGTTGATCAGGTTGACGATCTCCTTGTTCACCTGGCCGCCGAGCACCATCTCCACCACTTCCATGGTTTCGGCATCGGTCACCCGCATGCCCTGGATGAACTCGCCTTTCTTGCCCACGCGGGCGAGCAGGTTCTCGATTTGCGGCCCGCCGCCATGCACCACCACCGGGTTCATCCCGACCAGCTTGAGCAGCACCACATCGCGCGCAAAGCAGTCCTTGAGATGCGGGTCGGTCATGGCATTGCCGCCGTACTTGATGACGATGGTTTTGTCGAAGAAGCGCTTGATGTAGGGCAGGGCCTCGGCCAGGATGCCGGCTTTCAGGGCCGGGGTGACGTTGCGCAGGGGGTTGTCAGTGGTTTCCGACATTGTGTATGTCCTCTGTTCTGGGTTGTGCGGGGCAATGAGCGCGATTCTACTCGCGCGCGCGCTGCGCGGCCAATGAGCATGGCGACCGGGCCATGGCAGGCCCCCGGGATGGTGCAGGGTCGTGCGGGAGGCGGGTGTGCGGTGGTAGCATGGCGCCATCATTGTGTGGCCGATCAACCGGCCTGAGGGAGTGCATGAATGGACATCACGGTTTTTGGTACGGGATATGTGGGACTGGTGACGGGCGCGTGTCTGGCGGATGTGGGGCACCGTGTGATGTGCGTGGATGTGGACGAGGCCAAGATTGCCAGCCTCGTGGCGGGGGAAGTGCCGATCTTCGAACCGGGGCTGGCGCCGATGGTCAGGCGCAACATGGACGACCGGCGCCTGTTGTTCTCGACCGATGCGGCGGCGGGTGTGGCGTTTGGCGAGATGCTGTTCATTGCGGTGGGCACTCCGCCGGACGAGGATGGTTCGGCCGATCTGTCCCATGTGCTGGCGGTGGCGCGCACCATCGCGCAGCACATGAACGGCTACAAGGTGGTGGTGAACAAATCCACCGTGCCGGTGGGCACCGCCGACCGGGTGCGGCAGGCGATGAACGAGGTGCTGCAGGCGCGCGCCTGCGAGCTGGATTTCGATGTGTGCTCCAATCCGGAATTCCTGAAGGAAGGGGCGGCGATCGAGGACTTCACCAAGAGTGCGCGGATTGTGGTGGGTACCGATGCCGAGCGGGTGCGCGAGAAAATGCGCGAGTGCTACGCTCCGTACAGCCGCAATCATGACAAGCTGATGTTCATGGATGTGCGTTCGGCAGAACTCACCAAGTACGCGGCCAATGCGATGCTGGCGACCCGCATCAGCTTCATGAACGAAATGGCCAACCTGGCCGAACGGTTGGGGGCGGATGTGGAGCAGGTGCGTCTGGGCATCGGTTCCGATCCGCGCATCGGCTATCACTTCATCTACCCGGGTTGTGGCTATGGCGGCTCGTGCTTTCCGAAGGACGTACAGGCGCTGGCGCGCACCGCGCAGCAGGTGGGCTATGAGCCGGAGTTGTTGAATGCGGTCGAGGCGGTCAACGAGCGCCAGAAGCAGACCCTGTTTGCCAAACTGAGCCGGTCGCTCGACGGGACGCTTGCGGGACGCACGATTGCGGTGTGGGGGCTGGCCTTCAAGCCGAACACCGACGACATGCGCGAGGCGCCCAGCCGGGTGCTGATCGAGGCCCTGTGGGCGGCGGGCGCCAGGGTGAGGGCCTTCGATCCGGAGGCCATGCGCGAGACCCGGCGCATCTATGGCGAGCGCGATGACCTGCAGTTGGTGGCACACCAGGACGAAGCCCTGGAGGGGGCCGATGCACTGGTGATCTGCACCGAGTGGAAGCAGTTCCGTGCGCCCAATTTCAAGCACATGCGCGAGTGTTTGAAGGCGCGGGTGCTGGTGGATGGACGCAACATGTACGACCCCCGGCTGGTGCAGTCCGCCGGTCTGCGGTATTACCCGGTGGGGCGCGGGGCGGTGAGCTGATTCGTTTTTTGGCCAGTGTGGCTCGACAGGCTCACCGCGAACGATGTTGTCTGACGTCTGACGGAAAAACTGTGGCAGGTCGCTACCCGTGGGGTGAGCGGCCTGCGGTTGTGCAGTTCGGGTCAGTCGATGGTCAGGCGCTTGGCTTGGGCGGCAGCCTTCTTGGGCAGTTGAAGCTCCAGTACGCCATCGTTGAATCGGGCGCTGGCGGCAGTGTCATCGACCTCCTGTCCGAGTTGGAAGCTGCGTGATACCTTGCCGAAGTAGCGTTCGGTGCGCAGTACGCGTTCGCCGTCCTTCACTTCCTTTTCCTGCTTGCGTTCGGCACTGATCGACACCACTGCGCCGTCGATGTGTACATGAATGTCTTCTTTCTTCATGCCGGGCAATTCGGCATGCACGATGTAGTTGTCCGGATTTTCCTTGACGTCTACACGCATTTCGGGCGATTCGGCGATGCCGTTCGCACCGAAATCGACCGGACGAACGAAGAAACCGCGAAACAGATCCTCGAAGGGGTCACGACGTACGATGTTGCTCATCTTCATCCTCCTTGTGTTTGAGTGTCCGTGTTGGCCTATGTCGAATATAGGTGTGCCAGGCGGATTTTCAAGGCCGGAGGATGGAATGGGGCAGGGGCGGTCAGTGATCCCCGGGCAGTTCGGGCAGAGTGTCGGTGACCGGATGCCCGCTGTCGGCTTCCACCAGTGCCCATGGAGCTGGGTGGTTGGGCGTGGCATCGTGGGTGAGTTCGTCCAGGATGTCGAGCAGGGTGGCAAGGGTGTCCGGTTCGGTGTGGGCGAGTGTTGTGCAGTCGACCAGGATCAGGGCGATGCCCGGGGGGTTCGTTTGCCCATCGAAGGGCTGGACCGGTAACCAGGACAGGTCGCCGAGGCAGTCGGCCAGTGCGTCCCAGTTGTGTCCGAACCAGGCGGGAAACGCCAGGGTTCGGGCGAACTGCTGCAGTACGCCGGCTTTGTCGTGGCACGCCTGCAGGCTGACCGGGAAAGGCCGGTAGCCCAGGGCCGTGACCGTGGCTTCGGCATGTGCACGGGCCTGGGGGGGGAAGCGGTACAGGGTGCCGGGGGTGGGGCGTTGGGTCATGGCGTTCGATGGGGCGGGTGAATTCAGTGAGGCGCCAGTTCGATGCGCCGGAAGCTGCGGTAATGGTCTTCGGTGTAGTAAAACACTTCGGGTGGATCGCCGCCGGTGACGAAGCGCCGGGCACCCCGGTCGCGTGCTCCCGGAGTGGGCACGGTGAATTCGCGGTAGTAGCCGCGCGGCTTTTGCGGCAGCAGGCGTTCGCGGTTCTGGAAGGTGGTGCCATCCTTGCGGTATGGATAGGGACCGCCCTGCTGGATCAGCGCCAGGGTGGCGATGGCTTCGGGCGGTAGCCCCTGGCGGCTGTAGTGCGCGTGGGGGCTGCTGGAAGCCGTGCCGCGCCGGGCATTTTCGTTGCTGTCGGCGCTGTCGGTGCCTGGGGCGCAGGCCGGCAGCAGGAGGAGTGTGAGCAGCAGTGGCAGCAGTGGCCACAGGCGCCGGGGCAGCGGGGGCGTGCGCAGTCTGGAGAGGAGTGTTTTCATGGGGGTCAGCGCATCCAGGCAATGCCGGGATTGGGCGGGCGTTCGGGTTCCTGCGGAGCCGTGGCGCGGTCGGCGCGCACGCCGTACTTGCGGGCGAGGTTCTGCATGAACTGGGTGAGGGCTTCGAGCCGGCTGTTGTCCGGATCGAGCTTGCGGGTGCGGTTGATGAGCATGCGCGCCTGATCGGCGAAGCGTTCGTTCCAGCCCTTGTGTTCGATGTGGCGCAGCAGGGCGAGCGTGGCATTGAGCAGCACATGCGGGTTGCCGGGCAGCTTGCGTACCGCCCCCATCATTTCCTGCACGGCGCCGTCGAAATCGCCGGCCTGGGCTTTCTGGGCGCCGCGCGCGACCACGTTCTTGACCTCCGCGTGGATCTTCTGTTCCACGGCGTCGGCCAGGTCGTCGCGACCGTGCTTGCGCAGCACTGCGCGGGAGCTTTCCAGACTGTGTACATCCTCTGCGGTACGCAGCATGTCGGCAACCAACTCGCTGCCTTCGGCGTCGAGCCGGTTTGCGAGACAGGCCTCGACCAGTTGCTGCTTGAGCTCGCGGGACAGGTCGGCATTGCCCGCGCCTGCGGCCAGCGCATCGAGCACGGCCTGCCGCGCCTTGTCATGGTCATTGCGGGCTTTGTGGATGAGGGCGCGAGTGAGTGCGCTACACACGCTGGCTTCCGGTACGCCGGGCATGCTCTTGTCGAGATCGCGGGCAGTGGCCTCGGCTTCCTCCACACGGTCACGGGCCAGTTGGGCGCGCACCAGCGCAACATGGTCCTCGGGCACGCGGAAGTCGGAGTACTTGCCCTTGCGTACTACTTCGGTGAGGGTGCTCTCGGCACTTTCGAAGTCGCCGGCATCCATGGAGACGGCGGCATAGGTGCGCAGCCGGCCGATGCGGTGCGGGGACATGTTCACCGCTTCGGAGAGGACGGCGCGTGCCTGCGCGATGTCTCCGGTCTGTTGCCGGGTGCGGGCCAGCCAGTCATACGCGGCGAGGAAGTAGGCGTTTTCCTTCACCAGGTCTTGCAGCAGCGGTTCGGCCTCATGATAGCGCTGCTGGGCGAAATGCATGCGGGCCAGCCCGAGGCGTGCCCACGGGACCGGTTTCTCGGCAAGAATTGCTTCGAACACCTGCTGGGCTTCGGAAAACTGCCCGAGGGTAGCGAGCAGTTCGGCGCGCTCGCGCATGAAATCGATATGGTAGCGGGGGTGCTGGTGCTCGGCCTGCTGGCAGTAGCTCAGGGCGGCCGCGCTGTCGCCGCTGTCCAGTGCCCGGTACAGGGGCATGAACACTTCACGCCGGTTGAGGGCACGTTCAAGGCGTTGCTGCAGCGTGCTGGCGGTGAGCGGTTTCAGGATGTAGTCGTCGGGTGACAGTTCGGCGGTGCCGATGACCCGTTCGTAGTTGCGCTCGCTGGTGATCATGATGAACAGCGTGCGGCGGGGAATGATGGCCCGGCTGCGCAGGTCTTCGAGCAGGTGCTGGCCATCCTGCCCTTCACCCAGGTCGTGATCGCAGAAGATCACGTCGAAACCGCTTTCACGCAGCTTGCGAACGGCCGAGCCTGCGGTGGGTGCAAACTGCACGCCGGTGATGCGAAAGCCTTCCAGCATGGTGCGCAACTGGGCGCGCATGCCTTGGTTGGCTTCGATCACCAGAACCTTGAGTTTGTCGAGAGCACTCATTGCCGCGTGCGTGTGATGTGCTGGAGCATGCCTGCCAGACTACCAGAAAGCCGCAATATTACGCTGTGGATTCATGCGCACAGCAGGTGTTTCGAGGCAAGCCGGGCAGCGTGCCGCATACCTCCGCAGCAGTGCCTTCCGGCAGGCTCCGGTGGGGCGCGGGCGCGGTTTCAGCCGCGAACACGTTCTTCAGTCGTGTTCGCGGCTGCTTGAAACCGTCCCGTGCTGCACCGTGTCGAGCGCTCAGCCCTTGCTGACTTCGACCTGGGTATCCACCTTCTGGCGCAGGCGGATGTGCAGTTCGCGCAGTTGCCGTTCGTCCACTTCGCCGGGGGCGTTGGTGAGCAGGCACTGGGCACGCTGGGTCTTGGGGAAGGCGATCACGTCGCGGATGGACTCGGCACCGGTCATCAGCGTGACGATGCGATCCAGGCCAAAGGCCAGGCCGCCGTGCGGGGGCGCGCCATACTTGAGCGCATCGAGCAGAAAGCCGAACTTGACCTGCTGCTCTTCCGGGCCGATGTTGAGCGCATCGAATACCTGGGCCTGCACGTCGGCACGGTGGATACGCACCGAGCCGCCACCGATTTCCCAGCCGTTGAGGGCAAGGTCGTAGGCCTTGGCGAGACATTCCCCCGGATTGCTCTGCAGCCGTTCGAGATGGCCGTCCTTGGGGCTGGTGAAGGGGTGGTGGCAGGCCACCCAGCGCTTGTCGTCCTCGTCGTATTCGAACATCGGGAAGTCGAGCACCCAGACCGGAGTCCAGGCTTCGCCGGTGACGTATCCCTTTTCGTGGCCCAGCTTCACGCGCAGGGCACCGAGGGCGTCGTTGACCACCTTTGCCTTGTCGGCGCCAAAGAAGATCAGGTCGCCGCTTTGTGCGCCGGTGCGTTCGAGGATGGTGGTGAGTGCCTGCTCGTGCAGGTTCTTCACGATGGGCGACTGCAGGCCTTCTTCGTTCGGCTTGCTGGCGTCATTGACCTTGATGTAGGCCAGGCCACGGGCGCCATAAATGCCGACGAAGCGGGTGTATTCGTCAATTTCGCCACGGGTCAGGCTGGCTCCGCCGGGCACGCGCATGGCGGCCACCCGGCCACCGCTGGTGGCCGGACCGGAGAAGACCTTGAAGGCCACGTCGGCCACGGCGTCGGTGACTTCGGTCAGTTCCAGCGTGACACGCAGGTCGGGCTTGTCCGAACCATAGCGGCGCATGGCTTCGGCGTAGCTCATGCGCGGGAACGGGTTGGGCAGTTCGACTTCGATGGTTTCGCGGAATACGGAACGCACCATCTCCTCGACCAGCGCGGTGATCTGGTGCTCGTCCATGAACGAGGTTTCGAGGTCGATCTGGGTGAATTCGGGCTGACGGTCGGCACGCAGGTCTTCGTCGCGGAAGCACTTGGTGATCTGGTAGTAACGGTCGTAGCCGGCCACCATGAGCAGCTGCTTGAACAGTTGCGGCGACTGCGGCAGGGCGAAGAACTGGCCCGGATGCACCCGGGACGGAACCAGATAGTCGCGCGCGCCTTCGGGCGTGCTCTTGGTGAGCATCGGGGTTTCGACGTCGATGAAACCCTGTGCGTCCAGAAAGCGGCGGAAGGCCATCGCGACCTTGTAGCGCAGCATCAGGTTCTTTTGCATCTGCGGGCGGCGCAGGTCGATGACGCGGTGGGTGAGGCGCACTGTCTCGGACAGGTTGTCGTCGTCGATCTGGAAGGGCGGCGTGGCCGAGGCGTTGAGCACTTCGATTTCGTGGCACAGCACTTCGATTTCGCCCGAGGTGAGGTTGGCGTTCTCGGTGCCGGCCGGCCGGCGGCGCACCTTGCCGCTGAGCTTGAGCACGTATTCGTTGCGCACCGATTCGGCCACCTCGAACATGGCGGGTCGGTCGGGGTCACACACGACCTGGACCAGGCCTTCACGGTCGCGCAGGTCGATGAAGATCACCCCGCCATGGTCGCGCCGGCGGTGTACCCAGCCGCACAGGGTGACGATTTGGTCCAGGTCGGCGGCAGTGACTGCGCCGCAGTAATGACTTCGCATGTATTCGCTTCCGGTACGGACGCACGACCGGGAGTCGCGCGCCTTCAGTGAGTGGATGAGGGGAGGGCGTCAGCCGGGGTGACAGGCACAGCTGCCACCGCAACCGCCGGCAGGCGTGTCGGCCGGCTTGCTGGCCGCAGGACTGCTGCCGCCCTTGAAGTCGGTCGCATACCAGCCACTGCCCTTGAGCTGGAAGCCGGCGGCCGAAATCAGTTTGGTGTAGCTGTCGGTGCCACACTCGGGGCAGGTGGACAGCGGAGCATCGCTCATCTTCTGGATGTGTTCCTTCTGGAATCCGCAATGGGCGCAACGATATTCATAAATGGGCATGACAACCTCCGCAAAGGCAAGCGTGGAATTCTATCAGAAGCGAAGAAGCGGATTGCGATATGGGGCTGGAGGCCGAAACTTCAAGCCCCAAGCCCCATGCACGGCCTGCAGCCGGGTCAGAATTGTCCGAGGTACAGGGCGGTGATGTCCTGCCCCCAGAATAGCGCGATGATGCCGGCTGCAGCCAGATAGGGGCCGAAGGGGATGGGGACGTTGCGTCCGTGACGGGCCAGCACGATCAGGGCCACGCCCACTACCGCACCCACCAGCGAGGAGAGCAGGATCACCAGCGGGAGCATCTGCCAGCCCAGCCAGGCCCCGATGGCTGCGAGCAGCTTGAAGTCTCCATAGCCCATGCCTTCCTTGCCGGTGGTGAGCTTGAACAGCCAGTACACCGACCACAGCGACAGATAACCCGCCATGGCGCCGATGACCGCGCTCGACAGGGGGGTGTAGGTGTCCCACAGGTTGAATCCGAGCCCCAGCCATACCAGCGGCAGGGTCAGGCTGTCGGGGAGCAGTTGGGTGTCGAGGTCGATGAAGGTCAGGGCGACCAGCGTCCACAGCAGCAGCATGGCACCGAGCGCGGCGATGCCGTAGCCGAAATGCCAGGCGGCAAATCCGGTGAGGGCGGCCGTGACCAACTCCACGGCGGGATAGCGCCGGCTGATCGGGGCACTGCAGTGCCGGCACTTGCCCCGTAGCAGCAGATAGCTGACGACCGGGATGTTTTCCAGTGCGGTGATCAGGTGACCGCAGTGGGGGCAGCGCGAGCGCGGTGTGGCGAGATTGAAGCGATCCTGCTCGGGTTGCGGTTCACCCCGCAATTCGGCGGCCTGAGCCTGCCATTCAAGCTCCATCATGCGCGGCAGGCGGTGAATGACGACATTCAGGAAGCTGCCGATGAACAGGCCGAGCAGGCTGGCAAGCGGCACGAAAACGAGCGGGTCTTGGAAAGGGCTGGGCATGGATGTGGGGTGGGTACTCGGAAAAAGGCCACGCCGGTGAAGGCGTGGCCCGATTGCTGAAAGTTCGTGAATTAACCCACGACAGCGCCAATCTTGAAGATGGGCAGGTACATGGCAACGATCATGCCGCCAATCACTACCCCCAGGAACACCATGATGAGGGGTTCAAGCAGGGTGGACAACCCGGCTACTGCATCATCGACTTCGGCTTCATAGAAGTCGGCCACCTTGCCGAGCATGGCGTCGAGCTGTCCGGATTCTTCGCCAATGGACACCATCTGCACGACCATGGTGGGGAATACGTCGACATTCTGCATCGAAACGGTCAGGCTGGTGCCGGTGCTGACCTCGTTTTGAATCTGCTTGGTCGCCACGACATAGACATGATTTCCGGAGGCGCTGCCGACTGAGTCCAGTGCTTCGACCAGCGGCACCCCGGCCGCAAACATGGTCGACAGGGTTCGGTTCCAGCGTGCGATGGTGGCCTTGCGCACAATGTCGCCGACAACGGGGAGTTGGAGGATCAGCCGGTCAACGATGATCTGCATCTTGGGCGAGCGTTTATAGGCAAAGCCGATGGAAAAGATCGCAGCAAATACGATACCGAAGATGATGTACCAGTTGGCGACAAAATAGTCCGACATCGCGATGACAATCTGGGTCGGTACGGGCAGGTCGGCACCGAAGCTGGCAAAAACGTTCTTGAACTCCGGGATCACAAACAACATGATCACGGCAACAACG
The DNA here is from genome assembly GCA_041678045.1 of Rhodocyclaceae bacterium. Lineage (GTDB taxonomy): Bacteria > Pseudomonadota > Gammaproteobacteria > Burkholderiales > Rhodocyclaceae > UBA2357. Next base: position 10,151 of record JBAYOV010000042.1, read on the forward strand.
ATGGATGCGACAACGACCACAGCAACCGGGTAGAACATCGCGGATTTGATTTTGCCCTTGATCGCGAGGATCTTTTCCTTGTAGGTGGCGAGGCGGTCCAGCAGACTGTCCAGGATGCCGGCCTGTTCGCCGGCGGCCACCAGGCTCACGAACAACCGGTCGAAATGCACCGGGTATTTGGAAAATGCCTGGGACAGGCTGGCGCCGCCTTCGATATCGGAGCGGATGTCGTTGAGCATCTTTGCAAAGGTCGGGTTGCCCGAGCCCTTGATGCCGATATCGAAGGCCTGCAGCAGGGGCACGCCGGAGCGCATCATGGTGGCGAGTTGGCGGGTGAACAGCGAGATGTCCTTGTCGGTGACCTTGCGGCCGCCCGACATTTTCTGCTTCTTCACCTTGACCTGCTGTATGCCCTGACGGCGCAAGGTGGCCTGCACGACCGCCTCGCCACCGGCGCGCATCTCGCCCCTGACTTTCTTGCCCATCTTGTCGCGGCCTTCCCACTGGTACAGGGATTCCTTGGGGCCGGCGGCCTTCAGACGGCGGGGGGTGGGTTTGCCCTTTGCTTGTGCTGTGGTTGCCATGAGTCTTTCGCTTCCCTTATTCGTTGGTTGACGCCAGGACCTCTTCGAGCGAGGTCACGCCCTGCTTCACCTTGAGCAGGCCGGACTGGCGCAGGTCCTTGACGCCATCGCGCTGGGCCTGTTCGGCAATGTCGATGGAGTTGCCGTTGGTCATGATGATTTGCGCGATCTCTTCGGTGATCGGCATCACCTGGTAAATGCCCACTCGCCCCTTGTAGCCGCTGCCCTTGCAGCGCTCGCAACCGACCGGGCCATAGGGTTGCCAGCTGCCGTCGAGATCTTCTGCGCTGTAACCGGCTTGCAGCAGCGCTTCGATGGGAATATCGAGCGGTTGCTTGCAGGAGCACAGCCGGCGTGCCAGACGCTGGGCGGTGATCAGGATCACCGATGAGGCAATGTTGAACGGGGCCACGCCCATGTTCTTCAGGCGCTCCAGGGTGGTCGGGGCGTCGTTGGTGTGCAGTGTCGAGAGTACCAAGTGGCCGGTCTGGGCGGCCTTGATCGAGATTTCGGCGGTTTCCAGATCTCGGATTTCGCCGACCATGATCACATCCGGATCCTGACGCAGGAAGGAGCGCAGAGCGGCGGAGAAGGTGAGGCCGGCTTTTTCGTTGACGTTGACCTGGTTGATGCCGGGCAGGTTGATTTCGGCCGGATCTTCGGCTGTGGAGATGTTTACCCCGGGCGTATTGAGGATGTTCAGACAGGTGTACAGGGACACCGTCTTGCCGGAGCCGGTGGGGCCGGTGACCAGCACCATGCCGTAGGGGCGTTGTACTGCATCGAGCAGGGCGGCTTTCTGTTCCGGCTCGTAGCCCAGTGCGTCGACCCCCAGCATGGCCGAGGAGGGGTCGAGAATACGCATCACGATCTTCTCGCCGTGCAGTGTGGGCAGTGAGGACACCCGGAAGTCGATGGCCTTGTTCTTGGACAGCACCAGCTTCATGCGGCCATCCTGGGGAATACGCTTTTCCGAGATGTCCAGGCGCGAGATGACCTTGATGCGTGCGGCGATCTTTTCCTTGAGCATCAGCGGAGGCTGGGCCACTTCGCGCAGAATGCCGTCGGAACGCACCCGGATGCGGTAGAACTTTTCGTAGGGCTCGAAATGGATGTCGGAGGCCCCTTCGTTGATGGCGTCCACCAGCACCTTCTGGATGAACTTGACCACCGGTGCGTCGTCGACATCCGATTGTTCTTCCGAGGCCTCGGCGGTTTCGCCAGGCATGCCCTCATTGAGCATGTCCATGTCAAAATCGTCGCCGGCAAGCTCCTTCATTGCGCTGGCGGCGGTTTCGGAGAGCTTTTCGATGACTTTCGCGAGCTTGTCGGCCTCGGCCACGACCACGTCGATCTGCAGGCCGGTCTGGAAGCGGATCTCGTCGATGACGCGCAGGTTGGAGGGATCGGCTGCGGCGATGGTAAGGCGATTCTGGCGCTTGGCCAGCGGCACCACCGTGTGCTTGCTGATCTGCTTCTTGTCGACAGCGTCCTTGGGAACATATTCGATGTCAAGGGCGCCGATGTCGATCAGCGGACAACCGAAGGTCTGGGCGGCGAACATGGCCACATCGCGCTGCGAGATGAGCTTGCGCTGAGCCAGTTCGTTGATGAATCCCAGCAGATTGTTGCCTGCGGCGGTGGTGCACGCGATCGCGTCGGCTTCGGAAAGCCGTCCGTGCTGGATCAGCGCGCGGCCAAGACCGCTGATGACCGGTTGAGGAGTTGCAGCCATGCTCGACCAAATAGTGTATCGGTATCGTTATGTCGCATTCTGACACAGAACAGCGGCACAAGGCCCGGACAGAATGAATGCATAGGCGGCGAATGGTTGCATGTGCCCTTCTGCTTGTAAAGGGCCGGATGACGTTCAGGTGTTCTCGGTGGATGGGCGGCGGCTGAGTTGTGGCCTGAACAGTCGAGCCATGCGCACGCGCTTGTCCTCGGTCTGGATGACTTCGATGGCCAGGTCGCCGATCCGCAGAGACAGGTCTGCATCGGGGATGTCCTGCAAGTGCTCGAGGATCAGGCCATTCAGGGTCTTCGGGCCTTCGAGTGGCAGTTCAAGGCCCAGGCGCCGGTTGAGCTCGCGCAGGTTTTGCGTGCCATCGACGATGACGCTGCCGTCCTCGCCCCAGTTGAGCCGTTCGCTGCCGTCCGGCATGCTGGTGGTGAACTTGCCGATCAGCTCTTCGATAATGTCTTCCACCGAAATGAGGCCAAGCAACTCACCGTATTCATCCACTACAAGTGCCAGGCGTTGCTGGTTTTCCTGGAAGAACTGGAGTTGTGCATGTACGGGCGTGTCGGCCGGGATGAAATACGGCCGGGCAACCAGTTCGCGGATGCGTTCGGCGCTGAAGCCGCCATCCAGCGTGGCGGCGAGCATGCGGCGCAGGTGCAAAACGCCGATGACCCGTTCGTTGTCACCATCGAGTACCGGCAAGCGGGTGTGGTAGCTGGTGGCGATCTGCTGGCGCAGGGCTTCTTCGGATTGACGCAGGTCCAGGCTTTCGATTGCGCCACGTGGCGTCATCACGTCTTCGACGGTGATGTGTTCCAGGTCGAACAGGTTCACCAGGATGTCGCGGTGCTTGCCGGGAATGTAGTGAGCCGATTCCAGTACCATGGTGCGCAACTCTTCCATGGACAGGTTGCTGCTGTGGTTGTCGCTGGAGGCCGGCTTGAGTCGCAGCACGGTGAGCAGGCCGCTGACGAAGAGATTGACAAACCACACTGCCGGATAGGAGACCCGTAGCAGGAAGCTCAGCGGGTAGCTGACGATCACCGCGAGCCGGTCGGCGTGATGCGCTCCGATGACCTTTGGGGTGATTTCGGAAAACACCAGAATGAAGAAGGTCAGCAGCACGGTGCCGAGCGCCAGTGCCATCTGGTTTTCGCCGAACAGGTGAATGGTGATGACGCTGGCCAGTGTGGCCGCGCCGACATTCACCAGATTGTTGAACAGCAGCACCACGCCGAGCAGGCGATCCGTTTTCGACAGGAGTTCGACGGCCAGCCTCGCGCCACGGTGGCCGGAAGCGGCCAGTGATTTCAGTCTGTAGCGGTTGGAGGCCATCATGACCGTTTCGGTCATGGACGACATGCCGGACAGCACCAGCAAAAAGATGAGCGCGCCGAATTGGGAGCCCAGGGAGGATTCTTCCACGCAGGGAGAGGAGTTGTGAAACAGGTTCGGAGTATTCCGCCTGCTGCCGGCGATGTCAAGGGCCGGCAGGGTGCGGCTCCTTGATCCGAGGGGTCAGCCGCCGGCTTTCTCGAGCAGGACTTCGATCACGAAACGGCTGCCGAGATAGGCCAGGATCAGCGCGATGAAACCGGCCAGCGTCCAGCGCAGCGCTACCCGCCCACGCCAGCCCCAGAGTTGTCGCCCGACCAGCAGGCTGCCGAAAATCAGCCACGAGACGATGGCAAACACGGTCTTGTGGTCGAAGCGGAAGGCCTGGCCGAACAGCGCCTCGGAAAACACGATGCCCGAGCCCAGCGTGAGGGTGAGCAGGATGAATGCGATGGTGATCAGACGGAAGAGCAGCGATTCGAGCGTGAGCAGTGGCGGCAGGCCGGCAATGCTGCGGCTGAGTCGTCCGCTGTGCAACTGCCGTTCGGCCACCGCCATCAGCATTGCATGCAGGGCAGCCAGGGTGAACAGGCTGTAGGCCAGCATGGCGACGATGAAGTGTGCGCGGAAGGCGGGCGAGGCCGCGTTTGCCAGCAGGTGCTGGCCCGGAAACACCACCGGCAGCAGGGTGCCGATGAAGCCTGCGGGCAGGACCAGCGCGTGCAGGCCGTCGAGCCGTGCGTAGAAGGCCTCTATCCAGTAGAAGGCCACGGCCAGCCAGAGCATGAGCGATACGGCCAGCCCGAAACCGAAGCGCATGCCGTCGCCGGCGAACATGGCGGCGTGCAGGCCCAGGCCGTGCAAGACCAGTGCAATCAGCAGCAGGATGCGTTCTTTTCGGCCCATGCAGTGACGTTGTGGCGGGGCGGCCCGGCACTGTTTGTGGAACAGCACGGCGAGCACCCCGTACAGCGTGGCGGCCAGCAGATGAAGTAGAATGGCTTGCATAGAGTTCTGTAGTTTACTCCAAGGCCGGGGGCCATACGCAAATATGCTCGATAATCTAACCCAAAGACTGTCCAAAGTCGTCAAGACACTGCGCGGCCAGGCTCGCCTGACCGAAGACAACATCCAGGAGGCCATGCGCGAGGTGCGCATGGCCCTGCTCGAAGCGGATGTGGCCCTGCCGGTGGTGAAGGATTTCATCGCCCGGGTGAAGGAAAAGGCAGTTGGCCAGGAGGTGATCGGATCGCTCACCCCGGGGCAGGCTCTGGTGGGGGTGGTGCATGATGAACTGAAGGCACTCATGGGCGGAGCCCATGCCGGGCTGGATCTGTCCACACAGCCGCCGGCCGTGGTGCTGATGGCGGGTCTGCAGGGTGCGGGCAAGACCACCACCACCGGCAAGCTCGGCAAGCTCCTGCATGAACGCATGAAGAAGAAGGTGCTGGCGGTGTCGGCCGACGTGTATCGCCCTGCGGCGATCGAGCAGCTGAAGACCGTGGCCGCACAGGCGGGCATCGACTTCTTCCCGTCGCGTACCGACCAGAAGCCGGTGGATATTGCGCTTGCGGCACTCGACCATGCGCGTCGTCATTATTACGACGTGGTGCTGCTCGATACGGCGGGCCGACTGGCGATCGATGAAGCGATGATGGCCGAGATCAAGGCCCTGCACGCAGCCGTGAAACCGATCGAGACCCTGTTCGTGGTCGATGCGATGCTCGGTCAGGATGCGGTGAACACCGCGCGTGCATTCAACGAAGCCCTGCCGCTGACCGGTGTGGTGCTGACCAAGCTCGATGGCGATTCACGCGGTGGCGCGGCCCTGTCGGTACGCCATGTGACCGGCAAGCCGCTGAAGTTTGCCGGCGTGGGTGAAAAGCTGTCCGGGCTGGAGGAGTTTCACCCCGAACGGATGGCCAGCCGGATCCTCGGCATGGGCGACATCCTGGGTCTGGTCGAAGAGGCGCGTCGTGGCGTGGATGAGGAGGCGGCCCGTCAGTTTGCGCAGAAGCTCAAGACCGGCAAGGGTTTTGACTTGAATGACTTCAAGGAGCAGATCGCCCAGATGCGCAAGATGGGGGGACTGTCTTCCATGCTCGACAAGCTGCCGGCGCAGTTTGCCGAGGCTGCGGGCAAGCTGCAGGGGGGCGCTGAAGAGAAGGCGATCAACCGCATCGAGGGCATCATCAACTCGATGACGCCACTGGAGCGCGCCCGGCCGGAACTGCTCAAGGCCAGCCGCAAGCGGCGGGTGGCGGCCGGTGCCGGCGTATCGGTGCAGGAGGTCAATCGTCTGCTCAAGCAGTTCGAGCAGACGCAGAAGGTGATGAAGCAGTTTTCCAAGGGCGGCATGCAGAAGATGATGCGTGCGATGAAGGGCATGATGCCCGGTGCGATGCGTTGATGGTGGCGGGCTGAAAGAGGGACTTATGGCGTTTGGTGCAATCATCGTGGGTGACGAAATCCTGTCCGGGCGTCGTCAGGACAAGCATCTGACTCGCCTGATCGAAATGCTGGCGGCCCGTGGCCTGAAGCTTTCATGGGCGCGATATGTGGGCGACGACGGCGAGCGTCTGACCGGGGTGCTGCGGGACAGCTTCGCCACTGGGGATGTGGTGTTCAGCTTCGGCGGCATCGGCGCCACACCGGACGATCGCACCCGGCAGTCGGCCGCTGCGGCTCTGGGGCTGGAACTGGCCCTGCATCCAGAGGCCGAACAGGCCATCCGGGGGCGCTTTGGTGAAGACATCACCCCGCATCGCCTGCAGATGGGGGTGTTTCCGCTGGGCAGCGAGATCATTCCCAATCCGTTCAACCAGATTCCGGGGTTTTCCATCCGTGAACATTATTTCGTGCCCGGCTTTCCGGTGATGGCCTGGCCGATGGTCGAGTGGGTGCTGGACGAACGGTATGCACATTTGCACCACCAGGAAGATTATGTGGAGCGGGCGATCACCGTATGGGATGCCTACGAGGGGGCAATGATCGGCCTGATGGAAGGCATCACCGAGCGGTATCCGGATGCGGCCCTGTTCAGTCTGCCCACGGTGGCTGCGGACGGCGAACGCCGTTCGGTGGAACTGGGCATGAAGGGCTCCGCTGCCCGGGTCGAAGCGGCGATGGCCGAGTTGAAGGCGGGCGTGGAGGGTCTGGGCTTCGCCTGGCAGGACAAGGAATGAAGAACAGGGCGTGAAGGATGGGCAATGAGTCTGGTCGAGACCTTGTACGCCGCCGCAGCCCGCGCTGAGGTGGAGTGCGTCGAGGTGGTCGAGACTGCCGGTGAGCCGGTGGTATGCCGGGTGCGCAGGTCACGGCGCCGGAGCATGGCCTTGCAGGTCGATGCCCGTCAGGTGCGGCTTGCCCTGCCATGGGAGGTCAGGCCCGATCAGGTGCGGGCCTTCCTGTACGGTCATGGCGAATGGCTGGCCTCTCGCCTGAAGGCTTTGCGTGAAACGCGTGACAGTCGGGCGTTCCGCCTTCAGGATGGTGCAGTCCTGCCCGTGCTGGGGCGTGAGTGCCGGGTCAGGCTGCATGCACTGCCGCAGGTCGAGCCCCTCGAAGCCTGGCAGCAGGCCGGCGATGGTACGGAGGCGCTGCATCTCCTGGACGGGCCGGGCGCGCGAAAGGCGCTGGTGAAGTGTCTGCAGGCACGCGCCTTGCCGTTTTTTCGCCAGCGTGTCGCTGTATATTGCGCACGCCTGGGGGTCAGCGTGCCGCCCGTGAGGCTGTCGAGTGCGCGTACCCGGTGGGGGAGTTGCAGCACGCGCAGTGGTATCCGGCTGCACTGGCGGTTGGTGCACCTGTCGCCTGAACTGATCGACTATGTGGTGGCCCATGAGGTGGCTCATCTGCTGGAAATGAATCACTCACCTCGTTTTTGGTCGGTGGTGGCATCCCTGTATCCTGACTGGCAGGCTGCACGCAAGGCATTGCGGGAAGCCGGCAGGGGTTTGCCGGCACTGGATTGAAAGGCAATGATTTGAAGGAGGATGGGTCGTGCGAATTCTGCATACGATGTTGAGGGTGGGCGATTTGCAGCGCTCGCTGGCGTTCTATACCGAAGTGCTGGGCATGCGACTGCTGCGCCGGCAGGATTACCCCGAGGGGCGCTTCACGCTGGCATTCGTCGGATTTCAGGATGAAGCCGAGGGCGCGGTGATCGAACTGACCCACAACTGGGACACCCCCCGTTATGATCAGGGCGATGCTTTTGGCCATATTGCGCTGGAGGTGGCCGATGCTTACCGCGCATGCGACGAGATTCGGGCGCGCGGCGGCAAGGTGGTGCGCGAGGCCGGGCCGATGAAGCATGGCAGCACCGTGATTGCCTTTGTCGAGGATCCCGACGGCTACAAGATCGAGCTGATCCAGCGCGGCACGCAGTAAACGGGGCACATGTGTCCGGCGTATCCCGCCTCCGGGGCTTGAACCGCTCAGTGAGGTGTGTCTTCCGAGCCCGTTGAAGGTGGGCGCATGGCACGGCCGGTGAGCCAGTACAGCAGCAGGGTGGTGAACAGTGTCATCACGGCAATCATCGCGCCCGCTTCCAGCAGATACGCCTTCTGGACATGCCTGGGGCCGTGCGCCAGGTATTCCAGCCGTATCCAGCCAATCGGGGCAATTTCGCCGATTGGGCGCCACAAAATGTGATGGGTACCCTGTGTGCTGAGCAGTATCCGGTTGCTCGGGGCGTGCTTGCTTAATTCGGGACCTGCACGGGCAGCAACAAGGTTGCCGGCCGAATTGCGCTCCACGTGGGCGAGTGCTTGCCCCTGGCGGTCGGTGAGCGTGATCATCCGGATTTCATCCAGTTCGCTGAATGTTTCCAGCCTGCGTGCCAGTGCAATGTGATCATTGGCAGCAACTTCGGCCTGTGACAGCAGGCCGACGCTGCCGGCAATTGCGCGCGCCCAGTTGTCGGCCTGTTCGCTGCTCATCTGCTGGTGTCGGGCAGTCAGGTGTGCCAGCGCCAGGACGGAGGTGCACACAAAGACCAGTGCGTAAATCAGCGTGACCCGGGCGCGAAGTGATAGTCTGGCCACGTTGCCACGTTGAACGAATCCGGAAGGGTCGGTGTGGGCGGAAGAGGTCATGGTGCGGGGGGGCAATGGTCCTGGAAACGTTTCTGGATCAACCTGATCTGGTCAAGTTGCTTGAGCAGCGCGGATGCGCATGCCGGATCGAAATGCCTGCCCATGCCCTGAGCGATGAAGTCGACCGCCTCTTCAAAGGGCCAGGCTTTCTTGTAGGGGCGGGGTGAGGTGATCGCGTCAAATACATCGGCTACCGCCACGATGCGGCCTTCAAGCGGAATGTCGTCGCCGGACAGGCCGCGCGGATAGCCGCTGCCATCGAACTTCTCGTGATGCGTCAGGGCGATGGTGGCACCAAGCTGTACCACGGCGGAGGCCGAGTCCTTCAGAATTTCATAACCGATGGCCGGATGGCGCTTCATGATCTCGCGTTCGTCGAAGCTGAGCGGGCCGGGTTTGAGCAGGATATGGTCCGGGATGCCGAGCTTGCCGACATCGTGCATCGGGGCTGCGAGCAGAATGGCTTGCACACGCTCGTCGGCCAGTCCGAGGGTGCGTGCGATGAGTGCCGAGAAATGCGCCATGCGCAGGATATGGGCGCCGGTTTCTGGGTCGCGAAACTCTGCAGCCCGCGCCAGTCGGGTAATCGTCTCCTGTTCTCGCGCCTGGATTTCGGCCGTGGCCTTGCGAACCTCTTCCTGCAGGCGTTCGGCCCTGCGTCGGGTGTCCAGATGGGCCTGGCGCAGCATGAGCATGTTGCGCACTCTCGGTTCGAACTCGTGAGCGTCGATCGGTTTGTTGAGAAAATCGTTTGCACCGCACTGCAGTGCTTCGTAACGGGTGCTGCGCTCGCTGTTGGCGGTCACCATCAGGATGGGCACGTCGTCACGGTCATGCTGTGAACGGACGCGGCGGATGAAGTCGAGGCCATCCAGTCCCGGCATCATGTAGTCCACGATGATCAGATCCGGTTCGTTGCCGAGACACCACTCCAGTCCTTCGAAAGGATCGGAAAAGGGGTGGGCACGACAGTCAGTCTGGCGCGCCACCAGCTTTTCCATCAGCAGCAGATTCAGTGGCGTGTCATCGATGACTGCAATATCCATTCAGCGCGTCGGCCTGTTCCTGGCATGGTGTGAATGGTGGGCCCAGCAGGACTTGAACCTGCAACCAACGGAACCGAGTTCGTCACCAACGCGCCATGCCCAAGAAACTCAAGTGGAGGTGAGTTCATGCTGCAGAATGATCAAACATGCTGCGGCGCTATTAACCCGGCCCTTAAAGTCACTGCCAACCGTTCGGTCTGAGCCCTTCGTCGAACTCAGGACAGGCTCTGTTGAAGCCCAGCCCCGGCAGCGCCCTTCGGCAAGCTTAGAGCGAACGGAAACAGCATTCTCACGGGCCAGGTTAATAGTTTAACGCAGCTTGGCGAAGGCGGGGATGCGGCCGCTTGGCGCGCGACATCAACGACGGGTGCAGCTGTGTCGCTACCGGCGTCGCGGATTCATTCCTCCTGAATGGGATATACGGCTGTAGTGCTAGGCCGAACTGTTCCATTGGATTACACTCCAACCATGCAAACCATTGCAGAACTGCCTGAGTACATCCGCACCGCCGATAAGCTCATGAGCGCGGACGAACGACAGGACATCATCCGCTATCTCGCTGCGCACCCGAAAGACGGCGGCGTAATGGAGGGCACGGGCGGCGTGCGCAAATTGCGATGGCGGCGTGGCGGACAAGGCAAGAGCGGAGGCGTTCGGGTCATCTATTACTTCCATGGCGATGACATGCCGCTGTACCTGCTGACGCTCTTCGCCAAGGGCGACCGCGCCAACCTAACCAAGGCCGAACGAAACGAACTTGCCGACCTGACCAACCTGCTTGTCAGGGCATGGAGAAACAGACGGACATGAGTACAGCATTCGAGAGTATCAAGCGCGGCCTGCAAGAGGCCATCGAGCACGCCGAAGGGCATCCCGCCCCTGGCACCCGCATCCATCGCCCGCGCACGGTGGACGTGAAGGCCCTGCGCACCAAGGTAGGCATGACGCAAGAGCAGTTCGCCGCCCGCTTCGGGTTCTCGACGGCAACCCTTCGCCACTGGGAGAGAGGCGACCGCACGCCGCACGGCCCCGCACTCGTACTGCTCAACGTCATCGAGCGCAACCCCGCCGCAGTCATCGAAGCCCTGAGCTATTAACCCGGCCCTTGAGCGTGCTGTCTCCGTTTTACGGCCTGAGTAACCCACGCACCAGAAAACAAAAAGCCCGGCTATCGAAAACCGGGCTAAGTGCTTGATTTTATTGGTGGGCCCAGCAGGACTTGAACCTGCAACCAACGGATTATGAGTCCGCTGCTCTAACCGATTGAGCTATGAGCCCCCGAGCCGCATTCTAACCGATGAATGCACTGAAGAGGGGCGGGGCCGCCGGCCGGGGCCCCGCAGGGAGGGGGTGATCAGCTGTCGCTGTCGAGGAAGCTGCGCAGCCGTTCGGAGCGGCTGGGGTGGCGGAGCTTGCGCAGGGCCTTGGCTTCGATCTGGCGGATGCGCTCGCGGGTGACATCGAACTGCTTGCCGACTTCTTCCAGCGTGTGGTCGGTGTTCATTTCGATGCCGAAGCGCATGCGCAGCACCTTGGCTTCGCGCAGCGTGAGCGAGTCGAGTACTTCGTTGGTCGCTTCGCGCAGGCTGGCCACCATGGCTGCATCGGCCGGGGCCAGGGTGGCGGTGTCCTCGATGAAGTCGCCCAGGTGGGAATCGTCGTCGTCGCCGATCGGCGTCTCCATGGAGATCGGCTCCTTGGAGATCTTCATGATCTTGCGGATCTTCTCCTCGGGCATTTCCATCTTCTCTGCCAGGGTGGCCGGGTCGGGTTCCAGGCCGGTTTCCTGCAGGATCTGACGGCTGATCCGGTTCATCTTGTTGATCGTTTCGATCATGTGCACCGGGATGCGGATGGTGCGGGCCTGGTCGGCGATCGAGCGGGTGATGGCCTGCCGGATCCACCACGTGGCATAGGTCGAGAACTTGTAGCCGCGACGGTATTCGAACTTGTCCACGGCCTTCATCAGGCCGATGTTGCCTTCCTGGATCAGGTCGAGGAACTGCAGGCCGCGGTTGGTGTACTTCTTGGCGATGGAAATCACCAGGCGCAGGTTGGCCTCGGTCATCTCGCGCTTGGCGCGGCGCATCTTCGCCTCGCCGGTGGACATCTGGCGATTGATGTCCTTGAGCTCCTTGAGCGGAATGCCGATGCGGTCCTGCAGTTCGATGAGCTTCTGTTGCTCTTCGAGTACGGCGGGATGCACGCGCATCAGGCCTTCGGCGTAGTTCTTGCCGGCGGCAATCTCGTCCTTCAGCCAGTCCAGATCGATTTCACGGCCAGGGAAGTTCTTGATGAAGTGCTGGCGCGGCATGCCGGCGCGATCCACGCACAGGCGCAGGATCTGACGTTCGTGCCCGCGCACCTGCTCCACCATGTGGCGCACCGAGTCGCACAGGCGCTCGATGGTCTTGGCGGTGAAACGGATGTTGAGCAGTTCGTCGGAAATCTTCTGCTGCAACTCCAGATAAGTGCCGTCGCGCGAGCCGTTGCCTTCGAGCGCCCGGATCTTGTCCTCGTACAGGGCTTGAATGCTGGCGAAGCGCTCCAGTGCGTCGGTCTTGAGCTTGAGCAGCGAAGCGGCATTGGCGGCAGCTTCCTTGTCGCCGCTGCTGTCGTCGTCATCGTCGTCGCCGTCATCGTCGTCGCTGCTGTCGGCGGCGTCGTCCAGATCGTCGTCGGCAGGGTCGGTGCTGTCGCTGTCGTCGTCGGCTGTGGCCGCTTCGGTCAGGACAGGGTCGAGCAGGCCGTCGATGAACTCGTCGATGCGGATTTCGTCGTTGGCCACTTTGCCGGCAGTCTCGAGCATTTCGGCAATGGTGGTCGGGCAGGCCGAGATGGCCTGCACCATGTGGCGCAGACCTTCCTCGATACGCTTGGCGATCTCGATTTCACCTTCGCGGGTGAGCAACTCCACGGTGCCCATCTCACGCATGTACATGCGTACCGGGTCGGTGGTGCGGCCGAACTCCGAATCGACCGAGGACAGCGCCTGTTCGGCTTCCTCTTCGGCTACATCCTCGTCCACCGAGGTGGCCACGTTCTCGGACATGAGCAGGTCTTCGGCGGCAGGCGCCTCATCGAACACCTGAATGCCCATGTTGTTGAAGGTGGCGATGATGCCTTCGATCTGTTCGGCATCCGCAACGTCATCGGGCAGGTGGTCGCTGATCTCGGCGTAGGTCAGATAACCCCGTTCCTTGCCGAGTGCGATCAAGGTCTTGAGCTGGGTCCGGCGCACCTCGGCATCAAGCGGCGACGTCGCCGGGCGATCGACGACGATTTCGTCTTTTTTCCTGGCTTTTGCGGTACGCCCCTTGGGGCTTTCCTTGCGCGCACCCTTGAGTTTTTCGCGGGCCATGGCACTCCTTGATTCGGGGTGGGTGAAAATCGGGAAACCGTAAATTATAGCAGAAAATCTAATGTTTGCCGAGGCTTGGCGGTTGCCGCTTGCGGATCAGCAGGTCTGCCAGGCGGTAGCGTTCGGCACTGCTCAGGCCGCGTTCGCGCGCCTGGCGGGTGAGGCTGGAAATTTCCCGTTCGATGGCATCGGCCTGCAGTTTGCGCAGGGTGTCATCGAACAGATCCTCGATCACTTCATCCTCGAAGCCGGCCCCGACCAGCTCTGCTGCTGCCTTTGACAGGGTGGAGGCATGCGGGGTTTCGCGAAAATGCTCGACCAGGGTGGCGAGATTGCAGCCGGGGTCCAGGTCGCCGATGCTGATCGCGTCGATGATGGCAATCAGGGCGGTGCCGTCGGTGTCGTCGGCCGGAATCAGATCCACCGGCAGGCGGGTGGCGTGGATCGGGTGTTGCAGCACCAGCCTGAGCAGCAGGCTGACTGCGCTGCCGGGGCGGGTGCGGGGACCGGTGGTGGCTCGGGGGGTACGTGGCGTGCCGAAGCGGCCTCCGTGCGATGTGCTTGACTGGCGGGGGGGCTGGCTCGGTTTGAGTCCGTAGGCCTGCTCTACTTCGCCCTGGTTGAGCATGCCGGCTTCTGCGACCGCTTTGACGAGTTGCAGGCGTAGCAGCGGGGCGGCCACTCGGGTGACCAGTGGGCGGGCTTCGTGCACCAGTCGGGCGCGGCCTTCGGCGGTGCCCAGGTCGCATTCGTCGGACAATGTGTCGAGCAGGAAGCGGGTCAGGGGCGTGGCGTGGGTTGCGGCCTCTCGCAGGGCCTGGGCGCCGTGGGCGCGTACGAAGGAGTCCGGGTCGTGCTCGGCGGGCAGGAACAGGAAGGCCAGGGTCACGTCGTCGCGCAAGGTTTCGAGTGAGGCCTCCAGGGCGCGCCGGGCGGCTTTGCGTCCGGCAGCGTCACCGTCGAAGCTGAACACGATGCGGTCGGTAAAGCGCATCAGTGTCTGCAGGTGGTGTTGCGTGGTGGCCGTGCCCAGTGTGGCGACGGCGTTGCACACGCCGAACTGGGCCAGGGTGACCACGTCCATGTAGCCTTCCACCACCAGCGCATGGCCTTCGTCGCGAATGGCTTTCTGGGCCTGGGTGATGCCGTACAGCTCGCGACCCTTTTCAAACAGGGGGGTTTCGGGCGAGTTGAGGTACTTGGGTTCGCCGCTGTCCAGTACTCGGCCGCCGAAAGCAATGATGCGGCCACGCCGGTCCTGGATCGGGAACATGATGCGCTTGCGAAAGCGGTCGTAACGGCGGCCGCTGTCTTCGGCAACGATCACCAGCCCGGCGTCGACCAACTGCTTGTCTTCGTAGCTGGGAAAGATCTTGCGCAGACCCTGCCAGTCATCCGGGGCGTAGCCGATGCCGAAGCGGGCAGCGATTTCCCCGCTCAGGCCGCGCCGTTTCAGATACGCGATGGCTTCGGGGGTGTTCTTGAGTTGTTCGCGGTAGTGATGGGCGGCGGCTGCCATCACCTCGTGCAGGCCTTCGCTGGCGGAGGTGATGCGGGGGGCGGTGTCGCTGCCGGGTTGGCTTTCCGGTAGTTTCAGGCCGGCTTGCTGGGCGAGTTCCCGCACGGCCTCGATGAAGCTCAGGCCGCTGTATTCCATCAGGAAACCGATTGCATTGCCATGCACGCCGCAGCCGAAGCAGTGGTAGAACTGCTTCGATGGGCTGACCGAAAATGAAGCGGATTTTTCTCCGTGAAAGGGGCAGCGCGCAAAATAGTTGGCGCCGCTCTTCTTCAGGGTGAGATGGCGCTCGATGACATCGACGATGTCGATGCGGGCGAGCAGGTCCTGGATGAAGGACTGCGGGATCATGCCGGACGCTCGGCCGTGGCCGGGGCGCTGAGCTCAGCTCAGGCGGCTGCGGACGCGGCGGGACACTTCGGCCATGTCTGCACGGCCGGTCAGGCGGGGCTTGAGGACGCCCATCACCTTGCCCATGTCGGCGGCCGTGGCGGCACCGGTCTCGGAGAGCGCGGCGGCAATTGCGCTGTCGAGTTCTTCGTCGCTCATGGCTTCCGGCAGGTACACCGACAGCACTTCGATTTCGTGGCGTTCGGCAGCCGCCTGTTCGGGGCGATTTCCGGCGTCATACTGGGCGGCGGAGTCGCGGCGTTGCTTGATCTGCTTCTCTACGGTGGCCATGATGGCGGCGTCGTCCAGCTCGATGCGCTCGTCCACCTCGCGCTGCTTGATGGCAGCCATCAACATGCGGATGGCCGACAGTCGGGCACTGTCCCTGGCCTTGAGGGCGGCTTTCATGTCTTCCTGGATGCGGGCCTTGAGCGACATGAGGTTCTCCGTCTGAAAGGGCGAGTGATCGCCGGGTTAACGAGAAGCGCGTTGCGGGCGCAGACTCAAAGGTCTGCACCCGCAACGTTGCATGCTGAACCGGACGGAAGGCGTCCGGGAGAGCGCAGGTGTGATCAGTACAGCTTGCGCGGCAGCATCTGGCTGCGCAGACGCTTGTGGTTGCGCTTGACGGCAGCAGCAAGCTTGCGCTTGCGCTCAGCGGTCGGCTTCTCGTAAAACTCGCGTGCGCGAAGTTCGGTCAGCAAACCGGTTTTTTCGATGGTGCGCTTGAAGCGGCGGATGGCGACTTCAAACGGCTCGTTTTCCTTGACGCGAATACCCGGCATTACGGAATTCCTTGATTGGCTAGATAGCAGAAAGGGAGCGAGTATAACGCGCGATTTGCAGGCGATGCAAGGGTTGATTAGGGCCGGGTGGAGGCAGGCTGTTAAACTTGCGCCTGTCTGAAAGTGGGAATACGGGATCGGGGAGTCTGGCCATGAAGGTGCTTGGATGAAGGTACTGGGAATTGAAAGTTCGTGCGATGAAACCGGAGTCGCGCTGTACGACAGCGAGGCCGGGTTGCGTGCCCACCGCATCCACTCGCAAATCGATCTGCATGCGCTGTATGGCGGCGTGGTGCCGGAGCTGGCTTCGCGCGACCACATCCGCCGCCTGCCGGTGCTGGTGCGTGAAACCCTGCAGGATGCCGGCGTGACGATGAGCGAAGTGGAGGCGGTGGCGTATACCGCCGGTCCGGGGCTTGCCGGCGCGTTGCTGGTGGGGGCGAGCTTTGCCGAGTCGCTGGCGCTGGCGCTGGGGGTGCCGGCCCTGCCGGTGCATCATCTGGAAGGGCACCTGCTGTCGCCGTTGCTGTCGGCCGACCCTCCGGACTTTCCTTTTGTCGCGTTGTTGGTGTCGGGCGGACACACGCAGCTGATGTCGGTGACGGGCGTGGGGGAATATTGCCTGCTGGGCGAGACCGTCGACGATGCGGCGGGCGAAGCCTTCGACAAGACGGCCAAGTTGCTCGGGCTGGGCTATCCTGGCGGACCGCAGCTGGCCCGTCTGGCGACGGGGGGCAAGACCGGACGCCATCGCCTGCCGCGCCCGATGTTGCACTCCGACGATCTCGACTTCAGCTTCAGCGGTCTCAAGACGGCTGTGCTGAATGTGGTTTCCCGCGATGGCTGGCAGGTCGAGCAGGCGGCCGATCTGGCGGCGGATTTTCAGGAAGCAGTGGTGGACGTGTTGTGCCACAAGGCCCTCAAGGCGCTGCGCCAGACGGGTCTGAAGCAGCTGGTGGTGGCCGGCGGCGTGGGTGCGAACCAGCGCCTGCGCAGTCAGCTGGATGCGCAGGCGGGCAAGCGGGGCGCGCGGGTGTTTTATCCGGAGGCCGAGTTGTGCACCGACAACGGGGCAATGATCGCGTTTGCCGGTGCGCTCAGGCTTGCGGCCGGTGAGCGACCGGCACGGGCGCCGGCTGTCAGGGTGCATCCGAGATGGCCCCTGGCGGACCTGCGCAGTCCGCGTGCCGCCCCGCAGGCTGCGATGCAGGCCGGTGGTGTGGCAGGAGCGGGTAGCGCCCCCTGATCAGCCTTTTTTGCCGGCCCCGATACGGCCTTCGGTACCGTTTCTGAGCCGGCGGATGTTTTCTGCATGACGCCAGAACAGTACGGCCGTGACCAGGAACAGGACGCCGATCACGGCAGGGTCGTCGATCAGCACGATGCCGGCCACCGGCGTGATGGCCGCTGCAGACAATGCCGCGAGTGAGGAATAGCGGGTGGTGACGGCCACCGCGATCCAGGTGAGCAGCGCGATCAGCGCAATCAGCGGTTGAATGCCGGCCAGCACGCCCAGTGCGGTGGCCACGCCCTTGCCGCCCTTGCCACGCAGGAACACGCTGAACACATGCCCCAGAAAGGCGGCGAGGCCGGCCAGGGCCGCTGTGCCGGCATCAAAACCGAGCCAGCTTGCGGCGGCCACCGCCAGCCAGCCCTTGGCGCAGTCGCCGACCAGGGTGAGCAGGGCAGCCGCCTTGTTGCCGCTGCGCAGGACGTTGGTGGCGCCCGGGTTGCCCGAGCCGTATTGGCGCGGGTCGGCCAGTCCGAACAGGCGGCTGGAAATGATGGCAAAGGGCACCGAGCCGAGCAGGTAGGCGCCGATGATCAGTAGCAGTGTCATGGTTCAGCGGTGGTGTGGATTGCAGGGGCTTGATTCTACAGGGCACGAGGCGTATGCGAGCGCTTCATTGCGCGCTGGCGAGCCGCACGCTCACCAGCGTGGGGGACAGCGCGGTGAGCAGGTCGTGCGGGTGGACGCCGACCAGAAAACCGCGCCGGCCGCCGTTGATGTAGATCAGCGGCAGGTCGAGGATGCTTTTTTCCATGAACACCGGCATGCGCTTGCGTGTGCCGAAAGGCGAGGTGCCGCCCACCAGATAACCGGAGTGGCGGTTGGCCACCTCCGGCCTGCAGGTTTCGATGTGCTTGCGTCCGGCCTGACGGGCGAGTTCCTTGGTGGACACCTTGCAGTCGCCGTGCATCAGCATGATCAGGGGCTGGTTCTGCTCGTCCTGCAGGATCAGGGTTTTCACGATGCTGTGCTCGGGCAGGTTGAGCAGCCGGGCAGAGGCCGCCGTGCCGCCCCGCTCCTCGTATTCGTACAGATGGGTGGAGTAGGCGATGCGGTGCTGTTTCAGGAAGCGGGTGGCCGGTGTTTCCGGGGCGTGGGTGTCCTGGCGTGCCATGTGTGTGAAATGTCCGTGATGCGGGAACGGGAGGGTGCCGTTCAGGCGCGTGGGTGGTGGGTTGCATGCAGCGCCTTCAGGCGCTCGCGTGCGACATGAGTGTATATCTGGGTGGTCGAGATGTCCGCATGTCCGAGCAGCAGTTGCACCACCCGAAGATCGGCGCCGTGGTTGAGCAGGTGTGTGGCAAAGGCATGGCGCAGCGTGTGGGGCGACAGGCGCTCGGGGGCGATGCCGGCCTGCAGCGCATGTTGCTTGATGAGCTTCCAGAACATCTGCCGGGTCATGCCGCTGCCCAGCCGGGTCACGAACAGGTGGTCGGAGGTGCGGCCCGCGAGCAGCAGCGGCCGCACCTGGCGGGTGTAGTCGAGCAGGCTGTCCAGGGCCAGTTCGCCCAAGGGTACCAGGCGCTCCTTGTCGCCCTTGCCGGTGATGCGCACCAGCCCCTGGTCCAGGCTCACTTCAAAGACTTTCAGCTCGACCAGTTCGCTCACGCGCAGCCCGGTGGCGTAGAGCACTTCGAGCATGCAGCGGTCTCGCTGGCCGAACAGGGTGTCCGGGTCCGGCGCCTTGAGCAGGGCTTCCACCTGTGCTTCGCTGAGGGTCTTGGGAAAGCGCTCGGCACGTAGCGGGGGGACAAGCTGTGCGCTGGGGTCTTGCGCGATCAGGCCGCAGCGCAGCAGCCACTGGTAAAGGCGTCGCCAACTGGAGAGCAGGCGGCGCTGGCTGGAGGCTTTGTTGTGCAGTGAAAAATCGGCCAGATAGGCCTGCAGGTCTGCCGTGCTGGCCTCGGGCAGGGGGCGTTGATGGTGTGTATCCAGCCAGAGTGCGAAGGCGGTCAGGTCCAGGCGGTAGGCCGCCAGGGTGTTCTTCGCCAGGCCGTCTTCCAGCCAGAGCGCATCGCAGAACTGATCCAGGGTGCTGCGTGCGGAGGGGGAGAGTTGCTGTTCGAGGCTGCTCATTGCGCTGTGACCGGCCGGCTGCGTGACCTTGCTGCAACCGGCCGGCCCATGTTTTTCAGCGACGAATTTCGCCGTTACCGAAAACGATCCATTTCTGGCTGGTGAGCCCTTCCAGTCCGACCGGGCCACGGGCGTGAATCTTGTCGGTGGAGATGCCGATCTCCGCCCCCAGGCCGTATTCGAAGCCATCGGCAAAGCGGGTGGAGGCATTCACCATGACCGACGAGGAGTCGACTTCGCGCAGGAAGCGCATGGCGTGGCTGTAGTTTTCGGTGACGATGGCCTCGGTGTGACCCGAGCTGTAGGTGTTGATGTGCGCAATGGCCTCGTCCAGCCCTTCGACCACGCGAATGGCGATGATCGCGGCGAGATATTCTTCGCTCCAGTCGCTTTCAGTGGCCGCACGCAGCAGGGCCGGATCGATGCCGGCCGTGCCGAGCAGGGCCAGCGATTCGGGGCAGCAGCGCATTTCCACGCCCTTGTCTGCCAGCCGGTGGGCGATTGCGGGCAGGCACACATCGGCCACGGTACGCGACACCAGCAGCGATTCGGCGGTGTTGCAGGTGCCCAGGCGCTGGGTCTTGGCATTCTCGACGATGGGCAGGGCCTTGGCGGGGTCGGCCTCGTCGTCGATATAGACATGGCAGTTGCCGTCCAGATGCTTGATCACCGGAACCCGGGCGTCGCGGGAAATGCGCTCGATCAGCCCCTTGCCGCCACGCGGCACGATGACGTCGACGAACTCGGGCATCGCGATCAGCTCGCCTACGGCCGCGCGGTCGGTGGTGTCCACCACCTGCACCGCATGCTCGGGCAGGCCGGCCTGCAGCAGCCCGGTGCGCACGCAGGCGGCAATTGCCTGATTGCAGTGCAGGGCTTCCTTGCCGCCGCGCAGGATGGCCGCATTGCCGGACTTGAGGCACAGCGCGGCCGCATCGGCGGTGACGTTCGGGCGGGCTTCGTAAATGATGCCGATGACGCCCAGCGGCACTCGCATGTGCCCCACCTGAATGCCGGAGGGGCGACGCTTGATGTTGGTCATCTCGCCGACCGGATCGGGCAGGGTGGCGATCTGCTCCAGGCCGGCGGCCATCGCTTCGATGCCCTTCTCGTTGAGGGTGAGCCGGTCGATCAGCGCGGCCTCCAGACCGGCTGCGCGGGCATCGGCCAGGTCGCGGGCGTTGGCGGCCAGCAGCTCATCGCGGCGTGCGCGGATGTCAGCCGCCATGGCCAGCAGGGCGGTGTTCTTGGCTTCGGTGGAGGCGGCGGCCAGGGCACGCGAGGCGGCGCGCGCCTGCCGGCCCAGGGTGTGCATGTAGGTGTGTACGTCCATGTGTGTGGCTTTCCGGTGCGGTTGCGTATGATCGGCAACTATAAGCGATCGGGCCCGCGCTCACCAGTGCGCACACCGGTTACGGTCGTACTCAGGGGGCTCGGCAGGCACCCGGCGAGGTCAGCGGCCTGCGGGAACCCGCGCGATGCGCATCACCAGAATCAGGCACTCATCCCAGAAGTCCCCTTCGCCAATGCCCTTGACGATGCGGTCCACCCGGGCGGCGTGCAGCAGGGCCGCATGCACGGCACGCACGCTCAGGCGCCGGGCCGCGTTGCCAAGTTCGCGCTGGCGGGCGGCATCAAAGATGCGCAGTTCCTTGAACAGCAGGTTGGCCGGTCGCCGGGCATCCAGCCCGCTGCGCAGCGCGGCGAGCTGGCGCAGTTCATTGCTCAGCATCCATAGCAGCAGCGGCGGGGGGGCACTCTCGGCGCGCAGGCCGTCGAGAATCCGCATGCTGCGCCCGGCATCGCCTTCCAGCATGGCTTGGCGCAAGGTGCTGAGGTCGTAGCGGGCGACGTTCAGCACGGCGCTCTGTACGTCGCCCAGCGTGAGCGAACCGGGGGGGTGGAGCAGGCCCAGTTTGAGGATTTCCTGATGGGCGGCGAGCAGGTTGCCTTCGACATGGTCGGCAATGAAGTTGAGCGTGTCGGCATCGGCCTGCTGTTGCTGGCGCGCCAGTCGCTGTGCGATCCAGTCGGGCAGGGCATTGCGCTCCGGGGTGTTGAGTTCCAGCACCACGGCAGCATTTTCGAGGGCCTTGAACCAGGTGCTCTTGCGTACCGCCCAGTCCATTTCGGGCAGCGAGATCACCGTGATCTGATCGTTGGCGGGCTGCTGCACATAGCGCTGCAACGCTTCGCTGCCGTCGCGTCCGGGCTTGCCTCCCGGAATGCGCAGGTCGATCAGCTTGCGGTCGCCGAACAGGGAAATGTTGCCACTGGCCAGGAACAGCTGTTCCCAGCGAAAGCCCTTGCCCACCACCAGGGTTTCGCGCTCGTGAATGCCCTGCTCGCGGGCTGCGCTGCGTATTGCGTCGCCGGCTTCGATGACCAGCAGCGGCGCGCTGCCATGCAGCAGATACAGCGGCGCGAGCGGGCCTTGCAGATGGGTGTGCAGGGAACCGGGGGCAAGCTTCACGACGACCGCCTCACGGCGAGAGGGTGGCCAGCCGGTCCATCATCTGCTGCAGCAGTTCGGCTTCCATGTCGCGGAACAACAGGGCTTCCTCCCGCTCCTTGGCGATGACGCGGGTGTCGTCGAAATTGTATTCGCGACGGCTGTGCAGGGTGACCGGCGCGAGCAACTCCACGCCGTTGCGGTCGACCACGCGGAAACTGAGCGTCTGGAACAGTTGGTATTCACGCACCTTGCCGGCGGCTGACAGCGAGAGAATCTCGCGGCTGCGCTGGTTGCCCAGGATTTCCAGCCGTGCATCGGCCTGTGCAGGATCGGTGATGGCCACTGTGGTGCCGCTGGTGCCGACCTTGCGTGCGAGCGCCTGGCCGAATTCGCTGTTCGTGTCCACTCCGAGGTGCAGGGTGGCAAACGGCAGCGGCTGCGCGCCGCGCAGCCGGAACCCGCAGGCACTCAGGCCGCCGGCCAGCAGCAGTGGCATGAGCGCGCGCAGCGCCTGACGGCGGGTGGGGGTAGGGCTGTGCATGGCGTCGGGCATCCGGTACGGGCTCAGGGTTGGGTTTCAGACCACGATGTTGACCAGGCGGCCGGGCACCACCACCACCTTGCGCGCGGGCTTGCCTTCCATGAAGCGCAGGGCGGCTTCGCTGGCCAGCGCGATGGCTTCGATGTCTCCCCGGCCGGCATCGGCGGCGACCTGAATACTGCCCCGCAGTTTGCCGTTGATCTGCAGCATCAACTCGACCTGATCCTGGCGCAAGGCTTCTTCCGACACTTCCGGCCAGGCCGTGCTCAGGATGTCGTCGCCAAAGCCGCACTCATGCCACAGGGCATGCACCAGATGCGGGGCGATGGGCGACAGGACGCGCAGCAGGATGGACAGGCCTTCCTCCACCACGCAGGCAAGCGCATCGCCATCTTCGGCGGTGGCCTTCTCCAGCGTGTTGAGCATCTTCA
>JBAYOV010000043.1:0-32538 GCA_041678045.1 Rhodocyclaceae bacterium
CCACCGGCTTTACGGTCGACAGCGCCACCCAGATCACCGCCACCGCTCCGGCCGGCTCCGGAACGGTGAACGTCACCGTCACCACCCCCGGCGGCACCAGTGCGACCGGTCCGGCCGATCAGTATGTATATCAAATGCTTTCCAGCAATGCGGACCTGTCAGACCTGATACTGAGTCATGCAACACTAACGCCCACCTTTTCTACCGGCACGCTGACGTATGGCGCTGCGGTAGAGCACGCAATCAACCAGCTGACGGTGACACCAAGCGCGGCTGATACTGGAGCGACAGTGACAGTAAATGGCGTACAAGTCCCCCCGGGTACAGCCTCCGCACCCATTACGCTGAATGTGGGCGACAACATCATTACCGTCCAGGTAACTGCGGCAGACGGGACAACCCAAAAAACCTATGTCGTGACGGTCAACCGTGCCCCACAGCAAACGGTGATCGCCCCTCCCGGCACACCAGGAACTGGGGTGACAATGGGTATCCAGAACAGCAACCCGACCTGCACACTGACGCATACCGAGTTCAATGCCACCTCTGCAGCGGGAACAGCACCACCAGCGGGCTATCTCTATCCCTATGGAATGATCGACTTTGTGGCCAAGCAATGTGACAACGGTAGTACCCTGACAGTCACCCTGACTTTCCCGAATCCACTCCCGGCCAATGCAGTGCTGATGAAATACGATGCGTCAGCAACACCACCATGGCAGCCGTTCATACCGACAATCAGCGGAAATCAGGCAATTTATACGGTGATTGATGGTGGCTTGCGTGATGCCGATGCGCTGCAAAATGGTGAGTTTGTCGACCCTGTCGCCTTGGCGCTGCCTTTGGAGGAAGATGTAACGGCGATTCCAACACTGGATCGGTGGGGCATGTTGCTGCTGGCACTGGTGGCAATGCTGTTAGGTATGCAGGCCATGCGTCACAAAACGCTGCCCTGAAAAATCCAGATGCATCACGCAGACACCGCAAAGGCGACACAAGGCTGACTATCCCGCACCTGTCTCCAGAACAGGTGCGGGATACCCTCTTCTTTCCCGAGGGCTTACCCTCCACCCCGCTGCATGCCCTGATCCAGTCTTGCCAGCAGGTGTCTGCGCCCCTGCGGATCCCCCCCGGTGAAACGGTAAACGGCCCGGCTGACCGGCAGGGTGAGCAGTCCGATGCGACGTTCGGGCTGTGCTGTGAGCAGGATGTCCAGCGACACCCCCTCATCATGCACCCTCAGCAACAAGCCATCGGAGAGCGTTTCCCGCTCAACGTCACCAGGCCACGTCTGACGCAGTTCGCGTTCAAAGCCTGCCGGGGTGGAGGCCACTTCGCGGACGCACACCCCGTCAGCGTCTGGCTGCGTCGCCCCGGTCATTCAGCCGCCTGCGATCGGTGGCCAGATGGCCAGTTCGTCACCTTCCGAAAGGCAACGCGCCAGCCGCTCGGGAGGGGCTATGAACACGCCGTTTACCAGCACCAGATGCGCGCTGCGCTCAGGGATGCGATAACGGGCGATCATGTCGGCGACAGTGGTGCCCTCTTCCACCTCCAACTCCAGACAGTTGCCCTTGCGCTCGGACGGCAGACGGTCGGACAGCGACGCGAACAGCTTGAACACAATCTTCATCGGCACTTTCCCCGTACGTGTCACTCAACGGGCCAGCGCCATCGGCTGCTGGCTGCAGGCCACATAGGCTTCAACGAAGCGTAGCGGCTCGCGCAGCAGGCACTCGCGCCAGTCACCCAGCCTCACCCGCCCCTGGATCAGGCCGCGCAACGCGCCCACATGCTCGGTCAAACCAATCGAAGTGGCCCCGATGAGCACATCGTCCTTGAACTGCAGACTCAGGTAACGACTGCGCTGTTCATCCACATGTTCGACTCCGCTCCCACCGCTGTCGACCTGCTCGCCCCACCATTGACCAAACGAGGAAGAAATCAGACCTAATGTATCGAGCACGTTGATCGCCAGCACCCCGGTCAAGCGTGCGGACTGACCAGCCATGTTCAGTGCGGCCACACGTGCCTGATCAGCGGCATTCGGCTGGATTGCGGATACCAGATGCGCGCCGGTGAACAGATCGGGGGCCTCGGCAACATCGCCTGCGGCGTAGATTCCCGGCACACTGGTCTGCATGCACTCATCCACCAACACCCCCTTGGCCACATGCACCGGGGTCTGCTCCAGAAAGCTGACATTGGGCGCCACCCCTGCGGCCACGATCAGCAGATCACAGGGCAAAGCATCCCCATTCGACAACTTCACCTTCAACGGAGAATCGTCCCCCCTGTCGATGCGCTCGACTCCTGCCGAAGTCACCACCCGAATGCCCTTGCCTTCCACCCAGCGCTTGATCATGCCCCCTGCCTTGGGCGTCATCATGCGCGGCACCATGCGATCGCCCATCTCCACCACCGTCAGCTCAACACCCCGCCGGGCCAACGCCTCCATGATGATGCAACCGATGAAGCCCGCCCCCAGTTGCAATACCCTGGCTCCCGGTCGGGCCAGAGCGGCAATCGCGCGCGCATCCGC
Source organism: Rhodocyclaceae bacterium (assembly GCA_041678045.1). Classification (GTDB taxonomy): domain Bacteria; phylum Pseudomonadota; class Gammaproteobacteria; order Burkholderiales; family Rhodocyclaceae; genus UBA2357. The sequence goes on from JBAYOV010000043.1 coordinate 2,543, forward strand.
CAGCGTCCAGCAGGTGTGTACTTCAGGCAGGTCAATACCCGGAATCGGCGGACGGACCGGATGTGAACCTGTCGCAATCAGCAGGCGGTCGTAGGATTCGAAATGCCCATCGGCAAACAGAATGCGCTGTGCTCCGGTATCCAGCGCCACCGCCCGTCCCGCCAGTTCACGCACCCTCAAGCGCTCGAAATGGCCGGGAGTCTTACGCAGATAAGTACCTGACTCGTCGATGTTCTCTTCAAGCAAATATGGAATGGCCATGCGGGAGTACGGTGGTGCATCCTCACTGCCAACCATCACGATTTCGTCGGCCGGTGCAGCACGGCGCAGGGTTTCAGCTGCGACAACGCCTGCCGGGCCATTTCCCAGAATCACGTGTTTCATTCTTTGTCCTTGGTAAAACGCCCGCCCGCCGCCATGCAGTGGCTGCGAGCGGGCGTGGTAATGATGCCTGCCTCGAGCGTAAGCAGCCCGCGACTACAGACCCAGACGGGTGCGCGTTTCGGCTGAAGGTTCGCCGTCCGGTGTCCAGCCACGCAGGCTGTAATACTCTGGCAGCATCTCGCCAAGGCGGTTGACCAGTCCCTTGGCCGGACCGGTCTTTGCAGGCTCCTGGGTCAATCGTGGCGGGAGCGTGTCATCGCGGGAGGTGAAACCGGCCGCGTTGTTGAACATGCGCTCCATGTTCCAGATGCGCTCACCGACTTCGTTCAGCTTCTCCATGCTCCAGTCGCCCTCACAGGCGGCGGCCAATTGTGGCTGCACATCGGCCAGCGTCCAGGCAAAGCTGGTGAACACGCAGATGCCGGCCGAATCGAATACTGCCGTGGCATCCTGGAAAGCCTTCACCAGTGCCGGCTTGCCCTCGGTGACCAGTGGATCGGTTTTCACCGGAATGCCCAGCACTTCGGACGCCACCGTGTAGCCACGCAAATGGCAAGCCCCCCGGTTGGAGGTCGCATAGGCCAGCCCCATACCCTGGATGCCCCGCGAGTCGTACGCCGGAAACTCCTGCCCCTTCACGCTCATGGACAGTTCGGGATGGCCATATTTCTCGCACAGGCGCTTGCTGCCCAACGCCAACTCCTTGCCAAACCCCTCGCCCTGAGCGGTCAACTCGACCATCTTCGCCAACGCTTCAACCGAGCCGAAGGGGGCTTCCAGGCCAATCTGTTCTTCGCTCAGCACCCCCATTTCGTACAACTCCATGGCTGCGCCCACGGTGGCACCGAAAGAGATCGGATCCATCCCCTGTTCGTTGCAGATCAGGTTGGCATACTGCAGGGCTTCCAGGTCTCCCACCCCATTCGCGGCACCGAGCGCCCAGGCCGCCTCGTACTCCAGACCACCCGAAGCCCCCCAGTATTTCGGGTTGTTCTTGACGGTGAAATGCCCCTTGTCGATCTCGGAAATGCGTCCGCACGCAATCGTGCAGCCGAAACAGGCCGCATTCGTGACCAGATGCGGCTTGCCGTCGGACGCCCGCTTCTCGTGCATGGCCTCGGCGGAAATCCTGCCGGCTTCCTCGAACTGCACATCCCGGTGATTGCGGGTGGGCAAGGCGCCCATCTCGTTGATCACGTTCATCAGCACCTGAGTGCCATACTTGGGCAAACCCTGCCCGGTGACCGCATTGTCGGCGAGCACCTTCTTGGCGGCCTGGGTGGCCTGCATGAAGGCCGGAAAATCCTTGATTCCGGCCACGCCCCGGGTACCACGAATCGCCACCGCCTTGAGATTCTTCGAACCCATCACCGCCCCCACACCCGAGCGGCCTGCCGCCCGATGCAGGTCATTCACCACACAGGCATACAGCACCTGATTCTCGCCAGCGCGTCCGATGGAGGAAATGCGAATCTGCGGGTCCTGATGCTGACGCTTGATGATGTCCTCGGTTTCCCAGCAACTCTTGCCCCACAGATGACCGGCATCACGCAGTTCGGCCCGTTCGTTCTCGATGAACAGATACACCGGAGTGGGCGAACGCCCTTCGAAGATGACCATGTCCCAACCCGCGAACTTCATTTCGGCGCCAAAGAAGCCACCAGAGTTCGAACAGGCAATTGCTCCGGTGAGCGGTCCCTTGGTCACCACCGTATAGCGCCCACCGGTCGAGGCCATGGTGCCGGTGAGCGGTCCGGTGGCCATGATCATCTTGTTGTCGATCGACAACGGATCGACCCCAGGGTCGATCTCCGACACAAGATACTTGGTGGCCAGGCCACGCGACCCCAGATAGTCCTGGGCCCATTCCATGTTCAAGGGTTCTTCGGTACAGGTGCCTGCACTCAGGTTGACCCGCAGAATCTTTCGGTTCCAGCCCATGTCATCCTCCTCAGGCAGTGGTTGCGGGGGTGTTGGCCTTCGCGGCCCAGGCCTGCATGCGCCCGTAACCTGTCCAGTCAGCGTCAATGTAGGTGATCGCCCCGGTCGGACAGGCTTTCGCACAGGCCGGATCGCCGGCACACAGGTCACACTTCTGCACCTTGCCCGAATCCTGGCTGTAGTTGATGGTGCCAAACGGACAGGCAATCGTGCACACCTTGCAACCCACGCAGGTGTCCTCAAACACCATCTTTGCACCCGTGCCGAGATCGATGCGGATCGCATCGACCGGACAGGCATTCAGGCACCATGCCTCGGAGCATTGGGTACAGGTGTAAGGCACCTTGCGACCCTCATGCTCGAAGCTGAACACCTTGATGCGGGATTTCGCCGGATTCATGATCCCGGTGTGCTCATACGAACACGCCATTTCGCACTGCAGACAGCCGGTGCATCTGGCCGGATCAATGTGAAGGGATTTCCACATTGGCTGACTCCTCCTTGGATGTAGGCACTACGGACATGCGCCCTGCCACACTTGCCAGCCAGGGACGCCCTTATGTTTTTTTATTCATACCTCAACTAAAGTAGCATTGACCAAACGGCAAAGCAAATACGCCAAAACCCTGACCTCCCCCCCTGAAAACAGGGGGCCCTGCATCGCCTGACCGGGTTTTCATCATCAGAATCAATCTTCAAGGACTTGCAATTGGCGTATACTTCGAGTAAGCAAAGTTTTATGGAAACCATCGTCGGCTTTCTGACGTCTTACCGCTCAACAGGTTGAGCACCCGTCAAAAGGCAAGGAGGGCATCATGATCGAGATGAACAACGCACTGCAGATGAACCGCCTGGACCAAGTCGCACCGGTCGGGACGGAGATGCCGCAGCGCAGCGATGCCCTGCCCCCTGCCGGCGCCCCGAGCGAGCAGACCGTGCCCGGCGTGCAGGTGCAAATCAGCACCGCAGCGCGCGAGGCTGCAGCCAACGATCGCCTGCCCCCTGCCACGGATCCGACCCGCGACAGCGCGCCCACGGCATCCCAGACACAGGAAGGCAGCAGTTCGGCACGCCAGAGCGCTGAACAGGCTGGCGGGGCGGCCCGCAATGACAGCAACACACGTCAGGATGCCGCTCAGGGCATGAGCTACTCGCAGTCCCAGGCCATCCAGATGTTCAACAAGACTGCGGGCATTGGTGTCGAACAGCCCGAACCTTCGGCCCTGCGCACAACCTGATCGCAGACGGGTGCCAGCGGATTCTCCAATCCGCAATGGCACCCGGACGATGCGCGGCTGACAGCCCGAAGGGTGCTTGTCGTCCGCCTCGATTGAGCAGACAGTCATGCTGAGCGGCCTCTCCACCTTTCCTGCCCCCACCCTGTTTCCCCAGCCCTCACGGCCCTTCGCCGGCACTCCGGAAACCGGGGCCGCAGGTGCTGCCTCGCCGCCCCCCCGGAGCAGCAGCCCAGCACAGTCCGGCACTGGCAATGCGCAGAACACGCAAGAATCCACCCGCAGCGGCCAGGATGAAGAGCGCAGGAAGCCGGGACAGACCGTCGCCGACCCGCGCAAGCAGCTGAGCGAGGCCGAACTGGATCAGCTGCGGGAACTGCAGAAACGAGACCGTGAAGTACGTGCGCACGAACTGGCGCATGTGGCCGTGGGCGGGAGTCTGGTCACGCAGGGCGCAAGCTTCAGCTATGAAACCGGTCCGGACGGCAAGCGCTACGCCGTGGGGGGGGAGGTGCGGATTGACACCTCACCCGGCAAGACTCCGGAAGAAACACTCGACAAGGCACAGCAGATCAAGGCTGCCGCGCTGGCGCCTGCGAATCCGTCACCACAGGACAGACAAGTAGCCGCAATGGCCAACCAAATGGCGATGCAGGCGCAGATCGAACTGGCGATGCAACGCCGCGAAGAAGCACGCCAGGCCACACAGGACACCCCCGGAGAAGGCGAAGGACGCACCGTCAACGCGACTGCCAGCAGCAGTCGTGCCGACGAAGCGAGCAACACAACGCCACAGGACGAAGGGCGCTCACGCATCAACGAACAGCGCATCCAGGGCAGCTATATCGCCGCTGCCAGCGCTCCCGGACAGCCGATGAGGGGCGGACAACTGAGCGCCTACGCCTGAACAGCCGCCCCGCTGCAGGGTATCAACGCGTCAACACACCCTGCATTGACTCATGTATCCGCGCGTGGCGACCGCGACGGGGCCGTCAGACGTGAATACCACAGGGCGCACACGAACAGCGCCGTCGCCAGCAGGGCTTCGAGCACCGCAAACACCCCCATCAGACCGGGATCGAACATGCGAATCAGGCCTTCGCTCAGGTACAGCAGCACCAGCATGGACAACCACTGATAGGTGTAACGGCGCCCCTTGAGCACACCGAACACAGCGCCCATCAATGGCAGGGCCTTGAGTGTCAGCCACGACCCGCCCGGCCGGATCGGCGCCAGCCATCCCTCCCAGATGACGCACAATGCAATCAACGAAAACAGCAATATGCTGGACAGGAGACTCAGACGCTGCGCGGTCATCACAGCCCCTCCAGCCGGAGTGCGACCTGTGCGACACGCTGCCCCAGCACACGCGCCAGACGGCCTTCCTCGTCGGTCAGATCGGCCAGCCCTTCGCTGCCAGCCACATGCGAAGCGCCATACGGCGTTCCTCCGCCACGCGTGGCGTTCAGGTCTGGCTCGGTAAACGGCAACCCCACCAGCACCATGCCTTGATGGAACAGAGGCAGCATCATGCTGAGCAAGGTACTCTCCTGCCCGCCATGCAGGCTGGCGCTGGATGTGAAGACCCCGGCAGGCTTGCCCGCCAGGCTGCCATTCACCCAAGCCGCCACCTGAGCATCCAGGAAATACTTCATCGGCGCCGCCATGTTGCCAAAACGGGTCGGGCTACCCAGCACCAGTCCGGCGCACTCCTCCAGATCGCGCGCCTCGGCGTATGGCGGGCCTTCGGTGGGGATGTCATCCTCCACCGCCTCGCACACTGCGGACACCCGGGGCACGGTACGGACCCGCGCGCAGGCGCCCGGCACCTGATGAATACCGGCCACCACCTCTTCGGCGAGCGCCCTGACCGAGCCGCGATGGCTGTAATAAAGCACGAGGATTTCTTTCATTTGCACAATAGCTGACTAAAATGCTGCGATTATACCGCGCCCGACGACCCGCCCCGGCCGGCAGCGCCAAGCCCAACAGCACGGATCATGCTTCATGATATTTGCCCTGCGTGACTTCGCCACCCTGCTCTACGACCGCTTCCTGAGCACCCGCTGCCCGCAGGTTGCGGGCAGCCTGACCTATACCACCTTGCTGGCCATCGTGCCTCTGGTGACCGTAACCCTGGCGGTGTTCAGCAACTTTCCGGCGTTTTCCGAACTCGGGGCGGCACTGAGCACCTTCCTGCAGACCAACATCCTGCCCGATCGCGCCGGCCAGATTGTCACCACCTACGCCCTGCAGTTCTCCGAAAAGGCCACACAACTGACCTTCATCGGCACGGTGATGCTGGTGGTCACCGTGTTGCTGCTGCTCTACACCATAGACAGCGTGTTCAACGACATCTGGGGGGTGCGCACGCCACGGCCCTGGCTTACCCGAATCACGGTGTATTGGGTCGCACTGACTGTGGGGCCGATTGCGCTGGCAGGCAGCATCTTCGCCACCGGCCGGCTGGTGGCCACCTCGGTGGAATGGATCGGCACCGGCGCACACGTCACCACGCTGTCTGCCTGGGTGGTGCCCGTCAGCCTGCTCGGCGTGCTGTTCAGCTTTCTCTACCATGCCGTACCGAATCATCCGGTCCGCGTGCTGCACGCCCTCGCGGGGGGCTTTGCAGCAGCCCTGGGCTTCATCGTCATGCAGCGGCTGTTCGGCCATTTCATCGCGAGCTTTCCGACCTATACCCTGGTGTATGGCACATTCGCAGCCCTGCCGATCTTTCTCGCATGGCTGTACATGTCCTGGGTGGTGGTGCTGCTCGGCGCCATCCTCACCTCCATCCTGCCGGCCTTCTTCGAGCGCAAGAACACCCTGGGGGCCTTTCCCGGCGACCGGGCCTGGGCTGCCAGCAACATGCTGATCGGCCTGTATCGGGCCCAGCAACAGGGCCGGATCGCAGGCTTCGATGAACTGCGCGCACTGGCTGGCGTGAATCATGACGTGGCGGAAAGCATTCTTGGAGAGATGCGCGACCATGGCTGGGTTGCCCGCACCGACGAACATGGCTGGGTGCTCGCGATCAACCCGGCAACCCTGTCACTGGCCGGCATCGTGGAGCGCTTCGCCCTGTCGCCCGAACGCTGGCTTCAGACGGGTGGCCGCTGCATTGCGCGCAACGCAGCCCTGCGCCTGAAAGATGCAATACACGCAGCCGACCTGAACCTGATCGAGCTCGCCCGCGAATCCGGCGTGCTCAGCAGCGAGGAGGCGGTCGCACACCAAGATGAAGGCGATGAAGAAGAGCCATGCCGGGAGGCGACGGAGGAAGAAGCAAAAACAGGGGAAAAAGAAGAGGCAGAGACGACAGCAAGCACTGACCTCACCGAGTCGGTGCCTGCACCCACAGAATGCGTCACCGACGATCAGATCGGGAAGGGGTCGACCTCGTATTGAAACAACTCGACATCGGCAGTCTGCATGTCCAGACTGAGCACCCTGCCCTGCGCCACGTACAGTGTGCCGGTCTCCCGGACCATCACGAAACGGCGTGAGCAATATGTGCCCGCTGGCGCAAGCACCGCTGCATTATTACGGTGACCGGGCATGGGCGGCAGCAACAGGGCAGGTTTGGTCACCTTTGGTTCACTGCCACGAAAGGCAATCGACACCGCCGCGCACGCCGTGGCCAGCACCTGAAGACCCAGCTCAACCTGCTCGCCTTCGTGCTGCCTGACCCAGCGCACCACACAGATCGACCACGCTTCCTTGTTGCTCCGGCGCAGCCCCAGCGCCATGCCTGCACTCAGATTGACCTCGGCATCGGCCACGCTGATGATGCCATAGCCGCCCGCGCTCTCGTTGCACACCATCCATTCGGCTACCTCCGGGGGCGCGCTGCCCCCACGGTGCAGTTGCCACAAATTACGCAACCCGGAACACACCTGCACCGAATACAGATGAGGTCGTCGTACATGCTCACGACTCGGCGGCGAGAGCCAGCGCTCCCGCAAACGCCCCAGCAAGGCCAGCACCTCGACCGGCGACAACCCCAGCGGCAGACCCGACGCATCCGGATCGAGCAGATCGGCATCGCGCTCCAGCCCCACCACTTCGGCATCGGAAATGCGCCGCTCCAGCCATTCGATCTGCTCGCTCACGCGCTTCGACAGACGGGCGGCAGAAAAATACAGCAAGCGCCTGCGCACCGGCGCCAGCCGACGTACGCAGGCAATCGGAGCAACATCCTCCTCCGGATCCAGCCAGAATGCGGCCGACTCGGGCAGGATGGGCTCGGTCGAAAACTCGGCCACCCCCGAAGTGAGCTCAAGATAGTCATACACCCACACCAACTCACGGGCCGTCAAGCTGTCGGGTTGCAGCGCCGAAATCGACGCCATGCGCTTGAAATGCCCCATCCCCGCCACCGCGCTGCGATGCGGATCACTGGCCGGAACCAGTTGCGCAGAGGCCTTGTTGATTTGCGAGAACACCCGGTAAGCAAGCGCCCACAATCCCTGCGGCGCCTCCGAACCGCGCATGGAGGCGAGCATGAAGGCTTCGCCCAGCAGACGCATCGCCCGGACCCGCAGCGCAATCGGCGGCGTCGCATGCCCTTCGTCCGCCCCCTGCTCCAGGCGATCAGCCAGTTCGTCATGTGCCCGGGCCAGATCGGTAAGACCGCTCGACAGGCGACCGCACGCTTCATACAACTCACGCGGCACCGGCAGGCCCGCAGACAGCAACCGTGGCTTGATGCGCCCAACCAGATCGAGCGCACGCGCATCGAACCCGTCAATGCAGACGGTGCTCTCCGGGCGCGACGGGAGCAGCTTCAGCCATCGCTCCAGATGTCGCCTGAGCTCAACCAGATCATGAAAGCAGTCCTCGGCAGGCTCAGCGGAAAGCCAGCCAAGGATATGGGTCATCGGGTCGTGGGAGGGCTGCGAAGGGAGCGCCATGGTCAGCGAAAGTTCGGAACAGTTCCCGCATTCTATTCAACTTCGCCCAACTTGGGCGGCCATTGCTGGCCCATGGTGCGAAAACAACACAACCCGCTGCCCACCGCTCGTCCCCATCGACCGGCCGCCGGCACTGTGCCCACGGAACAACTGTCACACGGCAGTTGAACTGAAGCCTCTTGTTCGCTATCATTGCGCGTTTTCGCACAAACCAATCAGGACACCCACATGGTCGTCATTCGCCTTGCCCGTGGTGGCGCCAAGAAGCGCCCCTTCTACAACATTGTTGCCGCCGACAAGCGCAACCGCCGCGACGGTCGCTTCATCGAGCGTGTTGGCTTTTACAATCCGGTCGCTTCTGGCTCTGCACAGAACCTGGTCATCAATACCGAGCGTCTGCAGCACTGGACCTCGAACGGCGCCCAGATGTCCCCGGCGGTTGCCCGTCTGGTGAAGCAGGCCGCACAAGCCGTCGCCTGAGCCACCCGGGATTCAAGCCGTAATGGTACTCATGGGGCGCATTGTCGCCCCTTTTGGCGTCAAGGGCTGGATCAAGGTCCAGCCATTCGGTGACGATCCGCTCTCCTGGAGCGAGATGGAAACCTGGTGGCTGGCACGCTCCGAAGACGCGCCCGAAGCCGACTGGCAACCCATGCAACTGGCCGAGTGCCGCGCGCATGGCAACGCCCTGATCGCACGTTTCGAGCAGGTCACCGAGCGCAACGGCGCCGAAGCCCTGAAGGGCCTTTACATCGCCGCCCCGCGCGAGACGCTGCCTGAAACCGGTGAGGACGAGTATTACTGGTCCGATCTGATCGGGCTGGAAGTGCGCAATCAATCCGGTGAAACGCTGGGAACGGTGCAGGGTTTGCTCAGCACCGGAGCTCACGATGTACTGCAGCTGAATGACGGTGAGCAGGAGCGCCTGATCCCCTTCGTGCGTGCTTATGTGCTTGATGTGGATCGCAGCGCAGGTCGCATTCTGGTCGACTGGCAGAAAGACTGGTGAGCAAGCTCCCGGAGCAGCCGGAAATGGATCGCAGTTCGCTCATTTCCGCAGGCGTGCGTCGCTACGATGTGATCACGCTGTTCCCGGAAATGTTCTCGGCCCTCACGGCCAGTGGCATCACCCGACGCGCGCTGGATCGGGAGCTGTACCAGCTTGGATTTGTGAATCCGCGTGACTTTACAGACAATGCGCATCGCACCATAGACGACCGCCCTTACGGCGGTGGCCCGGGCATGGTGATGATGGCACCGCCGCTGGAAAAGGCGCTGGATCAGGCCGCAGAACAACAACGCGCTGCAGGCCTGGAACCCGGGCCGGTGATTTATCTCTCGCCTCAGGGCGAGCGACTGGAGCACGACAGGGTTGTTTCGCTGGCCCACGCCCCTGCCCTCACCCTGTTGTGCGGGCGTTACGAAGGCGTTGACCAGCGTTTGATCGACCGGCGCGTCGATCTTGAAATCTCGCTCGGCGACTTCGTGCTGTCGGGCGGAGAATTGCCGGCAATGGTGCTGCTCGATGCCATCATCCGCCTGTTGCCCGGCGCACTGAACGATGCCGATTCGGCGCAGGAAGACTCCTTCGCCGCTGGCCTTCTGGATTGCCCGCACTACACGCGGCCTGAAGTCCACGCAGGTCAGGCCGTACCCGCCGTACTGCTGTCGGGCAATCATGCAGCAATTCGCACTTGGCGCCTGAAACAGGCACTGGGTGCCACCTGGCGACGCAGGCCCGACCTGCTCACCAGCCGAAAAATGAGCAAGACCGAATTGTCCCTGCTTGAGCAGTTCAGGCAGGAGCAAGCAGACCCGGACAACGGCCCCACGCCATGACCCGGGTCATCAACAAACCGTGTGCATCAGGCGTGTCCTGCTCTGCCACAAGGCCAAGCGCCATAGATGGAGTTATCAAACAATGAATCTGATCCAGCAGCTCGAACAGGAAGAAATCGCCCGCCTGACCGAAGGCAAGAGCATTCCCGCATTCGCCCCCGGCGACACCGTGGTGGTGCAGGTCAAGGTGAAGGAAGGCAACCGTGAGCGTCTCCAGGCCTACGAAGGCGTGGTCATCGCCAAGCGCAACCGCGGTCTGAACTCTTCGTTCATCGTGCGCAAGATCTCTTCCGGTGAAGGCGTGGAGCGTACGTTCCAGACCTACTCGCCGCTGATCGGCAACATCGAGGTCAAGCGTCGTGGCGATGTGCGTCGCGCCAAGCTGTACTACCTGCGCCAGCGTTCGGGCAAGTCCGCACGTATCAAGGAAAAGCTCAACTACAAGGCCGCTGCCGAGAAAAAGCAGCAGGCTTGAGACTGAGCCTCAGTCGGGTAGTCGCTTCATCCGTCTGGAAAAACGGGCCTTCGGGCCCGTTTTTCATGATCGGGCACACAGGAAAGATGGACACCGGACGGGAACATCGGGAATGTCATGACTGGCGGAAGAGAATGGGAGTCGAACCCACCTGGGACCGACTGACGGCCCCACCCGGTTTTGAAGACCGGTCGCCCCACCGGGGAACGCCTCTCTTCCGCTGACCCCGCGTCTGCTGATCGCGCGGGACCGTCATTGTACCTGCTGCCAGCCGGTTTCAGACAAGCTTGCCGGCGACTTCGACTTCCTCCACTGGCGGATCGCCACGCACGCAATGTGCGACTTGCTGCCCGCTGCCCACCTTGCGGGTAAAGCCCACACGGTCCAGAAACTCCAGGACCTGAATCGCCCGCTTGCGTCCGCCACCGATGAGGTCACGCAGGTCAGCCGCGCGAATTCGCCCCTCATGCGCCTGTGCAAGCACAAGCGCAATTTCGCACAAGCGAATCACCGTCGCGCGTGGATAGAACAGGTCGCGCACCACCTGAAACACCTCTCCACGCATCGCCATCTTGCGCAACAGGCTGCGCACCTGCGCCTCCTCCATGACACAGGCGGCCGCCAGATCACGCACCCAGGGCGGATTGAAAGCCCCCGCAACAAGCAGCCCGTTCAACGCATCGGCACGCTCACGGTCTTGGGGCGACAGCTCCACCGCATGTCCCGGCAAATGCCACGCCGAACCGGCCCGCGCCACACGGCCCGCATCCAGCAAAGCCTCCAGCCGAGCCAGAAATACGGGCGACGGCAATCGTGGGGCACACATGCGACGCAGCCGCTCGCGCTCCACGCCGGGTTCGTCCTCGAAGGCCTGATGATGCAGTGCCAGGCGATCGACAACCCCTTCTCCCAGCCTCTCCCACGCCTTGCGCGAAAACACATGCGCGCCGCCCCGGCCCTGCACATGCTGCACATCCGGCAACAACCCCGGCAGGGCATTGCCTGGAATATTGTGCGCGAGCATCAGCGTCTGCGCATCCATGCCCAATGGTGCAGCCTGCACCAGCGCATGCAGGCGTTTTGCCGGATCCGCCTCCTCAAGCGCCTGCAGCAGCGCAAGGCGCTCCGGACGACGTCGATGTCGGGCGGGCGGGAACGGATCGAGCACCACCGCGCCGCCCAAGGTCTCACGCCCGGCGGCATCGCGAATCACCACACGATCAGTACAGCAGGCCAGCACCGGCCGGTCGAGCACCGCCTGCACCAAGGCGGCCCCACCCGGCGCCAGCCCGCCGGCTTCGAGTGCTGCATCCAGCAACACCAGACGCGCCATGGCGTGCCCGCCCGCATGATGCAGGGTCACACTGCTCCACTGGGTCAGCTTGCGGGGCGCCTCGGGCAGCAACTGCAAACGCACATCCAGCCTGTCGGTCGCACGCACTGGCCCCGGTGCCAGCACCCAGTCACCACGCTCGATATCGCGGTAGTCCACACCGCTCAGATTCACCGCGCAACGGCTGCCCGGCCCCGCCAAGCGTGCCGGGCAGTTGTTCACCCGCAAGCCACGCACCCTGACATCACGCTGCCAGCCATCCGGGCGAATCAGCTGTACGCTGTCCCCCTCCCGCACCTGCCCGGCCAGCACGGTACCGGTCACAATGGTTCCAGCCCCAGCCAGCGAGAAGCGACGATCCACCACCAGCCGGAAGCCCGCTGCTTGCGGATAATGCATCTCTGCAGCCGCCACTGCATCGAGATGTGCCCTGAGCGGCCCGACCCCCATCCCGCTGACGGCAGATACCGGAAACACCGAGCTGTCCGCCAGACGAGTGCCGGCCATCAGGGCCTGCACTTCGGCCTGCACCTGTGCCACCCGCCCGGACGACACCCGGTCGCACTTGGTGATCGCAACCGCACCCCGTGCAATACCCAGCAAATGGACAATCGCCAGATGCTCGCGCGTCTGCGGCATCACCCCATCGTCGGCGGCCACCACCAGCAACGCATAGTCAATGCCCGCCGCCCCCATCAGCATGGTCGGCACAAAACGCTCATGCCCCGGCACATCAATGAAGGCCAGCATGCGCCCATCGCCGTCACTCACCTGCAAGGGGGAGTACGCATAGCCCAACTCAATGGTGATGCCCCGCGCCCTCTCTTCCGGAAGGTGCGTCGTATCCACTCCGGTCAGCGCCTGCACCAGCGTGGTCTTGCCATGATCGATATGACCAGCCGTTCCAATCAGCATGATTTATTGTGTAGATTTCCCTTTGGTGGCAGGTTGGGCGCCAGGTGTTCGCTGACATCCTGAACGAGACTGCCCTCATCCAGCCCGGGTCGTACTACAGTTCCATCTCACTGCGGGCGGGGATCGTCCACCGCCCCACGCGGACACCGTTGGTCCAGATAGACAGGCTGCGACTGTGCGACCGACGTCCCGTGTCACCTCTACCGCCAATCCGTTTTTCTGGCCGGCGATAGCCTCCGATATATGCCGTAATTTATTTTTTAAAATCAATATTTTACGACATATTTTCGATAGATCGCGATAGTCCCCGAAGGACCGAAGGACCTGATTTCACTCCCACTCCATCATCAACAGGCCACCTAAACCCGCGTGGTTAAAGGGAATGGCAGTGATCAACATGAGGCCTTACCGTCGCCTTTACCGTCAGAAGCGAGCATCTATTGCTGGCGCGGGAGATGGAGCGATTTGCGGGGCGACGACTCTGGCAACACCATCGTCAATCGACATACATGATACCGAACAAGGGCGAAAACTTCAGCCCTTGCATCACGGCGGAATCAGCTGGCGAGAACGGCCGTCATCGGGCGTCACGCAATGCGGCACCGAACCCAGTCGGCAGCTTCTTCAGCCGACGACATGACTCGGCACGTAAAGTCGCGTTCGATGGCTAGGTTTCGCTGCCTCAACAGTGCGTGCATGGGTCCATCGGTCAGGAGTACGTCACAGTAGCCCAGCGCCGCTTCTGCATGGTGAAAGTCGAACATGTCGTTGGCGTTCAACTTCTGCGTGCGATTCCAGCGCAAAGCCGCATGCAACAGAGCACCGACCTGCAAAGTACGCAAGGCCCGCCGACCGGCTGGCTTCCGGATGGCCGCCCGGAGCAGGCCGAGACACTGCCTGATGATTTCTTCCCGTTCTTTCGCCGAGGGCTGGGCGGCGGGACCAAGAGCCTTCCTGGCCATGTCGTGCAGCACGTCAGCGGCGATCGGGGCGGCGAGTTCCAGAACGCCGTTGATCTCGTCGCGGTAGACCTGCGCGAAGCTCTTCATTGAAGGCGCATGCACTGCGTTCTCGCGGTTCAAGCGATTGGCGATGTCGCGGAACGGCATAGTGAGCGGCCGGTCGCTCCCCATGGTCGCCACCATCTTCGAAAGAGAAAACTCCCACAGGTGGTCGAAGAACGCCTTCTGGATCACGAGTTGGTCATCCTCCGGGAAGGCCGCGGCCACCGGATGCTGGACGCCCAGGATGTACGGGACCTTTGTCCAGACCAAGTGTTCCAGTGGATGCACGCTGTGACCGGCGTTCGCATGAAGAAAGTGAGCGACTTCCGTCGCCACGCGGGTCGGTTCGTGGCAGAGCGTGATGCCGCAGCTCAGTTCGTCGATCAATTCGGCAGTCGCACCTCGCGTGGTCAGGTCCGACTGTTTCATCAGTTCAAGGAACAGCGCATCGCTGATAGGACAGACCAGTCGCCCCGCAGCGATTCCTGCAACGAGGGCGTCCAAAAGATCCGATGCACCTGGTGGACACGGCGCCCGCATTCGCGCGCCCCGCAGGTAAATCCAGAAACACTTGTCGAGGTAGATGCGGTCTCGTGCCATCACCCATTCGCCGAGTTCGATGACTCGGCGTCGCGCGTGCTCGTCAGCCGTGATTTGCGGCGTGGCGCGATGCAACGCGAATCGTTCGGCAATTTGGGCTGAGGTCAAGGGGGCTTGCGCTTCTTGTCGGGTCGAACGGACTTTGGCTTGAGATGGTCGGGCTCGCTCAGTACGAATCGAACACCACGGCGTTGCAGCAACCGTACAGAATATTCGACCAAATCGCCATTTTCGCTGCTCAGTAAATCACGCCCTTCCCGCGCATCCTCACCCTGCCCTGCTGTCGACCATCAGTGGTGTTTGAGATGCCTCGTTGGGTCGTAGCTGGACTACGACAACAATATTTCTCCGAAATCTTCCGAACCGTCTTCAGCGCCCCTCCGGCGCAGGAGAACGCGAGCCTCCTCGTCTGCCCTCGTCCTTTTGTCGCCGGAACCCTCGATCCCTGACCATGAACGCCTCCAGCATGTGCGGAATCAGAGTGGCCGCATCGACCGTCTCTCCGTAGGTTTGCGCGTGCAATGCGGCGTAGCGGTCGAGGTCCGCCTTGAGACTGATCGGGCACGTGAAGGTCAGCTTGACGCTCTCGGTCTTGGGCAGCGGCCCCAGCCGCAGCTTGCGCGCCGTGCTCATCGCGAAGTCCCCCGATTGAAGAACAGCGGTTGATACGGCCGCAGCACCAGATCCCGGTTGACGATGATGCGCACCGGCAAGCCGGGCCGCTCCGTCAACGTCGGCTGGATGTTGAGGTTGCGCCGCGTCATCTCCTGTCCGACCTGGTTTACGCTGTCCTGTAGGCTGTCGCGCCCGGCGATGACGACAGGATCGCCGTTCTGGCGGCTTTCCGGCGCAGCCAGCTCGGCGCCGATGCCCAGCAGCGTCGTCAACGCAGCGCCGGCGAAGATGCGGTCCCAATGCCAATCGACGCCATCCTCCAGACCAGCGTAGCCAGCCGGATCGGTGCCCGCCAGGTTGTCCAGCGTCAGCGAGGATGTATCGGGCAGGATGATCCGGTTCCACACGACCTGCACGCGGCTCTGCCCATAGCTCACCTGGCTGTTGTAGCGGCCCAGGATGCGCGAGCCCTGCGGGATCAGCATGAACTTGCCGGTGGCCGTGTCGTAGATCGGCTCCGTCACCGTGGCGATCACGTCGCCCGGCAGATCGGATTTGATGCCTGTGACCAGCGCGCCCGCGATCACCGTGCCGGCCATGACCTGGTACGGCGAGGCCGGCATTCGCAGGTTGCCGGAATTGCGGGTTTCCGTGGAACTGGCTTTCAGGAATGCCTCTTTCTGGTCTTGCCGGCTCTGCGCGGTGGTTGGGTCGGTGGGCTGAGCCGCCGTCGAGGCCGGTCCGGCGGCCATCGGGTCAAAACCCGACAGGCCAGACGACGGACTGGCCGTGGCGATCTGCATCGGCGCAGCAGTCGCACGCTGACCACCCGAACGGAAGAACACCGACGAGCCCGCCGCCGCTTCCGCTTCCTTGCGCTGTGCGTCGCGCCCAGCGGCGGCCGGGTCTTGGCCGGGTGGCGTGTAGCTGGGCATCACGGGCTGCTGCGACTTCACGATGGCGGGCCCCAAGTCGCCCGGCAGCGGCGGCCCCAGTTCCGGTATCTGTGGCGGCAGCTTCGAGTAGTCGGTTGGCAGCTTGTCGAGTCCTTCTGAGCGGGAGACACGATCCACGTTGTAAAGCTCGGTCTGTTCGTTCGCTCCGCGCTTGCGCGGTTGCAGCGACCACATCGTGGCGCCCAGCACGGCCACGGCGAGGCCTCCGGCCAGGATCGCCAAGGTGCGCCGGTTCAAGCGTGTCACCGCGCGCGGCTGCGCGCGCAGCGCCACTGCCTCGGGGGCAACCTTGCCCGCATGCGACGCGGCAAGATCAGGAGTGTCGTCCTGGCTCATGGTCAGTTCCCCCGCGCTACGCCGTCCGTGCGTTCGATCCGCACGGTGTCGCCCTTGTCACCGCCCAAGCGCAGTTCGGCCGCGCCGAACAGCCGATCCACGATGTAGTACGGCGCGCGGAAGCGGTAGTTCACCAGTTGCCCATCGCCTTGCGCGCCGATCACGAACAGCGGGGGCAGTTCGCCCTGCGCGATGCCCGGCGGGAACTGGATGTAGACCTTCTCGCCATCGTCGAAGGCGCGCAACGGCTTCCACGGCGGATTGTTGCCGCTGACCGCGTAGCGGAAGCGAATCTTCTCCAGCGACAAGCCGGTATCGATCGGCGCCGTCGCCTGCGCGGCCTGTGCCTGGCGCTGCAAGGCCAGCATCCGGTCTTTCGGGTACTCCCACGATACCGACGCCATCCAGGCGCGTTCGGTCGAGGTCAGCTCGATCAGGTAGGTGCGCCGACTGGTGGTGATGACCAAATTGGTCTTGAGGCCCGAGCGGATCGGCTTGACCAACACGCTGACGCGCAACGCATCGCCGGTGCCGCTGGAAGTGTCACCGACAATCCAGCGCACGGTATCGCCGGCGGCGACCGTCACCAGCTCCTCGCCGGCTTGAAGAGAGATCACCGTTACCCGTCCCAGCGCCGCATAGACCTGGTACAGGGCGCCATCCGTGAAGGGCCAGACCTGGATGGCGTTGACGTAGCCCTCGCGCGTCGGCGCGATGCGCGCCTCGGCATTGGCACGCGATACCCGCAGCTTCTCATCGGCTGGTTCCGGTGCTGTCTTGGCCTCGATGCTCTCGGACAGAGATTTCATCTGCGCCGGCATCGGCAGCACCTTCGGCACCTCCACCACTTCAATCGGCTTGGGCGGTTCTGGCAGCGGCTGGGCCTGCACCGGCTCATCGAGAGAGATGATCGGTGGCGGCGTGCCCTTCGTGGCGCAACCCTGCAGCGACAGAACTGACGCTGCAAGCGTCAACACGAAAGCGTAAAAGCGGAAAGACTGGTTCATGGCTTGGCTCCTTCGGAGGCATCGAGTTCGCGGCTCCACGACAATCCGTTGACGTAGATGCCCAATGGGTTCTTGCGCAACCGCTGCTCGGTGCGCGGGGTTTGCAGGACGGTGGAAATCACGGCGTTCCAGCGTTCGGTGCCGGCCGGCGCGCCATTGACGAAGCGCTGCTCGGTCCAGCGCACGTTGAAAGACGCATCGCTGGCGCGCACAACGCTGGTGATCTGCACCGTGACCGACTCTTTGCCGACGCGCGCGAACGGGTCATGGGTGCGCGCGTACTCGTTGAGCACGCCCGCGCCACGGTCGGTGGTGTAGTCGTAGGCATCGAGCCAGTTCTGCCGCACGACGATGGGATCGACGGACAGCGCGCGAACCAGCGTGACGAAGTGCGCCAGGTGGTAGGCGGTCTGCGCATCGTTCGGCCGGTACGGCGTGGCGGCCTCGCCGACTGCGCGGACTTGACCGGCCTGATCCACCTCCACCACATAGGGCGTGACGATGGACTGCGCCGAGCGCCAGACCAGTCCGCCCGCCATCAGCAACGCGAGCGACAAGCAGCCGAAAGCTATGAGTCGCCAGTTCTTGGCCTGCACGCGGGCCGAACCGATGCGCTCGTCCCACACCTGGGCGGCGGATTGGTAGGGAGTGGCAGGCTGCGGCGTATCGGCATAGCGCACCTGCGGTCGTTTGAATCGCATGGTTTGTTCTCCTTATGAATCGGAATCGCGCAGGCTTGGGCCGCTGCTGGAGCCGCCGCCGTCGCCTCCGCGCAGCGAGTGGGCTGCGGTCGTGGCGGTATGGCTGAGCTGCTGGCGCCGGTGCAGCCGCTTGGCCCAGGCGGGTTGCTCCTGCTTTGCGGCGTCCGCAGGGGCTTCGCTGGCAGCGGACTGGCCTCGTGCGGATGCGGCAGCGCCACCGCTGGGCGCCGCACCCGCATCGTCTGTACGGAAGGCCGCTGCCGCACGCTCCTTGAGCGAGCGAGCCCCGGCGGCCGCCTTCTGCCCGACCGCCTGCGCACCGCTCTTGGCGACGTTGCCCACGCCGGCTGCGGCGCCCTTGAGGCCGCCTCCAGCGGCTGCGGAACCCGCTTGATAAGCCGATCGCGCACTGCCTGCGGTCGAGGCTGCGGCACGCGCACCGCTGGCGGCCATCTTGGCGGCGGCTGGTGCCATACGTGCCCCGGCGGCCACCACGCTGCCAACACCCGTCGCGGCGGCACCGACCGCAACGGCGGTTCCCGCTGCGCCCACCGCTGCACCGGCCATCGCTCCGGCGCCGAGCTGCGGCGCCCCAGACACGAGGCCCGTGGCGATGCCCGGCCCGTAAATACCCAGGGCGAGCAGTGAGAGCGAAGCCAGCATCACGACAAGCGCGTGGTCGATGGAAGGTTCGTCGGGCGTGACCTGGAACTCGGCGAACAGCCCGGTGCCGATACCGACGATCACTGCCAGCACCAGTACCTTCACGCCAGACGACACCACGTTGCCCAGCACCTTCTCGGCGAGGAAGGCCGTCTTGTTCCACAACGCGAATGGCACCAGCACGAAGCCGGCGAGCGTGGTCAGCTTGAACTCGATCAGCGTGATGAAAAGCTGCACCGCGAGCACGAAGAAACAGAGGATGACCACCAGCCACGCGAAGAACATCACGACGATGGGCGTGATGTTGATGAACACTTCCGGGAAGCCGGCCATCTGGCTGATCTGGTCGAGGATGGGCGCACCGGCGTCGATGCCAGTTTTGGCCAGGCGCCCCGGCTGCAGAAACGCCTCCATGGTCAGAGTCGAGCCGGAAGCCGTGAGGCCCAGACCGGCGAACGACCGGAACACAATGCTCGCCAGCCAGTTGAAGTTGCCGATGATGTAGGCGAAGGCGCCGACGTAGAGCACCTTGCGGATGAGCTTGGCCATCACGTCCTCGCCCTGGCCGGTGGCGTGCCCCAGCCCCCAGTAAAGTCCGGCCAGGGTCATGTCGATCGCCACCAGCGTGGCGGTGAGGAACGCGACTTCACCCCGCAGCAGGCCAAAGCCTGAGTCGATGTAGGTGGAGAAGACGTTGAGAAAGCGGTCGATGATGGCAACGTCGTTCATGGCCGTTCGTCCTGCGAAGTTGTGGGCGAGTCGAAGCTGGCCGGAATCGCTGGTAACTCAGCCAGCGTCTGGTACTCGTCCGGCCCGGTGTGCCCGGAGAGGAAGCGCTGCAGGTCGGCCTGGGCGATCTGCGCGCAGAGCGCGCCGTCGTGCTCGCCGCTGTCGCATTGCATGCGCAACGCATGCAGCCGCGCCGGATCGGCGGCCAGCGCATCGACCGACAGAACCTGCGGCCGGTCGCAACCGGCCAGCAGGCATGCAAGAATGAACAGGACCGGCGCGCGGTTCATGGCTGGCCCGTCAGTTGCGATAAAAGCTCACGGACTGCGGCGTGTAGGCCGTGCCGCTGCCGAGAAAGCGCCGCGTCACCTCGCGCCCACGCTCGACAGCGGCGGCCTGTCGCGCCAGTTCCAGCGAGGCCGCGCGGTCCTGTGTGAGCCGGAGTTGCTGCGACTGTATGGACTGCTTGGCTTGCAGGGCCAGGAGCTGGTTGGTCGCCTGCATGGCCTGCAAGGCGCCGGTGGCCGACTGGCTCTGGCTCACCAGATCGGCCAGCACGCCTTCGTCCTGGGACAGGTTCTGCGACACCTGCGCCTGCATGCGCATCGCGGTCTGCAGGCCGCCGAGAGTGTTCTTCCAGCGCTCGCGCGCGTCCTGGTACATCCGGTCGCCGCTGACGGTGGCGGCGTACTGTTCCGGGTACAGCCGCGCGAACTCGGCGTCCATACGCGACAGGTCATAGGCCAGCCCTCGCGCCTGCGCGATGAGTTGCTTGGTCGTCTCCAGGTTCGAGCGCAGGCGGTTGACCACGTTGAACGGCAGGCTCGCCAGGTTTCGCGCCTGGTTGATGAGCATCTGCGCCTCGTTCTGAAGCTGTTTGATCTGGTTGTTGATCTGCTCCAGCGTGCGCGCGGCCGTCATGGTGTTCTGCACCAGGTTGGTCGGGTCGAGCACGATGTCGCCGATGCCGAACAGCGCATGCGCGGGCTGCACGGTGCCGATGGCCAGTGCGCAAGCGGTGGCCAGCGCGATCAGACGGGGTTTGAAGGAAGCATGGAACGTCATGGCAGTTCTCCTTTGGGGTGGTGGTGGAACAGGTCGGCCGCCCAGTCCAGGCCGTGTTGCCGCAGCCAGGCAGGAGCAAAACCAACGGGGGGAGCGGAGGCGGACAGCTCGTCGATCAGGCGCTGGTCCTGCGGTGTGGAAGCGCCCGCGAAGGCGAGCGTGACGGGCCCGAGGTCCAGGTCGAACAGGCGGTTGCCCAGACGCGACTGGTAGTAGTAGTCGCGCTTGGGTTGGGCGGTGGCAACGATCTCGATCTGTCGGCTGTTGAGGCCGAAGCCTTCGTAGATCGTGCGGATCTGCGGCTCGGTGGCCTGCGGGTTGGGCAGGAAGATGCGGCTGGCGCAGCTCTCGATGATCGCGGGCGCAATGGTCGAGTCCTTGATGTCTGCCAGAGACTGCGTGGCAAAGATGACGCTGACGTTCTTTTTGCGCAGCGTCTTCAGCCATTGGCGAATACGCGCCGCGAACACCGGGTCGTCCAGGAACAGCCAGGCTTCATCAAGAATCAGCAGCGTCGGCGCGCCGTCGAAACGCTCGTCGAAGCGCGCGAACAGGTAGCCCAGCACGGCCAGTACCGCAGCCTTGCTGTGCATCAGATCTTCCATTTCGAAGCACTGCACGTCCGCGGCGCCCAGCCGGTCGCGGTCGGCATCCAGCAACTTGCCGTGGGCGCCACCGAGCACATATGGCGCAAGTGCCTGTCGCAGGACGTTGGACTGCAGCAGCACCGACAGGCCGGTGAGCGTGCGCTGCTCCACGGGCGCGCCCGCAAGACTGACGAGAGCCGACCAGATGGCCGCCTTCTCGTCCGGGCCGACACTGATCCCCTCATGCCGCAGGCGGCCTTCAACCCATTCAGCCGCCCAGGTGCGATAGCCCTCACGGTCGATGCGGGCGAGTGGCTGAAACGCGATCGAACCGTCAGCGCCCAGATCGTAGTGCTCGCCGCCCAGACCAAAAATGGTGGCGCGCATCGAGCGCCCCATGTCGAAAGCGAAGATCCGCGAACCGGGATAGCGGCGGAACTGCATCGCCAGCGTGGCGAGCAAAACCGACTTGCCCATGCCGGTGGGGCCGGCCACCAGCGTGTGCCCCACGTCGCCGATGTGCGTCACCAGCCGGAACGGCGTCGCGCCTTCGGTGCGCGTGACGATCAGCGGCGGGCCGCCGAGATGGTCGTTCTTCTCCGGCCCGGCCCATACCGCCGACACCGGCATCATGTGCGCCAGGTTCAGCGTCGAGACGATGGGCTGACGCACGTTGGCGTAGGCGTTGCCCGGAATGGACGACAGCCATGCATCCACGGCGTTGAGCGTTTCGGGAATGGTGACGAAGCCCCGGCCCTGGATGGCACGCTCCACCATGCGCAGCTTCTCGTCGGCTGCGCCGGCGTCCTCGTCCATGACGGTGACGGTCACCGTCAGGTAGCCGAAGGCAACTTGATCGCTGCCCAGCTCCTGCAAGGCAGCATCCGCGTCCGCCGCCTTGTTGTTGGCGTCGGTATCGACCAGCGGCGACTCCTGCTGGAAGAGGGTTTCGCGCAGCAAGGCGATGACGTTCTTGCGCTTGGCGAACCACTGGCGGCGCAAGCGCCCCAACTCCCGTTCCGCCTCGGCTTTGTACAGGCAGAGAAAGCGTGTGCTCCAGCGATACGCAAAACCGAGGCGGTTCAAGTCGTCCAGAATCCCCGGCCAGGTCGAGGTCGGAAAGCCCCGCACCGACACCACGCGCAGGTGCTGGTCGCCCAGCATGGGCGCCAAGCCGCCGACCAGTGCGGAATCGGTCAGCAGCGCGTCGATGTGGAACGGCACTTCGGGAACGCCGACGCGGTAGCGCCGCGTCGAGATGGAGGCGTGCAGGTAGGTCAGCGTCTGGCTGTCCTCGAGCCAGGCGATTTCCGGCATCACGCCGTCGAGCAGGTCGAAGACGCGATCGGTTTCCGCGACGAAGGCTTGCAGGCGCTCGCGCCAGTCCACGCCATTCGTCGGCGTGTTCTCGTAGAGCATCTTGGCTGCACGGGCACGGGATTCTTCGGGCGGCAAGTACACCAGCGTCAGGTGATAGCCGCTCTCGAAGTGGTTGCCCGAGTCCTCAAAGGTGGCGCGGCGTTCCTCATCCACCAGCCACGACAGCGGTTCAGGGAACTCCGAGTGCGGATAGTCGGCAGCGGCACGGCGTTCGGCTTCGATAAACAGCGCCCAGCCCGAACCAAGCCGGCGCAGCGCGTTATTCAAGCGCGCCGACGTGGCGATCAGCTCGCCTTGCGTGGCGCTGTCCAAATCCGGCCCACGAAAGCGTGCCGTGCGCTGGAACGAGCCATCCTTGTTCAGCACCACGCCCGGCGCGATCAGCCCGGCCCAGGGCAGCCAGTCGGCCAGCAGCGCGGGCCGCTGGCGGTATTCGGCAAGATTCAGCATGGCATCTCCCTCACACGTCCAGCAGCGGCTTGTGCTTGATGTGCCTGGCGAAGACCGGCATGAACTGCGGATCGACACGCGCACCCCAGACCGCCAGCGAATGGCCGACGATCCAGAGCACCACGCCGGGAATCCACAATTGCAGACCCAGCCCGACGGCAGCGGCCAGCGTGCCGTTGGCAATCGCCACGGTGCGCGGCGCTCCTCCCAGCAGGATCGGCTCGGTCAGCGAGCGATGCAGCGGCACTTCAAAGCCCGGAAGATCAGTGGCCGTGCTCATACGACGGCCCCGCCGGAGAAGCTGAAGAACGAGAGGAAGAAGCTCGAAGCCGCGAAGGCAATGGACAGGCCGAAGACGATCTGGATCAGCTTGCGAAAGCCGCCGCTGGTATCGCCGAAGGCCAACGCCAGGCCGGTGGCGATGATGATGATCACCGCGACGATGCGGGCCACCGGCCCCTGGATGGATTCGAGGATGGATTGCAGCGGGCCTTCCCACGGCATCGAGGAACCGGCGGCCTGCGCCGTGCCCGCCAGCAACAGCATCAACACCGCGAGCAGCAACCCTTGTCCTGCGGATCGGGCCAGGCGATGTAAACGCGCCAGCATGGGCAGCGGGGAAAGCGGATTTATAGAATGACGGAAAGCATCAACGTGCGTCATGGCAGTTCTCCAGGTTGTTCAGGGATCGAGGAAGGCGCAGCGGCAGCGGCTGCGAGAGGAACAGGCGGCAGCTCGGGAAGCGGCGCTTCCAGCGCATCCGCCAGGCGGTAGCCCGCGCCATCGAAACCGACGACGCGGGAAATGGTTTCGACGTGGCGCTTGCGGCCACGGCCTGCGATGTGGATCACGACATTGACCGCCTCGGCGATCAGGGCGCGGGGTGGATTCACCGCCACTTCGAGGATTAGTTGCTCCAGGCGCAGCAGCGCGCCCAAGGCGGAGCCGGCATGGATGGTGGCGATGCCACCGGGGTGACCGGTGCCCCAGACCTTCACCAGATCCAGCGCTTCGCAGCCGCGCACTTCGCCCACGATCACGCGATCCGGGCGCAGCCGCATCGTGGCGCGCACCAGCTCCTGCATCGACACCACGCCTACGCGGGTGCGCAGCGGCACATGGTCACGGGCGGCGCATTGCAGCTCGATGGTGTCTTCGAGCACCAGCACGCGGTCGCCGGTGGCGGCGATCTCGGCCAGCAAGGCATTGGCCAGCGTGGTCTTGCCGGTGCTGGTGCCACCGGCGATCAGGATGTTCTGCCGCTCGCGCACGGCATGGCGCAGGAACTCGGCCTGCCCAGCGGTCAGGATGCCATCGGCCACATAGCGATCCAGACCGATGATGCTCACTGCGCGCTTGCGCAGCGCAAAGGCCGGGCCAGGTGCGGCGGGCGGCAGGATGCCCTCGAAGCGTTCGCCCGTCTCCGGCAGTTCGGCGGTCAAGAGCGGTTGGCCGCGATGTACCTCCGCACCGACATGGGCGGCCACCAGACGAATGATGCGTTCGCCATCGGCCTCGGGCAGTTCGACGCCGAGCGGCGCACGGCCAGAGGACAGACGATCCACCCACAATGTCCGGTCGGGGTTGAGCATCACTTCCACCACGTCCGGGTCTTCCAGCGCAGCGGCAATCACCGGCCCCATCGCCGTGCGTAGCATCTGGATGCGGCGATCCTGGGACGCTGTAGCGGATGAGCGCGGTTCGGCTGGGATTTGAGGAACGGCACTCATGGCGCACGCTCCGCAGTGCGTTCATGGGCGGCAGCCATCGCCGCCGCCTCATCCATGCGCATGGGGTCGGGGTGCAGTTCTTCCACCACGTCGCGCACCAGGCTGCGGCCACGCAGGAGGTGGCGGCCCAACTGTTCGACGAACTGCTCGAAGCGCGCCTTACCCTGAGCACGAGCCGCATCCTGATGGGCTTCGGGCACCGGCGTACTGACGGTCAGGTAGTAGCGGATGAACAGCGCCAGCGTTTCGATCTGGATGTTCTGGTCACGCTCCAGCCGCTCAGCTTGCCGCGACAGGCGATCTAACCGCTTGGCAATAGCGGCCTCACGCTGGTCGCCGGCATCCGGCGACAGCCAGGACGCCAAGGCAGCGGCGACGATACTGGACTTGGACACGCCTTTCTTGGCGGCCAGCTCGTCGAGGCGCTTGGCGTGCTCGTGCTGGATGAACAGGTTCAATCGGTATTGACTCATAGGTCGATTCCGTCGTTGGGGTCGAGAGAAGCCAGTCGCGCCGTGCGTTGCAGGGCGGGGTCGAGCTGGCCGGGAAGCACCGGGGGCATGTCTTCGTCATCGAGCAGCGACAGGTCGCTGGCCGAGGTATCCATCGCGGGGGCATAAGCGACGGCTTCGGAGAGTTCGGGCTGACGGCGCGGTCCTCCGTCGTCGGTCGAACCCAAGGCCTCCAGGTCATCTCCGGATGCCGTGGCCGTTGCCGCAGGCACCGCAGGTATTGCCAGGCCGCTCCAGTCGTCAGGTCGTGCAGGCGGCACATCGGCATAGCCGCCCGCCGTCACCGCAGGCGGCGGCAATACCCGTTGCTTGAAATTGGCGTCGGCGAAATAGCGCAGCTTTTTTGCCTTGATCGGCGGGAGGCTGGACACCATCACTACGGATTCATCGGGTGGGAGCTGCATCACTTCGCCCGGCGTCAGCAGCGGCCGCGCCGTCTCCTGCCGCGACACCATCAGGTGCCCCAGCCACGGCGCAAGCCGGTGGCCTGCGTAGTTGCGCTGGGCGCGCAACTCAGTGGCCGTGCCCAAAGTTTCGGAAATGCGTTTGGCCGTGCGTTCGTCGTTGGTGGCGAAGGTCACACGCACATGGCAGTTGTCCAATATCGAATGGTTCTGGCCGTAGGCTTTGTCAATCTGGTTCAGACTTTGGGCGATGAGGAAGCTGCGGATGCCGTAGCCCGCCATGAAGGCCAGCGCTGTCTCGAAGAAGTCAAGGCGGCCCAGCGCCGGGAACTCATCGAGCATCAACAGCAGCTTGTGGCGACGCGCGATGCCGTCGCTGCCATCCAGCGATTCGGTGAGCCGTCGGCCGATCTGGTTGAGGATCAGGCGGATCAGCGGTTTGGTGCGCGAAATGTCCGACGGCGGCACCACCAGATACAGCGAGACGGGATGCTCGGATGCAATCAGGTCAGCGATGCGCCAGTCGCAGCGCGACGTGACTTCGGCCACCGTGGGGTCACGGTACAGGCCCAGGAACGACATGGCCGTGCTCAATACGCCGGAACGCTCGTTGTCCGACTTGTTGAGCACTTCGCGGGCAGCGGATGCAACGACGGGATGCTGGGTATCGCCCAGGTGTTTGGTCGTCATCATCCGGTGCAAGGTCAGCTCGAACGGGCTGGCCGGATCGGACAGGAAGTTGGCGACTCCACACAGCGTCTTGTCTTCGCCTGCATAGAGCACATGCAGGATCGCGCCGACCAGCAGCGCGTGACTGGTCTTCTCCCAGTGGTTGCGCTTCTCCAACGCGCCTTCGGGATCGACCAGGATGTCCGCGATGTTCTGTACATCACGCACCTCATGCGCGCCGCGCCGGACTTCCAGTAGCGGGTTGTAGGCTGCCGAACTGGCATCGGTCGGGTTGAACAGCAGGCAGTGCGAGAAGCGCGAGCGCCAGCCTGCGGTGATCTGCCAGTTCTCGCCCTTGATGTCATGGATGACGGCCGAAGCCGGCCAGGACAACAATGTCGGGACGACCAAGCCGACACCCTTGCCCGAGCGGGTGGGTGCGAAAGTCAGGACGTGTTCCGGGCCTTCATGGCGCAGATACTCGTTGCGATACTTGCCGAGAAAGACGCCAGCAGGCTGCGTCAGCCCTGCCTTGCGAATGTCGGTGGCATCGGCCCAGCGGGCCGAGCCATAGGTCGTCACCTTGCGCGCCTGGCGCGAGCGCCACACCGACATGGCGATGGCGACCACCACAGCCAGCAAGCCGCTGCCAGCCGCGATCATGCCGCCGGTGTCGAACACCTGCGGCGCGTAGGCGTCGAAGAAGAACCACCATTCGAACAGCTTCCATGGGTAATAGACTGGCGTACCGTGGAAGTCGAACCAGGGCGAGCCCAGGCGTAGCTGGTAGCCCAAGGCGGCAGCTGTCCATTGCGTGGCACCCCACACACCGGCGATCACGATGCCAAAGACGGCGGCGATCTGCCCGAACAACACACCCTGAGCCTGCATACCTTGGCCTCCGATTTCTCCTGCGCTGATTCCCCGTGGGAAACGCGGCACAAAGGCGTGCCGCAGGCGTCAGGATCGGTGCCGGTTCAGTGCCGGTCAAAGACCGTTATCGGCAGCAAGGTGATGCAAAAAGCATGGTTTCATGCAGGGGCGAAATCAGTAAAAAAGCCTCAGGCGCGAGCGCACTGCGGCGTGTCGAGAAAGAAAACGAAGATATGCGGCAAGCCGCCAACGGTCAGAACTTCGGCGGCGTTTCCGATGGCGTGTAAGGCACCTTGCCGTCGCCGAAGAAGCGCTTGTTCGTCGCTTCGGCCACCCGGTTACACAACACGTCGCCCATCGTCGGCCGCTCGGTCTTGCACTGACGGCGCAGTTCCTTCAAACGCTCGGGATCAGCGGCCAGTTCGTCCACGGTCGGCACATTGGCTTGCTGCTTCGGCGGCTCGGACGGGCCGCAGGCCGTGAGTGCTGCAACCAGCAACAAAGGGGTAAGTCGCTTCATGGCTCGATGTCCTCCGGGGGATCTGGTTCAGGTGGTCGCGCGGGTCTCACGCCTTCGGGCAAGTCGATGGCCTGCACCCTTTCGATGAATCGAGACAGCACTTCCGAAGACTCACCTTCTCGATGCAGCAGATAAGTCGTTAGCACAGGGGAACGGCCCGCCAGAGGCCGCGCGACCACACCCGGCTCGCGGCTGGCCGCGATGTGTGGTGCACCAGTCAGGCCCAACGCAAAGCCGGCCGACACCAGCGCCATCATCAAATCGCAGGACGCCACGCGCTCAGCAATCAGCGGCTCCATGTCCGAGCGGCGCAGCACGCGCTCGACTTGGCGCGCATGGCCTTCGCATACTTGTGGATCGCACAGCACCAGAGGATGGCGCAGCAACTCTTCCAGCGGTATGCGCTTGTGCCTGAGCAGTGGATGCCGCGCAGGCACTGCCACCATCAGGGGGTCACTCCAGACTGCTTGAGCCACGACGCCATCGCCCAATTCATCGGACTGCGCGAAACCCACGTCGTAGAGGTCATCATGCAGCCCCTTGATCTGTTGTGACAGCGGCACCTCGAACAGCCGGATCTCTACTTCGGGCTCCTCCTGCCGGCACAACGCCAACAAGGCCGGCAGACGCGACGGCGTGATGCCGTCGGACAGGGCAATGCGCAACTGACCATGAAAGCCATTGACCGCTGCCTGCACGCTGTCGCGGGCTTGTTGCAAGGCCGTGAAGATGCGCGGCACATGCTCCAGAAACAGCTTGCCTGCCCGTGTCAGCTTTGTGCTGCGGCTGGTGCGGACGAACAACTGTTCACCCAGGTCTTCTTCCAGCTCTTTGATGGTGCGGGACAGTGGCGACTGCTCGATGTGCAGCCGCTCGGCTGCCCTGGCAAAGTGGAGTTCTTCAGCCACTGCTAAAAAGCATCGGAGGTGGCGCAACTCCATATCGACTCCCTCTCCTCACTTAGCACAGCATCTTGCTGGGGCGTACGACCTGCTCTTTCATGAGGGAAGGCCGGTCAATACCAGTTCACCTTTGGGAGCAGGCGTTCGAGCGACATTCATGATCCAGCAAACGCATGAGAAATAGCCGATCAAGGCACATATCTCCACTACGCCACGCTCGCCCCAACGTTCTCTCGCAGCCTCGTAGGTCGAATCACTAACACCGTGCCGATGCAACAGCTCGGTGGTGAATGCCCATGCATCGGCCTCCTCCTCTGTCATTGTGCGAGGACGGGTCGCTTGAGCCATGTCCTCCAGTGTGGTTTCGGCTACGCCCGCGCCTATCGCCAGAGGAAAATGGACAGCCCATTCAAACTGATTACCTAATTCGCGAGCAACCAGCAAAGTCACAAACTCGTTGACATTTTTTGGCAGAACAGATTCAAACCGCAGATATTCTCCGACGCCGGCCAGTCGCTCAAGCAATACCGGGCTTTGCATCAAAGGAATGAAAGGCCCTTTCACTCCTTTTCGGGGCCCGGCAATCAATGCATCGACTGCAACTCGTTGAGCCTGCGTCATAGACTCCATCGGCGGTAAGGGCAAACGCTCGCTGCGCTTTTGACCAAAGCCTTGCTGAATGGTTGTGTTCATGGGTTCTCCTAAATGAAAGCCTATCGAGAATTAAAACGAACGAGCAATGCGCTGCTTGTCAGTAATGCTGATATCCCTAACCACAGCGCCGAATTGAATGGCCAGCCCACTCGAAGCAAGAAATTGGCTGCAATCGGGCCTGTTAGCTGACCAACAGCAAATGCAGCAGTCATTGATGCCAATAGCTTCTGTGCGTTATGACCTGCCTGTTGCCGAGCCTCCTGCAAACCGATCAAGGTTATGAGCATGAAAGTTCCGCCCACGCAAAACGCAGCTACCGAGAGCCCGAATAGGCTAGGTACGACGATGGGCATAAATATCCCAATGGCCATGACCACTTGCGCACCAGCCCAGATATATTTCCGGGGCCAACGCACAAGGAAACCTACGCACAATGTGGACAGGGCCGCAGCCATACCGAATAGTGGCCACACCCAACCAAAAAGGGCGTTGGTGCTTAATTAGCTGATGTTGATATTCCGATTGGCTGAATTCTGATTTTTCGCGATGAGTTCCCCTTTTTCCCTGCCTCCTTCATGCGATGGACGCAATTTGCCCAGCCCGG
>JBAYOV010000044.1:0-32315 GCA_041678045.1 Rhodocyclaceae bacterium
CGCGGCGAGCTCGGCTGCCTTAGTCAAGCACCACCCCTGGTGCCTCTAACCTTGGTCAAAGAGAACTCTGCTACGCAGTTTCATCATACGGGGTGGCAGCTTGCTCTGCAATGACCGTTAGACAGGCACTGCCATGGAAGGCAGAGGGGAGGGCAGATGGAAATCACGAGAGGACAGCGACTCAAGCTGGCTGACATGGGGTTGGCCGAGCAAGCGTTCAGTGTCGTTCTGGAGTTGGCCAGTGGGGGGCTGTCGATCGACGTCGCCTGCTTCGGGCTGGATGCCAACAGAAAACTGAGCGATGAGCGCTACATGACGTTCTTCAACCAGCCGGCAACCCCTTGCGGTGCGGTGAAGCTGTCCGGTACCGGCCGCTTTGAACTGGATCTTGCACGCTTGCCGGCTGCCGTGGAATCACTGGTGGTGACGCTGGCCATTGACGGAGCGGGGGTCATGAAGCAGCTGGGAGGATGTGTGGCACATTTGTCCGCTGGCCCGAATGCTGCAGCATACCGCTTCGATGGCAGCCATTTTGCGAATGAGCGGGCCGTCATGCTGCTGGAGTTTTATCGCAAGGGCGGACTGTGGCGGGTCAGTGCGGTAGGGCAGGGGTTTGACGGCGGGCTGGATGCACTGGTGACCCATTTTGGTGGAACCGTGGCCGATCCGGCACCGGCCACTCCGGTACCACCCGCGCCGCAGCCTCCACGAACACAGGCTCAGCCCCCAGCCGCCGATGTGGCGAAACCGACGCCGACGCCGACGGTATCGCTCTCCAAGATCACGCTGGAGAAGCGGGGGGAGCGAATTTCGCTTGAAAAGCGTGGTGCAGCGGGGCACGGGCGAATTATCTGCAACCTCAACTGGACTGCCGGCAGTGGTGGGCAAGGCAGGAAGAAAGGTTTGCTGGGCGGACTTTTCGGGGGCCGCGAGTCGTCCGGCATCGACCTCGATCTGGGTTGTCTGTTTGAGATGAGCGATGGTGCGAAAGGCGCGGTCCAGGCTCTGGGAGGGCATTATGGACACTTCGATCGTCCGCCGTACATACACATGACGGGCGATGACCGTACAGGCTCCAACTCCAGCGGGGAGTTCCTGTACATCAATGGCGACCATCTGGGCGCCCTGCGCCGGGTCTGCATTTTCGCTTTCATTTATGAGGGGGTGGCGAACTGGGGGCAGGCCGACGGGGTGGTCACGCTCACCGTGCCGGGTCATCCACCGATTGAGGTGCGTCTGGATAACCATGATGACAGCAAGAACATGTGCGCCATCGCAATGCTTGAAAACGATTCGGGCAACCTGAAGGTGACCAAGCTCGGGGAGTATTTTTCCGGCCATCCAGACCTGGATCGGCGCTATCAATGGGGGCTGCGCTGGGTTGAGGGCTCAAAAGACTGAGCCGTCAGGCGCAGGTCGTGTACTGATGCGTGAAGGCTGAATCGGGCACAATACCGGGTTTGCGGCCGGTCACGAGCGGGCCGTGTGTTTGTTGCGGAGAGATGCCCGTGTTCAGTCTGTTCGAAAAAAGGGTCGATCCCTATCCCCTGTCGCCGCCGGCCACGCCTCCGCGTGGTTTTTTTGCCTTTCTCTGGGCAGGCACCGAGGGGATGCGGCCCTACATCCTTGGCATGACGCTGCTCACCGCGCTGGTGGGCGCTTTCGAGGCGTTGTTGTTTGCCATGCTTGGCACGGTGGTGGACTGGCTGGCCCGGGTCGAGCCTGCGCGCCTGTGGGCCGAAGAGGGGACGACGCTGTTGCTGCTGGGGGCGGTGATTCTGGGGAGCACGCTGCTCGTGGGGGTGCAGACCATGCTCAAGCACCAGACCCTGGCGGGCAACTTTCCGATGCGTTTGCGCTGGAACTTTCATCGCCTGATGCTGGGCCAGAGCATGGCCTTCTATCAGGATGAGTTTGCCGGCCGGGTGTCGGCCAAGGTGATGCAGACCGCGCTGGCAGTACGCGATACCTGCCTGATCATGACCGACATCCTGGTGTTCGTGATCATTTATTTCGTCACCATGGTGGCGGTGGTCGGTGGTTTCGATGCCTGGCTGTTGCTGCCTTTTCTGGGCTGGGTGGCCCTGTATGCGCTGACCCTGCGCCTCTTCGTACCGCGCCTGGCGCGGGTCTCCAAGGCCCAGGCCGATGCTCGCGCCCTGATGACCGGGCGTATCACCGATGCCTACACCAATATCGCCACGGTAAAGCTGTTCTCCCATGCCGGCCGCGAGGCGGCCCATGCACGTGGGGCGATGCAGGAGTTTCTGGTTACCGTGCATGCGCAGATGCGGTTGGTGAGCGGTATCGAGATCACCGTTCACGCCCTGAGCATGTTGCTGATCCTGAGCACGGCCGGGGTGGCCCTGTGGCTGTGGACGCAGGGTCAGGTGGGCGTGGGGGCGCTGGCGGCGGCCACCGCGATGGCTTTGAGGCTGAATGGCATGTCCCACTGGGTGATGTGGGAAATGGCTTCGTTGTTCGAGAATGTGGGGACTGTGCAGGATGGCATCAACACGCTGGCCCGGCCGCATCAGGTGGTGGATCGAACGCAGGCCCCCGCGCTGAAGGTCACGCAGGGCGAGATCCGTTTCGAGGATGTGCGCTTTTCCTATGGCCGATTGCGCGAGGGCGGGCCGCCGGTGATCGACGGCTTTTCGCTGACCATCCGCCCCGGCGAGAAGATCGGTGTGGTGGGGCGCTCGGGCGCCGGAAAATCGACCATCGTCAATCTGCTGCTGCGTTTTTACGACGTGGAGGGCGGCCGTATCCTGATCGACGGGCAGGACATTGCCGGGGTGACCCAAGTGAGCCTGCGCGAGCAGATTGGCATGGTCACCCAGGACACCTCGCTGCTGCACCGTTCGGTGCGCGACAACATTTTGTATGGTCGGCCCGATGCCGATGACGAGGCGATGATCGGTGCGGCCAGGCGCGCCGAGGCCCATGAGTTCATTCTCGGGTTGAGCGATCCGAAGGGGCGGCAGGGTTACGATGCGCATGTCGGCGAACGGGGCGTGAAGCTCTCGGGCGGCCAGCGCCAGCGCATCGCGATTGCCCGGGTCATGCTCAAGGATGCTCCCGTCCTGCTGCTCGACGAGGCCACCAGTGCGCTCGACTCCGAGGTTGAGGCCGCGATCCAGGGCAGTCTGTATCGCCTGATGGAAGGCAAGACGGTGGTGGCGATTGCACACCGACTGTCCACCATCGCGGCCATGGATCGCCTGATCGTGATGGATCGGGGACGCATTGTGGAGGAGGGCGACCATCGCAGCCTGCTGGCCCGGGGCGGGCTGTACGCGCGTCTGTGGGCGCACCAGAGTGGCGGTTTTCTGGGGGAGGAGGTGGACGCCACCGAGGCGGCCTCGCCCGACACCCGGTCGAGCCTGCCCGAGCCGGCCGAGGCCGCTGCGGGCAGGGCCCTGACATCCACAGCGGCCGGCGTGCCGGGGCAGGCCGGTGAGCGGCTCTGACCCGAACGCCGGGCGTGCGGTGCCCGTTGCGACACCGGTCGCGCGTGCCTGGCTGCAGGCCCATGCGCTGCCGGTGATCGTGCTGGCGCAACTGTGCGGAACCTCGCTGTGGTTCAGCGTGAATGGCGTATGGTTGTCGATGTCGCAGGCGCTTGGGCTGGACGAAGCGAGGCTGGGTGTGCTCACGCTCAGCGTGCAGGCCGGCTTCATCGTCGGCACGCTGAGCCTCGCCGTCAGCGGGCTGGCCGACCGCTTCCGGGCAAGCGCGATCTTCGCGCTGTCCGCCGTGTGCGGTGCACTGGTGAATGCGCTGTTCGTGCCGCTGGCCGGACATGGGCCGTTCGATGCCGGCCTGCGCTTCCTGACCGGGCTCTGTCTGGCCGGGGTGTACCCTCTGGGCATGAAGCTGGTGATTTCATGGACGCCCAGCCATGCCGGAGCGGCGCTCTCCTGGCTGGTCGGCATGCTCACTCTGGGCACCGCACTGCCGCACTGGATGCGCGGCATCACGCAGGACCTGTCCTGGAGCTGGCCATTGTGGGGGGCGTCTGCACTGGCCGTGCTCGGGGCCGTGCTCATCGTCCTGCTCGGCGATGGGCCGCACCTGCCCCGAGCCGGTGGACGCATTCCCTTGCGCAAGGGGTTGGCGGCCCTGCAGGTGCCGCGCTTTCGTGCGGTTGCAGGGGGCTATTTCGGGCACTGCTGGGAGTTGTACGCCTTCTGGATGCTGGTGCCGCTGCTGGTGGGGCGGGAGTTGGCGCGCCTGGGCGCCAGCGAGGCCCTGCTGCCCTGGCTGGCTTTCGCGGTGATTGCACTCGGACTGCCGGGTTGTGTCGGTGGGGGCTGGCTCAGCCGGCGCTTTGGCAGCCTGCTGGTGGCGCGTGCGGCGCTGGGGCTGTCCGGCCTGATCTGTCTGCTGTATCCGCTGCTCGCCTGGCTGCCGGCAGCATGGTTGCTCGTGCTGTTGCTGCTGTGGGGCGTGGCGGTGATTGCCGACTCCCCGCAGTTTTCTGCGCTGGCCGCGAGCCATGCGCCACAACAGATGATCGGTTCGTCGCTGGCCGTGATGAATGCCATCGGTTTTGCGCTGACCATCCCGGCGATCTGGCTCACCAGCAGCCTGTGGGGCACGCTGCAAGGCTGGGTGGTGTGGTGCCTGCTGCCCGGTCCGGTGCTGGGCTTGTGGGCCTTGCACGGGTTGTCGGCGCGCCGTGCATCGGCCGGCGGCGCTTGAATTTGTCTGGCATGGCGGCTACCGTGAATGCCCGCTGCAGCCAAGGCTGTCCCCCAACAATCAGACCCAAGGAGTCGGACCAGTGAGTGAGCAGGCCAGAACAGTACGTGGCTTTTCGTCCCGGGCGATCCACCATGCCCATGATCCCTACGCCGGACACGGGGCGCTCAACCCGCCGCTGTACATGAGTTCCACCTATGCCTTTCCCACCGTGGAAGACGGTGCGGCACGCTTCGCGGGCGAGCAGGACGGCTTCGTGTATTCCCGTGTGGGCAACCCGACCACCGTGCTGCTGGAGCAGCGCCTGGCCAATCTGGAAGGTGGCGAGGCGGCGCTGGCGACCGCCTCGGGCATGGGGGCCACCACCTCGTTGTTGTGGACCCTGCTGCAACCGGGCGACGAGATCATTGCCGACACCACGCTGTATGGCTGCACGTTCAGTTTCTTCCACCATGGGCTGGCCAAGTTCGGTGTCCGCATCACCCATGTGGATCTGACCGACCCGGAGAATCTGGCGCGGGCGCTCAGCCCGGCCACCCGGGTGGTGTATTTCGAGTCGCCTGCCAACCCCAACATGCGGCTGGTGGATATTGCCGCCATCTCGGCACTGGCGCACGGGCACGGGGCGCAGGTGGTGGTCGATAACACTTACTGCACGCCATACCTGCAGCGCCCGATCGAGCTGGGGGCCGATTTCGTGGTGCATTCCGCCACCAAATACCTCGGCGGCCATGGCGATCTGATCGCCGGTGCCATCGTGGGGCCGGCGGAGGCCCTGCAGCAGGTGCGCTTTTACGGGCTGAAGGACATGACCGGGGCGGTGATGTCGTCGCAGGACGCTTTTCTCATCCTGCGCGGCCTCAAGACCCTGGCCCTGCGCATGCAGCGCCATTCGGAAAATGCGCAGGGGCTGGCCGAGTACCTGTCGGCGCATCCGAAGGTGGCGGCATGCCACTACCCGGGGCTGGTGAGTTTTGCGCAGCATGCACTCGCCCGGCGCCAGATGAAGCTGCCCGGGGGCATGATCGGCTTCGAGCTGAAGGGCGGTCTGGAGGCCGGCCGGCGCTTCATGAATGCCTTGCAACTGATCACCCGTGCGGTCAGCCTGGGCGATGCCGAGAGCCTGGCGCAGCATCCGGCCAGCATGACCCACTCCACCTACACCCCGGAAGAGCGCGAGGCTCACGGCATTGCCGAGGGGCTGGTGCGCCTGTCGGCCGGGCTGGAAGACATGGAAGACCTGCTGCAGGACGTGGAGCAGGCGCTGGCGGCGGTGTGAGTCCGGTGTGCCGGAAGGGCGATATCGCGCGCATCCTGCTTGCATGAGGCCGAGGGGAGGATTAAAGTTCTTCCCCTTACAGACAGGCCTTCCGCTCTCAGCTCACATGCCTTTTTCCGCTTCTCGCAGTGCACCGCCGGATGTCGGGCTGATCTTCGATCATCTGGCCGATGCGGTGTATCTGATCGATCCGGAATCTTCCGACATCGTATGGGGTAACCGGGCCGCCTGGCAGATGCTCGGGTTGAGTCGCGAGCAGGTGCTCGACCATTCGGTGCTGAGCCTGCAAATGGATGTCACCGGCCTGCCCCAGTGGGCAGACATCGCCCAGGCGATCCGCGCCACCGACTGCTTCACCTTTGTCGGCAGGCATCGCCACCGCGAAGGTCATGAGGTGGCGGTGGAGGTCAATACCACGCACTACCAGGCGGATGGCCGAGAGTATTTCCTGTCGGTGGTGCGCGATGTGAGCCGCCGTCTGGCGCTGGAGCGCGAGCTGCACGACCGCCAGCAGCGCCTGCAGTTTGCCCTCAACGAGGCGAGCGACGGCATGTGGGACTGGGACCTGAGCGACAACTCGCTGTTCTTCAGTCCGCAGCTCAAGCGCATGTTGGGGTACGGGCCGCATGAGATGCGCCCGGAACTGGCCACCTGGAGTGACAACATCCATCCCGACGATGCGCCGCTGGTCATGCGCGCCCTGCAGGACCATCTGCAGGGCCGGCGCACCCGCTACGAGGCGGAATATCGTTTGCGCAACCGCAATGGTCACTACATCTGGGTGCATGACCGGGGCAAGGTGTGCGAGCGCGACGCCACCGGCCAGCCGCTGCGCGTGGTCGGCATGGTGCAGGACATCAGCGAGCGCAAGGGGCTGGAACTGCAGTTGCAGGCCTTGCTGGCCAGCGACACGCTCACCGGTCTGGCCACCCGGCGGCGGGGCGAAGCCTTCGTCGATGCGCAACTCTCCTACAGCACGCGCACCGGCACGCCCTTCGGGCTGTGTTTCTGCGACCTGGATTACTTCAAGTCGATCAATGACCTGTATGGCCACCTGAAGGGGGACGAAGTGCTGCGCCAGGCCGCCAGCCTGATCGAAGGCGTGATGCGCAAATCCGATCTGGTGTTTCGCTGGGGGGGCGAGGAGTTCGTGATTGCCTGCCCGGGGGCCGGGGTGATGCAAATGCGGGAGGTGGCCGACCGGGTGCAGCGTGCGCTGGCCGCCTTCCCGTGGCGCCCGCAGCACGGTATCGAGCCCCTCACCATGAGCATCGGCATTGCGGTGTATCCCGAGCATGGTCACGACCGCACCGAACTGGTGGCGGCAGCCGACTCTGCGCTCTACCGCGCCAAGGGCGCCGGCCGCAACCGGGTGGTGGTCGCCCATGGCGAGCCAGGGGCGCTGATCCGCTGAGGCGGTACGCGGCAAGCCTTCACATTCTTCTCAGGGGGCGGTGTTCAGCAACTGCTCCTGAGCATTGACGCCGATTGCCCCGCTGTGGTCGTTGCCCGAACCCTGTTCGAGATGGCGGTCGATCACATGCAGCAACTCCAGCGGAGCGTCCATGCGGCGGGCGGCCCACGCGGCGTAGTCGGTGACGGTGTCGGCGTAGTGGGACTGATCCACACAGGCCAGGATCTTGCGGTCTTGCGTGTTCATGCGCTTCTCCTCAGTGGCCGGTGAGCAGGTCGGGGCCGTCGGCCTTGTCGTGTACCGCAAACCGGTCGACCATCGTGGCACTGGCCTCGTTGAGGCCGATCACCTCGACATCCGTGCCTTCGCGCCGAAACTTCACCACCACTTTGTCGAGCGCACTGACTGCGGTGATGTCCCAGAAGTGGGCGCGCGACACATCGATCTCCACCCTGTCGATGACCTCCCGGAAGTCGAAGCTGGCAACAAAGCGGTCGGCCGAGGCAAAGAACACCTGACCGCTCACCCTGTAGCGACGGACACGCCCCTCGTCCTCCGCCGTCGAGCGTACATGCAGGATGCGCCCCACCTTGTGCGCAAAGAAGAAGCCGGACGCCAGCACCCCGACCAGCACGCCCTGGGCCAGGTCGTGCGTGGCCACGGTCACCGCGACGGTGGCGAGCATGACGATGCTGGAACTGGGCGGATGCGCCCTCAGGTTGCGGATTGAGCCCCAGTTGAAGGTGCCGATCGACACCATGATCATGACGGCCACCAGCGCAGCCATCGGTATCCGCGCCACCCAGTCGCCCACCAGCATCAGCAGGGCGAGCAGGAACAGGCCCGCCGACAGGGTGGACAGCCGCCCGCGCCCGCCGGATTTCACATTGATCACCGACTGGCCGATCATCGCGCAGCCGGCCATGCCGCCAATGCAGCCGCTGGCGATGTTGGCCACGCCCTGGCCGACGCATTCACGGTTTTTATCGCTTGGGGTGTCGGTCAGGTCGTCAACGATGGTGGCGGTCATCAACGATTCGAGCAGGCCGACCACCATCAGGGTGAGCGAGTAGGGAAAGATGATTGCCAGCGTTTCGAAGTTCAGCGGTACGTCCGGAAGGAGGAACACCGGCAGGCTGTCGGGCAACGCGCCCATGTCGCCAACGGTGCGGATGTCCAGGTCGAGCACGATGGCCACCGCAGTGAGTACCACAATGGTGACCAGTGGCGAGGGAATCGCCTTGGTGATGTAGGGGAACAGATAGATGATGCCCAGCCCGGCGGCAGTCATGGCGTACACATGCCAGGTGACGTTGGTGAGTTCCGGCAACTGCGCCATGAAGATGAGAATGGCAAGTGCATTGACGAAACCGGTCACCACCGAGCGCGACACGAAGCGCATCAGCGCGCCCAGGCGAATCCAGCCGGCGACGATCTGCAGCACGCCGGTGAGCACGGTGGCGGCAAGCAGATACTGCAGGCCGTGCTCCTTGACCAGTGTCACCATGAGCAGGGCCATGGCCCCGGTGGCAGCCGAAATCATGCCCGGTCGGCCACCGGTGAAGGCAATCACCACCGCAATGCAAAAGGACGCATACAGGCCAACCTTGGGGTCGACCCCGGCGATGATCGAAAAGGCGATGGCTTCCGGAATGAGGGCCAGCGCGACGACCAGGCCGGCAAGCAGATCGTTGCGGACATTGGAGAACCAGTCCTGGCGGACATTCTTCATCATTGAGTTTTTCCGTTCGAGTGCGCCGGGCCGAAGTGAGGCGCATGAATCAGGGCATCGGTGTGCGAATGCGCGCCGATGCATTTTTCGCGCAGCACGCGAAGAAGCGGGGGAGGGCAGGCCGTACAGCACGGGCGAAGGGGCCGGTGGCACGGCGGATGAGGCGGGTGTTACAAGGGCGGGGCTCCGCGAGAAAATGTCTTGAAACAACTTTCGGCCGGGACTATACGGGAAATGCTGCGATGCAGCAAGGCGCCCAGGTGGGTGTCAGGGCAGGCTTGGTGCCGTCGCCTCCGTCATGCGCGGGAAACATCGTCGTGTGAAGCTGCGAAGATGATCAAGAACCCGGTGACGAGGCGCCCATGAAGCCGTTACGCGTGCTGATGGTGTCCGACGTGTATTTTCCGAGGGTCAACGGTGTATCGACCTCGATCGAAACCTTTCGCGAGTCCCTTGCCGACAACGGTGTCGAGGTTCGGCTCGTAGCGCCTCGTTATGCCGACGAGCCCGATGTGCCCGGCATTGTTCGCGTGCCGGGGCGCAAGGTGCCCCGCGATCCGGAAGACCGAATTGCCGGATGGCGTGGCATGCACCGCGCAGCACTTGCCGGGGCGGCCGACTGTGCGCTCGTGCACATCCAGACGCCCTTCGTCGCCCACTATGCCGGCGTTGCCGTTGCGCGGCAGCATGGTCTGCCCCGGGTGCTCACGTACCATACCCTGTTCGAGGAATACCTGCACCATTACGCGCCCTTTCTGCCGGGGGCCATGTTGCGTGGACTGGCGCGAAAATTGTCCCGCGCCCAGTGCAACGCGGTTGATGCCGTGGTCGTTCCGTCGAGCGCGATGCGTGAGCGGCTGGAGGGGTATGGCGTGCACAGGCCGATGCACGTACTGCCGACGGGCATTCCGCTGTCCGCCTTTGGCAACGGTGACCGACGCCGCTTTCGGGCAGCCCGGGGCATCCCCGATGCCACGCCGCTTGCCCTCTTCGTTGGTCGTGTTGCTCACGAAAAGAACATCGACTTCCTGCTTGATGTCATGATCCACGCCCGGCAGCATATGCCCGAACTCATCCTGATGATCGCCGGTGAGGGGCCAGCGATGCCAGCCCTCCAGGCTCGCGCGTTCCGGCTCGGCATCGATGCGAACATCCGTTTCGTCGGCTATCTGGAGCGCAGTGAAGCGCTGCAGGACTGCTATGCCGCAGCGGACGCATTCGTCTTCGCGTCGCGTACTGAAACCCAGGGGCTGGTGCTGCTCGAAGCGATGGCAACTGGCCTGCCTGTGGTCGCGCTGGCCGAGATGGGGACGCGCGACATCGTGGCACCTGAGCGCGGCGCCCGTATTGCCCCGGATGACTCGGGTGGATTCGCGTCGGTGCTGCTCTCCGTGCTTGCGGACCTCGATGTGCGCCAGCACATGTCCGCCGAGGCTCTTGTATTCAGCCAGGCGTGGCGTGCCGAGGTGCTGGCAGGCCGTCTGGCTGCGCTGTATCGCGCACTGGCAGAGGCTGCGGAGCGTGGCAAGGCTCCGGCCAGCCTGTAGCGTACGTCACACTATTTTCACGATATCCGCACGGAGTCGCAGGAATGCTCACCCGGCTTATACCACCGTATCGGGCTGTTCGATCATTTGCTGATACACCAGGCTCTTCAGGATCAGCCGGTCGTTGGGGTTGATGTCGCGGAATTCGACGCCGTGCTGCATCGGCCCCACAGGTTTGCCGGTCAGGGGGTCCTCGTCCTGCATCACGTTGAGCACTTCGGCCTGCAGGTCGAGGGTGGATTCGACATCGTGAAGGTCTACGGTGAAACGCAGTTGCAGCCGCTCGCCCACCGAGGCCAGTGCCTGTTCGGTGGAGACCAGCGCGCCGCTTGCGCTGATGTTGGTGATGCTGGTGTCGGGCAGGTGCTGGCCGTTAACCTGTACCGGAATGCGGGTGCGCACCCGGGTGGACTTGCGGATGACGCTCCCCTGGATGCGGTCCGGAAAGGACAGGTGCAGGTAGTCGAAGGGCATCCGGCACACGCGCAGGATGGAGCAGCGGAAGGCAAAGGCACTCTGCCGCGAGAACGCGCGCACCACCAGGATTTCGCCCTCCAGCAACGCCAGTCGTGCACCGCGCCGGAAGGGGGCCGTGACGATGAGACTGCTGTTTTCAAGATAACCGACCACCTTCACGAATACCCTGGGCGAACCCAGGTGCACCGGGCACTGTACCTGCAGCCGGTCGCCCACGAGCAGGCGCATGTCGTGAAAGCTGAACTGGCGATTGCCGGTGTCGTCTGCTGCGGAGGTGCGGGCTTGGGCGGGAAGGGGTGCGCTCATGATCGGCGGCCGTTGCGGGGGAGTGGCGCGTTATGTTGCGTTTGGAACAGTGAAGATGATACACGTGTCGCGTGTATCTGCAGTGGAGTGCGCAGAGACCCGAAAGCGCGTGCCTTGCGGGCAATGGTTCAGGGGCCGGCGCGCAATGCTTTTGGGCGCTGGGGCAAAGGTTTTCGGCGATGTCCTGGATCGCTTATCCTGTTGACCCGACGAAAAGGGGGCAGGGGCTGAGGATCGGTCATCCGCTTCGGTTTTGGGCTGCCCTTGCGAGGCAGCGACAACAAGGAAGACTCCATTTGAATCAACTCAAAGAGTTTGCAGGCATTCTGCGCCACTCGTTCCAGAACCTGCTGCCGATCATCGCAGTGGTGGCGTTCTTTCAGCTGGTGGTGATGCGCCAGGTGCCCGACGATGTGTGGTCGATGGCGGCCGGCCTGCTGGTGGTGGTGTTCGGTGTGGCGCTGTTTCTGCAGGGGTTGGAACTGGGCATCTTCCCGATCGGCAAAAATTTGTCGAACGAGTTTGCGAAAAAGGGTTCGTTGCCCCTGCTGATGGTGTTCGGCTTCTGCTTGGGGTTTTCTGCAGTGATTGCCGAGCCGGCGCTGATCGCAGTGGCCAACACGGCGCAGTCGATCAGCGAGGGGCGCATCGACGCCTTCACCCTGCGCCTGCTGGTGGCGACTTCGGTCGGGGCCGTAGTGGCGCTGGGCATCGTGCGTACGATCCTGGGGCAGTCGTTGCACTGGTACATGATCGTTGGCTATGTGCTGGTGGTCACGGTCACCTTCTTTGCACCTGAGGAAATTGTCGGATTGGCCTACGACTCCGGCGGGGTGACCACCAACATCGTTACCGTGCCGTTGATTGCTGCGCTGGGCATTGGCCTGGCCTCATCGATTCGCGGGCGCAATCCGCTCGCGCACGGTTTCGGGCTGGTGGCTCTGGCCGTGATGGTGCCCATGATTTCGGTGCAGGTGTATGGCATCGTGGTGTATTCGTTTGCAGAGGCTCCGCACGCTGCCCTGCAGGTCGTGTCCGATGAGTCTGTCGCGGCCGTGGCGCACTCGGCAACGGGACAGGCGCAGAGTCTGGCCGGGCAGGTGTGGGGGTGGCTGAGCGGAATGCTGGTCGAGTTGCTGGTCATGTTCCGCGATGTGCTGCCGATCATCGTGGTGATCCTGTTCTTTCAGTATGGTGTGATCCGCAAGCCG
This sequence comes from Rhodocyclaceae bacterium, assembly GCA_041678045.1. GTDB lineage: Bacteria > Pseudomonadota > Gammaproteobacteria > Burkholderiales > Rhodocyclaceae > UBA2357. The sequence goes on from JBAYOV010000044.1 coordinate 12,674, forward strand.
ATTGCCCACCTGCACAAGGTGATGGGCGGTTTTGTGCTGGTCATTGTCGGCCTCTATGCCTTCGTGGTCGGGTTGAAGCTCGGGCTGTTCCCGATCGGTCGCAGCATGGCCGAGCAGTTGATTGCGCTCGATGCGCTGTTCTGGATCTACGTGTTTGCATTTTCCATCGGCTTTGCCACCACCATGGCCGAGCCTGCACTGATCGCGATTGGCCTGAAGGCCGAGGAGGCGGGCGCGGTCGTCTGCGTGGCAATACCATCCGCATCCTGGTTGCGCTGGGCGTGGCAATTGGGATTACCATTGGCGTGCATCGCATCATCACCGGCGACTCCATCCACTACTACATCATGGGGGGCTACGCGCTGGTGATCGTGCTGACCTGGCTGGCGCCGCGTTACATCGTGCCGCTGGCCTTCGACCTGGGCGGGGTCACCACTTCCGAGGTTACGGTGCCGCTGGTGACTGCGCTGGGGATTGGTCTGGCCACGCATATCGAGGGGCGTAGTGTGTTGATCGACGGCTTCGGGCTGATTGCCTTTGCGTCGATCTTTCCGATCGTCACCGTGATGCTGTATGCGCTTCATGCGGAGTACAGCGCACGGAAACAAGGAGTGGAGACATGAAGTTTTCGGTACTGGTTGCAATCCTCGCCGAGGATCTTGAAGAGAAAGCCCTCGACATTGCCAAGCAGGCGGGCGCGGGCGGGGTGACCCTGCTCAATGGTCGTGGCATTGGTGCGAAGGAAAAGAAAACCTTCTTCGGGCTGACCTATGAGGGAAGCCAGTCGGTGCTGGTGTTCGTGCTGGAGCGCAAGCTGTCGCTGAATGTGCTGAAGGCGCTGAGCCGGGGACTGGACCTGAAGAACAACAGTTGTGGCGTGGTGTTCACTCTGCCGCTGGAGCACATCTCGGGCATCGATACCGAACAGCTTCAGCAATTCGAGGACCGGATCAAGGACGAAATCTGATGACTGCGACCCCCATGCTTGTAAAAGACATCATGATCCGCGATGTAGTGACGATCTCACCCTTCGCGACCATCCGGGAGGCGATGCGGGTGATGAGGCAGCGTGGCGTGAAATCGCTGGTGGTGCTCAAGCGCGACCAGCACGACGCTTTCGGCATCATTACCTACACCAACATCCTGAAGACGATTGTCGCCGAGGAGGGCGACATCGACCTGATCAATGTATACGACATCTGCGCCAAGCCGGCGCTCACCGTGTCGCGCGAACTGGCGGTGAAGCATGCCGCAAAGCTGATGGTGAGCATCGGCATTCGCCGGTTGCTGGTCACCTCCACCAACGAACTGGTCGGCATCATCACGATGAACGACATCGTCGGCGCGATTCTGGAAATGGCCGACCAGGAACCGTTGGCCTGACGCCTTCGGCCCCTGACCAGGCCAGGGGCCGGTGTGGGGAGCCTCAGGCCGCTTCCCGGACGTCGCCCTGATCGTCTTCCGGCACGGGGGCGCTGTCGCCAAGCGTGTGGAACACCACCTGTTCCTTGCCGGTGTCTATGGTGTCGCCATCTTTCAGCAGCACGGCCTGGTTGCCCAGTACCGTGCCGTTGTGCTTGGTGCGCAGTTTGCCGCTGACGTGGCTCAGGAAGCAGCCGGTGGGGCGGCGGTTGATGACCGCCACGCATTCGTCCGGGCTGCCCAGGGCCAGCAGGATGCGGTCGATCTCCACGGTCGTGCCCGCAAAACGTCCCCATACGCCGGTGACGCTGCCGCGCGCCAGGCGGTCGCGGGCCGCGCGGGCGGCGGCGCAGGCGTAATCCAGATTCAGCGGCGCATCCGCAATGGTGGCCGAGATGTCTCTCACCCTGGCCGGCTCCAGCCATTGCGTGCGATCCAGGCTGTGTGCGGCTGCGTTGGCGTTCAGGTATTTCAAGCGGTAATCGCCCAGAAATACCACGTCTCCATGTTGCAGCAGGTGGCGGGTGATGGCCTTGCCGTTGACCATCAGGGTCTGGCCATCGACCAGGCTTTCAATGAAGCGGTCATTGACGATGGTGCTGAACGCAGCATGCAGGGGCTGCAGGCTGTCGCAGGGCACCACCAGGTCGGCTTCCTGACCGCTGCCCAGGGTCAGGCGGGACTGGTCGAGGAATTTCTGGTCGATGATCTTGCCGTCCAGGCTGAGAACGATTTTCGCCATGAGTTCGAGCGGCTCCTGTTTGCGGAATCAGGCACGCCCGAACCAGCCACGCAGGCGGTTCAGGAGCGAGCTACGGGAAGGGATGTGCACCGGCCGCCCACTGGCCGGGAAGGGGGCGTCTACCCGGGCGAGTGCGACCGAGATGTTGTCGTGACCCCCACAGTCGCGGGCAATCATCACCAGTTGGTCGGCCGCCATCGGTACATTGTCGAGCGTGGCGTTGAGCACCAGTTCGATGTCCACGCCGTCGATCATGTCGTTCAGACCGTCGGAGCACAGCAGCAGCAGGTCGTGCGGCTGCAGGTCGATGATGTCGGCGGTGATGCAGCTGGGCTCAAGGCCGGCGCCCACGGCCTGGCTCACCAGATGCCGGTTATGGCTGCTGGCCATCGCGGCCTCGTCGCTGAGACCGGCTTCAAGCGCGCGCTGGCTGGGCGAGTGGTCGCGGGTCAGCAGACGCAGTTCGCCGTCACGCAGCAGGTAGGCGCGGGTATCGCCCACATGGGTGATGTAGGCGCGGTTGTCATAGAGCAGGGCAGCGGCCACTGTGCAGCCCATGTGCTCGCGTCCGGGAATCCGTTCGCAGGCAGCGCGGATGCGGCCGTCGGCCTCTTCCAGCGCCCGGCGCAGGGTGGGGGCGATGGTTACCGGCCCGGTGTCAGGGTTGGACAGTGCGGTTTCGACATGACGCTCGACGATCTCCACCGCCATGCGCGCGGCAACGTCACCGGCATTGTGACCGCCCATGCCATCGGCCACCACCATCAACCCCAGTTCGGGGCGCACGCTGACTGCATCCTCGTTGAAGCTGCGCAGGCAGCCGGTGTCGCATTTATGGGCTACGCTGAAAGGGGAATTGCCTGCCAAAGCTGTTGTACTCCCGGTTAATGATGAATAATTAATTGCTTGCGTTTGACGATCCAGCCTGCTACCAAAGACCAGCGAATTATCACACAGGCAGCCGGACTATGCGATCATTGCCATGTTGTCGGCAGGGTTGATGGCTGCCTGCCGGGCAGACAACGCGTGCTGCCGGGGCGTGCGATCCGACAGTCAGCCCGGGGCAGGCCCCCGATTGTGAATTGTGATAACGTCGCGCTTGCCGTTCATGCCCGGAGCGGCCTTTCTGAGATCATGCCCGCACCTTCCCTGAAACTCGTGAAATCCGATGGTGGCGATGCTGCCCACGTTCCCCGCACGATCGGGCGCTATGTGCTGTCCGGCGAACTGGGCCGGGGAGCCATGGGCATGGTGTATCGGGCACAGGACCCGGTGATCGAGCGGCCGGTGGCGCTGAAGATGCTCAACATCGAGTTTGGCGGCGGACCACGGGCCGACATCATGCGCGCGCGGTTCATGCGCGAGGCAAAGGCCGCCGGTCGCCTGAGTCATCCCAACATCGTGACCATTTACGATGTGGGCGAGGATGCGGGCGGGCCGTACATTGCGATGGAATACCTTCCGGGGTTGACCCTGCGTGAAAGCCTGGACAGCGGCGTGGTGATGCCGGTGCGCAAGATCCTGGATGTCGGTCTGTTCGTTGTGCGGGGGCTGGATTACGCCCACAAGCATGGGGTGGTGCACCGGGACATCAAGCCCGCCAACATCATGCTCGCGCGCAGCGGCATGGTGAAGATCATGGATTTCGGCATTGCCGGCGTGCCCGACACCTCGCGCACGCTGTTCGACGGGGTGATCGGCTCGCCAAGCTACATGTCCCCGGAGCAGATCGCCGGCAAACGCCCGGATGCGCGGACCGATCTGTTTGCGTTGGGCACCATGCTCTACGAGATGCTTGCCGGTCGCAATCCGTTTGAGGGCGCGTCGATTCCGGAAACCATGCATCGCGTGCTGAGCGAGACACCCCCGCCGCCGTCCATCCTCAATCCGGATGTGCCGCCGGAGCTGGATGGTGTGGTGCTCAAGGCCATCGAGAAAAAGGCCGATGACCGCTACCAGAGCGCCAAGGAACTGGGACGTGCCCTGCTCGCGATCCGCCGCGCGTTGCGCTCCGGTCAGTCCGCCCCGGTGCACATGGGTTCGGAGGCGGGCGAGCACGAGCATGAGCAAGACCACGAGCATGAACAGGAGCTGGTCGAGTCGGCCAATGTGAGCGAGGCTGCGGGGCCGGTTGCGCCACCGGCACGTAGCCGGCGCCGTGACGCTTCGCGGCGGCATGGCAGTGAGCGCAAGCGCAAACCTGTCGGAGCGCCATTGCCTGCACGCTGGCTGCTGCTGGCCGTGCCCCTGCTGGCGCTGGCCGTGGGGGGCGGCGTGTATCTGGCGGCCGATACGCCACTGCAGGTACCGGAGCGGCCGGTAGACCGCGTCGCAGCTGCGCCTGTCATCCTCCAGCCCGCAGCCGCCCCGACGCAACGGGCGGGGACGGCGCAGGAGGAGGCTCAGACGCCACCCGCCGCCCTGTCCGGACAGGGCGCACCCATCGCCCCCGATCCTGCCGGAGCTGAGGCTGGCAGTACGCTGCCGTTGCCCGAAGTGAGGATTGCCACTCGCCTGCCGCCTGAAGCCGAGGCTGCCGTACCGGCAGAAGAAGCGCCTGCCGCCCTGGAGGCCGCTCGTGCGGCCGGGGCCGAGCCGGCGACGCTGGCAGCGGCTCCGGCCGAACCCTCGCCTGCCGACACCGCACAGCAAGCGGCCACGCCGCCGGCTGCGCGCCCGGCGGACTCCGCGCCGGCCCCGGCACGTGCCGAAACTGCGCAGCGTCCGCCGGCCGAAGCGGGTACGCCTGCCACGGTATCATTGGCAATCCTGCCTTGGGGTGAAGTGTTCGTGAACGGACGCTCTCGCGGCGTCACGCCTCCCCTGGGGCAACTCGAATTGCCGCCCGGTCGTTATCGCATCGAGGTGCGTAATGGCGGCTTCAGGCCGCATGTGCGCAACCTCGCGCTGGAGGCGGGTGGCAGCTACCGTATCAACCACCGCTTCCGGGAGTGAATGTGATTTCCATCAATCGATCTGCCAGACTGTTGCTGGCCTTGCTGGTGCTGTCCGGTGCCACGGCCTGCGTTACCACCACACCGCAGACCGCCCCGCATACCCCTGCCGAAACACTGGCCGCCCCATCCAGATGGTCGGCAGAAGACGGGCCGGTAGTGATGCTGATGGGTATTCACAACTATGAGCAGGGTGAGTTCGATAAGGCCGAAGACTTCCTGCGTACTGCGCTGACGCTGGGCTTGCCGGATCAGCGCGACTGGGCACGCGCCAGCAAGTATCTGGCCTTCATCCTGTGTACCAGTGAGCGCCAGGACGATTGCGCCAGTGTGTTTCGCAGCATCCTGGAGCGCGATCCGGCGTTTTCGCTGAGCCGCTCCGAGGCGGGGCACCCGATGTGGGGGCCGGTGTTCAGCGAGATCAAGCGGGAGATGGGCCGCCGCCGCTGAGGCCTGCGCCACTGGAGCTCGTCATCGGGGGGTTGCCGGCGCCATCCCGTTCATCCGCTTGCGTGAGGGCCATGCCCGGGCCCTTGCGCAACGCGCCCAATCCTTCTTTCTTTTCCTTTTTCCCCTCTCCTTGCTGCTTCTGCAGCATGCCGCTTTTCCTGCATGCGCTCGCATGCCGGCTCACGCATTTCCTGTCTGTCCCGAGGGCTGTCAGCTGTCAGATGAGAGCGATTCCTGTCTTGATCGTGGTCAAGGTTTTTCGGGATGCTCTTCAACACACTGATTCCGTGTTTTCGACAGGGAATCAGGGTTTTCCGCATGGAACCGGCACGCAGGGGATTTCTGAGGGGGCGTCTGCCCGTGCCGGGTGGGGTTGTGCTGCGCCCGCCCGGAGCGCTTGAGGAAAGTGCGTTTCAGAAGGCCTGTACCCGTTGCCGGGGCTGTCTCGACGCGTGTCCGACCCGCATTGTCCGGGGTGGGGGGGGCGGCTACCCGGAGGTGGATTTCACGCAGGGTGAATGCACTTTCTGTGGTGCCTGCATCGCAGCCTGTACGCCCCGGGCGCTGGTGGGTACGGGCGGGCCTCCGGAAGTCTCCGCAGTGCGGGCGCTCTGGTCGATGCGGGCGCAGTTGGACGAGGGATGTCTGGCACGGCACGGGGTGGAGTGCAGGGTGTGCGGAGAGGTCTGTCCCGAGCGTGCGATCGTGTTCCGTCCGCGACTGGGCGGCGTGGCCCTGCCGGCACTCGATGTGGCGCAGTGCACCGGGTGTGGCGCCTGTGTTGCACCCTGCCCGGCAAGGGCGATTTCGATGGAGAGGCAGCAATGAGGATCGCAAGCCTGGTGTTGCGGGCAAAACCCGAGGATTTCGACGAATTGAAGCGAATGCTGCGCGACATTCCCGGGGTGGAGGTGCATGGCGAGTCGGTCGAAAGCGGCCGCATGGTGGTCACCGTGGAAGATGGCGAAGGCTACTCGGTGACTGACTCGATCCTTGCTATCAATCTGGCCCGGCCGGTGCTCAGCCTGACGCTGGCCTATGAATATTCCGATGAAGAACCCGGATCGACGGTATTACAGGAACAGGAGGCATGAAATGAGCATGGATCGACGCGAATTCATCAAGACGAATGCGATCGCAGCGGCGGCCAGCACCGCCGGCATCGGCATTCCGGTGGTGGCTCAGGCGCAGGCTGCGCCCTCCACTCAGGTGCGCTGGGACAAGGCTGCCTGCCGCTTCTGCGGGGTGGGCTGTTCCGTGCTCGTGGGGGTGCAGAATGACCGCGTGGTGGCGACCCAGGGCGATCCGGACGCGCCGGTCAACCGGGGGCTGAACTGCATCAAGGGCTATTTCCTGTCCAAGATCATGTATGGCAGCGATCGCCTGACCCAGCCCATGCTGCGCATGAAGAACGGCCAGTACGACAAGAACGGTGAATTCACGCCGATCAGCTGGCAGCAGGCGCTCGACATCATGGAGCAGAAGTGGAAGGCTGCCATCCGTGAGCATGGCCCCGATTCGGTGGCGATGTTTGGTTCGGGCCAGTGGACCGTATGGGAGGGCTATGCCGCAGCCAAGCTGCACAAAGCGGGCTTTCGTACCAACAACATCGACCCCAATGCGCGCCACTGCATGGCCAGCGCGGTGACAGGTTTCATGCGCACTTTCGGCATGGACGAACCCATGGGCTGCTACGACGACATCGAAAATGCCGATGCTTTCGTGCTGTGGGGTTCGAACATGGCCGAGATGCACCCCATCCTGTGGACCCGCATCACCGACCGGCGCCTGTCTACACCGGGTTGCGAGGTGCATGTGCTGTCGACCTTCGAGCACCGCTCCTTCGAGTTGGCCGACAACGGCATGATCTTCAAGCCGCAGACCGATCTGGCGATCCTCAACTACCTCTGCCATCACATCATCGAAAGCGGTGCGGTGAACAAGGATTTCGTCGAAAAGCATGTTCGCTTCAAGCGTGGTGAAACCGACATCGGTTATGGCCTGCGCCCCAATCACCCGCTGGAGGCGGTGGCCAGCAACAACGGTTATCCCGATGCCGATGGCAAGCCCAAGGGCAACCCCGGCAAGGCGGAGGACATGAGCTTTGACGAGTTTGCCGCCTATGTGTCCGAATACACCCTGGACAAGGTGGCCAAACTGTCGGGCGTGCCTGCCGACCGGCTCAAGCGCATGGCCGAGCTCTACGCCGACCCGAACAGGAAGGTCACGTCCTTCTGGACCATGGGTTTCAACCAGCACACCCGGGGCACCTGGGTGAACAACATGATCTACAACGTGCATCTGCTGGTGGGCAAGATCTCGGAGCCGGGCAACAGCCCGTTCTCGCTTACCGGACAGCCCTCGGCCTGCGGTACGGCGCGCGAGGTGGGCACCTTTGCCCATCGCCTGCCGGCCGACATGGTGGTCACCAACCAGAAGCATCGCGAATTTGCCGAAAAGGTCTGGAAACTGCCGGAAGGCACCATCCCGGCCAAGGTTGGCCTGCACGCGGTGGCGCAGAGCCGGGCGCTCAAGGACGGCAAGCTGAAGTGTTACTGGACCTCCACGACCAACAACATGCAGGCCGGGCCGAACATCAACGACGAGCTTTACCCCGGCTGGCGCAATCCGGAAGCCTTTGTGGTGGTGTCGGATGTGTATCCCACCGTATCCGCACTGTCGGCCGACCTCATCCTGCCCTGCGCGATGTGGGCCGAAAAGGAAGGGGCGTATGGCAATGCCGAGCGTCGCGGGCAGTTCTGGCGCCAGCAGGTGAAGGCGCCGGGCGAGGCCAAGAGCGACCTGTGGCAGTACATCGAGTTCTCGAAGCGCTTCAAGATCGAGGAGGTGTGGCCCGAGGAGCTCATCGCGAAGAAACCCGAGTATCGCGGCAAGACCCTGTACGACGTGCTGTTTGCCAACGGGCAGGTGGATCGTTTCCCGCTGGAGGAGGTGGGCCGGGTCAACGCCCATGCGTGGGAAGGCTACATGAACTCCGAATCCGAGGAGCTCGGCTACTACCTGCAGAAAGGGCTGTTCGAGGAATACGCCGTGTTTGGTCGTGGCAAGGCCCATGACCTGGCCGACTTCGACCTCTACCACAAGGCGCGCGGTTTGCGCTGGCCGGTGGTCGATGGCAAGGAAACCCTGTGGCGCTACAAGGAAGGCTACGACCCGTATGTGAAGGCGGGTGAGGGCTGGAGTTTCTATGGCTTCGACGACGGCAAGGCGGTCATCTACGCCCTGCCTTACCAGGACCCGCCCGAAATGCCCGATGCCGAGCACGACCTGTGGCTGTGCACCGGCCGCGTGCTGGAGCACTGGCACACCGGCTCGATGACCCGCCGTGTGCCCGAACTGCACCGTTCGGTGCCCGAGGCCCAGGTGTTCATGCACCCCGACGATGCGCAGAAGCGGGGCCTGCAGCGGGGCATGGCGGTGAAGGTGGCTTCCAAACGGGGCGAGATTGTGGCCCGCCTGGAAACGCGTGGCCGCAACAAACCCCCGGTGGGGCTGGTGTTCGTGCCCTTCTTCGATGAGGGACGTCTGGTGAACAAGCTGATTCTGGATGCCACCTGCCCGATCTCGAAGGAAACCGACTTCAAGAAATGCCCGGTGAAGGTCACCAAGGCATAGGACGCCGCCCGTAGCCCACGAGTGCAGACATGAGTAGCAAGCCATCCCCCCCTGCCGGAGACATGAAGGCGCCAACCCGCCGCCGCTTCCTCAAGGATGCGGCCGGGGTGGCCGGTGGGGCCTGTCTGCTGGCTGCGGGTGTGAGCCTGTACTCGAAACAGGCTTCTGCGCTGCCGGCCACCGCCCTGCGTCCGCCGGGGGCTCTGGCCGAGGCCGATTTTCTGGCAGCCTGTGTGCGCTGTGGGCTGTGCGTGCGCGACTGCCCTTACGACACGCTGAAGCTTGCCGAACTGGGCGATTCGGTGGTCACCGGCACTCCGTACTTCGAAGCGCGCAGGATTCCCTGCGAGATGTGCGAGGACATCCCCTGCGTGGTGGCCTGTCCCACCGGTGCGCTGGATCGTGCGCTGACCGACATCGAGGACGCCCGCATGGGACTGGCCGTGCTCATCGACCAGGAAACCTGCCTCAACTACCTGGGCCTGCGCTGCGACGTGTGCTATCGGGTGTGTCCGGTCATCGATCGTGCAATCACGCTGGAGCGGGTGCACAACCCACGCTCCGACCGTCACGCCATGCTGCTGCCGACGGTGCACTCCGATCACTGCACTGGCTGTGGCAAATGTGAGCAGGCCTGTGTGTTGCCGGGTGAATCGGCGATCAAGGTGCTGCCCATCCAGCTTGCGCAGGGGTCGCGGGCCGAGCACTACCGGCGTGGCTGGGAAGAGAAGGAGGCTGCGGGCGGTTCGCTCATCGGCGATCAGGTCGAGTTGCCGGTGCGTGGCATGGAAGACCGGGCGTATGGCGACACCCGGCTGCGCCCCGGTGAAACGCCGCCGGTCGTGCCGGCCCCCGCCCCCGGTGGCCTGGATTCGGGGTGGAAGCCATGAGCACGCCGACAGACGCCCGCCCCGATTCCGCTCAAACTGCCGTGCCGCAACGCAGCGTGAGGGGGGCGGCCATGCGTGGCACGGTGGCCCGCCCGGGTCGCGAGGCGGTGGACAGCAAGGGTTGGCTGCGGGCGCACAAGTGGCTGCTGCTGCGTCGTGCTTCGCAACTTGGCATCCTCGCGCTGTTTCTCATCGGCCCGTGGCTGGGCGTGTGGGTCGTGAAAGGCAATCTTACCTCCAGCCTCACCCTGGGCGTGCTGCCGCTCACCGACCCGTTTGTGCTGGCACAGTCCCTGGCGGCCGGCATCGTGCCCTACAAGGAGGCGCTGGTCGGCGCAGCCATCGTGCTTGCCTTCTACCTGCTGGTGGGTGGGCGCATGTTCTGCTCCTGGGTGTGTCCGGTGAATCTGGTCACCGATGCGGCCGCGTGGCTGCGTCGGCGCCTGGGGCTGAAGGGGGGCAGGGCGCCCGATGCCAGCCTGCGTTACTGGTTGCTGGCCTTCGTGCTCATTGCAGCTTTCGCCACCGGTTCGCTGGCCTGGGAATGGGTCAATCCGGTATCGATGTTTCACCGGGGACTGATTTTCGGCTTCGGTCTGGCCTGGGGCCTCGTCATCGGCGTGTTCCTGTACGACCTGTTGCTGGCCAGCCGTGGCTGGTGCGGACATGTATGCCCGATGGGGGCCTTCTACGGCCTGCTCGGCCGGGCTGCGGCGCTGCGGGTGAGTGCCGTGCGACGTACGCAGTGCAATGACTGCATGGACTGCTTCGCGGTGTGCCCCGAGCCGCAGGTGATCCGACCGGCGCTCAAGGCGGTGGGCCAGGCCCATCCGCTGATTCTCGATCAGGACTGCACCAACTGCGGCCGCTGTGTCGATGTGTGCGGCAAGGATGTTTTTCGCATTACGACCCGATTTGATAGGAGCGAGTCATGAACAAGAACACCCGTAATCTGCTGTTTGCCCTGATTGCCGCACTGGAGCTGGGGTCGCTGGGCGTGTCGGCACAAACCACCGTGAGCAGTGTGCGCGGGGCCGATGTGGCTGCACCGGAGCTTGAGCCCGGCCATTTCCGCGTGATGCCCGACGGCCCTCCGATTCAGCGCGATTACCTGCAGCAGCCGCCGCTGGTGCCGCACAAGGTGGATGGCTACGAGATTTCGGTGAATTTCAACAAGTGCATGGACTGCCACTCCTGGACACGCTACCGCGCGGCCGGGGCCACCAAGGTCAGCCTGACCCACTTCAAGGACCGTGAATCCAACGAGCTGTCCAACATCTCGCCGCGCCGGTACTTCTGTCTGCAGTGCCATGTGCCGCAGACCGACGCCCGCCCGCTGGTGGAAAACCGCTTCCAGCCCGCGACCGGCATCCGCTGAGCGTGATGCAGCATGAGCAACGGGGAACGACATGAGTGACGAGAACAAGAAAGGCCTGTGCGGCCGCATGCGCAACATCGGGCTGGGGGGGCTGGCGATCGCTTTCGCTGCCGGCATCATCTTCTGGGGGGGCTTCAACACGGTGATGGAATGGACCAACACCGAGAAGTTCTGCATTTCCTGTCACGAGATGGAAGAGAACGTGTATCAGGAATACCGCAACACGATCCACTACACCAACCGGACCGGGGTGCGGGCGATCTGCTCCGACTGCCATGTGCCCAAGGAGTGGGTGCCGAAAATGATCCGCAAGGTGCAGGCCACCCGCGAGCTGTATGGCAAGGTGATGGGCACCATCGACACGCCCGAGAAGTTCGAGGCCAACCGCCTGCGTCTGGCGCAGAACGAGTGGCGGCGCATGAAGGCGAACGACTCGCAGGAATGCCGCAACTGCCATGGCTACGAATACTTCGATTATTCCGTACAGGGGCGCCGTTCCAACCAGATGCACCAGCAGGCCTTTGCCGAAGGCCAGACCTGCATCGACTGCCACAAGGGCATCGCCCATTCGCTGCCACCGATCGAGCAGGATATCGGTGCCGGGCGTGAAGGCGTCTCGCCTGGCGTGTTCCATCCCACCCCGCCGACCCGCTGAACGGCGGTAACGGGACAGGAGGGGGGCAATGGCCGGTGCGATGGCCCGGCTATTGCCACGAAAGCCGCACACTATGACAGCAATTGCTGATTGGGGGCTCCCCTAAAGGGGCCTGCGTGTGGTTCAATCCACCCCCATGCTCGAAGCCATCGAACTCGCCTGTCTGAAAGGCGACCGTCTCCTGTTCCGCAATCTCACCATGCAGTTGCAGCCGGGCGAAATGCTGCGCATCGCCGGCCCCAACGGTGTGGGCAAGACCAGCCTGCTGCGCATCCTGTGCGGGCTGGCCATGCCCGAGTATGGCGAGGTGTGCTGGAAAGGCGTGGATGTGCGACGCGAGCGTGAGGACTTTCACCGGGCGCTGCTGTACGTGGGTCATGCCCCGGCGCTCAACGATTTGCTCAGCCCGCTGGAAAACCTGGCGTTTGCCTGTGCCGCTGGCGGACAGGCCGCCGCACCGGCCGCCTGTGCCGAGGCGCTGACCCGCATCGGCCTGGGCGCGCAGATCGACCTGCCGGCACGGGTGCTGTCGCAGGGGCAGCGTCGCCGGGTGGGGTTGGCGCGCCTGTTCCTCAGTGCGGACAAGCCGGTGTGGATTCTCGACGAACCCTTCACCGCACTCGATGTGCACGCGGTGGCCGATCTGGTGGCCACGCTGGAGGCGCACTGCCGGGCCGGGGGGGCTGTGGCGCTCACCACCCACCAGGATGCCCCCTTCGAGCGGCCGCCCCGGGTGCTCGATCTGGCAGGAGTGGCGTGTTGAACGGCGTGCTCGGACCTTTCTTCGCCGTGCTGCGGCGCGACCTCACGCTGGCCTGGCGTGGCCGCGCGGATGTGCTGGTGACGCTGGCCTTCTTTGTGGTGGTGGTGTGTCTGTTCCCGTTTGGTGTGGGGGCCGAAACCAACCAGTTGCGCGCGATTGCGCCGGGCGTACTGTGGGTGGCAGCACTGTTGTCGACGCTGCTGTCGCTGCACCGGCTGTTTGCGCAGGACCACGCCGATGGAACCCTGGAGCAGCTCCTGCTGTCTCCTGAGCCGACCGCGCTATGGGCGCTGGCCAAGGTGTGCGCTCACTGGATCGTCACCGGCCTGCCGCTGGTGGTGGTGGCGCCGGGCCTGGCCCTGCTGTTTGATGTGGAGCAAGACGCCCTGGGGGTGCTTGTCCTATCTTTGGCGCTCGGGACGCCGATCCTCGCCCTGCTGGGCGCGGTCGGCGCCGCGCTCACCCTGGGGCTGCGTGGCGGTGGCGTGCTGCTGGCGCTGCTGGTGCTGCCCCTGTTCGTGCCGGTGTTGATCTTTGGTGCTGGAGCGGTCGATTCCCACCTCGGGGGAACCGGCGCGGCCGCCCAGTTGTTGCTGCTCGGAGGCGGGCTGCTTGGCGCGATTGCGCTGGCGCCGTTCGCCTGTGCCGCAGCGCTCAGGATTGCAGTCGAATGATTGCAGTCGAACAGTTGCAAGCGCATACATGAGTTCATCCTCCACCCTGTCCAATTCCGACGGCCGCTCGCGCAGCCTGTTCCGTTTCTCGTCGCCTGCGGTGTTCTATCCCCTGGCTGGTCGACTCGCGCCCTGGTTTGCCTGGATCGGCGCGCTCCTCACTGTTGCCGGCCTGTACATCGGTTTCTTCGTCGCACCCACCGATTTCCAGCAGGGCGAGGTGTATCGGGTGATCTTCATCCATGTGCCGGCAGCGTGGATGTCGATGTTCATCTATCTGGTGATGGCCTTCTGGGCGGCGGTGGGGCTGGTCATGAACACCCGCCTGTCCTTCATGATGACCAAGGCGCTTGCGCCGACCGGGGCCATTTTCTGTTTTCTTGCGCTGTGGACCGGCGCGCTGTGGGGCAAACCCACCTGGGGCACCTACTGGGTGTGGGATGCACGGCTTACCTCGCAACTGCTGCTGATGTTCCTGTATCTCGGTTTCATGGCGCTGACCCAGGCCATCGAGGACCCACGCCGTTCAGACCGGGCCGGGGCGATCATCGCGCTGGTCGGTGCGGTGAATGTGCCGATCATCTACTTCTCGGTGCAGTGGTGGAACACCCTGCACCAGGGCGCCTCGGTGAGCATCACCAAGGCGCCGACGATGGCCTCGACGATGCTGGCCGGCATGCTCATCATGGCGCTGGCGGCCTGGGCTTACACCATTGCGGTGGCGCTGTGGCGGGTGCGTGCCATCATTCTTGAACGTGAGCGGCATACCGACTGGGTGGCCGCCGAGCTGGATGCCGAAGAGGGGCGGGCATGATGCAGTGGGAATCGTGGAGCGCCTTCTGGGACATGGGCGGCGCAGCCTTTTTTGTGTGGGGCAGTTATTTGGTGACTGCGCTGCTGATGGCGGTGGAACTCGTGCTGGTGTTGCGCCGTCGTAAGGACACCGTGCGCCGGCTGATCCGGTTGCGGCGTGCGGCCCCGCCCGGCAAGGGCGGTCCGGTAATCGAGGAGAGTGTGCAATGAAGCCCCGTAGCAAACGACTGCTGCTGTTGAGCAGCGCCGTCGCCCTGCTGGTCGGTGCGGTCGCGCTGGTACTGACCGCCTTCCAGCAGAATCTGGTGTTCTTCCATACCCCGACCGAAGTGGCCGAAGGCAAGGCGCCTACCGGCCGGGCGTTTCGTGTGGGCGGCATGGTCGAGGAGGGTTCGATCCAGCGCGAGGCCGATGGCCTGACCGTGCGCTTTGCGATCACCGACACCGCTCGCATCATCCCGGTAACCTACCGTGGCACGCTGCCTGACCTGTTCCAGGAAGGCAAGGGTGCGGTGGTGCAGGGCGTGCTCGGGGACGATGGGCTGTTCCGTGCATCCGAGGTGCTCGCCAAGCATGACGAGAACTACATGCCGATCGAAGCGCAGTACGCGGTGGATCAGGCGCACAAGGCTTCCGAAACGGTGCAGTACTGATGATTCCCGAACTTGGTCATTTCGCGCTGATCCTCGCGCTGGTGTTGTCCCTGGTGCAGGCGACCGTGCCGATGGTCGGCGCCAGCCGCAACCGGCTGGCCCTGATGGCGGTGGGTCGCCCCGCTGCGCACGGACAATTGCTGTTCATCTTCATCGCCTACGCCTGTCTGACCTGGAGCTTCATGGTCAGCGACTTTTCGGTGCAGCTTGCCGCCACCAACTCGCATACCGACACGCCTCTGATCTACAAGATCACCGGTGTCTGGGGCAACCACGAAGGTTCGCTGCTGCTGTGGGCGATGTCGCTGTCGGCCTGGACCGTGGCGGTCACCCTGTTCTCGCGCAACCTGCCCGAAGCCTTCATGGCGCGGGTGCTGGGCGTGCTGGGCTGGATCAGCGCCGGTTTCATTTCCTTCACGCTGGTGACCTCCAACCCCTTCGACCGCTTGCTGCCTGCAGTCACCCAGGGGCGGGACCTGAACCCGCTGCTGCAGGATCCCGGCATGATCATCCATCCCCCGTTGCTGTACATGGGCTATGTGGGTTTTTCGGTGGCGTTTGCGTTTGCGATTGCCGCGCTGCTCACCGGCCGGCTCGACGCCGCCTGGGCGCGCTGGTCGCGGCCGTGGACCACGGTGGCGTGGGTGTTCCTCACCGCCGGCATCGCGGTCGGCTCCGGCTGGGCCTATTACGAGCTGGGCTGGGGCGGATGGTGGTTCTGGGATCCGGTGGAGAACGCCAGCTTCATGCCCTGGTTGCTGGGCACCGCGCTGATGCACTCGCTGGCGGTCACTGAAAAGCGGGGAGCCTTCCGGAGCTGGACGGTATTGCTGGCGATCAGCACCTTCTCGATGTCGCTGCTTGGCACCTTCCTGGTGCGCTCCGGCGTGATCACCTCGGTGCATGCGTTTGCGACCGACCCCACGCGCGGTCTCTACATTCTGGCCTTGTTGGTGCTGGTGATCGGCATCTCGCTGCTGCTGTTCGCATGGCGTGCCCCGCGCCTGCAGGGCGGGGGCAGCTTTGCGCTGATGTCACGCGAATCCTCGCTGCTGGGCAACAACGTGCTGCTCGCCGTGGCTTGCGGGGCGGTGCTGCTTGGCACGCTCTATCCATTGTTCCTCGATGCGCTCAACATGGGCAAGATTTCGGTGGGGCCGCCGTACTTCGAGGCGGTGTTCGTGCCGCTGATGACCCCGGTGGTGATTCTCATGGTGATCGGCCCCTTCGTGCGCTGGAAGGGCGACGACGCGTCGCGCATCGTGCGCATGCTGTGGCTGTCTGCCATGGCAAGCGTGGTGCTGGGCGGGCTGATCGCGGTGCTCATCGACCATGTCACCTGGCGCACCGTGCTGGGCCTGGCACTGTCCGCCTGGGTGCTCATCGGCAGCCTGCAGTTGCTGTGGCGCCGGCTCACGGAGCGTGGCAGCGCCTCCGCCGGCACCCGGTTGAGCGGCATTCCTGCTGCGTGGTGGGGCATGTGGCTGGCGCATGTGGGGGTGGGCGTGTTCATCATCGGTGTAACCGTGGTCGGCAGTCTGGATCAGGACCTCGACGTGAAAATGCGCAATGGCCAGAGCGCCGAGCTGGCGGGCTACACCTTCACCTTCAAGCGCGCTTTCGACCGCCCCGGCCCCAACTACGATGCGGCGCGTGCCGAGATCGAGGTGCGTCGCGGCGACCGCTTCATTGCGCTGCTTACCCCGGAGAAGCGTCTTTATCGTGCGCAGGGCATGCCGATGACCGAAGCCTCGATCGACATCGGACCGTTCCGCGACGTGTATGTGTCGCTGGGCGACCAGATCGAGCCGGGGGCCTGGATCGTCAGCATCCATTACCGCCCCTTCATCAGCTGGATCTGGCTGGGCTGCATCCTGATGGGGCTGGGGGGCGTGCTGGCCGCCATCGACAAACGTTATCGCCGGCTGGCCGAGCGCACCGCGCCCGTGCCGGCTGCAGCGGCTGTACAGGCAGGGTGAATCATCATGAAAGCCAAATTTCTCGTACCCTTGCTGGTGTTCTTCGCACTGGTCGGTTTTCTTGCGTACGGCCTCACGCTCAACCCGCGTGAGGTGCCTTCGCCGTTGGTCGGCAAGCCTGCGCCCGGTTTCGAGCTGGCACGGCTGGATGCGCCCGAAACGCGCTTCAGTCTCGAAGAAATGCGCGGGCAGGTGTTCCTGCTCAATGTGTGGGCCTCGTGGTGCGTATCGTGCCGCCAGGAGCATCCTTATCTGGTGCAATTGCAGCGCGAGGGCATCGTGCCGGTGGTGGGCCTCAACTACAAGGACGAGCGCGATGCGGCCCTCAAGGTACTGGCCCAGCAGGGCAACCCCTACGCGGTGAATGTGATGGACCCGGACGGGCGCATCGGTATCGAGTACGGCGTGTATGGCACGCCCGAAACCTTTCTCATCGACAAGCAGGGCGTGATCCGCTACAAGCACATCGGACCGATTCACGGCAAGGTGCTCAGCGATGTGCTGCTGCCGAAGATTGCGGAGTTGTCACGTGCGGGTTGAGCCAGGGATGAAGATGACGATGCGTGGCCTGCTGTTCGCCCTGCTGCTGGCGCTGAGCCTGCCGCAGGTGCAGGCGCAGGCACAGACTCCCAACCCGGCCAGTCCGGTGAGCGATGACCCCGAGCTGGACGCACGGGTGTACAAACTGGCGCAGGAGTTGCGCTGTCTGGTGTGCCAGAACGAAACCATCGCCGATTCGCGCGCGCCTCTGGCGATCGACCTGCGCAATCAGGTGCGTGAGCAATTCGCGGCCGGCAAGAGCGAGGCCGAGGTGGTGGATTTCCTGGTGTCCCGTTACGGCGACTTCGTGCTCTACCGCCCGCCATTCAAGAGCACCACCGCGCTGTTGTGGCTGGGTCCGGCCCTGCTGCTCATTGGCGGTGTCGGCTGGCTGGCCTTCCGCCTGCGTCGGCGTGCCACCGAAACCCCGCCTGAACTGAGCAACGAGGAGCGCGCCCGCGCTCGCGCCCTGCTTGAGGGCGCCCCTGCAGATTCCGAGGAGCAACGACCGTGACCGGTTTCCTGATCCTGGCCGCCGTGCTGGTGGCCGGTGCCCTTTTGCTTGTCGTACCGCCGATGCTGGGTGCCGGCGCCCGCACGCGCGCGCTCACCCAGCGCCAGAAGCAGGCCGAAACCGCGCTGCTCGTGCTGCGCGAGCAACTGGCCGAACTGAAGAGCGAACATGTCGCCGGCCGCATCGATGAGCAGGCCTGGCAGCGGGCCTCCGCCGAGCTGGAGGCGCGCGCCCTGGAGGAGGGCCGTGCCGCCGAAGATGGCGCGGACACCCGTCCTGCGCGCAGTGCCGCGCTCATCGTTGCGCTGCTCGTGCCGCTGGTGGCCGGTGGTTTTTATCTCTCGTTGGGCGAGCCCGCAGGCCTCGATCCGGACCGCATTGCCGGCACCGGGGATGATCATCAGATCACCCCCGAGCAGATGGCCGGTTTGGTAGCCCAGTTGGTCGACCGTCTCGACGCCGACCCGAGCGACCCCACCGGCTGGATCATGCTGGTGCGCTCCTTCGGCATGCTCAATGACATCGATGGCGCGGTGAAGGCCTGGCAGCGCATCGGCCACAAGATTCCCGACGAGCCCACCGCCCTCTCGGACTGGGCTGACATGCTCGCGGTGTCGCAGGACGGCGACTTCAGCGGCGACCCGGCGCGTCTGGTCAGCCGTGCGCTGGAAATCGACCCCACCCACATCAAGGCGCTGGCTCTGGCTGGAACGGCCGCCTTCGAACAGGGCGACTTCGCAACGGCTGTGAGCCGCTGGGAAGCCATTCTGGCGCAGATTCCCCCGCAGGAAGAGGCGTACGCCTCGGTGCTGGAAAGCGTTAACCAGGCCCGTAGCCGGGGCGGCATGGCTTTGCTGCCTGCACCCGATCAGAGTGCTGCTGCGTCGGCCGAGGTGCAGGGCAGCGCCCTGACCCTGAGCGGCACACTGTCGCTGGCGCCTGAGCTGCTTGAACGGGCCAGCGCAGAGGATGTGGTGTTCGTGTTCATGCGCGGCGCGGGTGGCGGCATGCCGATTGCCGCCTTGCGCTTCACGGTCGCTGACCTGCCGGTGGCTTTCGACTTCAGCCGTGCCCAGCGCATGTCCTCCGACCCGGTACCCGATCAAGTCCAGGTGGCGGCACGGGTAGCCTTGGGTGGTGGCCCTTCGGCCCAGTCCGGCGACCTGGAGAGCAGTCTGCTCACCCTCTCGCCCAATGAGCGTGATGTAGCACTGGTGATTGATCGCGTACGAGACTGATGCGCGGGCAAGCGCCCCGTTCGTGGTGAGTGTTTGACACGCCGCACCCTGGCCGTCAGACCGGTTGGGGGCGGCGTGGCACGGTCAGACGTGCCCGGCCTGCTCCCGCAGGTTGTGGATTTCTTCCAGACTGAACTGGGTGGCCTCGGCGATCTGCTCATCGCTCAGCACACCCAGCGCAATCAGCCGGAGCGCAATCGAGCGCCGGCTTTCCTGCAAGCCCTGTTGTTTCCAGTTTTCGGTCCATTCGACAACGCGTTCTGCGAGCATGGCGCCCATCTCCTGTAAGTCGTGTACTTCATCGATGCGTTCGCCCGGCACGAGCCGGCGCAGCACCACCC
>JBAYOV010000045.1:0-31455 GCA_041678045.1 Rhodocyclaceae bacterium
AGGCAGGTCATCGAACAAGCTGGACGACGGTTCGCTATGAAGTTCGGATTCGCTCATGGCTTGAAGCATGCCAGCCCCAAAACAATCTGGGGCGAGGTTGGGGAAAAACTCTCACGCTCTCAGCCCTTCAAGACCTCGTGCAGTGAGCGCTCCAGCGCCTCCAGCCGGTCGCGCACCTCGCCCTGCTCGTCCCGGGCCTGACCGATCTCGTCATCCAGCGCATCGATGCGCGCCCTGCGCCGGGTGTTCGCGGCCCCCGCGTCGGCCAGCGCCGACACCACCTCCACCAGCCGCGACTGCTCCTGAATCAGGGCCTGCTCCTGCGCGGCCAGTCGATCCAGCCTGCGCGTCAGCCCGGCCTGTTCCTCACGAATCGCAGCCAGCCGCTCCAGCACGCGTCGCGAAGCCTCGTCGGGCGCAGTGCGCAACCACAGCGTGAGCCCCTGGGCATCCAGATCGAGCAGGGCCACGCGGCGGCTGCGCGGTTGCCGCTCCAGCACCTCGAACACGGTTTCCTGCGCCACGGCCACGTCCACCCCGAAGCGCCACACATCCAGCTCGGTGCGCAGCGGATCGGGCGACTGCAGGTTCCAGCCCGCCTGCCGGGGATGCTCGACATGCAGGGTGCGCGCAGCGTCCTCGGCCCCCGCGATCCGGTAACGGGTGGTGCGCTGCAGCTCCTCGGTCACGGTCAGCACGCCGGCACGCACCTTCATTTCCAGCACCCGCTCCTGCTGCTGGGTGTCCTCGCGCACGGCCAGCGCGCGATCCTCGGCAAAGTCGACCACCCGACGGCTTTGCGGGGGCATCTCCGGAATCATTGCATCGCCGGCATGCCCCCGGCCCTGCTCATACAGCGTCAGCACGCCAGCCGGCAGGCGCAGTGGCAGGGGGTTGTGGATCTCCAGCGCCAGCCGGGGATGCCGGTTGCCCCGGCCGCCCCGGTGGATGAGCAGCCGCGCATCCTCCAGCTGCTCGTTCAGGAACGGCACACTGAGCATTTCTCCCGCGCGCAGGCTCACCGGCGACACCAGCGTAAAGCGGCTGAAGCTCGTACCGTCGTCGGCCTCCACCTCGGCCGCCCGGGCAGGCATCGGTGCCGGTGCCGCCATCGCAGCCGGCGCATGGGGCGCCAGCATCTCCATGCTTCTCGCCTCCGCCTTGAAGCGCGGGCTGGCCTGCACCACCGTGTCACGGGCCACCTGCTCGCGCTCATACAGCTGGGCCTGCAAGGCCCGTACCGACCCGGTGGCCAGCGTCAGCCGCACCTGCTCCCAGTCCTGCCCGGTCGTGTTCTCCACCACCGCCCAGCCCAGCAGCCTGAGCCCATCTTGCGTATCCATGGCGCGGTAGGCGGTCTTCCACACCGGCGCGCCCTGCAGATACATCAGCCCCACCCTGCGCGCGGTGGGCACATCGCTGCTCAACGCCAGCTCGATCACCCCCGGGTTGGCCAACGTGCGGTGCGCCGCCAGGGCCGTGGCCAGCACCTGCCGGTCGGTCGCCTCCTCGAAGCGCACGCTGAGCCGCTCGTCCAGCACGAAGCTGCGCACCTGCTCGCCCCCATCACCCCCATCACCCCCCTCGACCGTTTGCAGGGTCAGCAGCGCACACTCGCCGCCCTCGCACGCCCGCCGTGCCACGCCCATGTTGATGCCGCGCACCGACTCCGCTCCCAGTTGCACCACAAGCGGTGCGCCGATGCGCGCATTGAGCAGGCGGGCGGTATCGCTCACGTCACCGGGCATCAGTGGCAGCAGGGCAAAGGTATCGTCAAACCCGCCCGCACCGGCCAGGCGCAGGGTCGGCACCCCGCCGGCCGGATCGCTGAACCAGAAACTCTTCAGAAAATCATCCACATCGGCCCGCCGCAGGCGCACCTTCAGGGGCTCTGCGGCCATCTCAGCTTCGGCCTCGACCAATGCCAGCCCGGCGGTCGACAGCGTCACCGCACGCACCCCGAGCTGCCCTTCGGCCGCCTGCAGGCCAGCGCACCACACACAGCCCATCGTCAAACCCACCGCCCCTATCGCACGCATCATGCTTCGCATCTGCTCACCTTTCCTGTTCCTGTTCCGGTTCATCACTGCCTGCCCCTGTCACTGCTCCCGATCCGCCGGATGCCCAGATAGGCTTCGAGCTTGCGGACCCGTTCATCGGTCTGCGAGTCGGGCTTGAGCATCAGGCTGTCGCGGTACAGGGTCAGCGCGCCGGCATAGTCGCCCTGCGCCTGTCGGCGACGCGCCTCCTCCCACAGCCGGACCGCCTCTTGTCCTGGCTCAAGGTCGAGCTTGCGCAGCACACCGCTGGACGCGCGAAAGAGGTCGATCTCCAGATTTGCATGCCCTGCCGGCCACAACAGCCCCTGATCGGACGCAGCCGCGCCGGACAGGCGCTCTGTGGCGGACGGCTGCGAGTCGCGACGCACACGGGTTTCGAGCATGCGCAGCACGCCATGACGGTCGCTCACCATCACCTCCAGCAACTGCTCGCCGGCACGCAGCGGCAACTCGACCTGCGCCCGGTCGCCCAGCAGGCTGGCCTTGTGCCATGGCCCCCCCGCCGAGCGGGCGGCCACCAGCCCCACGTCGGACGGCACCGCGATGTCCACGGTGACCGCAGGCGTGCTGAGCGTGGCCCCATCGGCCGGCGCCAGGATGCGGGCTTCGGGCAAAGGACGGGCAACACGCAAGCGATGCGCGACGCTGGCTTCATTGCCGGCCGCATCGGCCACGCGCAACTCGATGCGATGCGCCCCCGGCTGCAGCAGAAGCGGCACGCTGGCACGGCCCTGGGTGGCAGGCAGCTCATGCCACAAGCCGCCATCGATGGAGAGCATCGGCACCACCGGCCCGGCATCGTCATTCACCTCGAACGCCAGCGTCACCACGGCCTGCTGCACTTCGGCGCCGTCTGCCGGCCTCGTCACACGCAGGCTGGGCGGGGTATCGTCGCCACTGGCGTGCAGCATGAAGAGCGCTTCATTGTTGCTCGGATCGGGGTCGCCGGACGTCCCCTCCGGGTCGGCCACCAACGCCAGCCGGTTGAGGCCACCGCGTATGGCCCATTCGATTTCTCCCTCGGTCACCCCGTCCAGCCCCACCCTCGGGAGCAGGGTGCGCGCCTGCTCCTCACGTGTGCCATCGGGCAGCAGGCGCTGCAGCACCACGATGACACTGCGACCTGCGGTGGCCCCCAGATTGCGTACCGGAAAGCGCAGCTTCATGGTGTCGCCGGCTGCGGGCTCCGCCGGGCCGTCGATGTGCAGGGCTGCAGCCGACAGGCTGAAGTCGGGCGCCCCCAGTGACACGCCGCTGGTCTTCAAGGCCCGTTCGCGGGCCTCGGCCTCGGAGCGGGCCACCATCCACACGGGGGTGGCCGTGAGCCGGAACTTGAAGCGAAAATCGCTATTCACCGCATAATGCCCGCCACGCAAATGCGTGGTGCGCAGGCCCACCCGGTTGTCTCCCGGCAGGCCGGAGTCATCGAAGCGCAGCACGCCGGGCGGAATGCGGAAGCCGAAGTTGCCCTCGGGCAACATGTCCTTGAGCAGACCGATGGTCACCCCGTTGAGCACCACCTCCACGTCGTGAGGCTTGTAGCTGTCGCGGCTGCCGCGCAGGGCAAAGCTCATTTCCAGCCAGGCTTCGACAAGATTGGTTTCACGCCAGTCCTGCCCCACCCGCACGGCGGCATATTCGTTGATGCCATTACGGTCGACATCGGCCACGACATGGTCGACCACCCCGTCGCCGTCGCCATCGCTGCCCAGCCATGCGATGTCTCCCGCCTCCAGTCGCCAGCGCGCGGCGTGCGTGTCGCCGCCGCTGTCCACATGCTTCTGCGCCTGCCCCCAGTCCAGGGTCGCCAGGTTGACCGCCCGGGCGCGCTGCAGCCGTTCTGCCATGCCGGCCTCCAGGGCACGGAGCGTATCGGCATCGTGCCCCTCAGCGGTCACGCCGGGCAGCAGCCACACCTGGTGCATGGCTTCGCCGGGGGCGAGCTTCATTTCGTACGCATGCTCGAACACCTTGTCCATGCCTCGCGCCAGGAGGCGGGTGCTCACGCCGGTAAAGCCCTTGTAGAAACGTGGCGTCACGATGAAATCGAGGTGCCCGCCACGCGGCAGCAGGCCATGGCGCACCGTCGGCGACATCACCACGGCATGTGCATGCGCAGCCTCCACCGACAGGTCGGTGATTGCATCGCCCCGGTTGAGCAAGCGCAGGAGGCGCCCCGTGCCATTGGGGGCCACGCCCAGGTCGGACCATTCCAGCTCGACATGCGGCAGGCGGACATGCAGCACGATCTCGCTTTCGTCCGACAAGCCCTTGTCCGACACGATGCGGATCGGGATGCGGTGCGTTGCGGTGTCCACATTCTGCGCACTGACCGCAAACTGGAAGGCCCGCGCTTCCCCTGGTGCCAGCTCGAAGGGTTTGTCTTCGGAGCCGGTGCCGACAAAGCTGGCCAGCAGCAGGGGGTCGGCTGGCGGATCGCTTTCCAGGCGCACCTGCAGCGCCTCATCGCCGTTGTTGCGTACCGTGATGCCGACCCGCTGGTCGTAGTCGCGCTGAATGTTGGCGGCGTACTGACTGCGGCCGAAGGCCAGCCCCTTCACCCGGGTCAGGGTGCGCAGCGGCCCGGGTTCGGCCCCGCCCAGCGGCTGAAACTCGTAACGCACCCCGCTTTCCAGCCCGGGCAGGCTGACCCGGCGCAGCTGACCGGGCTGACCCTCGACTTCCTGCCAGGCGTCGTCACCACTGCCCTGCGGCCGGTAACGCACCCGGGAGGGTCCGAACGACGGCGCCCGCCAGCTCACCGAAGGCGCTTCTGCAGCAAGCGTCGCCCCATCCTGCGGGCTGAGGCCGAAGTATTCCGACAGGCGGAAATGCCGGGTGAGGCGTGCCTCGCTGCCAAGGACGTCGCGGGCATGCACCTCCAGCCGGGATTCGTCCGCCCCCAGGGCCGCCCAGTTGATCTCGGGATGAAACGGCGGAGTGGACGAGGCCTCGATCAGCTCGCCGTTGAGCCGTACCTCCACCCGTGCCAGTGCCACGTTGTTCAGGCTGGCCGCCAGGACCGATACACGTTGCGGCTCGCTCACCACCTGCCCCTCAAGCAGCCCCGCCAGCGACAGGTGCAAGCCTTCACGCACCTGCGGCCCGCGTGCATCCGCCCACAGGCGCTGCACACTGCGCAGCCCCCCGGCAGCACTGCCGTAGGCCGTCACCGCAAAACGTTCGGCCCGCTCCAGGCGTACCGCCACCGGCTCGCGGTCGGTGAGCTGCACATCGGGCCGGCCATCCCCATTCAAATCCACCTGCACCTGCGCCAGCTCGGCCGCATGCTCGATCACTTCGCGCTGCAACCAGCCCTGCCCCGGGCGTGCCGGGTCGGGGCGCCACACCACCCGCTCGGCAGCCAGCGTCCGGTCGCCTTCGTCGATCATGATGAACAAGGGGTCGAGCGTGGCGGCGTTGTCGCCCCATTCACGCACCTCGACCCGCAGTTGCGCAGGCGCATCCAGCCTGAGCGGCAGGCGGACCGGGGCGTTTGCACCAAACCCCCGCTCGAGCAGCAGCTTGTCACTGGCTGCATCAAACACGCGCACCAGCTTTTCCAGCGGGCCAGCCAGGCCGATATGGAGCGTGCCCGGGCGGGAGGCCTCGAAACCGAAGCGCGCAGCATCCCCCACATGGTCGATGGCAAAGGCCTGCGCCTCACCTGCGCGCAGGGTCCGGAGCGCCCCGGACTGCAATGGCCACGCCGAGTCCGGTTCGGCGGCCTCATGCTTCAGGTTCAGGGTGTAGGGACTGACGGACGCCGCGTTCTCTCCCCACTCGGACACCATGATGTAGTACGTCCCCGGCCCCACGGGGTGGCGCAGCATGGCGGTGCGCCCGGCCCCCACCCCACGCTCGGCCAGCACCGCGCGATCCGCTCCATGGAGCCTGAGCAGGGTTTCATGTGCGGACACCGCCTCCACCTGCAGATACCCCGGAAAGTCCACATTGACCACAAAGAAGTCACGGTCGCCCATCGGCATGTACGAACCGGAGAAGGTTTCGCCCGGCACCATCGGAGTGGCATGGTCGAAATCGTCGTTGCGCTGTGGCCGGTCCCCGTCATCGGCATGCTCGAACGTGGCACGCAGGGCATAGGCCACCGTGGAGGCGTTGTTCCGCCCCCACTCCTCCACCGTCACATACACCCGCTGCGGGGTATTGAAGAACACCGGCAGATTGACCCACTTCTCCTGTCCGCGCCCCTGCTCGGCCAGCACACGCCCCGCAGCATCATGCACCCGCACCGCCATTTCGGTCGCGGCCACGCCGCTGAGTTGCAGACGCCCCGCAGACGGCACCTCCACGACATACACATCGCGGTCACCCGAAGGCATCAGCGTGGCGCCCACCGAGCTGCCGATCGGGAGCACGCGGCGTGTCTGGGCCAGGGGGGCATCCGCCTCGCCCAGATCATCGTCGGGAAGCAGCATGTAGCTCAGCCGGTACGGTATGTCCGATGCCGCGTTGTCGCCCCACTCGCCGAAGTCGAGAAAATGCACGCCTGCGGCCACCTCGGTGGTGAGCAACAGCGGCTGGTCCCGCCCCACGCCACGCTCGGCGATGACGCGGCCTTCGGCATCCCTCAGCCTCAGCACACGCTCGTAAGACTGTCCGGGCTCTTCCACGATGAGCCGTCCCGGACGCGGCAACTCGATGCGGAACACATCGCGGTCGCCCACCGGCCAGATCACCCCGACCGCCTCTTCATAGGGTGCCAGGGGCTTGGCCTGTGCAATGTCCTGATTGGGTTCGTTGGCATCGAAAGGCGGCGCCCCCTCGGCCGCTGCAGCCGGCGGTCGGGGTGGCGTGCCCAGAAGGGGGCCGCCCGGCTCGGCCACCAGCCGCACATCGGCCAGCGGCCCGGCCGAGACGCTCACCTCACGGCTCAGCGTGCGGGTGCCGGGGGCGCTGAATTGCGCGCGATACTTGCCCGGTGACAGGGCCAGAAAGCGGAACTGCCCTTCCCGGTCGGTCACCGCCCGCGCCGGCCCATGAATGGCGGCGACCTGCAGCGGCTCCAGCATCACCCGTGCGCCTGCCAGCGGCTGCCCGCTGCCGTCCAGCAACACCCGCCCGGACCAATTCACCGGCTCAACCCGGGTCAGCTCGACTTCAACCGGCTGACGCAACCCTGGGGCAAGGGTCACCGGGCGGGCAACCTGTTCGAAATCCGCCTCTGCCACACGCAACGGGTGCTGGCCCGCCGGTACGCCATGAAACACCGCCGTGCCGCTGGCATCGCTGCCGGCCATCCGCGCCCCCAGCCACACCTGCGCCTGCACCACCGGCTTGCGTACCCCATCCGCCCCGATTTCGAACAACACCACCGCCTGCGGCGCGGAGGCCGAGGCCAGCGCCAGCCCGGTCAGGCACCACAACAGCCCGCAGACGAATGACAGAACCAGCCCTCGGGGCACACTGCACAGGCGCATCGCATTCATCGCTTCTGCTCCAGAATCGGCGGCAGGACGACCGGTGCTTCAATGATCGGACGGTTGGTGCAATACCAGTCGCGCTGCTGGTGGCGGGTGGTCAAATGCCCGCGCTGGACATTGAAAACGGTACGGCGCAGGGCCGGGTCCCTGTCCCACGCGGCATGGATGGCTGCAATGAGCTGGCGGTTGTTCAGCCCACGAGGTTCGATGCCCGCCCGGCGTGCTTCATCCTCCATCTTGCGCCTTCTCCACTGGGCTTCATGCTCTTGCTGTATCTGCAGACGGTCGAAGGCGTCATGCATTTCCTCCACCGCCCAGTTGGTCCAGCGGTCGCGGGTGTTGTATGAAGCCTCAACGCCTACGCCTACGTTCAGATCCTGTCCCATCAAGCCCATATCGGGGTCACTCACCCCAACTGCACCACCGACATAGAAATCCGTTTTCGCGAGAATGTTTTCCAGCGCCCGGACAATCCTCCATTCACTTTCCTTCTGCCACTCACCATCGTAATAATCATTGGTGGTTTTCGTGACATCCACATCAAAGCCGTATTTCGCTTCTCCGGCAAACCGGCCAATGCTTTTTTCATAAGCGAAACCCACCTTGATCTTGCCGTTCCAGTCCGGGTTCTCCCATGTCCCGGAAATACCGATCGACCACTCGGGCTGGATTGACGTCCCCGTGATCTTGGGGGCCTTGAAAGTGATTTCCTTGAGCACGATCCTGTTCGGATCGTCTCCACCTTCAGGCCTGCCCAAGGCAAATTCGACATGACCTGCATCGATCCTGAAGTCAATCTCGTCAGGTGCCCAGTGGTTTCTGCCTTCGGGATACTGCTGCTTGAGCTGCTTGATACGGTCCTCAATTTCCTTCTGCACGACTCGGCGCAAATGCTCCTGCGTGTCGACAGCTTCGATCGACTGCTTACGGTCCTGCTGCCTGAACGGCGGGTATTCGGTGCCCGCACCCGCCTGCATGTCGGGTGGCGGCTGCATGGGCACCGGCTCACCCGTCATGTCGGCACGATCAAGGCGAACCTGCGCATGCCCTGCAGGCAGTACAAGCAACAACACCCCGGCCAGGATGAAGCAGCTGCCACATTTCCGGAAATCCGCCATGAAATGCTCCTTGAGCGTTGTGTGCTTGCCTGCAGGTTGCGGGGAGCAGCTTACTGCGGCTGGCCCTCTCCCCCCATCATCGCTTCCATCAACGGCGCCATGTCCTTGCCGTTGATCGTCAGCTGACCGGTACTGTTGGCCTCGACCTTGAAGCGGTGCAGCACGCTGTTGCCGGCGAGCTTTTCCTCCTCGCCCACGGCCTTGAGC
Source organism: Rhodocyclaceae bacterium (assembly GCA_041678045.1). GTDB lineage: Bacteria > Pseudomonadota > Gammaproteobacteria > Burkholderiales > Rhodocyclaceae > UBA2357. The sequence goes on from JBAYOV010000045.1 coordinate 8,830, forward strand.
ATCGCCACGGCGGCGAGCATGTCCTTGCGCTCGGCTTCGTCCAGATCGCTCACCGCCCAGTTGGCCATCGCATCCAGGTCGCGAATCTCGATGTCCGCATTCAGGCGGGCACCGGGGGGCACGCCCTGGGCGGTAGGCGCCTCGGTGACGGCCAGACCCTTCATGCTGAAAGCCCCCAGCGGCGTGTCGAAGTCGAACGCATCGATATTGAGCTTCACGGCCTGCTGGGCCAATTGCATGAGGGCCATCATCGGGTCCCCGCCATTGCCCATCGACGCGGCGATCAACTCGACCAGCGGCAGCTCGGTGAGATTGAGCGCCATGTTCGCGTTGAATGGCTGGATCTCGGCAGGCACGTCGGGCACCCCCGACACCCCGCCATACCCCAGCTTCAGCGACACGCTGGACAGCGGGGCATCGAGATCGCGGAACGCAACATGGAAGGTATTGCTGCCCAGCTTGAAAGGAGGGTCATCGTAGAAGCGGGCATCCAGGCCCTGCAGCTCGAGGCCGATCTCCAGCCCGCCGAGCAGCTGACGCGCCAGCGCCATCATCTCGTCAGGCCCCATCGGCTTGCCGGAGAAGCCATCGCTCACCGCCTGCACCAGCGTGTTCAAGGCAAAGCGGTCCAGACGGGAATGCGCCGAAGCCTTGCCCAGCCTGACATTCATGTCTTCACCGTCCTGCATCGCAAAACCGTCCAGCGCATAGCTGAAGGCCAGGTCGCGGGCGGACGGCTTGCCCTCGCTCGGGGCAAACACCCCGCCAAGCGTGAGCGCGTCGAGCTGCATCGCGGTGCCGCCCGCCCGTGGGTCTACCGTCAGCCCCGTGAGCCTGGCCTGGCCTTCCACATGACCGGTAGCGTCGATCATGCGGCCAAACAGGCGCGGCAGCGCATCGAAGATGGCCTCGGGCTGCTGTTCGTCCCAATTCGTGACCATGTTTTCCATATCACTGGAGGCCTCGCTCAGGCCCGCCAGATCGACGTTGCGGTACGTGGCATCCATGCTGGCCCCACGCAGGCCCAGCAAAGGCTGGCCGGAGGCATCCAGAAAGCTCAGCTCGCGCATGTCCATGCGCAGCGGGCCGCTCCAGCGCTGGCTGGCGTTCTCGGAGAGCTTCATCGTCATGTCGAAGCCCGCCAGCACGATGCGCTCGGGCTCATCCGGCCCGGCTTCGGCCAGAGACAGTTCGATGCGTTCGAAAGCGGCATCCAGCGTGGTGGCGGTGTCCACCGCAGTATTGAACTCGAACGCCACGTCACGGCGTGCCGCCTGCAGGCGTCCGACCTCCCGCCCCATGGCGTCGAGCATGCGCATCTGCTCCGGGAAGTGCATGGCAAGCTGCCAGCGCACGCCTTCGGCATCGAGCGGCGCAGCCTCGAACACCAGATCGCCCAACGCCAGTCCGGCCTCACCGGCGCTCCCCATGCCGCCGAACGCATCGTTGTCCGCCAGCCGCACACCGGGATACACGATGCGCACCTTGCCGTCGTCGCCTTCAACAAACTGGACGGGAGCGGCCAGCACCACCCCGCTGCCGTCCACCGGAGCACTCGCCATCCGGCTGTTGAACAGCCTGGCCGCACGCGGCGAGAAATCTGCAGCCGACAGCGCGGGCGCCGGCTGGGGCGCGGCCTCCGGGGCTGCGGCCAGGCTCGCAGTGGCAGGCGCCGCGTCTTCAGCCACCGGTGCCGCGCTGCTGGCCAGGGCCGCCAGCGTGCCAACCTCTGTGGCGCTCTGCAACGCAAGCACCCGTCCATCCTCGGCCTGTACCCGGACGGTGCCGGCGCCCCGCAGCAGACCGCCCTCGCCCACCTCCAGCGCCTCCCCCGCCTGCACCGGCGTCCATTCGAGGTATTCACGCTGCTCGATGAGGGCCAGCAACGCACGCAGGGGCTGTGGATCGGTCTTCAGGTCGCCCCCTTCGGCCCGTGCGATCAGCTCGCGCAGTTGCTGCGCATCGGCGGCCATCAGGTCCACCCCCATGCCGCGCAACGTCAGTGCCAACTTGCCATACGTCTCCGGAAGTTGGCCGAAGCCGCGCAGCGCACGCACCGTGATGCGGCCTTCGCTGTCGAGACGGATCAGTTCGGCCGGCCCACTGGCCCGCTCGACCACCCCATCCACTCCAAGCACCTGCAGACGCTCCTGCGCCTGGACGGCGGCGCCGCTGCACAGCATCAGGGCACATGCGGTCAGCACATGGCTCACCACGGGGCGGAGTCGGTTGTTGAAACGGTTCATGGCGACGCCCTCCAGAGCGTATTCAGTTTCAGTATTCAGGTTGAGAGAATTCAATGAACTTGGGGTTGTCGACGCTGCGCGGCGACGCCTTCGCTGGCACGCGCCAGCAGGGCCGGCAGGCTGTTGAGCGTGCGCTCATCGACCGCCACATCCGGCAGCAGGCCCTGTGCGGAACAGCTCGCCCCATCCGGCAACATCACTTCAAGATTGGTGAAGCGCAGCACCGAGCCATCGGACAGCCGCGCATCGGTCTGTGAACTGCATTTTCCGTAGGTCGTGCTGCCCACCAGCACGGCCCGCCCCTGTTTCTGCAGGGCCCCGGCAAACACTTCGGCCGCGCTCGCCGTATCCGGACCGACCAGCAGGGCGAGCGGCATGTCGAACTTGCGACCGGCCGGTGCACGCACTTCACGCCGCGCGCCTTCACGTCCTTCCAGCGTGCCCAGCAACGTTCCCTCGGGCACGAACAGCCCGGCCAGATCGAAGGCCTCGTACAGGTCGCCCCCCAGCGCGTCGCGCAGGTCGATGACCACCAGGGGGGGCTGTCCGCCAGGCTGGCCACGCCCCAGAAATTCGATGGTTGCAAGCAAGGCGGGGCGGGTCATGCCACTCACGAAGTCGCGCACCCGCAGCACACGCTGCTCGCCGGGCACCACCAACTCCACCGCCAGCGGGGTAAAGGCCTCGCGGGTAATCGTCGCCACGGCCGGCTGACCATCCGGCAGGGCCAGCCGCACGCGCACCTGCGTGCCCGCCTCGCCCCGCAAACGGGTGGCCACCTCTTGCGGTGTCAGGCCATCGACCGACGTATCCTCGATCGCCAGCAGGCGCGCGCGGTCCGGCACGCCCATCCGCTCGGCAGCCCCTCCCTGATAGACGTCGAGCAGGATCTGTCCGCCCTGCAGCACCAGATCGGCGCCGATGCCGGTCCATGCATCGCGCCCGAGCAACGGCGCCCGGTAGTCCACTTCAGCAATGAAGCGGGCATGCGGATCCAGCGATTCGAGCGCCCACGGCAGGGTGTCCGGATTGAGCGCAGAGAGCGCCTCTCCCGAGGGCGCCGGCACCAGCCGGCTGGCCAGCAGCTGCCGGATTTCTTCGACCGGAGGCGCCGCAGCCACACTGCCACCGCTCAGACCCATCAGCAGCCAGGACAACAGGAAGGGCAGGGTGCGCAACATCATCAGCGTGCCAGCTCCAGTTGCATCTTCATCAGCAGCTCATACTCCCGGCGCAGCGCGGTGCGCTGTTCTTCCAGCTGGCGGCGGCGCAGGTCCATCTCGGCATCGCCCAGGCCGCTGCCTTCCAGCGCATTCAGCGCGGACTGCTGCTGGGTGCTCTGGCGCTTGAGCGTCTCCAGGCGCGTCTTCAACTCGGCCACCCGCTTCGGGTCCGCTCCCTGCTGCCTGGACAGGCTGCCGACCTTCTGCTCCAGACCGGAAATGTCGGTATTGAGCTGATTCAGGCGTATCTGGTCGGCCCGCACCTGCTGATGCACCGCCGACTTGCGGGCCTGCAGCTGTCCGGTTTCGGTTTCCAGCGCACGCTGCGTTTCGCGCATCTGCGCCAACCGGGCTTCGCGTTCACGCAAACGTTCGTCATAGGCACCGGAATTCAGTCCGGAGACCCCCCCAAAAAACCCCCCTTCACGGGGATCGGTGGACATATTGGCGCAACCGGCCAGCCACAGCGCCGCCGTCAGCGCCGCCACCCTGATCGACATGCGGGCGTTCATACCGACAGCCTCTGGTCGATGCGGGCGAGCTGGGTGCTGCCTTCACGCAGGGTGTCGAGGTTCTTCTGCAGTTCCTGCACCTCCTTCTCCAGGCGCGCGAGATAGGCATCGTTGGCCGGCCGGCTCTTGCGTTCCTCGGCCAGGATGGCGGTCTGCACCTCGTGCTCCTTCGCCAGCGTTTCTTCCAGCTTGTGGCTCTCGTCGATGCGCTTTTGCAAATCGGCACGCTTGGCCACCAGCGTATTCTTTTGCGTCTTGCCGCTGTCGTAGCGTGCGCGCAGATTGCGCGATTCACGCTCCAGCGAGGCGATCTCGGTGTTCAGCCGGTTGTTGTAGGCCACGGCAGTGGCGTTGAATTCCTCGGTGCGGGCAATCTCGGCATCCAGGAATTCCTCGGTGGTGGCATATGCCTGCTTGCGCTTGGCCACCTCGTTACCCACCATGTAACCCAGCCCGCCGCCCACGGCGGCACCGATCAGCGCCCCTTTTTCGTCACCGACCGCAGCGCCGATGAGCGCCCCGAGCAACACCCCCATGCCCGCCCCTTCGGCCTGGGTGCGGGAGGTGTCGTCCATGTTGGCGCAGCCAAACGACAGACTGCCGACCAGTGCGGCAATCACGGTTGTTTTAGCGGATTTCATGATCAGGCTCCTTGTTGCTGAAAAGTTGGGGGGATGATTGCCGCAGGTGTTGCCCTGTCCGTGGCTGCCCGGCCGTGCGTGCGGCGCCCGGTCAGCTGTCGCTGAAGCTTTCGAACAGCACGCGGAACTCCTCGCGCCACGCATCGAGGTCGGCCCGGCGATGTTCGCTGAAATCGGCCACATGCCGGCGCAGCAGCGTCATCACCGCCTGCTCGCGCGGGGTCGGCCCGGCGCCCTCCAGCGCACCGAAGGCGTAATCGACATGGGCCGGATCGTATTCGCCGAGCTTGCCCACCTTGTCACGATACCCCTGCAGCTGCTCCTGTGCAGCCGTTTGCAGCTCGCTCATCGAGCGCTCCACGGCAGCCACCTGTTCCTCGTAGCGGGTGGAGATCGCGGCGAGCTCCTGCGCCGTGGCCAGCGTGGCGGCAAGGCGTTGCAGGCGCGACAGGTACACCGACAGATTCACCCCGTTGCGGGCCGCGTCCTGCGCCAGTCCGCGAGCATTCTCGCGCTGCGCCAGTTCCAGCTGCTCGCGGGCCTTGTCCACCGTGGCCTGCACCGCCGTCAGCGGTTCGCGCAAGGCTGCGTTCTCGTCCATCAGGCGTGCCAGGATCGGGTCGATCGAACCGATCTGCACCGAAGCCTGCGCCACCAGGTTGTCCAGCGTGCGTCCCACCGGCGTGCTGCGCCGCAGGTCGGCGCGATAGGCTTCGTATTCCTGCTCGATGCGGGTGCGCTGGGCGGAGCTCACCACCACGTTGGCCCCGATCGCCATCCGGGCACCGGTATTGAACGAACGCCGCTCCTCCACCCGCTTCTGGTCGGCATTCCAGGCATATACATCGAGTTCGGCCCGCAGGGCACTGCGCACATCGGTGGCCGGCGTAGACACCGTGCCGCCGCGCACGGCGACGCCACCCGGCTTGCCCTGCCAGATTTCCGGACGGAACAGCCCGGAGGTCATCTCCTGCACATTGCCGAAGAGGTCATGCAAGCCCAGCGCACTCGCGCTGCGCAGGCCCACCGGGCGCAACTGGTGGCGGGCGTTGCCCAGATGCCAGGCATGCTCGTTGAGCGCACTGGCCGGAAAGGGCAAACGGTCGTCGAAGGTGCCGGCCTGCAGGGCGGGCAGTCCGCCCCGGGCGGTGTATTCCCACTCTTCCTCGGTGGGCAGACGAATGAAGCCGGGCACGCCGTCGAGCGTGGGCAGGGCAGCAAGGCGCTCGGGGTGGGCTGGATCGAACAGCCACTGGTTGTAGCGCCGGATGAAGGCCTGCACATCCTGGTGGCTGACGAAGGCCAGCGGTTTCATGAGCGCATCGCGCAGCGCCCGCCCCTGCAGCGTGGGCAGCTTCTGGTCTTCCGGGTCGCCACTGGCGGCCAGCAGGGCCTCCATGCCCATCACGGCCACATACTGTCCACGGGTGAGCTCATACTTGGCCAGCACGATTTCCCACCCCTCGCCGTTCGCAACCGGGAAGGAGCCACTGATCTGGGTGCGCTGCAAGCCCTCGAAAATCCCCCCCGCCGCATCGCCGATCTGGATGATGCGCTCGCGGTCGCCCCAGAACCCCTTGCCCGGCACGGTAACGCGCCGGAACACCATTTCGGCCCCCTCGGGCATTGGCAGCACCAGGTCGCCCTCGGCAGGCTTGGGATTCCACGGTGTCGCCCCCCCCGTCTGCGCAAGGCTGGCCGGGCTGCTCAGGCCCATCAGCAGGCCGGCAAGAAGGGAAAGCATTGTCAGGGAAATCGGCTTGGGCGACATGTCGGGCTCTTGGGTACTGTTGTCGGAAGGCGTGATCGGGGCGGTTTCAGATTCGGCGCGGCGTTCGGTTGGTGGCAGGCCCCTATTGTTCGCGTATGGCCTCGGCCGGGTCCACCCGCGTGGCGCGGGAGGCCGCCACCAGTGAGGCCAGTGCGGCCAGCCCGAGGGTGATGGCACTGGCAAGCGGTACATAGCTGGGCGGCAGGGTGCAAAACGCCTCGCCCGGGGCCAGTTCGCTCGCAAAGCTGCGGTTGATCGCGGCGGCCAGCGCGGCATAGCCGGCAAAGGACGCCGCCAGCCCCAGCACGGCAATCATCAGTCCCTGTGCCACCGGGAAGAAGAACACATGCGCACGCGACAGGCCGAGCAGACGCAGCACGCCCAGATCGCGCCGCCGGCGCTCCACCGCCGCATACAGGCTGGCCACCAGCACGGCCGTACCGCCACTGATGCCCAGCACCGCGATCAACCAGAACAGCCGGCTCAGACCGGTATCGAGCACCTGTATGCGCTCGATGGCCTCGACTTCGGCCACCGTTTCCACCCCCTGCTCCTTGAGGGCATGGTACAGACGGGGAACGTCGTCGATGCTTCTGGCGTACAGCCGGAAGCCCCGGTAACCCCCGCGTGCCATCTCGAAACGGCCGCTGGCTGCATCGAACAGCACGGCCCGCTGCTGGGCCGTACGCAGCACCCCCAGCAGCTCGACAGGCACCAGCGGGCGGGCAAACGGGCTGTCGCCCTGCACGGTCAGGCGGAAACCCAGCGGGCTCGCCCCTTCACTGCGCAGCTCCACGGTGGTCTCCGCGGCCTGCGCCGGCCACAGCACGCGGGTCAGCCGGCTTCCATCGCCCGTGCTGGCACTGAAGCCCCCCCAAGGGGGAGGCGGCACCCCGAGGCGCCGCGCCTGCTCTGCGTCCACCGACAGGCCGACGAGTGGCACCGGCGCCCCCTCACGGCTCACCGCCAGGTCGCGCACATAGGGCAGCAGGATGCGGTTCTGCCCGCGCAGTTTCTGCTCGATGGCCCGCAGGCTGGACACCGTCACGGTGGCACCCGGGGTCTGCAGGTCATACGCGCTCATGTCGGCCGGAGGCGGAAAACCGAGGCGTTCGGTGGCCTGCTCGCGATCCAGTTCGGCAATCCGCCCGAAGCCGGTGTTGATCACCAGTCCGGTGCGGGTGATCGGCGGCATGGGGGCATCGAGCAGCAGCACCGCACCGTCGAAGCTGAGGTACGGCTCCGGGGTATCGCCCGGCCAGCCGCGCGCGCTCGCCGCATAGCCTTCCTTGAATGCTTCGATGTCGAGCACGAAACCCAGCGGGGCATACACCCTGGGCAGTGTGCCGGCGCGCTGCCCGAGCACGGCCACCACCTTCAGGCTCACCTCTACGGACTCGTTGCGTCCGCCCCGGCTGCGGGTGACCCGGGCGAGCACCTCGTCGCCGGCCACCACGCCGGCCCGCCGGGCAGCCTCCGCGCTCATCACCAGCTCGCCATCGGCCGGAATCATCCCCCCATTTTCGAGCAGCAGCGGATCGCCTGGCGCAGTGGGCACCAGATCGAACAACTCGGCCCGCGTGCCGCCCTTGGGCACGATGTTCAGCACCGAGGACAAGGGCAGGATGGTGGGCGTGAGAAAGGCGATGCCGGCGTCGGCCTTCAGCGTCTCGAACCACTCGGGCGCGTATTCGCGCGTCTGTGAGGGGCGGATTTCGCGAAACACCGGGTCTTCCACCAGCCGCTCGCGCAGCGTCTCGATAGTGCCGTGCTTGAGGCCGAGCAGCACCAGCAGCGGGGCAATCACCGCCGCCAGTGCAATGACCAGGCACAGGGTGAGAATCCACTCATGGCGCAGGCTGGAGGCCGCCAGCGACGGGATCAGGTACGCCCCGCCCGGCCGCCCCCCGGCTGCGGCGGCAACCGCATCGAAGGCACCGATGGGCACGTGCTGCGGCACTTCGGGGTCACGCTTCATCCCGCTCTCCCGACCTGACGACAGAAGGAGCGGGTGGCCTGGTCGGACACCTGCTCCAGATCGAAGGTGTAGATGCGGTCGGCACGCCCGACCACCAGCTCGACATCGTGGGTCACCACCACCACCGCAACCGATTCATCGCGGGCAAGCGCTTCCATATCGTCGATGATGGAACGGGCGCGGGCCTTGTCCACCGCCGCAGTCGGCTCGTCGGCCAACACCAGCCTGGGCCGGTGCGCGAGCGCCCGCAGGATTGCCGCACGCTGGCGCTGGCCGATGGACAGCGACGCAGGCATGCGATCGAGACATCCTTGCAGGCCGAGCCGTCGCGCCAGCCGGTCGATGCGCGGCCGGTCCTGACGCAGCCCCTTGATGCGGCCGGGCAAGCCGATGTTGTCGCGCACACTCAGAAAAGGCAGCAAGCCACCGGTCTGCAGCACATAGCCCAGATGGTCGCGCCGCAAGGCCGCGAGGGCCGCCTCGTCGCCCTGCACCCACAGCCTGCGCACATCCACCATGCCACCGGTGGCACCGGCATCGATCTCGAAACGCCGCACGCTGCTGGGCATCATCACCAGCGCAATCATGTCGAGCAGGGTGCTCTTGCCACAGCCGCTCGGACCGACCACCGCCACCACCTCGCCGGCATGCACCGCAAAGTCCGTCACCACCAACTCGAACACGCTCTCACCCTGTGCCCGCGCCTTGGTCACGCCATCGAGGCGCACCATTGCCCTGCCGTCAGTGTGCGTGCGCATTGTCCGCTCCGTGGCGCCGTGTACCGTCATTCACCATTCCACAACGCGACGGCGGCCCCCGGCACGACCGCCGCCCATCCCACCGCCCGTCTCCGGGACAAGCCGTGCCCGGGGCCTGTCGTCCTCAGGGCAGATAATCAAGATGCAGGGGATACACCAGTTCCCTGTCCGAGTCGGTGTCGTTGAGCCGGAACCAGGCATCGACCTGCTCGTTGATGGCCCGGTACTGCTCCAGCTTGGCCAGAATGCTCCACTCCAGCTGCGAACGCTGCTCGGCCGTCATGCTGGCGAACATTTCGTCGGTGAGGGCGAGGATGTCGCTGCGGTAAGGCAGGCTCTGGATGAAGGCCGGCAGCAGGCCACTCTGCGCCAGCGTGCCCGCCGCACCGATGTCCTCGGGCCGCTTCATGGTCTGGCCGGACACGCTCTGCAGGGCCTCGAAGAACTGCGCCTGGGTGACTTCGGCCCGCATCAGCGCCTGCACCACCTGGTCGAGTGCCTGTGCCAGCGACGACAGCTGGTCGCGGGTCACCAGCACGCGCACATCCAGCGCGCGGTCGGCCGGGTTGATCAGGTCGCGGTCCAGCGCCCAGGCCACGATGTCCTTGGGCGGCGTGGCCTCCTTGCCGATGTACTCGATGAGTGCGGCCTCCCACACGTTGCTCACCGAATCGGGCACATCGCCGGCCGCCGTGGCGCCGGCATCGGGACGAATGCCCAGCGCCTCGTTCAGCTTGTCGTTGATGCCGCGCGTGACCCGGGCGACCAGGCTGCGGTATTCGTCTTCCTCGAAGGCGTTCACCGTCTCGATGGCATGCCGGTCGCTGGTGCCGCGCACCCGCGCCAGGTGCGAGAACTGCGCCAAGGCAATCGGGTGGTCTTCTTCGGCACGCGGGTCCTGCAGGTGAATCGCGAGCAGATGCACCTGGCTGTCGTCGTATTCACGGCGCAGGTCGACCTCGTCCTTGCTGGTGGTGTTCTGGGCATGGCCCTTGGGATGCGAACTGGCATCGCCCACCAGGATCACGAAACGCAGGGCGCCTTCGCGCCAGTCGGAATGCAGCGCCACATCCACCCCGGAAAATACCTCCTCGGCATAATCCAGGCTACCCACTGTCGTGGCACGGGCATCCTTGTCGAGCAGTTCCACCAGGGTTTCGGCATTCACCAGTTGCGGCGTGAGGTTGCGGGTCAGGTATTCAAGCTGGGGCACCGCCTCCAGCGAATCGCGATACACCACCAGACCGAAGCGGAAACGGTCGGCCGTCTCGGCAGTGAAGCTGCGCGCCATGTTCGCGACCGCCTCGCGGGTCATGTCGATGAAGGGCTGCATGCTGCGCGTGGTGTCGACCACGAACACGATGTCGGCCTTGATGTCGCCCAGCGCGGCACTCGTATCGCCCCGTCCGACCTGGGCCTGGCTGCGGTACTCGGCATTGTCCAGGGTGTCCGCCCCGCGACTGCGCGGCACGGCCGCCGCCAGTTGCAACAGGCGTGCATCGTCGCCGTCGATCTGGGTCTGCGACCACTGCAGGATGGGCAGCATGTAGAACTGCTGGGTGATGTCGACGAAACGCTTGGGCTCCATGCTGACCACGCTCTCGGGCGTGTTGCCCGCATCGATCTGCTGGTAGATCGACTGCGCCCGGCCAGCCATGTCCATGTCGTCCACAATGCCTTCCAGCGCGCTGCGGTCCCGGAACATCAGCACCGCATGGCGCCCCTCGATCGGACTGCCCGGGTGGGTGTAGGACACCAGCAGCGCCTGCCGCCATTCGAGCACATCCTTCGCCTGCATCCAGCCTTCGACCGTCTCGCGCGAACGCCCGACCTGATACCAGCCCAACGGCTCACCGGGATTGCTCAGGTCCACGCCCCTGCGCTCGAACACGTACAGGGGATGGAAGGCAGGCAGATTCGCGCGCAGCACCCCGGCCTCCTCGGCCGCCGTCTCGCGATACAGGTTCGAAAACGGGCGGGGCAGCACGCGCAGCGGCAACTGGGTGCCCTCCTCGATGCACGGTGCGCCCGCATCGCAGCGCACCCCGTCGTCGAGCATGGCTGCAGCCGCCGCCGTTGCAGCGGCACCGGAAGCGGCATGCCCGGCATCGCCTTCCAGCGCATCCAGGGCACTGCGAGGCTGCGCATGGCCCTCGGTCCCCTCCAGCGCCGACAACTGCGCAAAAGCGATACCGCTCAGGGCGAGGGTCAGGCACGCCAGCCCCAGGCGGGCCGCAATTCGTGTTCGGGCAAGGAGTCGCTGGGTCATGGTCGTATCCGCTCGGGTTTTTGAAACAATTTGTACGACATTGAACTATCTTCAAAGCCTACTCCACATCGATGCCTGTGTCACCCGCTCGGCCCAAAAACCTGTCTCCGGACGGAAGCGGATTCCGCATTTTCACCACATCCCGTCCACACTCCGGACCAGCCCTCTCCCTCAGGACATTTACATTCGGTTAACAGCCGGCCGGGAATCTTGACTGGAACGGTCGGTCTTTCACAGCGCTGCAGGCAGGCTGCAGCACGACCGTGCGATCACCATCACATTGCTGTCATCCGCGTTCGCTATAAACCCGGTGAGACATCGATACACCGACACAAGAAGATAAAACGCCATGAAAAGCCATTTGTCCGAAGACATGCACCCCCAACCCCCCCGTTATCACCAGCGCGACGAGCAGGGCACCTTCCAGCCGATTCCGTTCGCGTTCGTCACCGAGATCATGCACCAGCAAATTCTCGAGGAGCGCAACGCAATCCTGGCCAGCCTGCCAGCCGACCTGAAAACACGCCAGTTGCGCCTGTTCGAGGCCTACGACCCCACCCGTGGCCATCATGGCTTCAAGCGCATCCTGCAGATGTTCGGGGCACGCGCGCCGTCCATGGCCCAGTGCTCACCGGGCTGACCCTGCGGACCGCCTCCGGAGCCTCCGGAAGCCCAGTTTGATGAATGCGACAGGCATGAGACAATCGGCGCTTTTTCGCCGACGGAAACTTTCATGCGCATTGCCCCGATTGCCCTGTCCATCCTGCTGCTGGGCGCCAGCGCCTGCTCGCGTGACGCAGAACCCCTCCAGCCCGCCAAAACTCCGGAGCAGATCGCCCATCCAGCGCCTGTGATGGCCAGCTCGGACGCGGTGGCCAGTGCCATCGCCCACCCGGCCTGGCTGCGCGAGCATCTGCCGGCCGCGAGCATTGGCTATGTGCGTATTCCGGCACTGTGGGCAATGGCCGGCGCACCGCGTGGCCGGGCCAGCGATGCCATGTATGCCGCCACCACGCAGGTGGAAGCTTTCCGCCAGGTGCGTGAGGCGCTGATGCGCGATCCGCTGCTGGCCAGCCTGGGCGAAGCACCGCTCAAGCTGCTCATGGCGCAGGCTTCGCCGGTGGAAGTCGCCGTGCTGGGCATTGGCAACCAGGCCAGCCCGGGATCGAACGTGGTAGCCAGCGTGCGCCTGGACACGGCCGACAGCGCTGCGGCCGCCGCCATGCTCGGCAGCGTGATCGACATGCCCGAGCTGAGCTTCGACGCGGAAGGCTTCGCCTCGCTGCAGGACAGCGGCGCCCCGGTCTTCCTGCATTTCGCACCGCAAACCCAGCGCCTCACCGTGCTGGGTGGCATGTTCGGCAGCCTCGACGCCTTGCGCGCGGTGCTCGCCGAGACGGCCACTCCCCATCCTGCCCATCCGATGCGGGCGCTGGAGCAGCACATCGACAGCGAAGGCCATGGCCTGCTGCTGTGGCTGGACGTACCGGCCATCCGCCCCCTGCTCGCAGACACGCTCCCCCCGGAGCACGCCTGGCTGAAGCCCGCCCTCGAACAGGGCAAGGCGCTCGCGCTGGGCTTCGGCAGCGCCAACGGCAAGGGCAGGATCGCGCTGCGCGTGGAGTTCGAGCGCAGTCCGTGGGCCGACCATGTGCCCAGCGGCCCCTTCAATCACAACGTCTCGGTCGTCGGCCGCCCGGACTGGGTGATCACCGCCGCACTGCCCACTGCAGGCCATGTGAGCAAGCTGTTCGACACGCTGGCCAGCCAGGAAGAAGACGGTACAGGGCCCGAGACCAGCTTCGCCGAAGTGGATGCTGAACTGGTGAAGCTCACCGGCCTGAACCTGGAGGGCTGGATGGCCCCCTTCGGCCGCGAACTGCTCGTGGTGAGCGACGAGGCCGGCCCGCCCTACAACGCCGTGCGCCTGGCCGATGCACAGGCCCTGCAGACGCTGCTCGACACGCTGTCACGCCTGAGCGGCAAGACCGTCAGTACGCATGACTACAAGGGCAAAACCATCCGCCACCTGATCCTGCCGACCGTACCGGGCCTGCAGAGCGCCATGGAAGAAGACCTCTCCGACATGGCCGACACGAAGGTGAAGCAGCTGATGTCGCTGTACCTGCGCATCGGCAGCCATGTGTATTGGTATGAGGACGAGGGCTGGCTGATCATGGCCAGCCTGCCACAGCCGCTGATGGCCCGGATCGATGGCGCAGCAAAACGTCAGCCGCTGGACCAGTGGCTGGACAAGGCACAGGGCAGCAAGCGCCAGCATGCCCTGCTGTCGGTGTCCACCGAGCTTGAGGAGGTGTCGCACACGGCCTATCACATGCAGCTGAGCCTGCTGCAGGCCCTTGCCGATCTGGGCAACACGCCGCTCGACCTGTTCCAGCTGCCCACGGCGCAGCAACTCGGCCTGCCCCGCCACACCGGCCTGGGCGCGGAGCTGGTGATGAACGAGCGGCAGCTGGTGCTGGAGATGAACTACGAGCACTCACCGCTGGAAGTGCTGTTCGGCAGCAATGCCACCGCTTCGGTTGCGGTCGCCGGCGTGCTCGCGGCAGTGGCCATCCCTGCCTATCAGGATTACACCCTGCGCTCCGAAGTCGCCACCGCAGTTGCTGAAACCGGCTACGCCCGGCAGGCGCTCACCGAGTACTACCAGCAACACGGGCAGATGCCCGACAGCGACGCCCCTCTGTCCATCGAGTTGTCGCGCACGCTGTCCTCCGGCAAGGGCGAGATCAGCGTCGAGAACGGCGCCATCTTCCTGTACTTCAACAACACCACCGGCCCGCTGGACAACATGCACCTGTACATCGTGCCCGAGCTGGACGACGCGGGCACCCTGCACTGGAGCTGCGGCAATGCCTTTTACGATACACCCTACGACCCGCTGACCGAACCGGAAGACCTGCCGATGACCGACATTCCGGAGAAGCTGCTGCCGTCGCACTGCCGCTGAGCGCTGCCAGCAACTCAACGCCTCAATGCAATACGGCCGCCCCCTGCAAGCGCAGGGCGGCGGCCGTATCCGGCATTCAGGCAACCGGCCGAAGTTCGGCGACGAAGTTCAGCGATTATCCACGCGGTACATCTTCGCCGAATTGAGCTTCATGCTCCACGGCAAGCCGCTGTTCTGCCAGCCATTTTGCAGGCGCATGCCGGTGTGCGGGCCGTCCTTCAGCGCAGAACCCTGGAAACCGTTGATGACGTAGCGCGCGTTCGGAAAGCCGTTTTCGCGCAGCAGCGCGGCACTCGGCTCCCCCCGCTCGCTGCCGGAGCGACAGAGAGTGATGATTTCTGCGTCATCGCCCAGGCCGCGCTTCGCCAGCTCAGCCCGGATCTCGTTCACGAACTCGGGGTTCAGGTCGCGGTGGTACACATTGATCTCGCTGTCCCAGCGGGTACGGTCGACCGTCATGTATGGGATATTCACATGCACTTCGTCGGTAAAGCCGACGAACATGATCTCGACCGGGTCGCGCACATCCACGAACAACACCTTGTCGTGTTCAAGCTGCACCTTCTCGTAGGCATCCTGCGGTGCAATGCCGATGTCGACAGCGTGTGCGGTGAGTGCAGCCATACCGAGCGCTGCGGCAATGATCAGTTTCTTCATGTGTTGCCTCCTTGGGTGAATGGTGCGAGCGACGCTGCCGGCCTTTCGCACCGGCAGCGTCGGTTGTGTAAGGACAGAGCCATCAACAATATTACAGTATATTGATATTGCCATCCTCTAACATTCTTCACCCCGGGCAGGCTTCATCCCTTCTTCGGCAGACGTCCCATCAGGTAGAACTCCTCGTTCGGCGGCGTGCCGGTCAGGTGCACCAGGCGGTTGCTCATCGCAAAGAAGGCGGTGATCGCGCCGATGTCCCAGATGGCTTCCTCATCGAAACCGGCTGCGCGCAGGGTGTCGAAATCGCCGTCCTCGACCTCGCCGCCCCGGGTGGACAGCTTGATCGCGAAGTCCAGCATCGCACGCTGGCGCGGCGTGATTTCGGCCTTGCGGTAGTTGGTCGCGAGCTGGTCGGCCACCCGTGCATGCTTGGCGCGGATGCGCAGCACCGCGCCATGCGCCACCACGCAGTACAGGCAGTTGCCGGCACCGGAGGTGGCCACCACGATCATCTCGCGCTCGGCCTTGGTCAGCCCGCTGTCCTTTTCCATCAGCGCATCGTGGTAATCGAAAAACGCGCGGAATTCCGCCGGCCGGTGGGCCAGCATCAGGAAAACGTTAGGAATGAAACCGGCCTTCTCCTGAACCCCCAGAATGCGCGCGCGCACATCTTCGGGCAGGCTGTCGAGGTCAGGCACAGGGAAACGGCTGATCGGATTGTTCATGAGTATCGTCCTTCAGAGTATTGGATATAAATGGGATTTGCCCCAGGACATGCAGTACTGTTCAGCGGTTCACATCCACCACCACCCGGCCCCGCACCTCGCCCGCCATCAACTGGCCGGCGGTGTCGACCACCTCGCCCAGCGCGATCTCGCGGGTGAGCATCTCCAGCCTGGCGGGGTCGAGGTCGCGCGCCAGACGCTGCCAGGCCTCCAGTCGCTCGGCACGCGGCGCCATCACGCTATCCACCCCGGCCAGCGTCACCCCGCGCAGGATGAACGGCGCCACCGTGGCCGGCAGGTCCATGCCCTGCGCCAGACCGCAGGCGGCCACCGTGCCGCGATAACGGGTGCTGGCACACACATTCGCCAGGGTGTGGCTGCCCACGGTGTCCACCGCACCGGCCCAGCGCTCCCGGGCGAGCGGCTTGCCCGGTTCGCTCAGGCTGGCCCGGTCGATGATCTCGGCCGCACCCAGCGCCTTCAGAAAATCCGCCTCCTGCGGCCGGCCGGTGGACGCCACCACGGTGTAGCCCAGCCGGGCCAGCAGGGCGACGGCCACGCTGCCCACCCCGCCTGCAGCGCCGGTCACCAGCACTTCGCCCTGCTGCGGCGTCACGCCATGACGCTCCAGCGCCATCACGCACAACATGGCGGTGTAGCCGGCCGTGCCGATGGCCATGGCCTGGCGCGGGGTGAAGGCGGCCGGCAGCGGTACCAGCCAGTCGCCCTTCAGCCGCGCCTTCTGCGCCAGCCCGCCCCAGTGGTTCTCGCCCACGCCCCAGCCGTTGAGCACCACCTGCTCGCCCACCTGCACCCCGGCATGGTGGCTCTCGGTCACCGTCCCCACCAGATCGATGCCCGGCACCATCGGAAACTTGCGCACCACCGGCCCCTTGCCGGTAATCGCCAGTCCGTCCTTGTAGTTCAGCGTGGAATACGCCACCTGCACGGTGACATCGCCCTCGGGCAGCGCCGCCTCGTCCAGTTCGGTCAGGCCGGCACGGTAGCCAGCTTCGTCTTTCTCAATCAGTATGGCCTTGAACATCCGTACGTCTCCTCGTGGTTTTAGACCGATCGTCTAGTAAAAAACAAAAAAATGCCTCAACGTGGCAGGCCGTTCAGGAAATGCCGCGCAAAATGTCGCAGCGGCGCATCGTCGCGCACCAGCTTGGCACGCAGCACCGCGCCCTCCCAGCCAATCCAGAAGAACGCCGCCAGGGCCGCACAATCGGCCTCTGGCGCGATCTCGCCCGCCTCCTGCGCCGCCTGCAGGCAGCGGGCCAGACGCGCCTGCCAGTCTTCGAACACCGCCTCGAGCTGCGCGCGGTAGGCCTCAGGCAGCACCGCCATCTCCTGCCCCAGGTTGCCGATCAGGCAGCCCCGCCGAAAGCCGAAGCGCGCCATGCCGGCACAGGCCTCTTCCACGAAGGCCGCCACCCGGGCGAGCGGTGAGCGTTGCGTGTCGAGGAAGCAGCGGTCCAGCTTGCGCGCGAAATAAGCCGCGTAATGCTCGATGACCGCCCGTCCAAAGGCTTCCTTGCTGTCGAAGTAGTGATAGAACGACCCCTTGGGCACGCCCACCCGACGCAGCACTTCATCGATGCCGGTGGCCGCAAAGCCCTTTTCGGTCAGCACTTCGGTGCCACAGCGGATCAACGCCCCCCGGGTGTCGAGATGCGCGTCGATACGCTTGGGCGGTCGGCCGGGTCGGCGCCGCACCGCAGGAGCCGCTGTGTCGATGTCCATGCGAATAATATTAGACCAGTCGTCTCATAAAATAAAGTGTCCGCTTCAACCCAGGGGCTGGAACAGCACATCCAGGTCTTCGGCAGTGAGCAGATGCCCTTTGCCGTCGTCCTTGCCACCGCCCAGCAACTGGTCGGCCAGGCCGCGCTTGCGCGACTGCAGTTCGAGGATTTTTTCCTCCACTGTGCCGCGTCCAAGCAGTTTGTACACAAACACCGGCTTGTCCTGCCCCATGCGGTGCGCGCGGGCGGTGGCCTGCGCTTCGGCGGCCGGATTCCACCAGGGGTCGTAGTGGATCACCGTGTCGGCGGCCGTCAGGTTGAGACCGGTGCCGCCGGCCTTCAGGCTGATCAGGAAGATCGGCACCTCCCCGTTCTGGAAGGCGCGCACCGGGGTGTCGCGGTCGCGGGTTTGTCCGGTGAGCTTGGCATAGCCCAGTTTGCGCTGCTTGAGTTCGGCCTCGATCAGGCCGAGCATGGAGGTGAACTGCGAGAACAACAGGATGCGCCGTCCCTCGTCCACCAGTTCGTCGATGAGGTTCATCAACTCCACCAGCTTGGCCGATGCCGCACGCCCTGCGGCAGCCAGCTTGCGGGCGCTGTCGAGCTTCACCAGACGCGGATCACAGCAGGCCTGACGCAGCTTGAGCAGGGCATCCAGAATCATGATCTGGCTGCGTCCCACGCCCTGCAACTTGAGCGCCTCGCGCAGCTTCTTGTCGAACACCACGCGCAGCGATTCGTACAGGTCGCGTTGTGCGCCTTCCAGTTCCACCCAACGCACGATCTCGGTGCACGGCGGCAACTCTTCGAGCACCTGCTCCTTGGTACGGCGCAGCATGAACGGCGCCACCCGGCTGCCCAAACGAATGCGGGCTTCGCTGTCGCCCTGCTTTTCGATGGGCGTGCGAAACAACTCGTTGAAGCGCTTCGCCTGACCGAGCAGGCCGGGCATGAGGAAATCGAACTGCGCCCACAATTCGCCCAGATGATTCTCCAGCGGTGTGCCGGTGAGCGACAGGCGATGGCGCGCCTCGATCTGGCGCGCCACGCGGTGCGACTGCGCCTTGGGGTTCTTGATGAACTGCGCCTCGTCGAGCACCAGCATATGATACTGGCACGCCAGCAGCGCCTTCTGGTCGCGCACCAGCAGCGGATAGGTGCTCAGGATCAGATCGGCCCCGGCCATCTGCTCGAACAACTCCGCCCGGTTCGGACCGTGCAGGGTGAGCACTTTCAGGTCCGGGGCAAACTGCCTGGCCTCGTTCGCCCAGTTCGGCAGCAGGCTGGTGGGCGCAATCACCAGACTGGGCCGGTCGGCCCGGCCCTGCGCCTTTTCAAGCTGCACATGCGCCAGCGTCTGCACCGTTTTGCCCAGCCCCATGTCGTCCGCCAGCACGCCGGCAAAACCGTATTCCCGCAGAAACTGCAGCCAGTTCAGACCCTGTTGCTGGTAGCCGCGCAGGGTGGCGTTGAAGGTCGGCGCGGGCGCCACCGGGGTCACACCGCCGAAGTTGCGCAGCTTTTGCCCCAGCTCGCGCAGGGCCTCGCCGCCCAGCCAGCGGGTGGGCTGCTCGTCCAGCGCGGCCAGGCTGGCCGCATGCAGGCGCGACAGACGCGGGCGCCCCTCGTCCAGAAATTCCAGCAACGGCTTGAGCCAGTTGCGCAAACGGGGCACCGGCACCGACAGCAGGCGCTTGCGGTCCAGGCGCAGGGGCAGCTGCTCCTCGTCGGCCAGCGTATCGAGCTTGCGCAACAGGTCCGGCTGTTCGCGCAGCAACCCGATCAGCGGTGCCACCAGGCTGATGCGCTCGCCGTCGACAATCACCCCGAGGTCGAGCTTGAACCACTCGCCCCCCTCGTTCTCTTCCTCGACATCGACAAACCAGTCTTCGGGCTGGATGAAGTGGAACGGAAAGTCCTCGGCATATTCGATGCCGATGCCCACGGCTTCGAGTTCGGGCAGGCCGTGTTCAAGCAGCGGCATCCAGCCCCGCGCATCCAGCGGCGAGGCCAGCAGGCAGTCTTCGCAGCTATCGATGCGTTCGTAACTGGGCATGCGCTGGCGGTAGCTTTCCAGCCCGACCGCCTGCAGGCGCCGCCACAGCGCCTGCTCGGTGTCCACATCCCGACGCACCAGCCGCGACTCCCCCTGATGGCGCACATTCATCAGCCCAGGCGCCTCGGCACTGGCCACCAGATGCGCCCCCTCGGCCTCGTAGTGCAGGTGCAGCTCGGCCACAGGATGCGCATCCTCCAGGCTGTTGAGCGCGTGATGACGGAAACGCCCCATCCCCAGCCGCAAGGTGGCACGCGGCGGCGACACCACATCGAGTACCTCCAGTTCGCTGCCCGGCAGCGGCAACAGGGGGACGCTGTCCGCCCCGGAGCCTTCATCCGCCCCTGCCTTCGCGGCCACGACCTGCCCCGCCCCCCCATCGCGCCGGGCCTTCACCTTGGGGAGCAGCGCTTGCAGACGTTCGCGTGCCAGGCTGGCCTCCACCGGATTCAGCGGCGGGGCCAGCACCATCGCCCGGAACAGCGATTCGGGCAGGGGCGAATGCAACTCCCCCGTCGCGTGGGTCTGGCCGTCGTGATACAGCGGCGGGAGCGTGGGCAGCACCCGCACATGCGAGGGCAGATCGAACAGGCAGTGCTGCATGCCCTCCTCGTCGCTGAGCCATTTGAAGCCCAGCGGACGCGGCTCGCCCGCAGTCACCGGGGCGAGCATGTTGCCCTCGAGAAACAGCCGCCCGGTGCGTGCCGCGCTCATCAACAGCAGCGCCCCCATCTCGCCCTGCACGGTCACCCCGTCCGGGGCGCCGTAATAATAGTGATCCAGCCCCTGACTCTGCGCCACGCTCAGGTACAGGCTCAGGGGTGTGATGTCGGCATCGCTCACCCACTTCCGGCGACCGTAGGGGCTCACGTCATCCCGGCTGGGGGAAAAGCGCGTCGGCTTGCTCAGCCCACCCCGCTTCAGCGGCCTGGACTTGCCCACCCGCAGAACAGGCGAGGGTGTGTAACACAGCACATACACCAGACGGTCCTGTTCCAGCAGATCGTCGCTCACCCCCTGCACCTCATGGTTTTCCATCAGATGCAACCAGCGCAGGGCATGCTCGCCGATCACCCCCGGGGTCTCCTGTGCAGCCACTGGCTCGGGTTTCGTCCCACGGCGCCCACGCCCACGCCCACGCCCGGCATCCGGAACCCCATCCAGCATTTCCGAAAAAGTCTCCAGCAGGGCGAAAGCATGCTTGCAATCGACCCCCACCGGGCAGGTGCAGCTGGCATCGGCGAAGATCAGCGCCCCGTCATCCTCCTCGTACAGCAGCACCGACACGGAGTAAGGTGTCTTGCTGCTGCCCCGGCATGTGCCATACACCGCCACCTCGCCGCCGCCCCTCTCCACATCCTGCACCTCGATGCGCTGCTCCCTGGCATAAGCACGCCCCCGCTCCACCGTGGCGTGATCGAAAAACTCATACCCGATGGTTTCGGTATCGAGGCTCAACGAGATTGATTTTTTGCGTTTCATGTATGTAAGCAGAGGCCGGCGCACACCAGCCCCGGAACAATGACAAGATCGGAACTTTACTCGATTGCGCCGGTGAAATGCGATCCGGCGGTCCGGCAAAAGCAGACCAAACGATCGTTTGAATTCCGCACGGTCAATGGTAGAGTTTCCGCCCGGTACCCTGACAACACGCACGACACAAGGAGACACCATGCCGATTCCCGCCCCGTTCAAGGGCAGGCTGCGCCTGCCTGCGATTGCCGCACCGATGTTCCTGGTATCCGGCCCCCAGTTGCTCATCGAAACCTGCAAGGCCGGCGTGGCCGGCACCCTGCCCTCGCTCAACGCCCGCCCCGCCGCACAGCTCGACGACTGGCTCACGCAAATCGATGCCGCCCTGAGCGCACACCGCGCCGCGCACCCCTCAGCCCCCTGCGCCCCGTATGGCATCAACCTGATCCTGCACCCGAGCAATCCCCGGGTGCGCGAAGACCTGGCACTCATCGTCCGCCACAAGGTGCCGTTCGTGATCACCAGCCTGGGCAATCCGGCCGAGGTGGTGGACATCGTGCATGGTTATGGTGGGCTGGTATTTTCCGATGTGATCCACGCCTACCACGCACGCAAGGCGATGCAGGCCGGGGTGGATGGCATCATCGCAGTGGCGGCCGGCGCCGGCGGCCATGCCGGCCCGCAAAGCCCGTTCAGCCTGATCCGCGAGATTCGCGAGTTCTGGGACGGCACCCTGATCCTGGGCGGCGCGATCTCCGACGGCGCCAGCGTGCGCGCGGCCGAAGTCATGGGGGCCGATTTCGCCTACATGGGCACCCGCTTCATCGCCACGCAGGAATCCCTCGCCGATGCGGCCTACAAGCAGATGCTGCTCGACTGCCAGGCCAGCGACATCGTGTATACCGATGCGATTTCCGGCACCAACGCCAACTTCATGTGGCCCAGCCTGGAGCGTGCCGGTTTCGAACGGGCACAACTGGCCCCCGGCAGCGGCAAGGGCAAGATCCACGGCATCGGCGACGAAGCCCGCGCCTGGAAGGACGTCTGGAGCGCCGGCCACGGCGTCTCCATCATCCACGACCTACCCTCGGTGGCCGACCTGATCGACCGCCTCGCCCATGAATACCAGACCGCCTGCGCCCTGCCAGCCAGCGCGGCATGCATGCCGCACAGTGCCTGAACCGGCGCATCAGCTCCGGAACGGATTCGCGAACGCTGTTCTTCCAGCCAAAAACCGGCCGAACGCCGGGTTGGATATGCTCTTGCCTTGGCTGGAGGAGGAAGTCAGAGCGCGCCAAAAAAAATTCAGCAGGAGGCCAGTGCCGATGAACTCTTGCATTCGGAATACAGCTACACTTGCTCGCTGTCGCCACGATGAAGGGCGGTCTTCTTCCCCCTTCAAAACTCAACCGGAATTCCTGGTTACAAACGGCATCAACACAGGAGCATCACTTGAAAACCACTTATTTTCCGGTCGTCATGGCCGTGCTCGCATTCACTGCGGGCTTCGCACAGCCGGCGTTCGCGCAAGTCAGCCGCACGCCCTGGCAGATGCACGAAGGCCAGCCCGTCATCAAGCTCGATGCCGAACTGCCGTC
>JBAYOV010000046.1:0-31068 GCA_041678045.1 Rhodocyclaceae bacterium
CGTGAAACAGGACCGCGCCGATGATAGTGCAGATTACCTGTGCGAAAGTAGGTCATCGTCAGACTAACCCAAAAAAACGCCGCTCCATTCATATATGAATCGAGCGGCGTTTCGCCGTGTACATGCCAATGCCGTCCACAAAAACAGACTCAAGTGCTTCAATTCATTCAGCGATTTCCTTGTAGCCTGAATGCATTTTCTGCTGTACTCCATATTGCCGGAATACCTTGAACAGGTTGCTGAGCAGTAGCGCAAATGCCACCACCAAGCCCATGCCGCTCAGACGTATCAGCAGAGGGTCTCCACTGATTGCCGCAACCAGCAGGGTCAAGGAAAGGAGCGCATGTGCCAGCAGTTGCCTCTTGATGGCTATTTCCGGGAGCAATTTCTTGACGTTGGGGGCACGTACGCCTGCCTGGGTCAGATTGAGCCAGGCGAGGAATGGCACGATCTTGTAGAGCATGCCACTGATGAAGCTGACAAAACCTCCATGCATGATCAGGATGCCGGCCACCAATGGCCAGTGTGTGCCCTCAAGCAGTGTCAACTCAATACCGGCCACAACAACCAGCCCCACCAATATGTTCACCATGCTGAACTGTATGATCCTGAAGATGCTGTCGGGTTTGGCACGCCGGGAATGAGCCTGTACCCACAGGGTGGTCACTGGGAACAGGGCCGAAAGCAGCATGAGCAGGGCAGTGATGACGGTGGCTGGGATTGACAAGCCCATGAGCGTGCAAACGCTCCAGACGAAGAGTAGAACGAATGCGATGGGTGACCATACACGTGTGAGTATGCCGGGATAATTGGGGGTGATCTGAAACATGGGCACCACCAGCCAACTCGTGCCGGCCAGTAACAGGCCAACGCCTCCAAGCCATGCCCAGCCAATGTGCAGCCGTAGCAACTCAAGCAGGGGCCAGGGCTGACCGCGTGACAAAATCAGAATCAGGGCAATGCCGAGTGCCAAGGTCACCATCAGACCGACCAAGGCCAGTCGCAAGTCTCGTGGTGTCGCCTGTGGGCCGATCGGGGTTGCCCACAACCCAAGTATGCTTGCAATCAGGAAGATGCCGAGTGCCAGCGTTGACACAATGGCGGCGGCAAGCAGCATGCCGGGCGACATCAATAGTAGCCCCAAGGACAATAAGCACGCGCCGAGCGTGAGGGTCAAGTGAACAACGGCACTGACATATCTGGCGCCCGGGATGGCTGCACCGGCGACCACGGGGAGTACCTGAAACAGTGCCCCCGTCATCACCATCAGCATGAATCCCACGGTGATCAGATGAGTGAGGGACAGGGCAGCAGGGGTCCAGCGGGAAGCCAGCGCAGCAGGCTCCATCATCAGAAGCAGGCCGGCCAGCATGCCAAAGAGTGGGGCGGTAAGGAAAAAACGTAATGGGACCGAAAACGCTGGCGTGGCTTCGTAGCTCAGCGCGGCGCCCGGTTTCATAGTCCTTCGATCCAGACGTGCACAGTACCGTCCTGCTCGACTACATGCCTGTGCGTGTGTCCATCACGTTCGAGAATGCGAAACAGTGGCCAAGGCGTTCGGTCAAGCAACACTTCCAGGGTTTGGCCGGCCTTCAGATCTGCCAACTGTTCCATGATGCATTCAAACGGCTGAGGCGGCTCCAGTCCGCGTACATCGAGTGGGATGCTCATCCGGGCACTCCCTCGTGCCTGCCCTTGAGGGTGGCGCGCAGTTCCGGTTCGATTTCAGCGCTGGCGATGTGCTGGTCACACATCGGGTAGAGAATGTTTTCTTCCTTCATGTTGTGCTGCTGGAGCATGATCAGCAAGGTTTCGGCTTCACCCTCGAACTCTTCCGCATCTTCGTCCAGGGCAGCTTGCAGCAGGGTTTCTAGCATGCCGCGAAGTTCCTGATGCTCGATTCTCATCATTCTGGTGGGGCCTTGTGTCATGCCTGTAGCGCTTTCGAAGCGGGGGAAGAGCACTTGCTCTTCAGTCTCGAAGTGGCTGTGCAATGCGTCACGAAACTGTCTCGCTGCGTGCTGGACCGCTGACCAGTTACCCTCGGCGGCAGCTTGCTCGGCATCGCCCAGCCATTGGTCGCAGGCGCGGTGGTCGTCGGTCATGAGGGTGGTGATCAGGGACATTTCGGTTTCTCCATTAATGTGTGTGTATTCTGAGCGTGATCCCTTCAGAATCCTTGATGTCCATCAAGCCTGATTGAAGCGTGTTCCGCCTTTCATATTTGACCGCTTACGGGCAGAATTCGACGTCTGACCAACAGGTAGAATTGCCATGAACCCTTCAAACCGTCCCAATCCGTGGATCGGCATTTTCCTGCCGTTTGCGCTGGGCTATTACCTTTCATACCTGCTGCGCACCGTGAATGCGGTGATTTCTCCCGACCTTACTCAGGACTTGAGTTTGTCAGCGGCAGATCTGGGCTTGCTCACCAGTGCCTATTTCCTGACTTTCGCGATGGCCCAAATTCCGCTGGGGATTGCGCTGGATCGCTTCGGTCCCCGTAAGGTAGAGGGGGGCTTGCTGCTGCTGGCAGCACTGGGCGCGGCCTCCTTTGCGATGGGGGACTCCCTCACCGAGCTTGGACTGGCGCGGGGGCTGATTGGGCTGGGCGTATCTGCCTGTCTGATGGCCGGCCTGAAGGGGTTTGCAATGTGGTATCCCGCCGAACGGCAAAGTTCGATGACCGGCTACATCATGTCGGCCGGGGCACTGGGGGCGTTGACTGCAAGCGCGCCGATCGAGGCGGTGCTGCCTCTGCTGGGCTGGCGTGGCGTGTTCTGGATCATTGCGGTGATTGCGGCGGGCGTGGCCGCATTCATCTTCATGTCTTTGCCCAATCAGGCGCCACATGCCTCGGGTGAGTCGGTCGGGCAGGCGTTTCGTTCGGTGGGCAGGATTTTTGCTGCGCGTTCATTCCTGCGCTATGCCGGTTCTGCCGTTTTTTTCACCGGTGGTTTCATGGCCCTGCAAAGCCTGTGGGCAGTGCCTTGGCTGATGAATGTGAATGGACTTACGTTGACCCAGGCCGCCAACCATCTGTTGGTTTTGAATCTGGGCATGCTGGGCGGGCAGTTGTCGATTGGCATCCTGGGGACCCGGCTGGCGCGCCGTGGGGTGACGCCACTGAATCTGATGCAGGGTGGCTTTTCGCTGATGCTGTTGGTGGAAGTGCTGATCCTGATGCAGGTCGGCCCCCTTGCCGTGCTGTGGTTCTTGCTGGGCCTGCTGTCTTCGGTGAATGCCCAGTCCTATCTGGCCACTTCAATGCACTTTCCGAAAGCAGCCTTTGGTCGGGTGAGCACGGCCATCAATTTGATGGCGTTTGTTGGCGCATTTGCCGTGCAGTGGGGGCTGGGCGGCGTGCTCGATGGTTTGCAGGCAGAAGGTTGGGAGATGAGCACGGCACTGAAAGCGGCATTTGGCGGGCTGCTGGTGTTGCAGGTGCTGACCTTGTTGCCCTTGCTGATGGGAGGGAGGGCAGTGCCTCACCCCTCACATCAGTCGCCCGGCAAGTGAGCCCTTTCAGGGTTTGGGCAAATTTCGCCCTGGGCGTCCAATGTGATAGCCCTGTGCATAGTCGATCTCAAGTGCTCGAAGCATCTGCATGACGTCTTCGGATTCAACGAACTCCGCAATCACCTGAATGTTCAGTGAGCGGGCCAGGTCGTTGATCGAGCGTACGAAGATGCGGTCCCGTTCGTTGTTGAGCATGTTGGCGATGAAGTCCCCTTCGATCTTCAGGTAATCGAAGGGGAAACGGCGCAGGTAATGGAAGGATGAAAAACCGGAACCGAAGTCATCGATGGCCAGCCCGAAGCCCTCGGACTTCAAGTCGCTGAAGAAACGGTCGAGCACGCTGAGGTTCTTGACCGTATCGCGCTCGGTAATCTCGAACACGATGCGTTCCGGAGCGACCCCCGAGTTGCGCACTACCGTGTGCAGGGTGCGCACGAACTCGGCGAGCACCAGGGCCCGCGGCGAGAGGTTGAAGAAGACCGGTCCCTTGAAATCGCTGTTCGCAATCTGTTCCAGTGCAGCCTCTATCACCAGCGCATCGAGGCGGTGGATCACGCTCATCTTCTCGGCAATCTCGATGAACTGATCGGCTCGCATCAACTGGCCGTTGATCTCGATGCGCGACAGGACTTCCACGGCTGTTGGCTGCTGGCCGGCAACATGGCATATCGGCTGGAAGAACGGGATGATTCGGCGCTGGTTGATCGCATCCATCACCGCAATGCCGGTTTCCGAAATGTTGCGGAAGGCGTCCATCACGTCTTCCTCGCTGGGCAGCGCGACCCGTTCCTTGCCTTCCGACTTGGCCTTGTACATCAGGGTGTCGGCAAACAGGAACATGTCCTTGGGTTCGCGTGCATGGTCCGGATAAACGGCCAGACCGATCGAGGCCGAAGCCGTGGCCCGTCCGACGCCAGTGACTTCGACCACGACATCGCGGGTGGCTTCGAGCACGCGCTTGGCCACGATGTAGCCCTGTTCAAGGTCGGCTTCGGGCAACAGGATCACGAATTCGTCGCCACCGTAGCGGGCGAACACATCACCGGTACGCAGGGCGGATTCGATGGCACGGGCAAAAGCCTGCAGGAAGCTGTCGCCCACAGCATGACCGAAGTGGTCATTCACCAGCTTGAAGTTGTCCAGATCGACCATCAGCAGCGTGGCCTTGGTGCCGTGTCGCTTGCATCGGCCAAGCTCATAGTCGAGCAGTTCCCAGAATACGCGCTGGTTGTAGAGGTCGGTGAGCGGATCGCGGGTGGCGAAGTATTCCAGGTCGCGGGTGTACTTGTGAATCGCCTTGATCGAACCAACCACGTTCAGCAGGGTGGACAGGATGCTGTCGAGGACCAGGTGGTGCGTCGGTTCGCGCAAGGTGTCGGAATGCACGCCGATGCCGACGATGCTTCCGATGCGCGGGCTGTCCACGAAGAAGGATTTCACCTGCAACGCGAAGCTGTCGGTATCGATCTCCGTCGGACCGTGGGCAAATTCGGGGTGATGGTGGTGGATGTTGAGGGAGGCCGGATCGCTGAACCGGCCATCGCGGCGCAAGGCGTCGATGATCACATCCTGCACATGTGTCTTGGCAGCGATGGAGGGTTCGTGATGCCAAAATATCTCGATGTCGAACAATTCGTCGTCGATCTGAAAGACCGAGAACAATACATGTGCATTGAGAATGCTGTTGATGTCGTGCAGTAGTTGCTCGACATATTCGCGCCAGTCACGGATCACCTCGGAGGTGATGACGAATTTCTCCAGCAGGCCGATCTCGAACATCAGGATGTCCTTGTCCACCGCAATGGAGCGCAGGCGGGTGGCCAGAGAAATGATGGAGTCCTGAATGCGGTTCAGTTCGTTGAAGGAATGCGTCCTCGGATGCACCTCAAGCTGACGCAGGTCGGACAGGTTGTTGATCGAAGCCAGATTGGTTTCCACCGCCGACACGCTGCGTGAGATGCGTGACACCACCCAGAACACTGCGCCACACACCAGCAACAGACCCAGCGCCAGGCTGGGCACCGCACTGGTGTAAAAATTTACCCGTGCAATCTGCAGCAGTCGGTCGTAGGGCTGGCGAATCTCCACCACGCCCAGCACATCGCCTTCGCGTACATTCTGATGGCATCCCAGGCAGCGCGCTTCGGCCAGCAGTGGAATGGCACTCACATGGCGGCCGGCAAGCAATTGATCAAAGCGCTGTGCCGTCGCGAAGGCCTCGCGCACCGGGTGTTCTGCTTGAGGCTGATCGATGCGCCCGTAGAGGTCCTCCACCAGCGGGCCGCGATACAGCTCGATGCCGATCAACTCCTGATCGTCCGCCTGCTGGCGCACGCTGCTCAGAAAGGCTTCGGCCTGATCGCGCGTCCAGCCCTGGCTCATCACCTCGTACATCGAGGCCAGCGTGATGCGGGCCACCTGTTCGGCCTGGTCACGTGCCTGATCCCGAAACAGCGTTTCAAAGGTGTTGCCGATCGCCAGCCAGCTGCCGCCGAGAAAGACCGTGCCGACTACGGCTGAAGTGACGAGGATGAAATTGCGCAGTTTCATTGGACTGGGGACATCGGGAAGCCGTCTGACCTGACCCCGTTCAGAGCAGGAAGAAACCGGGCATCGTATGCGCTTCTGGTAGGGTGGGGCTTGCGCTAGGTCAACATAAGCCCGCTTCGGCTGCCCACAATGGGCAGCCGAAGCGGGTGAGGGGTGTCAGACCTTGGACAGCGCCTGATCGAGGTCGGCGATCAGGTCATCGATGTGCTCGATGCCGATGGACAGGCGGATCATGTCTTCACTCACACCGGCTTTGGCCATTTCCTCGGGGGCCAACTGGCGATGCGTGGTCGAGGCCGGATGGCAGGCGAGGGTTTTGCAGTCACCGATGTTGACCAGGCGGGTCACCAGTTGCAGTGCATCCTGGAAGCGTGCACCGGCTTCACGTCCGCCCTTCACTCCGAAGTTCAGGATGCCCGACGCACGTCCGCCCATGTAGCGCTGCACCAGCGCATGGTCCGGATGGTCCGGCAGGCCGGCATAATTCACCCAGCCCACTTTCGGATGATCCTTCAGATAGCGGGCGATCGCCAGGGTGTTGTCGCAGATGCGGTCCATGCGCAGCGCCAGGGTTTCGATGCCCTGCAGGATCAGGAAGGCATTGAAGGGCGAAATGGCCGCGCCCATGTTGCGCAGCGGCACCACCCGGGCACGACCGATATAGGCTGCCGCGCCGAGGGCTTCTGTATATACCACGCCGTGATAGGAGACATCCGGCTCGTTCAGGCGGCGGAACTTCTCTTTGTGTTCGGCCCAGGGGAATTTGCCCGAATCGACGATGATGCCACCCAGCGAGTTGCCATGTCCGCCCAGGTATTTGGTCAGCGCATGTACGACGATGTCTGCCCCATGCTCGAATGGCCGGCACAGGTAGGGCGAGGGTACGGTGTTGTCGACGATCAGCGGCACGCCATTGCGATGGGCAATTTCGGCAAGCTTCTCGAAATCGGTGACATTGCCCAGCGGGTTGCCCACCGATTCGCAGAACACCGCCTTGGTGCGGGCATCAATCAGCTTCTCGAAGGAGGCCGGATCGCGGTAATCGGCAAAGCGCACCTCGATGCCGTACTGCGGCAGGGTGTGGGCAAAAAGGTTGTAGGTGCCACCATACAGCGTACTGGAAGTGATGATGTTGTCACCGGCCTCGGCAATTGTCTGGATCGCATAGGTGATGGCCGCCATGCCCGAGGCGAGTGCCAGACCGGCAATGCCGCCTTCCAGGGCCGCCACCCGCTTTTCCAGCACATCCTGAGTGGGGTTCATGATGCGGGTGTAGATGTTTCCCTGCACCTTCAGGTCGAACAGGTCGGCACCGTGCTGGGTGTCGTCGAACGCATAGGAGGTGGTCTGATACACCGGCACGGCAACGGCGCGGGTGGTGGGGTCCGGGCTGTAGCCGGCGTGAACGGCCAGGGTTTCCAGTTTCATCGGCAAATGTCCTCAGGTGTGGTGAATGTGAATGCCTTGGAGCTTCATCGGGAGTGACCGGCTCGCAGGCCAGCCAAGGTCCGGGCAGTATAGCGAGCCTCGATTCGATAACGAAAGAAGTGCGGGAAATATGCTCCACACGGTTCGGTCGGCGCCCTGACAGTTCATTTTGCCGCGCATGACAGTCAGCAGGGCTGCGGGCGATGGGATAACATAGACGGCCTGACACAGGGGAGGCGGATGGATGATCAGGCATTGCAAGCTGATTGCACTGATTTCTCAGAAAGGGGGGGCGGGCAAGACCACGGTGACCATGCAGTTGGCCGCAGGCTTGGCCGCGCGCGGGCATGTGGTGGGGGTAGTGGACCTCGATCCTCAGGAAAGCGCCCTGCGCTGGGCCGAGTCCGCCCTGCCGGACAAGCCGTTTCCGGCCACTGTGGTGCCCATGGCGGGTGATGTGGACGCGCTGCGCGAAGCCCTGAACGACTTTGTCCGCAAGCGGGATTTCGTACTGTTCGACTGCCCGCCGTCGATCGAGCATCCGCATGCGCTTGCGGCACTGCAGCTGGCTGATCT
Organism: Rhodocyclaceae bacterium; assembly: GCA_041678045.1. Lineage (GTDB taxonomy): Bacteria > Pseudomonadota > Gammaproteobacteria > Burkholderiales > Rhodocyclaceae > UBA2357. Next base: position 8,074 of record JBAYOV010000046.1, read on the forward strand.
GGCGGTGGTGCCGGTGGTGCCGAGTCCGCCCGACCTGTGGTCTGCGCGCGCGGTCGAGCGCCTGATCCTGCAGCAGATGGACCGGAACAGGGCACTGAAAGGGATCTTGCTGCCAAACCGGGTGCAACGCACCGCCCTGTCGGGCACCGTCCTCGAAGTGATGCGCGACTTCACCCTGCCCGTGCTCGATACCCCGCTGTATCAGCGCAACGCCTACGCCCAGAGCGCAGTCACTGGCAGCTCGGTGTTTCAGCTCGGACGTGCTGCCGAAGCTGCGCAGCAGGAAGTTGACCGCCTGGCCGCCGCCGTCACTGAACTCCTGAGCTGAATCATGCACACCCTGTCCAGTCATTCTCTGCCCGCCCCGGTTCACTACACCCTCACCCCCGCGCATCCCGGGGCGCATTTGTTCAAGGTGAGCTGCGAGCTTGCGCAGCCCGACCCCGCCGGGCAGCGTTTCTGGTTGCCGGCGTGGATTCCGGGCAGTTACATGATCCGGGAGTTTGCACGCAACATCGTTACCCTGAGTGCCGAAGCCGGGGGGCGTCCGGTGGTCCTGACCAAGCTTGACAAGCACACCTGGCAGGCTGCAAGCGTACCCGCCGGAGTGCGTTTGCGGGTGGAATACGAGGTGTACGCCTGGGACCTGTCGGTGCGCGCAGCGCATCTGGACAGCACGCATGGCTTTTTCAATGGCACCAGCGTGTTTCTGGCTGCCGAAGGGCAGACCGACCAGCCCTGCACGGTCGATATCCTGCCACCGCTCGATCCCGCGCTGCATGACTGGAAGCTCGCTACCACGCTGGCGCGCGATCCGTCCTGTCCTGTGGATGAAGCCACTGCATTTGGCCGCTTCCGGGCGCAAGACTATGACGAACTGGTTGACCACCCGGTAGAAATGGGGCGCTTCACCGAAGCCGCATTCGACGTGGCTGGCGTGCGTCACGAAATCGTGCTCACCGGGCGGCATGATTGCGATCTGCCCAGGCTGTGTGAAGACCTGTCGCGGGTGTGTGCCTGGCAGATCGCGTTGTTCGGCACCCCGGCTCCGGTGTCGCGTTACCTGTTCATGGCCATGGTCGTGGGCGATGGCTACGGCGGCCTGGAGCATCGTGCTTCCACTGCGCTGATGACCAGTCGCAAGGATCTGCCCTACCGGGGCATGCGCGGACGCAGTGAAGGCTACACCTCCTTTCTTGGACTGTGCAGCCATGAGTACTTTCATACCTGGAACGTGAAGCGGATCAAGCCAGCGGCTTTCGTGCCCTACCGCTATGGCGAGGAAAACTACACCCGCCTGCTGTGGGTGTTCGAAGGTTTCACCTCTTATTACGACGATCTGGCGCTGCTTCGTTCGGGGGTGATCGGTGTCGAAGACTATCTTGCGCTGCTTGGCAAGACGATAAGCCGGGTGTTGAGCGGCAGCGGACGCTTGAAGCAGAGCGTGGCCGATTCCTCGTTCGACGCCTGGAGCAAGTTCTACCGGCAAGACGAAAACGCACCGAATGCCATTGTCAGCTATTACGCCAAGGGGGCACTGATCGCGCTCGCGCTTGACCTGAAGTTGCGCGCTGGCAGTGAGGGGCGGGTCAGCCTCGACACCTTGATGCGCATCCTGTGGCAGCGGCATGGGCTGACGGGGGTTGGGGTGGAGGAGGGGGCGATCTTCGATCTGGTGGCCGAGCTTGCCGAGCAAGCGGCGCCTGGTGCAGGGCGCCTACTGGCCCGCTGGCTGCGCAGCATGGTGTCCGGCACAGAGGATTTGCCGCTGGTACGCCTGCTGCGTGGGTTTGGCGTGGACCTCAAGATGGAGGCCGCCTCCAGCGCGCCCTCGCTGGGCGTCAAACTGGCCACCGGTGCGGGCGAGGTGAAGCTGGCCCAGGTGCATGATGACGGTGCAGCCCAGCGGGCTGGGCTGTCAGCGGGTGATGTCTTGATTGCGCTGGATGGTTTGCGGGTGAGCAGTGGTGAGCTTGACACCATGCTGATGCGCCGCACGCCAGGCGAGAAAGTGGATATCCACGCATTTCGCCGCGATGAACTGATGCGCTTCGAGGTGGAGCTGGATCCTCCTGCGCGCCATCAGGCCAGACTGACCTTGCGCGAGACGGCGGACGCCACCGCCCTGCGCTTGCGCAAGGGCTGGCTGAGCGGCGGGTGAGGAACGGTTGAAGGGGAAGGGCTGAAGGAATCCCCCGTATTCCTTCAGCTTGAGCGGGCTTGCCTCAGCTTGCCGCGCCAGAAATGCCAAGCAGGGTAGGCCAGCGCCGCAGCCACAATGAGCAGAAAGCCCATGCTCTGCCAGAAGGCAATCGGGTCGGTGGCCATGAAGTACACCCGGTCCGGGCGCTTGAAGGCAATCGAGCCGTTCAGGATGGCGCGACCGATCATGCCGATCAGGCCCAGGGCGGGAGCAAACCATACCACCACCCCCAGTCCCACCAGCAATTTGTCGATGAGCGGAGTTTCGCGCGTGTGAGGGCGATAGACACTCTGCACGCCGTACCACACAGCCACCAGAAAGGTGACTACCGTGACCACAGGCAGGCCAGCCAGCAGCAAGCCCAGAAAGGCTGCGGCAATCATGAATGCGGCGCCTTCCAGGGCGGCAATCGGTGGCCAGACATGTACCAGGCCGGCGAACAGCCAGATCGTGGCAGGCAGCAGAATCAGGAACAGCAGACCAGCACGGCGGGCGCGACGGCGCGCCAGATCGCCAGCGGCTTCATCGGGGCGGGGAGCAGGGAGCAGGGGCATGAGGCGGAGTTTCCGGGAGGGGGATGTCGTCCTGTGACGGACCGGTTTTGTGCACAGCGGCAAGTCTATCCAAAATAGCCGTGCATGTACCAGTATCCGGAGGTTTCGCTCGTTCCGGAGTCGTCATGAAGGCGCCACGCAGTGGCCCGGTGTGGCGCTGCTCAGTGCGGCACGTTCTTGCGGAGCAGGCCGACCACCCGGCCTTCGATGTTCAGTTCGGTCGTGCGCAGATCCACCTCGATCGGCGAGAACTCCGGATTGGCCGGCAGCAGGCATACTCGCGCCCCTTGCCTGGAAAAGGTTTTCACGGTCACCTCATCATTCACCCGGACCACCACCACTTGGCCGTTTCGGGCTTCATGGGTCTGTTTTACGGCCAGCAGGTCACCATCCAGGATGCCGGCGTCGCGCATGCTCATGCCCGACACCCTGAGCAGAAAGTCGGGCTTGGCATCGAACAGGGCCGGGTCGATCCGGTGGTGCGACTCAATGTGTTCAATCGCCATGATCGGCACGCCCGCTGCAACCTTGCCGACGATGGGCAGCCCGGGGTCGGTGCTCATCGACGGCGGCAGGCGAATGCCGCGTGCCCGTCCCTCCTCAAGAATGATCGCCCCCTTCGCCGCGAGGGCCCGCAGATGGGATTCGGCCGCATTCGGCGACTTGAAACCGAAGGCCGTGCATACCTCTGCCCGGGTGGGTGGGCGGCCTTGGGTAATCAGGGATTCCCGAATGAATTCAAGGATTTCACGCTGCCGAACGGTCAGCTTCAGGTTGCTGTTCATATTGTATTCTCCGTTCGCTATATTTTTGAACAGTTTCACCTCTGCTGCAAGCCCCGATCGTTCCTGAATCGGTCATTTTCGGCATGATCGGGGGGCTTGGAGTGGGCGGACATTCTGTGCCGGCGCCGCTTGGGTTATGCTTCGCCCCTACGGGCCGGCAGCGCGGTCGGGCAGGGTGCCATGGGCGAGTGTCGAGCCCTGGCCTGCGCGGGTAGTGCTGTCATCGGCTCTCAGCTAGAATTGTTGCGACGTCAGGGAGATTACATGCTGCAAGTCGGTGATGCCGCCCCCGCTTTTTCCTTGCCGGACTCGGACATGGACATTTTCGACCTGTCCTCCGAGCTTGGCTCACACAACATCGTGCTGTACTTTTACCCGCGTGCCAACACGCCGGGATGCACCCTGCAGGCGGCTGACTTCAGCGACCATGAGGATGACTTTGCCCGTTTCGGTGCCATCGTCGTCGGTGTGAGCCCTGATGACTGCCTCACCAATGCAGAGTTTCGCGACCAGCATGGCCTGTCCCTGCGGCTGTTGTCGGACGAAGACAAGGAGGTGTGTCGCCAGTATGGCGTGTGGCATACCAGAACCCTGGATGGCGTCACCAAGGCGGGCGTGTCCCGCACAACCTTCATCATCGACAGGCAAGGCGTGATCCGGCACGTTCTGCGCGATGTGTCACCCCGAGGCCATGCGGCCGAGGTCTTCAACCTTGTAAGAAACCTGGAAACGGAACATGCAAACGGAAATTCTTAAAAACACCGTGGTGACGCTCAAATATACCGTCACCGACACCGATGGCAACATGATTGACGATGGCCAGCACCCGCTGGTGTATCTGCACGGTGGCTATGACGGCATTTTCCCCGCACTCGAAGAGGCCCTGCACGGCAAGAAAGTGGGAGAAAACCTGAAGATCCGTCTGGAGTCGGACGACGCCTTCGGTGACTACGACGAAGAGCTCGTGCTGCTTGAGGATATCGCCCAGTTTCCCGACAACATCGAGGTCGGCATGTCCTTCGAGCGGGTGACCGAGAATGGCGAGGAAGACATGATCTACCGCATCACCGACATTGCCGATGGCAAAGTGGTGGTGGATGGCAACCATCCCCTGGCGGGCATGACCCTGCTGTTCGACGTGACCGTCTCCGAGGTTCGGACGGCCAGTTCTGAAGAAGTGTCTCATGGTCATGTGCATGGTGCCGGTGGCCACCATCACTGACCGGAGCACCGCCGACCCTGCCGCTTGATGGGGCAGGGTGCGCGCTTCAGCGCCGGGTGCCTGTCGCCGTCGGTGCGCGCGGCACCAGCAGCGTCTGGCCGATGCTCAGTCGGTTGCTGTTGTCCAGACTGTTGATGTCACGCAGTTGTGCCACGCTCGTGCCGTACTTGCGTGCGATTGCGCTCAGGGTATCGCCTTGGCGTACCCGGTGGGCGGCCAGTTGTGACTGCGATTGCGGTACTTGCGGGCGGAGCGGCTCGGGTTTGTATTCGGACAGCCTCAGCCGAAACCGTTCGGCACGGTCGGTCGGTACCACCAGAAAGTCATCCTCGGCATGTACCACCTGCTTGTTGTAGCCGGGGTTCAGGGCCACAAAGTCCTCCAGCGACATGTCGGCCATGCGCGCAGCTGTTTTCAGGTCCATGCCGCGTGGCACATCCACCGTGGTGAAGTGCTGGTCGTTGGGCACATAGGGCAGCTCGAAACCGAATAGTTCGGGGTTGGCCACGATGTTTTTCAGCGACTGTAGCTTGGGGATGTAATTGCGGGTCTGCTCCGGCATCTCCAGGCTCATGTAATCGGTCGGCCGTCCGGCTTCCTGGTTGCGCTTGATCGCGCGCCCCACCGCCCCCTCGCCCCAGTTGTACGAGGCAAGCGCAAGCTGCCAGTCACCGTGCATTTCGTACAGATATTCCAGATAGTCGAGTGCCGCGTGAGTGGAGGCGATCACGTCGCGACGCTCATCCACCCAGCTGTTCTGGGTCAGATCGAAATTGCGGCCGGTCGAAGGAATGAACTGCCACAGGCCGGAGGCCTGAGACGGGGAGCGGGCCAGTGGGTTGTAGCTGCTTTCCACCATCGGCAACAAGGCCAGCTCGGTCGGCATGCCACGCTTTTCAAGCTCATCGACAATGAAATACAGATACTGCCCGCCGCGCTGAAACACGGTGCGCAGAAACTTTGGCCGGTTCAGGTAAAACGCCTGCCATTCGACCACCAGTGCGCTGTCAAGATCGGGGATGCCGAAGCCGCGGCGTACCCGGTCCCAGATTTCATCGGGTGTGCGGGTCAGGTCGAGCTTGAGCACCCGTGGCTGGTGCATCGGCAGCTCGATGATCTGGGTGGGGGCGATGCGCAGGCCACCCGCCAGGGCGTCTGTCGCAGTGATGTCGGTTTCGGCCTGGGCGGGCATCGCCACGAGTGTTGCCGTGGATGCCAGGAGGGCCGTCAGCAGGGGTTTGAGTGGAAGGCGCACGACGAGGCAGGCCGCTTCTGAAGGAAAGTGCCGAAGTCTAGCAGTCATGAGGGTTTCGGCCAATTCCGGCGCCTGCCTGTTTTACGCCCTGTTGCCTGCGCTGCAATCACGCCTGCACACGCCTTGACGGGCAATCGTCCGCTGGTGCGCATTACTTGTTACGATACAGGGATTGATCAATTCATGGGGTTGCCCGTATGAAAGCGCTCGTCGTTGAGGATACGGTCACGAGCGCCACGCTGATCTGTCATCTGCTGGAACGCATGGGGCTGACTGCGGTTCACGCCAAGGATGGTGAGCGTGGCCTGGACATGTTCCGTGAGGAGCGGCCGGATCTGGTCCTGCTCGACATCATCATGCCCGGCATGGATGGATTCGAAGTCGCCAGGCGCATTCGCCAACTCGAGAGCGATGGGCAATGGACGCCCATCATCTTCCTGTCGGCCAAGGCCAGCGATGCCGATCTGGAGCGGGGCATCGAGGTGGGCGGGGACGACTACCTGGTCAAACCGGTGTCGGAGGTCGTGCTGAAGGCCAAGATCCGGGCGATGCAGCGGATTGCGCAGATGCGCTACTCGCTGCTGCTGCTCACCCGCAAGCTCAATGACGCCAATCGTGAGCTCAGTCGCCTGAGTGCGGTGGACGGGCTGACCGGTATTGCAAACCGGCGCATCTTCGACGAAACCCTGTCGCGCGAATGGCGGCGTCTTGCGCGGCGCGGCAGTCCGATGTCGCTGCTGCTGGCCGATGTCGATCATTTCAAACAGTTCAATGACCATTACGGCCATCTGGCCGGGGATGACTGCCTCCGAAGGGTCGCCAGCACGCTGCAGGCGTCGCTGCACCGTTCATCCGACATGGCTGCGCGCTATGGTGGCGAGGAGTTTGCCATCGTCCTGCCTGAAACCGATGCCCAGGGCGCGCGCTGTGTGGCGGAAGGCATGTTGCAGGCGATTCGCGCGCTGGACATTCCTCATCAGGCCTCGGCGTCGGGCAGCTGCGTGACGATCAGCATGGGGGTGGCCACGGTGGTGCCGGTGCCCGGTAACGAGCAGGGCTGGTCGGAGCTGATCAGGATGGCCGACGAAGGGCTGTATGTGGCCAAGCGGAGCGGACGCGATCAGGTGTGCGCGGCCGAGGGCGTGGCGCAGGTGGAGGGCTGAAGGAGGGGTGCCTCTCCTCAAGCCCTGGTCCTCGCATCAGAAAACATCCTTCCATGCACGCAGCGCGGTGAAACAGGCCAGCGCATCGGTCGGTGGGGTACCCAATCGCTGTGCCAGAGTGTCACGCAGGGAGGGGGCGTCCAGACGCAGGAAGGGGTTGATCCGGCGTTCCACACCCAGGGTGGAGGGCAGGGTCGGCAGTCCCTTGGCGCGACGCTTCTCGCATGCCAGCAGATAGGCATCGCGAAAGGCATTCACCGGTTCGGCCGCCCGGGCAAAGCGCAGGTTGGACAGGGTGTATTCGTGGGCAGGGTAAATGCGCGTCTCGTCCGGCAGCCCGGCCAGGGACTGGAGCGAGGCATGCAGTTGGTCCGCCCGCCCGCCCAGCAGGCGGCCACAGCCGGCACTGAACAGGGTGTCGCCGCAGAACAGCATGCCATGCCCATGGTAGGCCACATGTGTTTCGGTATGCCCGGGCACGGCAAGCACTTGCAGGCTCAGCGTATTGTCGAACAGTATGGGCTGTGCCCCATCGGTTGCCGGTTCGGTGACGATGCCCGCGATGCGCGAGTCCGCCGGACCGATCACCCGCAGCGCCGGAAAGCGTGCCAGCAACTCTGCAACACCGCCGACATGATCCGCATGGTGATGCGTGAGTAAAATGGCCTCAAGCCGCACACCCTGTGCATCCAGCCATGCCAGAACCGGAACGCTGTCTCCGGGGTCGACCACCACAGCCCGGTCATGCTGCCGGATCAGCCAGATGTAATTGTCGTTGAAAGCCTGCAGGGGGACGATGTCACCGGGCAGGGTAGCGGAGTACGTATCGTTCATGGCAAATCAGTACCTTTCCGAATGGCTGGACAGCCCTCAGGGGCGTGACCTGCTCGCATGGGAGCAAGCGTGTTTCGACCGGCGGGTGGCAGATGTATTTGGTTATAACGCACTTCAGGTCGGGCTGCCAGAGTTCGACTTTCTCGCCAGCAGCCGGATTGCGCGACACTTTGCCTGCGCCTCACGGGGGCCGGCACAAGTCATCAACAAGACTTATGCGCTACCATTCGCCTCTTCCAGCCTGGATCTGGTGATCCTGCCCCATGTGCTGGAGTTTGCCTCGCATCCGCATCAAGTGTTGCGCGAGGTCGAGCGGGTGTTGGTGTCGGATGGCCGGGTGCTGATCAGCGGTTTCAATCCGTTCAGCCTGTGGGGGATGCGTCGCCTGTTGGCCCGTTCGGGCAGTGCCTATCCTTGGCGGGGGCACTATCTGTCCGTGCCGCGCCTGCGCGACTGGCTGGCGCTGTTGGGCTTCGAGACGGCCCCGGCCGATTATGGCTGCTACCGGCCAGCCGTGGCCGGGCCCGACTGGCTGGAGCGCTGGCGTTTCATGGATCGCATGGGCGCGCGCTGGTGGCCGGTGTGTGGCGGCGCCTATGTGCTGCAGGCGGTCAAGCGGGTACATGGCATGCGGTTGATCACACCGAAGTGGCGCGAGCGGCTGACGGCCGACAAGCGCTTGGCCGGCGTGGCCTCGGGTGGGCAACGGGTGGCCGGGCGGTTTCAGCACAGGCGTGCCGACCGGCATGGGGCTGGAAGTGCGAATGAACAAACATGGAAATGATGTGACTGAGAACAGAACGGACAAGCGTACAGGCGTCGAGGCTTCCCGAGTGGCCGTGGCCACAGCGCAGGGCGATGATGGCGGGCAGGCGGTGGATATCTTTACCGACGGGGCCTGCAGTGGTAATCCCGGCCCCGGGGGCTGGGGGGCGATCCTGCGTTCGGGCACGCATGAAAAGGAGATCTGGGGGGGTGAGCCGGCCACCACCAACAACCGCATGGAGCTCATTGCAGTGATTCGCGCCCTGGAAATGCTCAAGCGCCCGGTGTCGATCAGGGTGCATACCGACAGCCAGTATGTGCAGAAAGGCATTTCCGAGTGGATTCACGGCTGGAAGCGGCGCGGCTGGAAAACCGCCAGCAACGCCCCAGTGAAGAATGTGGATCTGTGGCAGGCGCTCGACAAGGCTGTGTCGGCGCACAGGATTGAATGGATCTGGGTGAAGGGGCATGCCGGCCATGCCGAGAACGAGCGAGCCGATGCGCTGGCCCGCCAGGGCGTCGAGGCGGTGCGCCGGCAGGGCCGCGCAGTCGATGTGCAACAGCAGGAAGCAGGCCGATGAGACAGATTGTTCTGGATACCGAAACCACCGGCCTGGACTGGCGCAATGGCGACCGGGTGATCGAGATCGGCTGTGTGGAACTGCTCAACCGCAGCCTCACCGGCCAACACTACCATGTGTATGTTCACCCCGAGCGCGACATCAACCCCGAAGCGATTGCGGTGCACGGCATCACGCTCGACTTTCTTGCCGACAAGCCCAAGTTCCGCGACATTGCCGACGACTTCCTGGCTTTTGTGCGCGATGCGGAACTGGTCATCCACAATGCCAGTTTTGACGTGGGCTTCCTGAACCATGAGCTGTCCCTGCTGGGGCTGCCGTCGGTGAATCAGGTGTGTGCCGGGGTGATCGACACCCTGAAGATGGCCAAGGAGCAGAATCCGGGCAAGAAGGCTTCGCTGGACGCGCTGTGCGAGCGCCACCAGATTGACAACGGCCATCGCACCCTGCATGGCGCTTTGCTGGATGCGGAGATCCTCGCCGAAGTGTATCTGGCGATGACGCGCGGGCAGGAGAGCCTGATCATGGCACTGGACGAGCCCGCGCCCGGTGCTGCGAACGCCGGCAGCATCAAGCACGACGCGCGTCCACCCCTGAGCGTGCTGCGTGCCTCCGCAGACGAACTGGCCGAGCACGAGCGCGTGCTGTCCGGTATCGCCAGCGCCAACAAGGGCCTGTGCCTGTGGTTGCCGCCGGCCGAAGAGGGGCAAGTGGCGCAGGAAGGATAGGCCTCAGCGCTCCCGCCGGAACCCTGTCCGGCGACCGTGCTCCGGCCACTCATCCGGGCACTCAGCGGCGGGATAGCCTCTCGGCCACATGTTCCCCGATCGCCAGGCTGGCGGTCAGCCCCGGGGATTCGATGCCGAACAGGTTCACCAGCCCGGCAACGCCGTGCGCCGTTGCATCGTCGATGCGAAAGTCGGGCTGTGCTTCACCTGCGCGGTGGATCTTCGGGCGGATGCCCGCGTAGTCGGGGCTCAGCGCCCCCTCGGGCAGGGCCGGCCAGTAGCGCCGGATGGCGGCCTCGAAGGCCGGTAACGGTCGGGTGTCCACCGCGTACGCACTGGCCGGCGGCTCACCTTCGGAGGTGCCCACATCATCGTCGAGCCACTCCACGTCGGGGCCGAAACGGGCGCGGCCCTGAAGGTCCAGCGTCAAATGCACCCCCAGGCCTGCCGCTTCGGGCAGTGGATAAACCAGATGCCGGAAGGGAGCCCGGCCGCTCAGGCTGAAGTAACTGCCCTTGGCGTAATGCGCGCGTGGCACATGGGCCGGGTCCAGCCCGTGGGTGCGCGTGGCCAGGGCAGGGGCCGCCAGGCCGGCTGCATTCACCACCCTGCGGGCCAGCAAACGGGTAGGCATCGCCCCGCCCGTGCTGACCATCAACCCATCTTCCTGCACCGTCATCTCGACCACCGGAGTTTCCAGCACCAGGGTGGCACCGGCATGTTCGGCATCGCCCAGCAGGCTCAGCATCAGGGCGTGGCTGTCCACAATGCCGGTGGAGGGGGACAGCAGCGCGGCAGCCCCCTGCAGGGCCGGCTCCAGCGAATGCAGCGTGGCCGCATCGAGCAGGTGCAGGTCTTCCACGCCACAGGTCCGGGCACGTGCCTGCATGGCCTGCAGTGCCGTTACCTGGGTTTCATGTTCGGCGACCACCAGCTTGCCGGTGCGCCGGTGCGGCAGTCCGCGCTGCGCGCAGTACGCATACAGCAAGTCCTTGCCGCGCACGCACAGCCGCGCCTTCAGCGAACCGGGCGAGTAGTACAGCCCGGCATGGATCACCTCGCTGTTGCGGCTCGACACGCCACCGCCAAAGCGCGGTCCGCGCTCCAGAATCAGCACCTCATGGCCGGCCTGGGCGAGGGCACGGGCACACGCCAGCCCCACCACTCCGGCACCGATCACTACCGTATCCACCCGTTCCATCATCGCGCCCTCAAAGGTGCAGCACGCCGCCCGGCACGCTGCCGGACTGCTCCAGCCGGGTCACCGTGGGCAACAGGTCCAGGCCGGTGTCGGCCTTCAGCTTGCGGGCGCGCTCGCGCAGCGCTTCGATTGGCAGGGCAACGGGATCGCCCTGCGCAGCAAAGGCCACCACATTGCCCGAGTCGCAGGACGGAAACGCCATTGCCCGATTGTCAAAGGCCTGGATGATGCGCTCCACGCTGGCCCGGTAGCCACGCGAGCGGCCAAACAGGTTGCTCGACATCAGCCCCCGCTCCGACAGGCGGGCACGTACCGCCTGGTAAAAGGGCAGGGTGTCGAGTGCACCCGCGCGGGCGTTGCGGTCGAAACCATCGACCAGCACGTAATCGAACTGGCGCTCGGTGTTCAGCACATACTGCGCACCGTCGCCAATGTGTATCGACAGACGCACGCTTTCCTCGGGTAGCTTGAAAAACTGCCGGGCGGCCGCCACCACCCGGGGTTCGATCTCCACCACCTGTATTCGTGTGTGGGGCAGGTGATGGTGAATGAAACGGGTCAGCGAAGCCGCCCCCAGTCCGATGAGCAGCGCGGTGCGTGGCCAGTCACCGGCCTCGCGCAACAGTAGCCCGGCCATCATCTCGCGGGTGTAGGCCAGCTCCAGCGCATGGGGCTTGCGCACGCGCATGGCGCCCTGAATCCATTCGGAACCGAAGTGCAGATATCGTACGCCGGCTTCTTCGCTGATGTCGATCGGAGTGCTCATGGTTGGCGGTATGCAATATTCAGTGTTCAGTGTTCAGTGTGGGGTTCAGCCCTGCCGTGTACTGCCCAGGCGCTTGAGCAGGTAGAGCTGCTCCAATGCTTCGCGCGGCGACAGCGCATCCGGGTCGAGGGCATCGAGCGCGCCCAGCACCGGATGGTTGCAGGTTTCCGGGGTCTCGTCCGGCAGGTCGGCAAACAGGTCGCTTTGCGGACCGGCCGAGATTTCGCGGTTCTCCAGTGCGCGCAAGCGTCGCCGTGCCTCGCGGATCACGCTGCCCGGCACGCCGGCCAGGGCCGCCACCTCGATCCCGTAGCTCTGGCTCGCCGGTCCGTCTTCCACGGCATGCAGGAACACGATGCGGTGGCCGTGCTCGACTGCGTCCAGATGGACGTTGGCGCATTCCGGAAAATCCTGGTTGAGCCGGGTGAGCTCGAAGTAGTGAGTCGCAAACAGTGTCAGGCAACGGTTGCGCTCCAGCAGGTGGCGGGCAATCGACAGCGCCAGGGCCAAGCCGTCGAAAGTGGAGGTGCCGCGCCCGATCTCGTCCATCAGCACCAGGCTGCTGGCCGTGGCGCCATGCAGAATGGTGGCCGCCTCGGTCATTTCCACCATGAAGGTGGAGCGCCCCGAGGCCAGGTCGTCAGAGGCGCCGATGCGGGTGAAGATGGCGTCCAGCGGCCCGATGGCGGCCGAGCTGGCCGGCACCCAGGCGCCCACGCAGGCCATCAGCGCGATCAGTGCCACCTGACGCATGAAGGTGGATTTGCCGCCCATGTTCGGACCGGTGATCATGAGCATGCGCCGGGTGGGACCCAGCTCGCAATCGTTGGCGATGAAGGTGTCCACCTGACGCTCCACCACCGGATGCCGCCCGCCCCGAATCGAGACACCGGGCTGTTTCACGAATACCGGCTGCACATAGTCGTAGCGCAGCGCGGTGTCGGCAAAGGCGGCCAGTGCATCGAGTTCGGCCAGCGCGCGGGCCAGCCCCTGCAGGGCGGGAATGTGTGCGGTCAACTGCTCCAGCAAGGCTTCGAACAGCAGCTTCTCGCGGGCCAGCGCCCGTTCCTGCGCAGACAGCGCCTTGTCCTCGAAGGCTTTCAGCTCCGGGGTGATGTAGCGTTCGGCATTCTTCAGCGTCTGACGGCGGCGGTAGTCGTCCGGGACCTTGTCCGCCTGGGCACGGCTCACCTCGATGTAAAAGCCGTGTACCTTGTTGAATTCGACCTTCAGCGTAGCAATGCCGGTGCGCTCGCGCTCGCGGGCTTCGAGGGCCAGCAGGAACTCGCCACAGTTGTTCTGGATGCCGCGCAGCTCGTCCAGTTCGCTGTCGTAGCCAGGGGCCATCACGCCGCCATCGCGCAGACTCACCGAAGGCTCCTCGGCCACTGCGCGTTGCAGCAACACAACTGCATCGGGCGGCATGTCGATGGCCGCCAGCAGGGCGAGCAGCCGTGGGGCGCTGGCGCCGTCCAGCCCGGCCCGCAGTTGTGGCAGACGCAGCAGGCTGTTGCGCAGGGCCGACAGGTCACGCGGTCGGGCGCTGCGCAAGGCGATGCGGGCCGTGATGCGGTCCACGTCGGCCACCGTGCGCAGGGCCTCGCGCACCGCGCCCATCATGTGTCCGTCGCCCTCACCGATCAGATCGGCCACCACCGCATGGCGTGCTGCAGCAGCCAGCGGACTGGCCAGCGGATGGTGCAGCGCATGACGCATCCAGCGCGAACCCATGCTGGTCACGCAGGTGTCGAGCAGCGACAGCAGGGTGGGCGAGGCTTCTCCCCGCAGCGTCTCGGTCAGCTCCAGATTGCGCCGGGTGGCGGCATCCAGGCGCAGGTACTCGCTGTCACGCTCCACTTGCACGCCGGTAATGTGGCTCAGGCTCTGGCGCTGGGTGCTGCGGGTGTACTCAAGCAAAGCCCCGGCAGCGGCCAGCGCCACCGAAAGCCCCTCAGCGCCAAAGCCGGCCAGGTCATGCGTGCCGAAATGTCCGGTCAGCTGGCGCCGTCCGTTATCCACCTCGAATTGCCAATCGGGCAGGCGTCGCAGTACCGGGGCGAGGGCTTCGAGCAGTGGCAGGGAGAGTCCATCAGGGCTCAGCACTTCTGCCGGCCGCAGGCGCTCGAACTGCGCCTGCAACTGCTCCGCCGGGCACTCCATGAGCCGGAAATCGCCGTTCGAGAGGTTCAGCCAGGCCAGCCCGAGCACGCCCCGGTGCAGGCTGAGCGCGAGCAGCAGGGCATCGCGCCGGTCATCGAGCAGGGCCGCATCGGTCAGTGTGCCGGGCGTCACGATCCGGCTCACCGCCCGCTCCATCGGCCCTTTGGTGGTGCCCGGTTCGCCCACCTGTTCCGCGATCACGACGGACTCGCCCAGCTTCACCAGCCGGGCCAGATACTGCTCCACCGCATGATGCGGCACGCCCGCCATCGGAATCGGGATGCCCGCAGACTGCCCGCGTGTGGTCAGCGTAATGTCCATCAAGCGCGCAGCCTTCTCGGCATCCTCAAAGAACAGCTCGTAGAAATCCCCCATGCGGTAGAACAAGAGCATGTCGGGGTGCTGTACTTTCAGGCGAAGATACTGCTGCATCATCGGAGTGTGCTGCTCGATGTCGGCCTCCGTAAGCCCTTGTCTGCGCTGCTTGATGTCTTCCATGCTCTGTGTGGGGGTGGCGTCTGGTTCAATATGGCCCGCTCAGGCGGTCTTGATCGGGGAGCGGTCATCCTGCCTGCGGGGCAGCATCTTACCAGCCCGGGGCCGGTGGCCGGGCATGGCGAGGGTTTTCTGACTCAGCAGGGCGTGAGCCAAGCGAGTCGGTACATTCTTACAGCCCTTCCATGCCCTTCAGCTTTTCCCACTCCAGCCCGAAACGCGCCAGATACTTGCGCAAGCGGTCGGCGTCGTTGCGGCTGGCCTTCTCCTGGCGTGAGGCGGCGAACAGCATGCGGCCGGCTTCGGATAGCGAGCGGGCGCGGCGGCAGACGGCGATGACGCCTTCGAGCTGGAAGCGATCGAACAGGTCGAGCCGGTCGGCGGCGTCGCCCAGCAACGTGGCCAAGGTGTCCCGTGGGCTGCCGATGGGGCGCCAGGCGTCGCGCAGACGGGCGATCTCGTCGGCCACGCCGTGTTCGGTGATGCGGCCGGCGTCGGCGAGCGTCGCCATCCGCGAGACGCTCGCCGACAGTTCGCGAAAGTTGCCACTCCAGCGCGCTTCCGGCGAAGTGGCAAAGCTCAGGTACGCGCGTCGCGCCTCGGTGTTGAAGCGCACCCGCTGGCCGTGTTCGCGGGCAAAACGCTCGAGTTCGAAGTCGAGGTTGGGTTCGATGTCCTCGCTGCGTTCGGCCAGGCCGGGAAGGTCGAAGCGCCACAGGTTGATGCGCGCGTAGAGATCCTCGCGAAACCGCCCCTCGGCTACCCACTGGCGCAGATCGCGCACGGTGCCGGAGATGAGCTGGAAGTTGCTCTCCACCTCGCGGTCGCTGCCAAACGGGAAGAAGCGCTTTTCCTCGATCGCCTTGAGCAGCATCGCCTGCTCGTCCAGCCCCAGTTCGCCGATCTCGTCGAGGAACAGCAGGCCGCCGTCGGCCGCGCGCAACAGCCCGGCGCGTTCGGTCTGCGCACCGGTGAAGGCGCCCTTGACGTGGCCGAACAGTGCCGACATCGCGCTGTCGCCGCGCAGCGTGGCGCAGTTCACCTCGACGAAGCGGCCACCAAGCTGGTGGCGCGCCTTGCGAATCTCGTACACCCGGCGGGCCAGAAAGGACTTGCCGGCACCGGTGGGGCCACACAGCAGCAGCGGCGCGCGCGAGCGCACCGCGACCTGCTCGATGTGCTCGATCATCCGGTTGAAGCGCGGGTTACGCGTGGCGATGCCCGATTTGAGGTAGGAGACGGCGGTGTCGCGCTCTTCGGCAAAGCGGCTGGCGATGCGGTTGTAACGCGACAGATCGAGATCGATGACCGTGTAGCCACCGACGGTGTCGTTGGGCAAGGACTTGCGTGGCGGCGAGGTCTGCACCAGCCGTGCCGGCAGATAGCGTGCCTCGGCGAGCAGGAACCAGCAGATCTGCGCCACGTGGGTGCCGGTGGTGATGTGGATCAGGTAGTCCTCGGCGTCGGTGTCGAAGGCGTAGCCGCGGGCGAAGTCGAGCAGGGTGGCGTACACCTCCTCGAAGTCCCAGGGGTCGCGCAACTCGAGCTCCACGCTTCGTACTTCGGTTTCCGGCGACACCGCCGCGATGTCCTCGCGCACCCGCGCGAACAGCCCGCGGCTGCGCGCGTCGTGCAACAACTCCAGGCGGTCGACGATCAGGTCTTCCTGCTGGCACAAGCCCACCGACGGCCGCCATTTGCTCCAGCGCTGGGCGCCGCGCCCGCCGTAGTCGAGGACGGTGCCGAGGAAGCCGATGGCAATGGTGCGCCGGTTCATCGTGTTATCCGTAAAGATAAGAGACGAGATCAAGGTATCAGAAAAACTGCTCTGGAGTTCGCTTTGTTGCATTTGGCATCGTTCGTGTTGTCTCGTGTTGTCAATTGATTTCAAGATAAAACAAGGGTATGAAGCGCTGATTGCGTGTCTGGGACAATAACTGGCACGTTTGCTGCGAAGGAACGAGCGACGCGGTGAGGGTTTGAGCGCAAATGAATCTCCAGGCGCAGTGCATGGTTGGGTCTCGCCGCGTGGTTTCCGTCTTTTGAAGTGGCGAGAAGAACAAAATGGAAGAGAACAAGATGACGCAGTACGAAACCCTCGCGGCGCAGGGCGCCGCCCCGATCAAGATGTGGACCCGCGGTGTGCCGGTGGAGAACGAGGCCCGCGAGCAGTTGCTGAAGACCGCGCGCATGCCCTTCATCTACAAGCACCTGGCGGTGATGCCGGATGTACACCTCGGTAAGGGATCGACCATCGGCAGCGTGATCCCCACCGTGGGGGCGATCATCCCGGCGGCGGTGGGTGTGGACATCGGTTGCGGCATGATGGCCGCGCGTACCACGCTGAGCGCGGCCGACCTGCCGGACAACCTGTCGGGCCTGCGTTCGGCGATCGAGGCGGCGGTGCCGCACGGACGTACGCCGGGGCGGCGCGACCGGGGATCGTGGGAGCACCCGCCCACCGAGGTGGACGCGATGTGGGGTGAGCTGGTCGACGGCTTCAAGCGCATCACCGACAAGTATCCGAAGCTGAACAACACCAACAACTACAAGCACCTCGGAACGCTCGGCACCGGCAACCACTTCATCGAGGTGTGCCTGGACGAGAGCCAGCAGGTGTGGTTCATGCTGCACTCGGGTTCGCGCGGCGTAGGGAACGCCATCGGCAACCTGTTCATCGAGCTGGCACAGGCCGACATGCGTACCCATATCGCCAACCTGCCGCACCGCGACCTGGCCTACTTCGAGGAAGGCTGCGCGCACTACGACGACTACGTCGAGGCGGTCGGCTGGGCGCAGGATTTCGCGCGACGCAACCGCGCGGTGATGATGCAGAACGTCATCGCCGCGGCGCGCAAGGTGATCGCCAAGCCCTTCACGGCCGACGTCGAGGCGGTGAACTGCCACCACAACTACGTGCAGAAGGAAACCCACTTCGGCCGCGAGGTGCTGGTGACCCGCAAGGGCGCGGTTGCGGCGCACAAGGGTCAGCTCGGCATCATCCCCGGATCGATGGGGGCGAAGAGCTACATCGTGCGCGGCCTGGGGAACGAGGAAGCCTTCTGCTCCTGCAGCCATGGTGCGGGCCGTACCATGAGCCGCACCCAGGCGAAGAAGCGTTTCACCGTGGACGACCAGGTGCGTGCAACGGCCCATGTGGAGTGCCGCAAGGACGCCGATGTGATCGACGAGATCCCGATGGCGTACAAAGACATCGACGCGGTGATGGCGGCGCAGTCGGACCTGGTGGAGGTGGTGCACACCCTGCGGCAAGTGGTGTGCGTGAAGGGATGAGACGATGGAAAGGTTGGCATGAACACGATTGAAACCCGGCTCCGAGCCGTCGATCTCGTAGAACTCGACGGCTCGGAGGGTGAAGGCGGTGGGCAGGTGCTGCGTAGCGCACTCACCCTGTCCATGATTA
The DNA here is from genome assembly GCA_041678045.1 of Rhodocyclaceae bacterium. GTDB lineage: Bacteria > Pseudomonadota > Gammaproteobacteria > Burkholderiales > Rhodocyclaceae > UBA2357. The sequence continues at coordinate 26,210 of JBAYOV010000046.1, forward strand.
CCGGGATACCGTTCCGCATCCAGCGCATTCGCGCGCGGCGCAGCAAGCCGGGCCTGCTGCGCCAGCATCTGACCGCGGTGCTGGCGGCGCAGGCGATCAGTGGTGCGCAGGTGGAAGGGGCGACGGCCGGCTCGCAAACCCTGAGCTTCGTACCCGGGCCGATCCGCGGTGGCACCTACCGGTTTGCCATCGGCACGGCGGGCAGCTGCACGCTGGTGCTGCAAACCCTGGTGCCGGCCTTGTGGTATGCCGATGGTCCGAGTGAGGTCGAGGTCAGCGGAGGCACCCACAACCCGCTTGCGCCTCCGGCCGACTTTCTCATCGACAGCTGGGCGCCCCTGATGGCCCGTCTCGGCGCACCGGTGGGCATCGAGTTGCTGCGCCACGGCTTTTATCCGGCTGGCGGTGGAGCCGTACGCGCACGGGTTGCCCCGGTCGTAGCGCTGTCGGCGGCGCTGACGCTCACCGACCGCGGGGCGGCTCGCGGCTTGTTTGCCGAGGCGCGTGTTGCCGGGGTGCCCGGTGGGGTGGCCGCACGCGAAATCGGGCGCCTGCAAACGCATTTCGACGGGCTCGACGGGAAGGTGTCCGAACTGCCAGCGCGCGAAGGGCCGGGCAACATTGTGCTGCTACGGGTCGAGCATGAACACGTCACCGAGGTATTTGCCGCATTCGGTGAGCGGGGCGTGCCCGCCGAGGCCGTGGCCGACCGTGCCGCCAAGGCCGCGCACCACTACCTGCACAGCGGCGCCGGCGTGGGGCCACACCTCGCGGATCAGTTGCTGCTGCCGCTGGCGCTGGCGGGCGGTGGCGTGTTCACCACACCGCATGCCTCGTCGCATCTGAGGACCAATGCCGCGGTGATCGCCCGTTTTTTGCCGGTGAAGATGGACATTACCCAACGTCAGGCATTGACGTGGGTGACTGTGGCGCAGCGGTAAGGGAAGGGGCCGATCAATCCGGTCAGGGCAATCGAGGGTAGCCGCCCATTGAGCGGCTTGAGCGGCGCCAATGTCCGGTGCTGTAGCAACATGCGTTACCCTGGGAAGGACCAGGGCCACCCTTCGTTCTTCGTGCTAGTCTGCCGGCCGTGACGCATTGTCTGGAGCTGTCCGATGGAACGCTTTTTCAATACCGCTGGCCCCACGATTCCCGAGGATCACTATCACCTTGACCCGCTGCACCGGCTGGACTGGGAAGACATCCAGCAGTTGATTGCCACCAAGCGCTATTTTGTGCTGCATGCACCGCGCCAGACCGGCAAGACGAGTACCCTGCTGGCGATGGTGCAGGCGCTCAACGCTTCCGGCCACTATGTCTGTGCGTATGCCAACATCGAGGGCGCGCAGGTGGCTCGCGGGGATGAAACGCAGGGCATCCCCGCAGCGTGCAGCGCGATCGCGCGCAGCATTGAAGACTACACCGGTAGCACCGAACTCAATCGCTGGTGGCGGGCGGAGGGCGAACACTACCCACCGCAGGATCAATTGACCCAATTGCTGCGTCACTGGGCACAGATCAGTGCGCGCCCCACGGTGCTGCTGCTCGACGAAGTGGATGCCCTGGTGGGCGACACGCTGATTTCGCTGCTGCGCCAGATTCGTGCAGGCTACGCCCAGCGCCCGGCGCGCTTTCCCCAGTCCATCGTCTTGTGTGGCGTGCGCGATGTGCGCGACTACCGCATGGAACAGGAGGGAGTGCAAGTCATTACCGGCGGCAGCGCCTTCAATATCAAGGCCGAATCGTTGCGCATGGGCAGCTTCACCGAAGCCGAAACCCGTGCGCTATGGTTGCAGCACACCGAGGCCACCGGGCAGGTATTCGACGAGGCGATCTTCCCGGAATTGTGGGAAGACACGCGCGGCCAGCCCTGGCTGGTGAATGCGCTGGGGCACGAGGTGACCTGGAAGAACCGTGCGGCGCGGGATCGCAGCACCCCCATCGGTCTGGTGGACTATCGACAGGCACGCGAGCGCTTGATCCAGTCTCGCGCCACGCATCTGGATCAGCTCAGCGACAAACTTCGCGAGCCGCGCGTGCACAGCGTCATCAGTGCGTTGTTGAGCGGTGAGGCGTCGGACAACTTCAACACCGTCAAGCCCGACGATCAGCAATATGTGGAAGACCTCGGCCTGATCGTCACCCGCCCGTCACTGCGCATCAGCAATCGTATCTATCGCGAAGTCATCCCGCGTGAGCTGACCTGGATCAGTCAAACCCGCATCGCCAACCAGGAACAAAGCTGGTACGTCGATGCCGACCACCGGCTGAACATGCCCAAACTGATGGAGGCTTTTCAGCAGTTCTTCCGCGAGCATTCGGACATCTGGACGCAGGGCTTTGACTATCGCGAGGCGGCCCCGCAGTTGCTCATGCAGGCCTTTCTGCAGCGCATCATCAATGGCGGTGGTCGAATTTCCCGCGAATACGGACTTGGCCGCAAGCGCACCGACTTGTTCATCGAATGGCCCCTGGACCCGGAGCAAGGCATGTACGGCCCATTGCAGCGGGTGGTGATCGAGCTGAAGATTCTGCGCGGCGACCTGGATACAATCATCGCCCAAGGGCTGGAGCAGACGGTGGACTACACCCGGCAAGTGGGGGCGGACGAAGCGCATCTGGTGATCTTCGACCGCAACCCGGCCACCGCGTGGGACGACAAGGTCTGGCAGCGGCAGGCAAGCCACGAAGGACTGGAGGTGAGGGTATGGGGGGCGTGAGCACCGGGGCTTCTCGGAGGAGCTGTGGATGAACAAGGCTTTTGTGAAGGAAAACGAGCACACGGACGATGAGGACGGCGACCCGCAGGCGCCGGCCTTGCCGCGTGGCAGCAAGAACTACATGACCCGCCGGGGCTATGATGCGCTGCGCCACGAGCTCGACCAGTTGGTGCGCATCGAGCGCCCGAAGATGGTGGAAACCGTAGCCTGGGCGGCAGGCAATGGCGATCGCTCGGAAAACGGCGATTACATCTACGGCAAGAAGCGGCTGCGCGAGATCGACCGGCGCATCCGTTTTCTGATCAAGCGCATCGAGAGCGCCGATGTGGTCGATCCCGAGCGTCAGCAGGGGCTCGATCAGGTGTTCTTTGGCGCAACGGTGACCGTGGCCGACCTGGACGGCACGGATGAGCAGACGTGGCAAATCGTCGGGGTGGATGAGGCCGACGCCACGCTGGGCCGCATCAGCTGGATTTCACCGCTGGCCCGGGCACTGCTCAAGGCGCGCGAGGGCGACGTGGTGCGCTTCGCCAGCCCTTCCGGGCCGCGCGAACTGGAGGTGGTGGAGATCCGTTACGAGTAAGGAACGGACAGGAACTGGGCCGGGGCAGGGAAGGGGCAAGTACCGGGGCCGGTTTTGCGCACAGGTTTGGGGCCTGTGGACTTGAAATCCATCGTCCGATGCCCATATGGGCTGGGTTATCAAGCCAAAACAATGGAGTCCCATCGATGTCCAGCGCACAAGCTGCCACTGCTCAGACCATGAACTTTCAGGCGGAAGTGAAGCAACTGCTTCACCTGATGATCCACTCGCTGTATTCGAACCGTGAGATCTTCCTGCGCGAACTGGTTTCCAATGCTTCGGATGCCTGCGACAAGCTGCGTTTCGAGGCGCTCGACAACGCTGCGTTGTTCGAGGAAGACGCTGACCTGAAGATTCGCATCGACTTCGACAAGGATGCAAAGACGCTCACCGTGTCCGACAACGGCATCGGCATGAGCCGCGAGGAAGTGATCGCCAACCTTGGCACCATTGCCAAGTCCGGCACCAAGGAATTTTTCAGCAAACTCACCGGCGACCAGAAGAACGATGCGCACCTGATCGGCCAGTTCGGCGTGGGTTTCTATTCGGCCTTCATCGTGGCCGACAAGGTCAGCGTGCTGACCCGCCGTGCCGGCGCTGCAGCCAGTGAGGCCGTGCGCTGGGAGTGCGCAATGACCGGTGAGACGGCGGGCGAATACACCGTGTCCGAGGCCGAAAAGCACAGCCGTGGCACCGAGATCACCCTGCACCTGCGGGAAGGCCAGGAAGACCTGCTGTCGAGCTGGAAGCTGAAGAGCCTGATCCGCAAGTATTCCGATCATATCGTCCAGCCCATCCTGATGAAGAAGGAAGAGTGGGACGAGGAAAAGGGCGAGCAGGTCGTCCGCGACGAGGACGAAACGGTCAACCAGGCGAGCGCCCTGTGGGCACGGTCGAAGAACGACATCAGCGAGGAAGAGTACAAGAGCTTCTACAAGCATGTCGGCCATGATTTCGACGAGCCGTTGGCCTGGACGCATTCGCGTGCCGAAGGCCGCCACGAGTACACCCAGTTGCTCTACATCCCGTCTCACGCCCCGTTCGACCTGTGGGACCGCAACGCCCGCCATGGCGTGAAGCTGTACGTGAAGCGGGTGTTCATCATGGACGATGCGGAAAAGCTGATGCCCACCTATCTGCGCTTTGTGCGCGGGGTGGTCGACTCGGCCGACCTGCCGCTCAACGTGTCGCGCGAAATCCTGCAGGAATCCAAGGACATCGACGCGATCCGTGCCGGCTGCACGAAGAAGGTGCTGGGCCTGCTGGAAAGCCTGTCAGGCAGCGACGAGGCGGGCGATCAGGAGAAGTACGCCAAGTTCTGGGCCGCCTTCGGCAAGGTGCTGAAGGAAGGGGTCGGGGAAGACTTCGCCAACAAGGAGAAGATTGCGGGCCTGCTGCGCTTTGCCTCCACCCATGCGGATACGCCCGATGAAGTGGTGTCGCTGAAGACCTATATCGAGCGCATGAAGGAAGGTCAGGACAAGATTTACTACGTCACGGCCGAGAGCTTCAACGCGGCCAAGAACAGCCCGCATCTGGAAATCTTCCGCAAGAAG
>JBAYOV010000047.1:0-30433 GCA_041678045.1 Rhodocyclaceae bacterium
ACCATCGTGCAGTCGCGGTTGTTGAGCACGTTCTCCAGCCAGCGGATGGTGTTGATGTCGAGGTTGTTGGTCGGTTCGTCGAGCAGCAGGATGTCCGGGTTGGCGAACAGCGCCTGGCACAGCAGCACGCGCAGCTTCCAGCCCGGCGCCACTTCGCTCATCGGGCCGTTGTGCAGGTCGGTGGCGATGCCCACGCCCAGCAGCAGTTCGCCGGCACGGGCTTCGGCAGTGTAGCCGTCGTACTCGCCCACCTTGCCTTCCAGCTCGGCTGCACGCATGTAGTCGTCCTCGGAGGCCTCCGGGTTGGCGTAGATCGCGTCGCGTTCCTGGATGGCGGCCCACAGCTCTTCATGGCCCATCATCACCACGTCGAGCACGCGCATGTCTTCGTAGGCGAACTGATCCTGGCGCAGGTAGGCCATGCGCTCCATGGTGTCCTTGGATACGTTGCCGGCAGAAGACTCCAGGATGCCGCACAGGATCTTCATGAAGGTTGACTTGCCGGCCCCGTTGGCGCCGATCAGGCCGTAACGGTTCCCCTCGCCGAACTTGACGGAAACGTTTTCAAAAAGGGGCTTGGCCCCGAACTGCATGGTGATATTGGCGGCGACGAGCACTTCAGAGTCCTGTGGTGAGAATGGTAAAGCCTTGAATTATAAACCTGTGGAGGCTTTCTTGCAGGCGCGGCTCAGGTGCCTCAGGTGCCGGGCGGCGTGTCGAGCCACTTCTGCATGAACAGCGCATGGCCTGCGGCGGGGTCGAGGGCATAAGGCGCGAAGCCTGCATGCACATAGGCCTGCATTGCCGGGTGATTGTTCGAAAGCACTTCCAGCGTGAGCTTGCAGCAGCCACGTGCGCGGGCGGCCTGTTCGGCTGCAGCCAGCAGCTGTCTGCCAATGCCCCGGCCCCGGTAGTCGGCATGCACCGCAATGTCGTGAATGTTGAGCAGCGGCTGGGCCGCGAAGGTGGAAAACCCTTCGAAGCAGTTGACCAGCCCGACCGGGCGGGGGCCGTCGAAGGCCAGGAAGGAGACAAAATCGCGGCGCAGCTTCAGGGCGTCGATCAGCGTGTGCCGGGTCTGGTCGCTCAGCGGCGTGCCACCGCCCATCGGGTCGCGGGCATAGTGCTCCAGCATGTCGAGCAGCGCGCGGGCGTGGTGCGTCTCGGTCAGGCAGGTGGCCTCGATGCGGATGGCGGGCGAGGGGGAGGGCATGGATGGGCTGGACATGGTCGGGACGAGTCAGAGCAAACGTTAGAACAAACGGGCAATGTAGCAAGGCTGGTCGGGCTGCAGACCGCTGGGGGCGGTGAGCCAGACGCGTCGGCCGCTGCCGGGCACGCGGGTGAGGGGCTGGCCCTGATCGTCCTCGATGTGCTCGACGGTGCTCACCAGATTGCCCGCAGGCTGCACGAACTCCAGCCGGTCGCCTACGGCGAAGGCATTTTTCACTTCGACCGCAACCCGGCTGCGTGCGGCATCGAACCCGACCTGTTCGCCTACCAGCAGGCTGCGTCCCGATTCGGAATGCCCGCGCAGGTAGTTCTGGTGCTCCGGGGTGTGATGGCGCTGGTAAAAGCCATCGGTGTAGCCCCGGTTGGCCAGGCCCTCCAGCTCGCCGAGCAGCGTGAGGTCGAAACTGCGCCCGGCGAGCGCGTCATCGATGGCGCGGCGGTAGCTTTGACAGGTGCGGGCGGCATAGTAGGGGCTCTTGGTGCGCCCCTCGATCTTGAGTGAGTTCACCCCGATGTCCACCAGCCGCTGCACATGCTCGATGGCCCGCAGGTCGCGTGAGTTGAGGATGTAGGTGCCGTGCTCGTCCTCCTCCACCGGCATCAGCTCTCCCGGCCGGGTACCCTCTTCGAGCAGCCAGACCTTGGCGCCGCCGACATGCCGGGGGCCGCCTCCGAGAGCGGATGCCCCCTGAATGGCGGTGCCCACGGTGCCGAAGCTGCGCGGGTTGCCCAGTGCGGTGTCGCCGGTGGTGTGCAGGTCGCCGCTGTCGTCTTCGGTGCTGGCATGCAGCTTGTAGTCCCAGCGACAGGAGTTGGTGCAGGTGCCCTGGTTGGGGTCGCGGTGGTTGAAATAGCCGGACAGCAGGCAGCGGCCGGAATACGCAATGCACAGCGCGCCGTGCACGAAAACCTCCAGCTCCATTTCCGGGCAGCGCTGGCGGATTTCCTCGATCTCGTCCAGCGACAGTTCGCGCGACAGGATGATGCGGCTCACGCCCATGCGCTCCCAGAAGCGGACGGCCGCAAAGTTGGTGGTGTTGGCCTGCACCGACAGGTGGATGGCCTGCTCGGGCCAGCGTTCGCGCACCATCATGATCAGCCCCGGGTCGGCCATGATCAGGGCGTCCGGACGCAGGGCGATGACGGGCTCCAGATCGTCCAGAAAGGTGTGTACCTTGGCGTTGTGCGGGTAGATGTTGTTGACCAGATAGAACGCCTTGCCGGCGGCGTGGGCCTCGTCGATGCCGGTGGCCAGGGCCTCCAGCTTGCCGAAGCTGTTGTTGCGCACCCGCAGCGAGTAACGCGGTTGGCCGGCGTAGACCGCGTCGGCGCCAAACGCGAAGGCGGTGCGCATCATCTCCAGCGAACCGGCTGGGGCAAGAAGTTCAGGGGGGCGGCGAGGCGGGAGGGTGGCTGACATGCGGGGGGGGGGGGCAGGGGAGGGAACAGGGGGGGGTTATAGCCAACGGCGCAGACGTGCCCTGGCGGCGGGCCATACGGTGTACGGCACACGGCCCCGCGTGCCGAAGCAGCGCGGGGCCGTGTGCGGGGACCGACGGATGAATCAGGCGGTCTTGCGGGGGCTGGCCTTGGCCGAGGCACTGGCGGCATTGCCGACAGCCTTCACGGCGGCGTCGGTGGCAGCGACCAGGTTGGCTTCGGTCATTTCCACCACCTGACGGCTGGCCTTGGTGACCTGGTCATAGGTGGAGTTGGCGGCAGCGATGGTCGACTTGACGGCAGCCAGGGCAGCTTCGGAGCCGATCGGCGAGGCTTTGGCGGCCTTCTCCAGCTCGGCAGCGACCAGCTTGTTGGCTTCGGCAAACTGGACTTCGTACGGCTTGGCGATGGTTTCCAGCGTCTGGGCCACGATGTCGTAGCAGCTGCGGTAGTAGGCCACGGTCTTTGCGGCAGCCGGCTGGGTGAAACCGGTTTGCAGGGCGATGAGCTCTTCCGGGTTCTTGGCCGACAGCAGCGACATCAGGTTGGCCGAGCCGTCTTCCAGGATGGCACGGGCGGTGTTGAGGTTCAGAACCACCAGGCGCTCGGCCGAGTCGAACATGGTCTTGACCACGTTCAGCGAGGTTTCGACGGCGGCTTTCTGGCTGGCGGTGATTTTTTCGTGGCTGGCGTTCATGGTGTGGCTCCTGAATATATGATGAGATTCGATCACTGCCGACGCGTCAGCGCTTTCGCTGTGTTCCGCCGCTTGGAGCAGAACGTTGCTGTTGCAGTGCACAATTTCATTCTAGGCTCATCGAACAGGATGTCAACAACTATTTTGTGCAGTGCACAATAACAGGCTCTTGCATCTGGTCCGCATGGGGCACGGGTCCCGGGGAGTGCAGCACGCCATGTCTCACGCCATCCGTCTGGTCATTTTGCTGTTGATGCTGCCGGTCACCGGGATGGTGCCGGTGCTCAGTGAGCTGACTGTTGGCCGTCACCCGGAGACCGGTGATGTGGCCCGCCACCTGTTCATGTCGATCAACATGGTCGGTGCCTTGGTGGCGGCACCGCTGGCCGGGCTGGTGTCTGACAGTCTGGGGCGCCGGGTGCCGCTGATTGCCGGTGCCTTTATTGTGAATGGCGCCTGTCTGCTGCTGATTGCCGGCGACTGGAGCTATGCGGTGTTGCTCGCGCTGCGCTTTGTGGAAGGCTGTGCCCACATGACGGCGCTGTCGCTGCTGATGGCGCTGGGGGCCGACCATGCGCGGCGCGAGGGTATGGGGGCGGCGATGGGCGGTGTGGGGGCGGCGGTCAGTTTGGGCGTGGCACTGGGGGCGCCTCTGGGGGGCTGGCTGGGCAGCGCTTCGGCCGTGCAGGTGCCCTGGTATGGTGGCCTGCTGATGCTTGTCCTGGGCGGCGTGGTGCCGTTCCTGCTGCGCGATCCGGCCCGGGTGGGCGGGCGCCGCTCCATGAGTGGGCTGCTGCGCGCCCTGACGCGCACGCGCATGCTGGCGGTGCCGTATCTGTTTTCCTTCATCGACCGGCTGACGGTGGGCTTCATCGTGTCCACCTTCTCGCTGTATCTGGGCACGGTGCTGGGGTTGTCGCCTGCGCGCATCGGGATGGTGATGGCGGCGTTCCTGATTCCGTTTTCCCTGCTCACCTATCCGTCAGGGGTGTTGAGCCAGCGCTTCGACCGTCTGGCAATGATGATTGCGGGCAGTGTGCTGTACGGCGTGTTCCTGATCGTGCTGGGGCTCACGCCTGCGTCGCTGCTGGTGTGGGCGATGGCCCTGGGCGGGCTGGTGGCGGCGTTGATGTATGCTCCGTCGCTGGTGCTTACCGCCGAGCTGGCTGGCGAAAACCAGCGTGCCAGTGCGCTGGCCGGTTTCAATGTGGCGGGATCGCTGGGCTTTGCGCTCGGGCCGCTGCTGTCGGGCAGCCTGTTGGCCGGTTTTCGGGCCGCAGGCTGGGACGCCCCTTATCTGCCGGTGTTCATCTGCATTGCGGCGCTTGAGATTGTGATTGCGCTGGCCATGCTACCGGTGTGGCTGCGTCTGCGCCGCCACCGCGTACAGACTGGCTGAGCGCTGCCGGGGCTTGCCCGATGGATGGCAATCTGGGCGGCAGAGTGGCATTTCGTGCGATCATTCGCCTGCCGCACCGTGTTGTGGCCGTTTTATTGAACCGCTTCCTGCCCTTGCCGAAACATCATGACGACCGACCTGCCCGACCTGCCCGACCTGCCCGACCTGCCCGACACGCCCGACACGCCCGACACCGCTGCGCTTGACACTGCCGCCACGGCCCCCGCCACCGGCGCACGCCCCGACAGCCCGGGTGCGCTCGACCCGCGCGGCCTGCTGCAGCAACTGCAGGCCCTCTCACCCACCTTCCGCGAATACCGCCCCGTGGCCCTGCGCATCGACAAGGCGGTGGCCGAGCGTTTTCCCGATGCGGAGCGCAAGGTGATCCGCACCGCGATGCGGCTGCATACGGCATCCACCCGCTATCTCAAGGCGATGGAAAAGGCCACGCATCGCTACGATCTGGAAGGCAACGAAGCCGGCGAGGTGAGCGAGGAGCATCGCCAGCATGCCGCGCAGACGCTGAAGGAACGTTTCGCCGAAGCGAGCCGCCGCAAGCGCGAACAGCAGCAGAAGGAGCGCGAGGCACAGCGCGAGGCCGAAGCCGAGCGGCGCAAGACCGAGAAGCTGCAGCAGCTGCTGGGCCGCTTCTCGCGCTCCTGATCCGAGGTACCGCGTCAGCGCATCATTCGCTGTCGAAACCGAGCAGGCGTTTGTCGACGATGCGCCGGGCGGCCAGCTCGGGCACATCCTTTTCCCACTCGCCGTGTCCGCGGCGCAGCGCGGCCAGCACTTCGGTGGCGTCGATGTGCAGGCAGTCCTCGTCGAAGCGGTCGATGGCCACCAGCTTGCCGTTTTCCACCAGATAAGCGAGCAAGTGCTTCTGGTGCGCCGGCACGCTTACGCTGTCCAGCGTGACCAGCGCCTGGCTACCACGCGGCCGGGCCGGATACACGTACACATGCGTGTTGTCCGGGAACAGCTTGCCGAAGGCTTCCAGCATTCCACCCTCAAGCCCTTCGTAATATTTTTCGTCGAACAGTGCGGCAAAGTCGCGCACGCTCAGCACAATGCCGATCGGCTTCTGGGTGTAGCGACGCAGATAGGCCCGCAGGCGGAAAAAGCGCACATAGTCCGAGATCATCACGGTGTAGCCCATCGAGGCGAGCAGATCCACCCGTGCCAGAAAATCGGCATTGTCCACATTGTCGCCCGAGATCAGTGAGTTCATGGTGATCTCGGCCAGTGCCACCATCTTGTCCTCGTCGACCGCCGCGAGCTGAGCAAACTGGTGCTGGCCCGAGGTCATCATGTCGGCGTTGACCCGGGTGACCGGCTTGAAGCTGCCGCGCATCACCATCACCGGCTTGCGGTAGAACAGCTCGCCGGGCACCACCACCTCGCCCTGCGGGTTGAACACCACCGCCCGCGTCAGCCAGCTGCGGATCAGGTGCAGGTTCATCAGGCGGTTTTCGACTTCCTCGAAGTAGGGGCCGGAAAAGTGGATCAGGTCTACCTCGATGCGGTCCGGCCCGAGGCCGTCGCCCAGCCCCTCGACCACCCACTCGGGCTGGGTGTGGTGGAAGAAGGCGCCATAGATCAGGTTTACCCCGAGAATGCCGAGCGCATCGGACTGCTGCGCATTGTCGTTGTCGAGCATGCGCACATGCAGCACGATATCGCTCGGGGTGGCCCCGGGGTGCAGTTGCAGGCGTACGCCAATCCAGCCATGGCACTCGTTGGTCTGCTTGAAGCTGCGTGCGGTAACGGTGGCGGCATAGGCAAAGAAGGTGGTGTTCTTCGGGCGAACCTGCGACAGGCGGTTCACCACCTGTTCGAACTCCTTGTCCAGCATCTGCATCAGGCGGGCACGGCTGACATAGCGGTCGACCGGGCCATAAATGTCGTCGCTCACGGCCATGTCATAGGCCGACATGGTCTTTGCGATCGTGCCGGCCGCCGCGCCAACATGAAAGAAGCGCCGGGCCACTTCCTGTCCGGCGCCGATTTCGACGATGGAGCCGTACTTGTACTTGTCCAGGTTGATGGCCAGGGCCTTCTGATCGGTGGTCAGTGAGGTGTCGCGAGTCTGTGTGGGCATCTTGATCCTTGTGGGATGGTTGAATGGATGAACGGGTCAGACGTGCAGCAGCAGATGCCGGCGCTCCCAGGGGCTGATCACCTCCAGATATTCGCGGTGTTCAGCCCGTTTGATGGCGCCGTAAGCCTGCAGGAAGTGCTCGCCGAACACGTCGGCAAGGGGCTGGCAGGCCAGCAGCCTGTCGACTGCGTCGTCCAGGTGGCGGGGCAGTTGATGGGGGTGTTCGTAGGCGCTGCCGGCGAGCGGGGCGCTGGGTTCGAGCTTTTGCTGCATGCCCAGATAACCACAGGCCAGGCTGGCGGCAATCGCCAGGTAAGGATTGACATCGACCCCTGCGAGACGGTTCTCGACCCGCCGGGCCTGGGGGGTGGAGTGCGGGACGCGCAGGCCGCAGGTGCGGTTGTCGTATCCCCATGACAGGTTGATCGGCGCGGACGTGTAGGCCGACAGCCGGCGATAGGAATTCACATAGGGGGCGAAAAATGGCATGGCCGCCGGCAGGTAGGTCTGCAGCCCGCCGATGAAGTGGGCGAACTGCGGCGCGGGGCGGCCGTCGGGGCGCGAGAAAAGGTTGTGCCCGCTGGCATCGAGCACGCTCTGGTGAATGTGCATGGCGCTGCCCGGCTGTCCCTGCATGGGCTTGGCCATGAAGGTGGCGTACATGTTGTGGCGGATCGCCGCCTCGCGCACGGTGCGCTTGAAGCAGCATACCTGGTCGGCCAGGTCCAGCGCGTTGCCGTGGTCGAGGTTGATCTCCATCTGCGCGGTACCCATTTCGTGGATCAGGGTGTCCAGGGCGAGGGATTGTGTCTCGCACCAGTTGTAGATCAGTTCGAACAGTTCGTCATATTCGCTGACCGCGTCTATGCTGTAGCTCTGGCGTCCGGCTTCGGTGCGACGGGTGCGGCCGACCGGGGGGCGGAGCGGGATGTCCTCGTCCGGCTCGACCTCCACCAGGTAAAACTCCATTTCGGGTGCAATCACCGGCACCAGCCCATCGTTGCGATACAGCTCCAGGATGTGCTTGAGCGCATTGCGCGGCGCCAGGTCGGCCGGCGTGCCGTCAAAGGTCATGCAGTCGTGGATGATCTGTGCGGTCGGCTCCTTGGCCCAGGGCACCAGCCGAAGGCTGCCCGCATCGGGTATCAGCCGCATGTCGGGATCGGCGATCGAGGTGTAGTCGTGTTCGGGGTAATCGCCGGTCACGGTCAGGGTGAGCACCGCTTCGGGCAGGCGCAGGCCCTGTTCCGGATCGTATTTGTGGCGTGGCACGATCTTGCCACGTGCGATGCCGGCCATGTCCGGCACGAAGCATTCGACTTCGGTGATCCGGTGGGCATCCAGCCACTGATTGATGTGTTCCGCAGGTGTCGTCACGGCGGTGTGCTCCGTCTCTTGAGGGGGCCGGGCAGGGGCAGCCCCGTGTCATGCCCTTCGATGCCTATCTTACCTTCGACAGTTCAATACGGGCGGAAGCAAAAAGCGCTAAAAAGTGTCTGAATGCGTGTTGTGGCCGGAAAGAATGAGTTAGAATATAAGAGTTTACTTATTTATATGTCGTAGCCCGTGCACTGGAGGAGTCATTCATGAAAAAGCACACCGAGGCCGAACAGCTTGAAACCCTGGTGTCCGGCCGGTTGAATCGAAGATCTTTCCTGATGCTGGGGGCCGCAGGGGCCGCAGGGGCGCTGGTGGTGCCCAGCCAGGCGCGCGCAGCCTCAAGGGTCAAGACCTCTGCGCGCATCGTCATTGCCGGTGCCGGTGCCGCCGGGTTGACCGCAGCCTCCCGGCTGGCAGCCCGGCTTGAGGGGGCGAAGATCACCCTCATCGATGCCCGCAAGCAGCATTACTATCAGCCCGGCTTCACCCTGGTGGCCGCTGGCATCAAGGATGCGGCCTATCCGGTGTCCGATACGGCCGAATATCTGCCCTCCGGCGTGGACTGGATCGAGGAACGGGTGACGGAGTTCGATCCGGAAGGCAACAAAGTGGTGAGCGAGTCGGGCAAGGTGTTCGAGTACGACTATCTGGTGGTCGCCACCGGCCTGAAGCTCGACTATGACGCGATTCCGGGCATGGATACTGCACAGATCGGCCAGAATGGTCTGGGCAGCATTTACCACAGTCCTGAAAAGGCGTTCGCCACCTGGCAGGCAATGTCCGCCTTTGCCGACAAGGGCGGGGTGGGGGTGTTCTGCCGACCGGGCACTGAAATGAAGTGCGCCGGCGCGCCCCTCAAATATACCTTCATCACCGATGACCACCTCCGCCGCCGTGGCAATCGCGGCAAGGCGGAGATCATTTACAACGCCAACAACAAGGCGCTGTTCAGCGTGCCGATCGTGCACGAGAAGGTCCGCATGCTGTTCCGTGACCGTGACGTGAAGGTCAACTACGAGCGGGTGTTGCAGTCCATCGACCCGGGGCGCCGGGTGGCCGTCTTCAGTTCGCCGGACGGCGAGATCGAGCAGCCTTACGACTTCATCAACGTGATTCCACCGATGGTGGCCCCCGATGCCGTGCGCAACAGCCCGCTGCCCTGGCAGGAAGGCGCCTGGGGGCGCGAAGGCTGGATGGAGGTGGATCGCGACAACCTGCGCCACAAGCGCTATCCCAACGTGTTCGGCGTGGGCGACATTGCCGGCGTGCCCAAGGGCAAGACGGCGGCGAGCGTGAAGTGGCAGGTGCCGGTGGCGGTGGATCATCTGGTGGCCGACATCGAGGGCCGGCAGTCCGGCGAGGTGTATAACGGCTACACCTCCTGCCCGCTGATCACCCGTCTGGGTCAGGCCATGCTGATCGAATTCGACTACGAGAACAACCTGACACCGTCCTTCCCCGGCGTGATCGCACCGCTGGAAGAGCTGTGGATCAGCTGGGTGATGAAGACCATGGCCCTGAAGCCGACTTACCTGAGCATGCTGCGCGGCCGCGCCTGAGAGGAGAAGCGAAGATGAAAGAACTCGATCCGATGATCTTCCTGGCGGTGTTCCAGGAAATGCTGGGCCCGCTGCTGTGGGTGCTGATCCTGCTGGCGGTGGGGGCCACGCTGGCTTTTGTGGGCCTGCTGGTGCGGGAGCGCGGCATTGTTGCGCGCCGCCTTGTGCGCGCCGAACTGGCTGGACTGGTGGGCGGCGTGCTGGCCTTGGTGCTGATGGCCAAGGTGTCGTCCTCAGGCTTCACCGATGCGGGTGGGCCGGCCGACTGGTTCCTGATCGCACTGGTGTTCGGTGCGGGGCTGGTGGGTACCGTGATCCTGGTGTATTCGGTGATGGGCTGGATGTCGCCGCGCAAGGCGGTTGATTGAGACATTGAGACGCTGGGCCGGCCGGTGGCCGGCGCGTTCCGACTGAAAACCCGCTGAACCGCTGATCTGGTTCAGCGGGTTTTTTCTTGCCGGCCGCCGGTGTGTCAAGCTGCCGGCCGCCGGAAGCTCATTTCGGTGATGAAGGTTTCCCGGCTGCCTTGCGCCCCACGGGCTGTACCGGCAGGGTGTTGCGGTCTTCCTCGGTTTCTCCCCACATTGCATTGAGGATGGCGAGCAGGATGGCAAAGCCGACTCCGAGTATCCAGGCGAAATACCACATGTTGCGTCTCCTTGTTGCTGGGTTCAGTAGGCCGAGTGTTCGTTCTCGCGGATGTAGGCGGTGGTGACCTTGCCGGCCATCACCTTGTAGGCCCAGCTGGTGTAGGCCACGATGATCGGCATGAAGATCAGTGTGGCCCAGAACATGATGGTCAGGGTCAGATGGCTGGAAGCGGCATCCCACACCGTGAGGCTGGCGCCAGGCACCGACGAGGACGGCATGACGAAGGGGAACATGGAGACGCCTGCCGTGCCGATCACCCCGGTGATGGCGAAGGACGAGGTCACGAAGGCGGCCAGCGTGCGGCCGCGTGCGGCCAGCCACAGCGTGGCAGCGCCGGCGACATAGGCGAGCAGCGGCACGAGCAGGGTGAGCGGCATGTTGCGGTAGTTGTTCATCCACGCACCGGCCTCGCGCACCACCTCCTTTGCCAGCGGGTTGGGCAGGGCAGCGGGGTCGATTGCCGAGGTGATCGCATAACCCGGAATCCACTGCATCCACACTCCGGCCAGGGTGAAGCCGGCGAGCATCACTGTGCCGGCGATCAGGGCGGCATTGCGACTGCGGCGCTGGATGTCGGCTTCGGTACGGTGCATCAGATACACCGCACCGTGCAGGGTGATCATGGCCGAAGACACCACGCCGCAGAGCAGCGCGAAGGGGTTGAGCAGCGCCCAGAACGAGCCGGTGTAGTACGGCACCAGCAGGCTGTCGAAATGGAAGGGCACGCCCTGCAGCAGGTTGCCGAACGCCACGCCGAAGATCAGCGGCGGGACCGCACCGCCCACGAACAGTCCCCAGTCCCAGGTCTTGCGCCAGGTCGGGTTGTGGATCTTGCTGCGGTAGTCAAAGCCCACCGGGCGGAAGAACAACGCCCACAGCACCGCCAGCATGGCCCAGTAAAAACCCGAGAATGACGTGGCATACACGATCGGCCAGGCGGCGAAGATCGCCCCGCCGCCGGTGATGAACCACACTTGGTTGCCATCCCAGTGCGGGCCGACGGTGTTGATGATGACGCGGCGCTCCTCGTCGCCCTTGCCGGCGAAGGGCAGCAGCGTGCCCACGCCCATGTCGTGGCCGTCCATGATGGCAAAGCCGATGAGCAGAACGCCGACCAGCAGCCACCAGATGAGCTTGATTGTGGGGTAATCGAAAATCATGATCGGGGTTCCTCCGTCAGGCGTGCGCCGGTTCGTTCAGGTAGCGGCCGGTGCCCAGACTGCCCGGGCCAAGGCGTGCGAACTTGATCATCAGGTACATCTCCACGACGATCAGCAGGGTGTAGAAGCCCACAAAACCGGCCAGCGAGCCGTACAGGCTGGCTTCGGACAGCGTGGAAACCGACACATGGGTGGGCAGCACGCCATACACGGTCCAGGGCTGGCGGCCGAATTCGGCGACGAACCAGCCCAGCTCGGCGGCAATCCACGGCACCGGCAGGAACCACAGCGACCACTTGAGCAGTTTCGGGCGCTGCATGAAGTCACCCTTGAGCGAGCTGTACAGCGCCAGGCCGAACAGCACCAGCATCGCAAAGCCGAGCGCGACCATGATGCGGAAGCTCCAGAACAGTGGCGCGACGGCCGGGATGGTGTCGCGTGCGGCCTGATCCATCATCTCGGGGGTGACCGTGTTCATGTCGCTGGTGTAACGCTTCACCAGCAGGCCGAAGCCGAGGTCGTCCTTCACCTTGTCGAAGGCCTCGCGCAGGGCGGCATCCTGCGGACGGGCGCGCAGGGCGTCGAGCAGCTTCACGGCCTCCACGCCGTTTTCGATGCGTTCGCGGTTTTTCGCCATGATGTCGCGCAGGCCGGGAATCTCGGTGTCGAAAGAGCGGGTGCCGATCAGGCCCATCAGCCAGGGAATGTGGATGGCGAAGTCGTTCTTCATCTCCGCTTCGTTGGGAAAGGCGATCACGTTGAACGCGGCCGGGGCCGGCTCGGTGTCCCACATGGCCTCCATCGCGGCGAGTTTGGTCTGCTGCGATTCGGTGATTACATAGCCCGACTCATCGCCCAGCACGATCACCGAGCACACCGAGGCAAAGCCGAACGCCGCTGCGATGCGGAAAGAGCGTTTGGCAAATTCGGTGTCACGTCCCTTGAGCAGATACCACGCCGAGATCGACAGCACGAACATTGCACCGGTCACATAGCCTGCCGAGACGGTATGCACGAACTTGGCCTGGGCCGTGGGGTTGAACAGCACTTCGGTAAAGCTGGCCAGCTCCATGCGCATGGTCTCGTAGTTGAAGCTGGCGCCGACCGGGTCCTGCATCCATCCGTTGGCCACCAGGATCCACAATGCGGACAGGTTGGTGGCGAGCGCCATCAGGATGGTCACCGCCAGATGCTGCTTGCGCGACAGGCGGTCCCAGCCGAAGAAGAACAGGCCGATGAAGGTGGACTCCAGGAAGAAGGCCATCAGCCCCTCGATGGCCAGTGGCGCCCCGAAGATGTCGCCCACGTAGTGCGAGTAGTACGCCCAGTTCATGCCGAACTGGAATTCCATCGTGATGCCGGTGGTCACACCGAGCGCAAAGTTGATGCCGAAGAGCTTGCCCCAGAAGCGGGTCATGTCCTTGTAGACGACCTTGCCGGTCATGACATAGGTGCTCTCCATGATGACCAGCATCCACACCATGCCGATGGTCAGCGGCACGAACAGGAAGTGGTACATCGCCGTGGCGGCAAACTGCAGCCGCGACAGGTCGACGAGTAGTTCAGAGACCATGGGTTTCTCCGTATGGGTTGTCGTGGAACAAGTGCCGTCCACTCAATTAGCGTGCCAACCCGCCTGGATACGCTGAAAGTCGCGCCAGCCTTGACGCCGGTCAAGGAACTGCGTCCCGGATGATTGACCGGAAGACTGCCGGTCTGCCACACTCTGGCAGTCGTTGCTGCCAATACTGTCAATGTCGTCCGGCGTGTGTGCGAGCCATGGCCGGACCTGGAGAGGAGATTTCCATGCCCCATGAGCTGCATCCCTTGCCCGAGCTGGTGTCCTTTCTCGAAACCCTGCCCGAGCCGCACATCCTGTGCGACCGCGACTATCGGGTGATTGCCGCGAATGCCGCCTATCGCCGCAGCCACGGTGCCGGCCGCAGCGTGATCGGACGCACCTGCTACGACGTGTCGCATCACTACAGCGTGCCGTGCGATCGCGCAGGCGAGTCCTGCCCGCTGGCGCGCAGCCTGAATTCCGGCCAGCGTGAGCGGGTGCTGCACCTGCACCACACCGCGCATGGTGAGGAGTATGTGAACATCGAACTGTCACCGGTGCGCGATGCTGCCGGAGAGGTTGTCTGGTTCATCGAGAAGATGGAGCCGATGAACGTGGCGCGCGGGGTGTCCGACCGGCTGGGGCTGGTCGGCAAGGCGCCGGCTTTCCAGTACATGCTGGAACTGGTCGCGCGGGTCGCACCTTCGGACGCCAGCGTGTTGCTGCAGGGGGAGTCGGGCACCGGCAAGGAGGTGGTGGCCAATGCGGTCCATGATGCCAGCCGGCGCGCCGAAGGGCCGTTCGTCGCGGTCGATTGCTCCGGGCTGCCGGAAACCCTGTTCGAGAGCGAGCTGTTCGGCCACGAGCGCGGCGCCTTCACCGGCGCCACACAGCGCAAGACCGGGCTGATCGAGGCGGCCAGCGGCGGTACGCTGTTTCTCGACGAACTGGGCGACATTCCATTGAGCATGCAGGTGAAGCTGCTGCGCCTGCTGGAAACCGGCACCTACCGCCGTGTGGGGGCCACCGAACTGCGCAAGGCCGATGTGCGGCTGGTTTCGGCCACCCACCGGCCATTGCGCGAGATGGTGGCCGAGGGCAGCTTCCGGCAGGATCTGTACTACCGCATCAACACCTTTCCCATCCGGGTGCCGCCCCTGCGGGAACGGATTGGCGACATCCCGTTGCTGGCCGAGACCCTGCTGGCGCGGGTGGCTGGCGAGTGCAATCTGAAGGTGTCGCGCGAGGCCATGGCCGCGCTGCTGGCGTATGACTTCCCGGGCAACGTGCGCGAACTGCGCAATGTGCTGGAGCGCGCCAGCCTGATGTGCGACGGCGAGCAGATCCAGCCCGACCACCTGCCGGAAGAGGTGCTCCAGCCCGACGGCAGCCGTCTGTTCAAGCCGTCGCCCGGCGAGGCCGGCCAGCCACCGGCCGCCGACCTGCGCGAAGTGGAGCGTCAGGCCTTGCTGCGCGCGGTGCGTACCCACCGTGGCAGCCGCCGCGAACTGGCCGCCAGGCTTGGCCTGAGCGAGCGCACGCTGTACCGCAAGCTGAAAGCCATCGGGCAGGGCACGCAGTGAGCCGAAGCGCAGCCTGCCGGTGACCGCCAAACCTGGCGGTCAGGCTGCCACTTTCTGTGAGCGTGGCGCACGCCGGCGGCTGCGGTGTCTCTGCCCCTGTGTCCGCAGCCTGCGCCACTGCTGGCGGTGTGCCGCATGTCCGATATTTGGCACGCTTCTTGTTATAGGCAAGGTTCATGGCAGGGCGCGTATATCTCTCCTCATCCTGTGCCCCAGGGTGTGCGGGGCAGTGCCTATCCCTCAACTGTCCCGTTGTGCGCCCTGCTGTCTTTTTGCCATGTCGTCATTCACCACCGAAGCGCATAATGTGCCGTGAGTCGCCCGAGCGAGCTGTGCCGTTGTGCTGGAGGGGAGTCCATGAAGCTGCTTCTATCGATTGCCGTGCGGCGTGCGTCCACCCGTTTCACCCGGCATCCGGGTTTCGCCGGGGGCACACTGGGTGTGCTGATTGTGCTGGCCTGTGTGCTTGTCATGGTCAGCCCGGTGCGGGCGGCCACGGCCGACCACAGCAAGTTCGAGGTCCTGCAAGGCCCCTTTGCCAGCGGCGAGGAGGTGACCCGTGCCTGTCTCACCTGTCACACCGAAGCGGCCCGGCAGGTCATGGCCACCCGGCACTGGACCTGGGAGTACACCAACCCCGACACCGGCCAGCAACTGGGCAAGAAGACCATGCTGAACGGTTTTTGCATCGGTGACCGCTCCAATGAAGCCTTCTGCCAGTCCTGTCATGTGGGCTATGGCTGGAAGGACGACACCTTCGATTTCAGCGACGAAAGCAAGGTCGATTGCCTGGCCTGCCACAACACCGGCGACTACAGGAAGCTTGCCGGCCTGGCCGGGCACCCGGCGTATGAGCGCATGGAATGGCCCCCGAAGTCGGGCAAGTTCGTCGAGCCGGTGGACCTCGTGGCCGTCGCCCGCAACATCGGCCACACCTCGCGCCAGACCTGCGGCAGCTGCCACTATTACGGCGGGGGTGGCGATGGCGTGAAGCATGGCGATCTGGATTCCTCGCTGAACACCGCCAGCCGCGAGCTCGATGTGCACATGGCCGCGGATGGCCTCAACTTTGCGTGCAGCGAGTGCCACAAGACCGAAGAGCACCGCGTGGCCGGCAGCCGCATCAGCATGAGCGGCGCCGACCCGCATGGCGCGCTGATGCGCGGCGAACACACCACGCGCAACCCGGCCACCTGCCAGTCTTGCCATGGCGACCGCCCGCACCAGGGCGGGCTGCTGCAGGCCACCCGGCTCAACGATCACGCCCGCACGCTGGCCTGTCAGAGCTGTCACATTCCCAGCTTTGCGCGTGGCGGTGTGCCGACCAAGATGGGCTGGGACTGGTCCACCGCCGGACGCATGAACGAGGAGGGCAAGCCCTTCCAGCTCAAGGATGAGAAAGGGCATGTGATCTACGACAGCAAGAAGGGGGACTTCGTGCTGGGCGAGCACGTGCAGCCGCACTACCAGTGGTTCGATGGCCGGGTGGAATACACCCAGCCCGACACGCGCATCGACCCGGACAGCCGGGTGGCGATCAACCGCTTCCTGGGCGAGCCGGGGGCGGACAACGCCCGCATCTGGCCGGTGAAGGTTTTCCACGGTCGCCAGCCTTACGACAAGGTGCACAGGACGCTGCTCATCCCGCACACCGCCACCCCCGATGACACGGCCTTCTGGTACAACTTCGACTGGCCCAAGGCGCTGCAGGCCGGTGCCGAGGCCACCGGGCAACCCTACAGCGGCGAGTTCGGTTTTGTCGATACCGCCATGCTGTGGCCGATCACCCACATGGTGGCGCCCGCCGAGCAGGCGGTGCATTGCAATGAGTGCCACACCGACCAGGGGCGACTGGCCGGCGTGCCGGGGGTGTGGATGCCGGGCCGCGACCGCAATGCCTGGCTGGACCGCTTCGGTTTCGGCCTCGCCGGCCTGATGCTGCTGGGTGCGGTCGGCCATGGTGGTGTGCGCATCCTCACCCGAAACAAACGCAAGGAGCACTGAGATGAGCCAGCGTATCTATCTGTTCACCCGCTTCGAGCGTTTCTGGCACTGGTCACAGGCTGCGCTCATCATCACTTTGCTGTTTACCGGCTTTGCGATTCACGGCAGTCACGCGCTGCTTGACTTCCAGCGTGCGGTGAACATCCACGAAACCGCCGCCCTGCTGCTGGTGGCGCTGTGGGTGTTTGCGATCTTCTGGCACTTCACGACCGGGCAGTGGCGGCACTACATCCCCACCGTGCAGAACATCGACCGCATGGTGCGTTACTACGCGTACGGCATCTTCATCGGGGCGCCTCACCCCTACAAGGTCACCGTCGAGCGCAAGCACAACCCCCTGCAGCGCCTTGCCTACCTGGGGGTGAAACTGTTCATCAACCCGCTGTTGTGGGTGTCCGGGCTGCTGTATCTGTTCTGGGGCTCCGTGCAGGGCTGGTTGCCCGCAGGGCTGGGGCTGGAGCAGGTGGCGCTGGCGCATACCGCCGGCGCCTTCCTGATGCTCGCCTTCCTGATCATTCACGTCTATCTGGCCACGGCTGGCCATACCCCGCTGGCGCATGTCCGGGCAATGGTCACCGGCTGGGAAGAAACGCACGACGCAAAGTAAAGCGCATGACGTAAAACGCGCCACGTAAATAGGTAAAACCATCTACTCCGCTGCATCATCTCCCCAGTTACGCCAGGGTTATTGAAGGCTTAAGCTGACTGCGACTCCACACAGAGCAAAGGGAGCGTAGTCATGAAATCCGAGCGAAACGAATACGAGGCACGCGAAGCGAGCGAGGCGGGCCGGCGGGGAACCCCGCCCGGCCCGCCCGACTGCAATGTCTCGCGGCGCAACTTCCTGCGCGGCGTGCCGGTGCTCACCGCCGCCGCAGCGGTGCCGGCGATGGCGCAGACGCCCGCCACGGCCCGCCACTGGGCCATGCTGGTGGATGTGCGCCGCTGCATTGGCTGCCAGTCCTGCACGATGTCGTGCATCCAGGAAAACGTGGTGCCCGAGGGCAGCTTTCGCACCGTGGTGTCCACCTACAGTGTCGAAGTCACCGATGCCCGCCAGCCGGCCGGCACCTATGTGCTGCCGCGCCTGTGCAATCACTGCGACAACCCGCCCTGTGTGCCGGTGTGCCCGGTGGGGGCCACCTTCAAGCGTGCCGACGGCATCGTGCTGGTGGATGCGGATCGCTGTGTGGGCTGTGCCTACTGCGTGCAGGCCTGTCCCTACGATGCACGTTTCATCAATCACGATACCAACAAGGCCGACAAATGCACGTTCTGTGCACACCGGCTCGAAGCCGGGCTGTTGCCTGCATGCGTGGAAACCTGTGTGGGCGGTGCGCGCATCTTCGGTGATCTCAACGATGCCCAGGGCGAGTTGCGCCAGCGTCTCGATGCCGCGCGTGGCGAGCTGAAGGTGCTCAAGCCCGAGCAGGGCACCGCCCCGCAAGTTTTCTATATCGGACTCGACGAGCGCTTCACCGGCAAGGTGGAGGGGCAGGGCAGTCTGTGGAAACCGCGTGCCCGCCACGCGTGAGGAGTCGTCATCATGAACACGGCCATTGTCGAAACCATCAACGTCACCCGCGAAGTCGCCTGGCTGCCGTGGGCGGTGTCCTATTTCTTCTTGATCGGCCTGTCTTACGGGGCCTTTCTGCTGTCGCTGCCGGGGGTGGTGTTCCGCCGTCCGGGCTGGGAGGCGCTCTCCCGGCTGGCCCTGCTCGGTGCGCTGGTGTGCGGGCTGACGGCGCCGGTCGCGTTGCTGGCCGACCTGCACCAGCCGGGGCGCTTCTGGCACTTCTATGCCTACTTCACGCCCACTTCGTGGATGTCCTGGGGGGCGTTCTTCATTCCCGTGTATCTGGTGGGGCTGATCCTGTACGCCTGGCTGGCCTTCCGTCCGCTGCTGGCCGCACATGGGCGTAGCGATGGACGCCTGGCCGGGCTGGCACGGGCGATAGCGTATGGCGGACTGGAAAGCCGTCGGGCGCTGGTGGGGGCGGCCGTGGTGGCGCTGGTGGGCGCGCTGCTGGTGGCCTTGTATACCGGGGTCGAGGTGATGGTGGTGCGTGCCCGTCCGCTGTGGCATACGCCGCTGCTGCCGGTGCAGTTTGCGGTGACGGCCTTTGCCGGTGCAGTGGGGTTGACCCTGTTGTTCAACCGCTTCGGTCCCGCCCGCCACGATGCCGTGCTGATCGGGCGCATGTCGCGGGTGCTCGCCGTGAGCCAACTGGCGGCCTTGCTGGTGGGGGTGTTGTGGCTGGTGCTGGGGGTGAGCGGGCTGGCGCCGGTGCATGCCGAGGCGCTCGCCGAGGTGGCGCATTCGCCCGGCTGGCAGCTGACCGCCGTGTGGGCGGCGGGGGCCACCGTGCTCACCCTGCTGCTGTCCTGGTGGCGTCCCGGCTCCGGCTTGCTGGTCGGGCTGCTCGCGCTGCATTCGGCGTGGATGATGCGCTGGACGATCTTTATCGGTGGGCAGGAAGTGCCCAAGACTGGCGCCGGCTTCTACAGCTACTCGCTGCCACTGGGGCCCGAAGGCCTGATGGGCATTGTCGGCACGGCCGGCCTGTGGGTGTTCATCCTGGTGCTGCTCACCACCGTGCTGCCGCTGGAGCGTCTTGCCTCGGCGCGCCCGGCCGGCGTCTGACCACAGCGCCCACCCGACGAACTGGATTGACACGGTGCCCGGCCGCAGGGCAGGCACCGCAGAAGGAGAAACATCATGAAAGTGCAACGACGCGATCTGCTTGCCGCTGGCGGTCTGGCGGCCTTTGCCGCCGGTTTCTCACAAACCTTCGGCCGCATGGTCGATGCCTTTTCCGGCGATGCTGCGCAGGGGCACAACCTGTATGGCGCGGCACTGGCGCCCGAGTTCCGGGTCGATCCGGACAGCGGCGAACTCAAGCTCAACCCCGATCAGCAGGTCAGCTATACCGGCTGCCTGGGCTGCACCACCCTGTGCGGGGTGCGGGTGCGTATCGACAAGACGACCGGCAAGGTGATCCGCGTGGCTGGCAACCCGTTCAGCCCCCTGTCCACCGAGCCGCATCTGCCGATGAAGGCCAGCGTGAAGGAGAGCTTCATCGCGTTGTCGCGCTTTCAGGACAAGGGGCTGGCGGGCCGCTCCACTACCTGTGGTCGTGGCAATGCGGCCCTGGCGCAGATCGATTCCCCCTTCCGTGTGCTCACGCCGCTCAAGCGGGTCGGTCCGCGCAACAGCGGGCAGTGGGCGCCAATCTCCTTCGAGCAACTGGTGAAGGAGGTGGTGGAAGGGGGCGACCTGTTCGGCGAAGGGCATGTGGATGGACTGCGCGCGCTGCGCGATCTGGACACGCCGATCGACCCGGACAACCCCGGCTTTGGTCCGAAGGTGAACCAGGTCGGGCATATTGTCAGCGTCAACGACGGACGCGACCTGCTGGGGCGCCGCTTTTGGCAGCAGGCCTATGGCACGCAGAACTATGTGGGCCATGGCTCGTATTGCGGCGGCTCCTGGCGCTCGGGCTCGGGCGCCCTGTTCGGCGATCATCGCGCGATGCCGCATGCCAAGCCCGATCTCGCGCATGCCGAGTTCGTGCTCTTCATCGGCACCGCCCCGGGCAATGCCGGCAACCCGTTCAAGCGGACCGGGCAACTGCTCGCCGAAGGCCGGGCCGACAAGCGGCTGGAGTATGTGGTGGTCGATCCGCTGCTCACCAATGCCGACAACCGTGCCGCCCCCGAGCAGGGGCGCTGGGTGCCGATCCGCCCGGGCTCCGATGGGGCGCTGGTGATGGGCATGATGCGCTGGCTGTTCGAGCATGACCGGGTCAACACCGCGTATCTGGCCAACCCCAGCCTGCAGGTGGCCGAAGCGCAGGGCGAACCCTCCTTCACCAATGCGAGCTGGCTGGTCATCGTCGAAGCGGGTCACCCGCGCGAAGGGCGCTGCCTGCGTGGCTCCGACCTGGGCCTGCCGCTGCCCGACGGGGCCGAGCGGTATGGCGACGATGACCCCTATCTGGTGATGGGGCCCGACGGCGCGCCCCTGCCCGTGCCCCAGGCCCGCACCGCCGCACCGCTGGAGGTGGATGCCGTGCTGACGCTGGCGGGCGGCAGGTCGGTACGGGTGCGCACCGGCTTCGAGCTGCTGCGTGAGTCGGCGCTGAGCCAGTCGCTGGAAGCTTATTCCGCCGACTGCGGCATTGCGGTGGAGATCATCGCCGGGCTGGCGGATGAATTCTCCAGTCATGGCCGGCGTGCCTGCGCGGTGGCGCACGGCGGCATGATGTCCGGCTCGGGTTTCTACAACGCCTTCTCGGTGGCCACACTCAATGCACTGATCGGCAACCTCAACTGGAAGGGCGGTTTCGTGATGAACGGCGGAGGCTTCCCCAGCGTCGCCCCCGGGCCGCGCTACGATCTGGTGAACTTCCCTGGCAAGATCAAACCGCGCGGCACCCCGCTCGGACGCAACATTCCGTATGAGCGCACGGCCGAGTTCCAGCGCAAGCGCGAGGCCGGGCAAGCCTATCCCGCCGACGACCAGTGGTTTCCCGGCGCACCCGGGCTGGGCACCGAGTTCTTTGCCAGCACGTTCAGCGGCTATCCCTACAGCCTGAAAGCGCTGATCCTGTGGATGGCCAACCCGGTGTATGGCATCCCCGGCCTGCAGGAGCGCTTTGGCCAGGATCTGGCCGACCCGAAGAAGCTGCCGCTGATCATCTCCATCGACCCGCTGATCAACGAAAGCAACGCCTATGCCGATTACATCGTGCCCGACTCGCTGATGTACGAGAGCTGGGGCTGGGCCACGGCCTGGAATGGTGTGCCGACCCGCATGCTCACCGCCCGCTGGCCGGTGATCGAACCCCGTCAGGCGAAAACGGCCGAGGGGCAGCCGATCAGCATGGAAACCTTCGTCTTCGCGCTCGCCCGCGCGATGGACCTGCCCGGCTTCGGCCCCGAGGGCCTGGCCGATGCCGAGGGCAACCGGCTGCCGCTGGAGCGACCGGAGGACTGGTACCTGCGTGCCGGCGCGAATGCCGCGTTTGCCGGTGAGCCGGTGGGCGATGCCAGCGACGAGGACATCGCCCTGTCCGGGGTCGAACGCATCCGCCCGCAGCTCGAAGCCGTGCTCAAGCCCGAGGAGTGGCGCAAGGTGGCCTTGCTCTACACGCGCGGCGGGCGCTATCAGCCGGCGGCCCAGGCGCAGGAGGCCGAGCGGCCCGAGTGGCAGACCAACCGTTTCAGCAAGCCCTTGTGGGTGTGGAGCGAGCATGTCGGTGGCGCCCGCAACGCGCTCACCGGTCAGCGTTATTCCGGCTGCGCGACCTGGCAGGCGCCGGCCTTTTGCGATGGCACGCCGATGCGTGCGGTGCATGGCGAGGCCGAATGGCCGTTGCTGGCGATGAGTTTCAAGTCTGCCCTGCAGAACTCCTACAGCATCGCCACGCCGATCACCGGTCTGCATCCCGAGAATCCGCTCATCGTCCACCCCGACGATGCCGCCGCCCGCGGCCTGAAGAGTGGCGATGCGGCCTGGCTCGCCACTCCGGGCGGACGGGTGAAATGCACCGTGCTGGTGCACCAGGGGGTGATGCGCGGCGTGGTCGCGGTCGAGCACGGTTTCGGACACCGCGAGCTTGGTGCCCGCGCGCACCGCATCGGCGAGCGGCAGCAACCCGACCGGCCGCACCTGGCCGCAGGCTTCAACATCAACGACATCGGCCTCACCGACCCGACCCGGGGTGGACGCTCGATCTGGGTGGATGCCGTGTCCGGCGCCGCTGTGCGCAACGGCCTGCCTGCGCAGCTTGAGCGGGCCTGATGGCAAGGTATTTGCGGGTGCTCTGCAGCCAGTCGTTGAATACCGGAAGCTCGGACCATTCCTGGCCTGCCAGGAAGACTTCATCGATGTGGTCGGGCAGGGGGCCGGGGTGTCGGCAACTTCCAGCACGGCCACATCCAGCAAAGGTCGTAGAATTGGCCTGAGCCCGCCCGCGTCGTTTCAGGAGCCGCCATGCCCGCCGTTTTGCCCCGCAAGAAGCTGCCCATCGGCATCCAGACCTTTCGCGAGATACGCGAGGAGGACTTTTACTATGTCGACAAGACCCCCCATGCACTGCGCCTGATCGATGAGGGCAAGTATTACTTCCTGTCGCGTCCGCGCCGCTTCGGCAAGAGTTTGTTCATCGACACGCTGGCGGAGCTGTTCGCGGGTAGCGAGGCGCTGTTCCGTGGGTTGTACTGCCACGATCGGTGGGACTGGTCGGTAACGTATCCGGTGATCCGCATCAGCTTTGCCGAAGGCGTGCTGAAGGATGGCGATGCGCTGGGGCGGCGCATCGAGGACATCCTGCGGATCAACGAGGAGCGGCTGGACGTGGCGGTGCGTGCCGGCCTGGACAGTGCCGGCCGGTTTGGTGAGCTGATCCGCCAGGCGGAGCATAAGTTCGGCCAAAGGGTGGTGATCCTCGTCGACGAGTACGACAAACCCATACTCGACAATCTCGCCCGTCCCGATCTGGCGCGGCAGATGCGCGATGGCTTGCGCGACCTGTATTCGGTGATCAAGGGTCAGGACGCGCACATCAAGTTTGCGATGCTGACCGGGGTATCGAAGTTCAGCAAGGTGAGCCTGTTCTCGGGTTTGAACAACCTGAAGGACATTACCGTCGATAAACGTCACTCGGCGATCTGCGGGTATACCGACGAGGACGTGGACACCGTATTCGCCGCCGAACTACCCGGTCTGGACCGCCAGCTGATCCGCGAGTGGTACAACGGCTACAACTGGACGGGTGAGTCGGTGTACAACCCGTTCGATCTGCTGTTGCTGTTCGATAACCGTGACTTCCGCCCCTACTGGTTCGAGACCGGCACGCCGACCTTTCTGGTGGACATGCTCACCGAGCGCCGGGTGCGTCTGCCCGATCTCGAGCGTCTGGAAGCCCCGGAAAGCCTGCTCTCGGCCTTCGAGGTGGGCGACATCTCCACCGAAGCGCTGATGTTCCAGACCGGCTACCTGACCATCGACTCGGTGCGGCGCATCGGTGCGTTTGCGCAGTACCGGCTGCGTTATCCCAACCTTGAAGTGCGCGCCAGCCTCAGCGGTGCGATGCTGCAACGCCTGCGCCCGAACCCGGCAGAATATGGTGCGCAAAGCACGAAACTCTACGACCTGCTGCTGGCCAACGACTTCGCCGGTATGGAGCAGTTGTTCACCAGTTTCTTCGCCAGCATCCCGCACGACTGGTTCCGCAACAACCCCATCGCGCAATACGAAGGGTATTACGCCAGCGTGTTCTACGCCTACTTCGCATCGCTGGGTCTGGACATCGTGCCGGAAGAATCGAGCAACGCCGGACGGCTGGACATGGCGGTGCGTTTCAACGGCAACGTGTATCTGTTCGAGTTCAAGGTGGTCGAGCTCGAACCGGAAGGCGCGGCGCTGGAACAGATCAAGCAGAGGGGCTATGCGGACAAGTACCGCGACCGTAACGAGCCGATCCACCTGATCGGGGTGGAGTTCAGCCGCGAGCAACGGCGGGTGGTGGGGTTTGCGGTGGAGGCGGGGTGAAGGTCGCCACGTTTTGCGAATGCTCAAAATGGGTAATCGAATCATGTTGAAAAATGCTTTTCGAAAGTAAAAATCGTGTTACATTCATGCCCGCGTACTGAATTGTCCCGTTACAACTCTTGTTGGACGAAGCCATGCCGGTTTTGATGATCCTGCCGAGCCGAGCGCCTCTCTGCACGGGCGGCACCTGCCGCATGCGCTGACTGCGCCTCTTCTGGCCGTTCTGGCCGCCGTGCCGGCCTCCGGCGCGCCGGGCTGGTGCTTGCCTGCCGCGCCGTCCTTGCCCTTTTTGCCCGATTGCACACCCCTGGCCGTCTGAGGGGCGTTCGTATTTCCCGTCTGCCCGGAGCTTTCTTCATGTCCCTGCGCCGCACCGCCTTCGCCACCAGCTTGCTGCTTGCCCTGTCTGTCGCCCATGCCCAGACAAGCCCGACCCACCCCCTCAACGACACCGGCATCACCTGGAGCGGCCACGCCACCTCCGGAAACGCCACTAGCTGTGACGCCACCCACCCTGCCGGGCAGGACTGCCAGTACGGCCGCGACGCCGCCGCCGCGGCCAGCACCTTGCCCGCCAAGACCGGCGGCAGTGCGCTCAACAACGGCATCGCCAACGGCTTCGACTACACCAAGATCTCGAACAGCGGCACGGTGCTGCCAGCCAGCGCGGTGCTGGGCAGCGGGCCGGACGACTGGGCTTGCACGCGGGACAACGTCACCGGGCTGGTCTGGGAGGTGAAGGTGAATGACGTGGCCCACCTGCGCCACATGGGCCACACCTACACCTGGTACAACACCAACAGCCCGGACGGCAACTCCGGTACGGCCGATGGCGGAAGCTGCGCCACGGCAGGCCGCTGCGACACCGAGAAATACGTCCAGGACGTGAATGCCGCCAACCTGTGCGGCGCCACCGACTGGCGCATGCCGACGGTGAAGGAGCTGGTAGGTATCGCCGACCTTGGAAGAAGCAATCCGGCCATCGACCCGGATTATTTTCCGAATACACCGTCTTCGATTGTCTGGTCGGGTTCTCCTAGCGCCGGCTATTCGGGCTACGCGTGGGGCGTGTACTTCGGCAGTGGCTACGCCGACAACGGCAGCCTCCGCAGCAACGGCAACCACGTTCGTCTCGTGCGCGGCGGACAGTGATTTTGACCCTTTGGCCTTCACGTCATGAGTTCGCCCCATGCCCGAGGTCCGCGCTATCGCCAGTTGCCCCTGTGGCGCGACGCCCAGCGCATGCTGCTGGAGGTGGAGCAGGCGGTGCGCGCCTTTCCGCGTTACCACAAGTACAGCCTGGGCACCGAGCTGCGCCGGCAGGCGATGGACGTCAACCGGCTGGTGGCGCGTGCCGCGCAGGAAAACGACCCCGCCCGTCGTGCCGCGCTGGTCGAGCGCCTGGTGTGGACGGTGGAAGACCTCAAGATGAGCGTGCAACTGGCCAAGGAACTGGAGGTGTTTGCCTCCTTCGCCCAGTTTCAACGCCTGGCCGAGCAGGCCGTGGCGCTGGGCGGAAGAACGCCCACCCCGAAAACGTCGTTTCACGCCGTTCTCCCCTCAAGGGGCGGAAAAACACTCGGGGCGGCCCGTCGTGTTTTTCGTCGCGCGGGGTGGTGGAAACGGGCACGGTCCGTAGCCGGCGAGGCATCCCGAACGGGGGCCTCGCCGACGTGAACCGACATCACTGTGCGCCCACCCCGCCGGCCTGCGGGCCGGCATTGCGATGCCTGCGGCCCTACCCTGGGGATGGACCGCAGGCCAACAAGTGGGTGGGTCATCGTCTTCGAATGTCTGGTCGGGTTCGCCCAACGCCGGTAATTCGCGCAGTTCGCGTCGACTCCGCGTGGAACGTGAACTTCACAACAATGGCAACGCCAACAACAACAACCGCAGCAACAACAACCACGTTCGTCTCGTGCGCGGCGGAGAGTGATGCTGTGGGAGCGGCTTCAGCCGCGAAAGGCGGCTCGATTGAGCGGCCTGCCTCCCACATGGCAATGCCGTTCAATTTTGCCGCGCTGTACCGGGCCTGGCAGGCCTGCCGGTGCGGCAAACGCGGCACGCGCAAAGCCCAGCGGTATGAAACCCGGCTGCTCGACAACCTGGTGGACACCGCCCAGGCGCTGCATACGCAGGCCTGGCGCCCCTCCCGCCCCATCCGCTTTGTCACGCTGCACCCCAAACCGCGCGAAATCCTCGCGGCGGAGTTCGGCGACCGCGTGGTGCACCACCTGCTGGTGCCCTGGTTCGAGCGCCTGTTCGAGCCGGTGTTCATCCACGACAGCCACGCCAACCGCAAGGGCCACGGCACCCACGCGGCGGTGCAACGCCTGCAGGGTTTCTTGCGCCGCGACCGCAGCGCACACTACCTGCAACTGGACATCGCCAACTTCTTCAACAGCATCGACCGCCGCACCCTGTACGGCCTGCTCGCCGCCCGCGTACAACGCGACCTGCGCCACCCGGTCGCCCGGATGAAGCGCAGCGCAATCGGGGAGCTTCCCGCGCAGCACGATCGCCCCCCCGGATTCCGGCCTGCGGCCTGCATCCGGGCTACGGCGGCCACCGCCCAACGCTGTAGCCCGGATGAAGCGCAGCGTAATCCGGGGGATTTGCTCGACCCCGTTGACGCCCGCCACATGCTCTGGCTCGCCCGCCTGCTGCTCACCGGCAATCCGGCCCAGGGCGCGCAGTTCCAGGGCCGGATCGCCGACCTGGCCCGCGTGCCGGCACACAAGCAACTGATCAATACCCCGCCCGAAAAGGGCCTGCCCATCGGCAACCTCACCAGCCAGTTCTTTGCCAACGTCTATCTGAACGAACTGGACCAGTTCGTCAAGCACCGCCTCAAGGTGCGCCACTATGTGCGCTATGTGGACGATTTCGTGCTGGTGCACCGCGACCCCGCGCAACTGGCCAGGTGGTGCACCGCCATCGAAGACTTTCTGCGCCAACGCCTGGGCCTTGCCCTGCGCGATGCCGGGCGGCTGGCGCCCGTGGCCGACGGCATCGACTTTCTCGGCTATGTCGTGCGCGCGGATTACCTGCTGGTGCGCCGCCGTGTCGTCGGCCACCTGCACGACCGCCTCACCCGCTTTGGCCACAGCATCGCGCGGAAAAGCGGCGTGCTGGCCTGCCCCCCTGAACAGGTGGACCGCCTGCAAGCGATGCTGGCTTCCTACTTCGGGCACTTTCGCCACGCCCGCAGCCAGCGGCTGCAGGACGAAGTATTCCGGCGTCACCCCTGGCTGGGGCATTGGCTTGCGCCGCTGGGCGATGGCCGCTTGCGGCGCGTAGACCGCCCCGCCAGCGTCAGCTCGCTGGCCAGCCAATGGCGCTATTTCCGCAAGCGTTACCCCGGCCATGCCCTGCTGATGCAGGTGGGCAATCGCTGGGAATGTGCGCCGTCGCCCCGTAGCCCGGATGAAGCGCAGCGCACTCCGGGACCTTCCCGCGTTGCCGGCTCAGCTCCCCGGATTCCGGCCTGCGGCCTGCATCCGTGCGACGGCATGGCGCACGTGCAACGTCCTGGCCTGCCGCTCACGTACCCGGTGTCGGCCGCCGATTTACCCACGCTCAAGCGCCGGCTGATCCGCGCCGGCCTGCCGTGGTGCGAAGTGGTGGAACACGGCCATCTGCGCGGCGGCATGAAATGCCGCCAGTTGCGCGCCGTATGGCCGGCCACGCCCGCACCCCCTCCCTCTTCTGCATCCACACCCACCGAACGCCGTGCCCCGGCCGGCCTTGTTCCCACCACGGAAGCTCAGCCATGAAGACGATGAAACCCTTGCCGCTCGCTGTCCTGTGCAGCCTGTTGCTGGCCAGCGCCGGCGCCCAGGCGGTGACCTGCCAGAACAGCCTCCCGCCCAGCAACCCGGACAGCATCTACACCAACAACAACGACGGCACGGTCACCGACACCCGCACCGGCCTGATGTGGAAACAGTGCGTGGAAGGGCTCTCGGGGGCGGATTGCGCAGACGGCAGCGCTGCCTCATACAACTGGGCTGGTGCGCTGACCCATGCCGAAAGCCACGAGTTTGCCGGCTACACCGACTGGCGCCTGCCCAACCTCAAGGAGTTGCACAGCCTGGTCGAAGAGTGTCGCACCGGGCCGGCGATCAATGACACGGTGTTTCCGGCCACACCGTCTTCGAATGTCTGGTCGGGTTCTCCGTACGCCAGCTATTCGGACGGCGCGTGGGGCGTGCTCTTCTTCAATGGCTACGCCTACGGCAGCTTCCGCAGCAGCGGCGACCACGTTCGTCTCGTGCGCGGCGGACAGTCTTTTGACCCTTTGCCCGAAAACGGTGCCTGCGGCACGGCGCACGGGCAGGCCACACTGCTCGCACCGGCGGACAACCTGTGCAGCGCCGGCACGGCCAGCAGCGTGAGCACTGCGGTCGGTGCGTTCACCTGGAGCTGTGACGGCGTGAATGGCGGCACCACCGCAAGCTGCAGTGCCCCGCGCCAATACACGGTGACGCCTTCGGCCGGTGCCAACGGTGCCATCTCGCCCGACAGCGCCCAGAACGTCACCTACAACCAGACCAGGAGCTTCACCGTCACCCCCAATGCCGGCTACACCGCCAGCATCGCCGGCACCTGCCCGGCAGGCAGCTGGAGCGGCAACGACTACACCACCGGCCAGATCGTTGGCGATTGCACCGTGGCGGCGAGTTTCACCCAAAACGCCCACGCCATCAGCACCAGCGTGAGCGCCGGCAGCGGCACGGTGAGCTGCACCCCCAATCCCGTGCCGCACGGCGGGAGTGCGACGTGCACCGCCACGCCTGCAGCAGGTTTCAACTTCGCCAGCTGGGGCGGCGCATGCAGCGGCAGCGGTGGTTGCACACTGAGCAGTGTCATCAGTGCGCAAAGCGTGTCGGCGAGCTTTACGGCGGCACCCCCACCCCCACCGCCGCCGGTCATCACCTACAACGTGACGGCAGCCTCCTCTCCAGCGGTGGGCGGCACGGCAGCCTGCACGCCTTCCAGCGTCTCCAGCGGCGGAACCAGCACCTGCACCGCCACGGCCAACGCCGGCTACCGCTTCACCGGCTGGAGCGGGGATTGCTCGGGCACGGAGGTCACCTGCACGCTGACCGGCATCACCGCCGACCGCAGCGTGACGGCGGGCTTCGCCGCCGAGACCTGGACCATCGGCACCCAGGCTGAACCGGCTGCCGGTGGTAGCGTGGTGTGCGACCCGTCCAGCGTGGCGCACGGCGGTGCCAGCACCTGCACCGCCACGGCCAACACCGGCTACCGCTTCACCGGCTGGAGCGGGGACTGCACGGGCACGGAGGCCAGTTGCACGCTTGCCGACATCACCGCCGACCGCAGCGTGACGGCAAGCTTCGTCGCCGAAACCTGGACCATCGGCACACAGGCCGAACCAGCCGCCGGGGGCAGTGTGACATGCGACCCGTCCAGCGTGGCGCATGGCGGTGCCAGCACCTGCACCGCCACGGCCAATGCCGGCTACCGCTTCACCGGCTGGAGCGGGGATTGCACGGGCACGGACGTCACCTGCACGCTGACCGACATCACCGCCGACCTCAGTGTAACGGCAAGCTTCGCGAGTCGTACCGAACTGGACCTGCCGTTGCCCGAAGGGCTGCAAAGCGGGCAGACGCTGCACGTGGTTGCGACGGGCGGCGAGTGGTACTTCGATGAGGCGCACACCCGTACCCACACCGGTGCCAGTGTGGGCGAAGCCTTGCCGGCCGGGGTGACCTTGCCGCATGGCGTGGTGAGCCTGCGCCTGATCGGCGGCACGCCGGGCAGCAGCGCCACCGTGGTGTTGACCTATCCCGAAGCCTTGCCGGCGGGCACGCGTTATTACAAGTACGGCCCGACGGCGGCCAACCCGGCTGCGCACTGGTACGAATATCCGCATGCGGTGATCGACGGCAACACCATCACGCTGACGCTCACCGATGGCGGATTGGGTGACAGCGACCTGAGCGAAAACGGCGTCATCGTCGATCCGGGCGGTCCGGCGCAGGTGACGGGCGATGTGGCACCCGATGTGACCCCGATCCCGACGCTGTCGCAGTGGGCCACGCTGTTGCTGGCGGGGTTCATGGGGCTGCTGGCCT
>JBAYOV010000048.1:0-29190 GCA_041678045.1 Rhodocyclaceae bacterium
CGTGAAACAGGACCGCGCCGATGATAGTGCAGATTACCTGTGCGAAAGTAGGTCATCGTCAGACTAACCCAAAAAAACGCCGCTCCATTCATATATGAATCGAGCGGCGTTTCGCCGTGTACAAAACATCCTCTTTCGGATTGAATCAATGAACTGCGCAGAGCATACCCGCAAGCTGCTTGACATGGTTTATCGAACGGGGGCACCGCGCTTCTCCGATCTTGACCCCCTTCAGGCGCGCCGTTCATTTGAAAAGCTGCATCATGCATTCGGCTTTGAGCGAATGCCGGTCGCGTCGGTTGTGGATGTTCCGATTCGCCGGACCGATGGCACGGTCCTGATCTGCAGGGCTTACAGGCCACTTGCTTCGGGCGATGAGGTGTTGCCACTGACCATTTACTACCATGGCGGTGGTTGGTGCCTTGGCAATGTCGACACCCATGACGGTCTGTGCCGTCATCTTGCCAACCGGGCTCATCACGTAGTGCTTTCGGTCGATTATCGACTCGCTCCCGAGCACCCATTTCCGGCGGCCGTTGAGGATGCCCGGCTGGCCTATCGCTGGGCGCTGGATGAGGCCGCTGTGCTGGGGGCGGACATGGAT
Organism: Rhodocyclaceae bacterium; assembly: GCA_041678045.1. Lineage (GTDB taxonomy): Bacteria > Pseudomonadota > Gammaproteobacteria > Burkholderiales > Rhodocyclaceae > UBA2357. Next base: position 605 of record JBAYOV010000048.1, read on the forward strand.
CGAATATTTCTGGCGGGTGATAGTGCAGGGGCCACGCTGTCCATCGTGACTGCACTGCTGGCGGCAGATGCGGGATGGCCCAAGCCCAAAGCTTTGCGACTGATTTATCCTTGTGTGAGCCTCGAAAGTGAGCGACCGTCACGCAAGCGCTTCCGTGAAGGCTTCTTTCTTGACGAATCCTCCCTCCAGTGGTTTTTTGAGCGCTATCTGAGTGGTGCGCAGGATGCTGCAGATTGGCGTGCGTCACCGCTACTGCGTGCTGACCTGTCTTCTCTGCCACCGGTGGCGTTGTTGCTGGCAGGGATGGATCCCTTGACCGATGATTGCCTGGCTTTTGCAGAACAGCTTCAAAAACAGCAGGTTGCTGTTCGGACTTATATTGTCCCAGGGGTGATTCATGGCTTCTTTTCTTTGGGAAAATGGTTTCCGGAATCGGCCGAGGGGGTCGCGTGGCTGTGTGACGAGGCAGCGCGCTGAGGGCAACTTTCCGTTTTCTGCATGTCTCGACGATGTCATAAATCTGCGCTTGCTGGAGCAGGCTTTCCATGCTGACGTTTAGGGGGCGATCCCGAATCTGGAGGGTCTGAAGTCCGCTTTCCTATGAAGACCCTGAATGTATCGGTAGAATCCCGTCTGTATCTTCTGCATATTCCCATGCGGTGGAGGGATTGCATGCGGCATTGATCGCATGTTCTCCGGCTGCCCATACCGACCAGACAGGCGAGCGGACCGTAAACATGCTCAAGGTGTTCAGCCATTATTTTCCTGCTCATACGCTGCAGCAGGTCCTCCTCGATTTGCTGCTACTGTTTGTGGCGGTGCTCGCTACGGTGGGCCTGGTGGCCGATCACGCGGGGGACTGGGTGGGCTTGAGTGCCGTGGCGCTGGTGTTTGCGCTGGTGATGGTGTTGCTCAACAGCGTCACCGGTCTGTATCGACCGGTCACCACCCTGCAATCCGTGAGTGCGGTATGGGTCAAGCTGGTGTTCTCCGTCGTCATCAGCGTTCCCGTTGCCTTTGTGCTTTTTCATCTGATGGCATGGGAAACGCTGACCGGACCTGCTGCACGGTGGTGGGTGCTGGCCTTGCTGGTTGCGTTCCTCACCCTGCGCTGTTTCTTCAACCGGAATTTCTCATCCGCTTTCTTTTCTCCCCGCATCCTGATCATTGGTACGGGTGCAGACGCACGTGCAGTGGAGTATGCCTTGACCCACCCGGTGCGTCGCGGGGTGGATATCGTTGGGTTCTATACGCCCGGCCTGGACGAGAAGGTAGAGGTTGAACCGGAGCGCATTTTGCGGGCAGAGGGGCGCTTGCTGCAGTTGGTCAAGGAGCAGAAGGTTTCCCAGATCATTGTGGCGGTCAGGGAGCGGCGTGGTGGGGTGCTGCCGATTCGGGAGTTGCTCGATTGCAAGCTGGCGGGCGTGAGGGTACTCGATCTGTCTTCGTTTTTTGAGCACACGCAGGGGCAGGTGAGGCTGGATTCACTGCGTGCGAGTTGGCTGATTTATGGTGATGGTTTCCGGCAGGGCATGGTGCGTTCCTTCGTGAAGCGCAGTTTCGACCTGCTGGCGGCCTGTGTGCTGCTGATTCTGGCATTGCCGGTGATGCTCGTGACCGCCTTGCTGATTCTGATCGAGGATGGCGCGCCCGTGTTCTATCGTCAGGAGCGTGTCGGCCTTGGCGGGCGCCTGTTCAGTGTGATCAAATTCCGCAGCATGCGCCGCGATGCGGAGCGCGATGGAAAGCCGCGCTGGGCGCAGTCCAACGATGACCGGGTTACCCGGGTCGGGCGGGTCATCAGGAAGTTGCGTATCGATGAGCTTCCGCAGTTGCTGAACGTCTTGAGCGGTGACATGAGCCTGGTGGGTCCCAGGCCCGAGCGCCCCTTCTTTGTGGATCGCCTGGCCGACGAGATTCCGTTTTATGCCGTCAGGCACTGCGTGAAGCCGGGGGTCACGGGGTGGGCTCAGGTGCGTTATCAGTATGGGTCTTCGGTGGACGATGCCATCCAGAAGCTCCAGTACGACCTCTACTATGTAAAGAATCACACGCTCATGCTCGACATTCTGGTCCTGTTTGAAACCGTTCGGGTTGTGATGACCGGTGAGGGCGCACAGTAGTGTCTTCGGGCTGGCTGCTCGATGGCGGCACGCTGACATGAGTGCTCGGATGGACAGGGGGGCGTTTGTCTGACATTGCAGTCTGGACTTTCGGGGCCGCGCTGATTGCGCATGGACTGTTTGGCCTCTATCTGGGGCTGGGCTGGCGTCAGGGTCGCCAGGGGGCAGCGTTGCTCGTGGCCATTGCCGTCAGTGCGCTGTGGGCCTTCTCGGGCCTGTGGCTGGCGCTCGAGATGGACTCCCGCAGTCTATGGATGACCACGCTCGCCGACTGGTTGCGCCTGCTGTCCTGGGCGGTGTTTCTGCTTATCCTCATGCAGCCATTGCAGCGCAGGTTGCACGGCCTGTTGGTGGGCGCGGTCGGCATTCTGCTTGTACCACCCGGGGTGCTGCTCTGGATGGCACTGCAGCCCGAGGTCGGGCGGCTGTCCTGGCTGGCCGGGGGCTTCCTGGCATGCAGCATCCTGGGTCTGGTGCTGGTCGAGCAGGTCTATCGTTCCGTGCCGAAAGATTCCCGCTGGGGGTTCAAGCCCCTGTGCGTCGGTCTGGCCGCACTGCATATCTTCGATCTGTATTTCTTCTCCAATGCGGTCCTGTTCGGACGCCTTGACCAGGATGTCTGGGTGGTGCGCGCAGTGGTCAGTGCGATGGTTCTGCCGCTCATCGGGTTGTCTGCCGCCAGGGTGTCTTCGTGGAGCATGCGCATTCAGGTGTCCCGGGAAGTGGTCTTTCATTCCACCGCGCTGGCCCTGTCCGGCCTGTATCTGCTGCTGATTGCGGGTGCGGGGTATTACGTGCGCTATTTCGGCGGGGAGTGGGGGCGAGTGCTCCAGACCGCGCTGGTGTCCGGTGGCATGCTGTTGCTGGGCGTACTGTTCGTATCCGGTTCGGTGCGGGCCCGTTTGCGGGTCCTGATCTCCAAGAACCTGTTTTCTTATCGCTATGACTATCGTTCGGAGTGGCTGCGTTTCACCCAGGCCTTGTCCAGCGCCGATGACTCGCTGACTCTTGGCCAGACCGTGATCAAGGCTTTCTGCGATCAGGTCGAAAGTGCTGGCGGGGTGCTGTGGCTGAAGGATGAGCAGGAGGTGTTCCGTCCCCATGCCCGCTATAACCATGGACCTGTCGAGGTTGATGAGTATGCCGACAGTGCCTTGTGCCGCTTTCTGGATGAGCGTGAATGGGTGTTGAATCTGGAGGAGTGGCGAAGCAGTCCGGGGTGCTACGATGGCCTGGGCGTGCCGGGGTGGCTCTCGGAGATGGACGAGGCCTGGTTGATCATTCCGCTCAAGAGCGGAGGGGGGTTGATTGGTTTTGTGATGCTTGATCGGGCACGTACCCGTTTCGAGGTGAACTGGGAAGTGCTCGACCTGCTGAAGACTTCGCAGCGACAGGCGGCCAGTTATCTCGCGCGCATGATGGCCACCGAGGCCCTGATCGAGGCACGCAAGTTCGATGCCTTCAACCGGATGTCGGCTTTCGTGGTGCATGATCTGAAAAATCTGGTCGCGCAGTTGTCGTTGATGCTGAAGAATGCGCAACGCCACAAGGACAACCCCGAGTTTCAGGCAGACATGCTCGAAACGGTGGCACATGTGGAAGCCCGCATGCGGCAGTTGATGAAGCAACTCCAGGAGAAAACCTCGATCGAGCCGTTGCGCCCGGTGGATCTCGATGCGCTGCTTGAAGAGATTGTGGCTACCCACCGGCACAACCTGCCGTGTGTGCGGCATGAGCGGGGGGACGCGGGGGCGCTGGAAGAGGGGGGGCGCTGCCTGGTTGCGGCTCACCCCGATCGCCTGAAACGGGTCATCGGGCATGTGGTTCAGAATGCATTCGATGCCACCGAGGAGAGTGGTAAGGTATGCGTTCGGATGGAGGCGATTCCGGATGATCCTGCACGTGTGGCGGTTGTGGTGGAGGACAATGGCCGGGGCATGAGTGAGCGCTTCATGCGGGAGGGGCTGTTTCGCCCGTTCCAGAGCAGCAAAGAAGGTGGAATGGGCATAGGGGTGTTCGAGGTTCAGCAATATCTGCGTGAAATCGGTGGCGTCATCCGCTATACCAGCGTTGTCGGGCAGGGGACGACGGCCCGCATGGTCCTGCGCCGGATGCATGCACGCGGTACTGCGACCCCGTCGGGACGGGCTGAAGTTGACGAATGTCTGGAGCGGCTGACATGAGTGAAAAACGGCAAACGCTACTGATTGTCGAGGATGACCCCGCACTGCAAAAGCAGATGCGCTGGTCCTTCGATGACTACGAGTGTGTCCTCGCGGACGATTTTGACAGCGCCATCGTCCAATTGCGGCGTCACGAACCTGCGGTGGTCACCATGGACCTCGGCTTGCCCCCGGCTCCGGACGATGTCGGCGAAGGTTTTCGTCTGTTGCGGGAGATGCTGGCCCTGTTGCCGATGACCAAGGTGATCGTGCTGACCGGGCAACACGACCGTGACAACGCGGTGAAGGCCGTTGCGCTGGGGGCCTATGACTTCTTTGGCAAGCCCTTCGAACCCGACCTGCTCAAGCTCACCCTCGATCGAGCCTTCCGCCTGCATGAACTGCAGATGGAGAACCTGCGCCTGCGCCAGATGGAACGCGGTCCGCTGGCCGATTTCCTGACCCATGATGCTGCGATGATGAAGCTCTGCCGCATGGTGGAGCGGGTGGCCTCGACCAATGCCACGGTTGCCTTGATTGGTGAAAGCGGTACGGGCAAGGAGATTCTGGCCAGAGGCGTGCATTCGCTCTCGACACGCTCGAAAGGGCGCTTCGTAGCCATCAACTGCGCCGCGATTCCGGAGAACTTACTCGAAAGCGAGCTGTTCGGCTATGAAAAGGGCGCCTTCACCGGGGCGGTGCGCCAGACACTGGGCAAGATCGAGACAGCCCACAAGGGCACACTGTTCCTGGATGAAATCGGCGACCTGCCCATGTCCCTGCAGGCCAAGCTGCTGCGCTTTTTGCAGGAGCGGGTCATTGAGCGTATTGGCGGACGGGAAGAAATTCCGGTGGATGTACGCATCGTGTGCGCCACGCATCGCGATCTGAAGGCCCTGATTCGCGAGGGGCGTTTTCGGGAAGATTTGTACTATCGTCTGGCCGAAATCGTGCTGGACATTCCACCGTTGCGTGACCGCACCGGAGATGCCGTGTTGCTGGCACATGCCTTCGTGCAGCGCTTCTCCCGGGAGAACGGCCGGGGTGGCCTGCATCTGTCCGATGCGGCCGTATCGGCCATTGAATCCCATCCCTGGCCGGGCAACGTGAGAGAGCTGGAAAACTGCCTGAAGCGTGCGGTGATCATGGCCGATGGCAGTCAGATCACGCCTGAAGACCTTGGTCTGGACGAGAACGACGCCGCTCTGGAGCACCTGAATCTGCGCCATGTCCGCGACGAGGCAGAGCGCAGGGCGGTGGTCAGGGTGCTGGCGCGAACCAATTACAACATTGCACGAGCGGCCGAGATTCTCGGTGTGAGCCGTCCCTCGTTGTACGACCTGATGAACAGATTCGGATTGAAAAAGGAGAATTAGGATGCAGCCAGAAGGCAATCGCGACAGGGGTGTGTTCCGGCCCAAGGCCTTGCTGACAGCGCTGCTGTGTGCAGGGCTGCTTGTGGCCTGCGGACAGAGTGCCGACGACATGCTGCTTTCAGCCAAGGATTACCTGAACAAGAACGATCCCAGTGCCGCCAGCATTCAACTCAGGAATGCATTGCAGAAGGATCCGGACATTGCCGAGGCGCGTTTCCTGCTGGGGAGCCTGCAACTGCAGCAGGGAGATGTTGCGTCGGCGGTGAAGGAGCTCGAACGCGCCCGCAAGCTGGGTTACGACAGCGAACAGCTTTCCGCACGCCTGGCGCGTGCCTGGGTACAGGCCGGGCAGGGTGCAACCGCTCTGGAAACCTATGGAGCACAAACACTGACGGATCCGGCGCAGATGCTGCAACTTCAGGCTGCGCTTGGCGATGCGCACCTGCTGCGCAATGAGCCCGAGGCGGCCCGTGAGCGTTATCGGGCAGCACTCGCGATCGATGGACAGGACCGCATTGCGCGCATGGGCATTGCACGGCTGCAGGCCCAGGCAGGAGAGACCGTGCAGGCGCTGGCCAGCGTGGAGCAGGTGCTCGCAGTGCACCCGACCGCTGCCGATGCACATGCCCTGCGGGCAGAGCTGCTTGCCCGTGAGGGGCGCTTGGCGGAAGTGTTTTCCGCGCTGGAGGCCGCCGTCGAGCATGCGCCGCGCAATACCGGTTACCACTTTGCGCTGGTTTCCAGGCTGCTGCAGGACGACCGTATCGATGAGGCAGTGCAACGACTCGATGCAATGCGCAAGATTGCCCCCAAGGACGCGGCCGCCCAGTACCTGACGGCCTTCATCGCCTTGCGCCAGGGGCGCGATGCGGAGGCTCGCACTGAGATCGAGAATGCCCTGCGACAGGTCCCGGACAACCCCCTGGTGCAGCTGCTGGCGGGCAATATCTACCTCAGGCAGGGGGAGCATGTGCTGGCGCGCCAGCAGCTCGAGAAAGTCGTCGCGGTGGCCCCGGAACACCCGCTGGCCCGCCAGGCGCTGGCGGCCACCCTGCTGGCCGGGGGGCGTGCCGCCGATGCGCGCGGTGTGCTCGATCCGTTGCTGGCCGATGGCATGGGCAATCCGGTGGCGATGACGCTGGCGGGTCAGGCATCCATGCTTGCAGGGGACTTCGATGGCGCCTCGCGCTTCTTCTCCCGCGTGGTCGATGCCGCGCCGTCCGACCCGGCTGCGCGGACCCGTCTGGCCGTTGCCCGGCTGTCCTCCGGCGATCAGGAAAATGCCCTGGCCGATCTTGAAGCCGCCATCCGGCTCGACGATGCCTCCGGCCAGCCCGAGTATGCGCTGATCCTCACGCACATGCGTGACCGCAATTTCGAGCAGGCCTTGAAGGTGCATGCCCAACTGGAGCGCAAGCAGCCGGACAATCCGCAGACCTACAACCTGAAGGGCGGCATCTTCATGGCCATGGAGGATTTGCCGGCCGCCCGGGCCGCGTTTGAAAAGGCCTTGCAGGTACAGCCCGGCTTCCTTTCTGCAGCGGTCAATCTTGCCCGCCTCGATCTGGCCGAAAACCAGCCTGAGCGGGCCAGCGAACGGCTGGAGGCCGTGATCGGGGTGAATCCGCGCGCCCCCGAAGCCTATCTGTTGCTCGCCGAGCTGAAACTGCGCACCGGCGCTTCGGCCGATGAGGCGCTGGCCATTCTTGAGCGCGGTGCGCAGGCGAGCCCCGATCAGGCTGCCGCCCGTGCCGCCATCGTGCGACTGCATCTGGGAAGACGCGATTTCGGGCGTGCCCTCACGGTGGCGCAGGAACTGGCCGCCGCGCTACCGAATGATCCGGTGGCCATTACCGTGCTTGCGCAGGCGCAGTTTGCGTCCGGCGATCGTGAGCAGGCGCTCGCATCGTTCAACCGTGTGGTCCGCATGCAGCCCGATGCGCCCGCTCCGCTGGTGAGTCTGGCCGATGCTCAGCGGGCCACCGGAGACCGTGCGACGGCGCGTCAATCCCTGCAGCGGGCACTCAACCTGCAGCCCGATCTGCTCGATGCCCAACGTCGTCTGATTGGCATTGCGGTTGAGGAGCAGCGCTTTGACGATGCACTGTCCATCGTGTCGCAGGTGCAGAAGCAACGGCCGGGTATCGATATAGGGTACCTGATGGAGGGCGACGTGCACCTGGCCGCCCAGGCCTGGCCGAAGGCGGTCGCGGCGTTCGAGCGGGCCATGCAGCTCGCACCCCAGGCGGGCACGCTCATCAAGTTGCATGGTGCGCTGATCCGCGCAGGGCGCGAAACCGAGGCGGTACAGCAGGCCGACGAGTGGCTCGCACAACAGCCCGAAGATGCGCTGGTGCGCAGGTATCTGGCGGAGCGGGCGATCGGTGCGGGACAACTGCAACAGGCCGAGTCACTGTACCGGCGCCTTGTGGAGCTGAATGCACAGGATGTGGTGGCGCTCAACAACCTGGCCTGGGTGGCGGGTGAGCTGGACCGGGCCGATGCCCTGGCGCTGGCCAGGCGTGCGCTGTCGGTTGCGCCCGACAACGCGTCCGTACTCGACACCTTGGGCATGTTGCTGCTCAAGTCCGGCGCCACGGAAGAGGCCCTGCAGCACCTGCAGCGTGCCGTCAATCTTGCGCCACAGACCGGGTTGTTGAGGCTGAATCTGGCTCGCGGATACGTTGCAGCCGGACGAAAGGACGATGCCGCGCGCGAACTGGAGTTGCTGATCGGCGAACTCCCCGCCGGCAGCCCGCTGCATGAGCAGGCGTCAGCCTTGAAGAAGTCGCTGTAAGGCAGTTGAGGACGTCCGGCGACACCCTGTCGCCGTGACATCGTGCAATCAAACAGGTTTTCTATTTCATGACGACAATTGCAGTCATTGGACTGGGCTATGTGGGCCTGCCGCTCGCAGTGGCCTTTGGCAAACGTTATCGCACGCTGGGTTTCGACCTGTCGGAGGAAAAGGTTGCGGCCTATCGTGAGCATTGCGACCCGACGGGTGAGGTCGAGCCGGCCGAGCTGAAGGCTGCCGCACAGCTGTCCTGCCATACCGACCCGGCGGTCATCGCCGAGGCCGACTTCATCGTGGTGGCCGTTCCCACGCCGGTCGATCAGGCGCATCAACCGGATTTCACACCCCTGATCCGCTCGTCGGAAACCGTGGGGCGGCACATTCGTCCGGGGGCCACGGTGGTGTTCGAATCAACCGTGTATCCGGGGGCCACCGAAGAGGTTTGCATCCCGATCATCGAGCGCACATCGGGCCTGCAGTGGAAAAAGGATTTCTTCGTGGGCTATTCGCCCGAGCGCATCAACCCGGGCGACAAGGAGCGCACCCTGACGCGTATCGTCAAGGTCGTCTCCGGGGACGGGCCGGAGACGCTGGACAGGGTGGCCGATGTGTACGCCTCGGTGATCGAGGCCGGTGTCTATCGGGCCAGCTCGATCAAGGTGGCCGAAGCGGCGAAGGTCATCGAGAACACTCAGCGGGATCTCAACATCGCGCTGATGAACGAGTTGTCGCTGATCTTTCACCGGATCGGTATCGACACCCTGGAGGTGTTGCAGGCGGCAGGCACGAAGTGGAATTTCCTGCCTTTCCGTCCCGGCCTGGTTGGCGGACACTGCATTGGTGTGGACCCCTATTACCTTACCCACAAGGCCGAAATGCTCGGTTATCACCCTGAGGTGATTCTCGCAGGCCGGCGCATCAACGATGGCATGAGCAAGTTTGTTGCCGAGCAGACGGTGAAGGAGCTGATCCAGGCCGGGTGCTCGATCAAGGGGTGCGATGTGATCGTGCTCGGGCTGACCTTCAAGGAAAACTGCCCCGATCTGCGCAACAGCAAGGTCATCGACGTGGTCCGCGAACTGGAGAGCTTTGGATGCGTGGTGCATGTGCATGACCCGGTTGCCGATCCGGACGATGCCATGCACGAGTATCGGGTGTCCCTGAAGGACTGGGACGCCTTGCCGCGTGCCTGCGCGATGGTGGCCGCCGTTTCGCACCAGGCCTGCGTGTCCCGACCGGTACCGGAGTTGCTCGACAAGCTGATGCCGGGAGGCGTGTTTGTCGATGTCAAGGCCGCTTATCCGCGCGAAACCTTGCAGGCGCAGGGTCTTCGCGTATGGCGCCTGTGAGTCTGCTCTGCTAGAACGGACTCAGGGTGTTCGGTTTGCAGGAGGAGGCGTACGCATGAACAGGCATCGCTACACTTCTGGTGCGTTGCGGACTGCGGTATCGAGTTTTCTGGTCTGCATGGCAGGCTTGCCGCTTGCCCGGGCGGAGCTGCCGCCTTTTCTGTCCGAAGCCGCTGCGTTGCGTCAGGAAGCGCTCGCACTTGAGCATGGCGAGGGCGTGGCGCGTGATGCACAGGCCGCCGCGCAGTTGTATTGCGAGGCCGCACGCCTTGGCGACGTGGACGCCGCTCATGCGCTGGGCTGGATGTATGCGAATGGCCGTGGCGTGCCGCGTGATGACGGGCTGGCTGCCGCGCTGTTCCAGCGGGCTGCCGAGCGGGGTAATGAGCACGCACAGCGCATGTTGCGCTTCACGGGGCCGCCGTCCGGTCTGCCGGATTGTTTGCATGCGCCTGCAGAGCGCTTTGCGCTGAGCCCGTGGAATCACCCCTTGCAGCACCGCAAGCTGAACGAAGCGCAGCGCGAAGTCGCCAGCCTGATCACCGAGTTGGCGCCGCAGTATGGCATTCAACCGTCCCTTGCGCTGGCGATTGCATTGACCGAGTCGGCGCTCAATCCGCGCGCGGTTTCTCCGAAGAACGCAATGGGCGTGATGCAGTTGATTCCCGGCACGGCCGAACGCTTTCAGGTGCGCGACGCTTTTGATGCGCGGCAGAACATCCAGGGAGGCTTGCGCTATCTGCGCTGGCTGCTGGCGTACTTTGAGGGGGATGTTGCCCTGGCGGCCGCAGCATACAATGCGGGTGAAGGTGCGGTGGAGCGTTATCGTGGCGTACCACCGTTTCGCGAAACCCGTGCTTACGTTGAGAAAATTCTTTCCATGGTGCCCCCCACCCATCCTTTCGATGAACGGATCGTCGCCCCCAGTCCGATGCTGGCGGCCCTTGAAGTGTCCCAGGCTTCCGGCAAGGAGGTACGCCCTTGACCCTGTCCGACGCAGGTCAGCAACGCCGGCGCTGGCTGCTGGCGGCCGGCCCGGCGATGACCGGTCTGGCTTTCTTTCCACGGCTCCTTGCCGCAAGCCTGCCTGACACGATCGACCGGGTGCGCCCTTCCATCGTGGCTGTCGGCACTTACCAGCGCACTCGTAACCCCTCGTTCCGTTTTTCCGGCACGGGCTTTGTGGTGGGCAACGGCTTGCGTATTGCCACCAATGCGCATGTGGTTCCGGAGCAGATCGCCACGGACAAGCTGGAGACGCTGGCCATCGCAGTCCCCGAGGGGGATTCCGGCAAACTCTCGGTCCGTCCCGCCACTTTGCTGGCCATGCAGAAGGAGCGGGATCTGGCCGTGCTCGGCATTCAGGGCGCAACCCTGCCACCGCTGCCGCTTGGGCTCGAAGCCCGGGTGCCGGTCAGGGAAGGGCAGGACATTGCGTTTACCGGCTTTCCCATCGGCAATGCCCTGGGTTTTTTCCCAGTGACCCATCGCGGCATCATTGCCTCCATCACCCCCATCGGCATTCCGCAAGGTCAGGCGCGCCAACTCGACCCGGCCCTCATCCGCCGGCTCGCCGACGACCCCTTCAGGGTGTATCAACTCGATGCCACCGCTTATCCGGGCAATAGCGGCAGCCCGGTCTACGATCCGGACAGCGGTCTGGTGATCGGTGTGATCAACATGGTGTTCGTGAAATCGACCAAGGAAAACGTACTGAGCGACCCTTCGGGCATCAGCTATGCCATTCCGGTCAGATACCTGGCGCAGATGCTGGAAGGCCTCAAGTAATGGCCCCGGCTCTTTACGCCATCCACATGTCCCCGAGCGCCTTGGCCTGTTGCAGCACCAACTCCACCGCCCCTTCCTGCTGGTCTGGCGGGTATTTGTATTTACGCAGGATGCGCTTGACCATCAGGCGCAGCTTGGCCCGAACGCTTTCACGTTCAGACCAGTCCACTGAGAGATTCTTGCGCAGGTTTTCGGTCAGTTCGTGAGCGATTTTCTTCAGGGTTTCGTCGGATAGCTCACGCACGGCCGATTCGTTCTCGGCCAGGGCATCGTAAAAACGCACCTCGTCATCGGTGAGTCCAAGTGCTTCACCACGGCTTGCAGCTGCGTGGAACTTCCTGGCCATCTCGATCAGTTCCTCGATGACCTGAGCTGTTTCGATGGCGCGGTTCTGGTAGCGCTTGACGACGTTGGCCAGCATCTCGGAAAACTTCTTTTCCTGCACCAGATGACCGGAAAAGCGGGACTTGATCTCCCCCTCCAATAGACGTTCCAGCAGTTCGACCGCCAGATTACGTTCCGGCAGGCTCCTTACCTCGGCCAAAAAGGCTTCGTCCATGATGCCGATGTTGGGCTTGTCCAGCCCCACCGCATCGAACACATCCACCACGTCTTCCGACACCACCGCCGAGCCGATGATCTGGCGGATGGCCAGTTCGCGCTCCTCGTCGGTTTTCTTCTTCTGGCTGATGTCCCGCTTGGTCAGGATCACCTTCACCGCCTGCAGGAAGGCCACTTCTTCGCGCACCGCCTTGGCCTCATCCAGGGTGCAGCACAGGGTGAAGGCCTTGCTCATGGCCAGGGCGGTATCGGCAAAGCGTTGCTTGCCGTCCTTCTGGCCCAGCACGTGGTTGGCGGCCCCGGCCAGGCGCTTGTGGCTGGCGGTGAGAAAGTCGCTGTAGTCGTAGCCATGCAGCAGGGCGCGCAGGACATCGAGTTTTTCTTCCAGCACGGCATACGCTTCGGCGGCATCCACCGTCGGACGGCCACGGCCCTTGCTGGCGGTGTATTCCTTCAGTGCCGATTTCAGCTCATTGGCAATGCCGATGTAGTCCACCACCAGCCCGCCCTGTTTGTCCTTGAACACCCGATTGACCCGGGCAATGGCCTGCATCAGGTTGTGGCCCTTCATGGGCTTGTCCACATACAGGGTATGGACGCAGGGGGCGTCGAAGCCGGTCAGCCACATGTCGCGCACGATCACCAGGCGGAGCGGATCGGCGGGGTCCTTGAAGCGCTTTTCCAGCCGCTTCTTCGTTTGGCTGCTGTAGATGTGCGGGCGTAGCAGCGCCTTGTCGCTGGCGGAGCCAGTCATCACGATCTTGATGGCGCCGTGCTCCGGGTCCGGGTCGTGCCAGTCAGGGCGCAGTTTGATGATCTCGTTGTAGAGATGCACGCAGATGTCCCGGCTCATCGCCACCACCATGGCCTTGCCAGTCTGGGCCTTGTTGCGTTCTTCAAAATGCGCCACCAGATCGGCGGCGACGCTGGCGATGCGCGGCTCAGTACCTACCACCTTTTCCAGCGCCGCCCACTTGCTCTTCAGGCGGGCCTGCTGGCTTTCTTCCTCATCCTCGGCCAGTTCATCCACCTCGTCGTCGATGGCGGGCAGGTCCTCCTGCTTGAGCGACAGCTTCGCCAGGCGCGATTCAAAGTAGATGGCCACCGTGGCGCCATCTTCCTTGGCCTGCTGCATGTCGTAGACGTGGATGTAGTCGCCGAACACGGCACGGGTATCCCGGTCCTCGCTGGAAACCGGGGTGCCGGTGAAGGCGACAAAGGTGGCGTTGGGCAGCGCATCGCGCAGATGCTGGGCGTAGCCGACCTGGTAACGGGAAACCGGTTCGGCCGCCTGCACGGCCTGGGCGTCATTGGCGGCGGCATGGGTGGCGGAATGGGTGATGGCCCGGGGCTTCAGGGTCTTGAGCTTGGCTTCAAAGCCGTACTGGGTGCGGTGCGCCTCGTCGGCGATGACGACGATGTTGTGCCGCTCCGACAGCAGCGGAAAAACGTCCTCATCCTCGCCCGGCATGAACTTCTGGATGGTGGCAAAGACAATGCCGCCGGAAGGGCGGTTGCCCAGCAGTTGCCGCAGCTCATGGCGGGTGCTGGCCTGCACCGGCTGTTCGCGCAGCAGGTCCTGGGCCAGGCTGAAGACCCCGAACAGCTGGCCGTCCAGATCGTTACGATCGGTAATGACCACGATGGTGGGGTTTTCCATGGCGGTTTCGCGCATCACCCGGGCGGCAAAGCAGGTCATGGTGATGCTCTTGCCGCTGCCCTGGGTATGCCAGACCACGCCGCCCTTGCCTTTGCCCGGTGACGGTCCATCCGGGCGGGAAGCGCTCACCACCTGCTGGATGGCGGCCCGCACGGCATGAAACTGGTGATAGCCCGCCACCTTCTTGACCAGGGTGCCGTCGTCCTCAAAGAGCACGAAGTAGCGCAGGTAGTCGAGCAGCATGGCCGGTGCCAGCAGGCCGCGCACCAGGGTTTCCAGCTCGTTGAACTGGCCCAGCGGATCAAGGGTGACGCCGTCGATGGTGCGCCATTGCATGAAACGCTCGGCGTTGGCAGAAAGGGAGCCCAGCCGTGCCTCCGAGCCGTCCGAAATCACCAGCAGCTCGTTGTACTGGAAGACGTCGGTAATCTGTTCCTTGTAGGTCTGGATCTGGTCAAAGGCCTTCCAGATGTCGGCATTCTCATCGGCCGGGTTCTTCAGTTCGATCAGCACCAGGGGCAGGCCGTTGATGAACAGGATGATGTCCGGCCGGCGGGTGTGCGAATTTGGCCCCACCTGTCCCTTGATGGAAAACTGGTTGATGGCCAGCCATTCGTTCTTCCTGGGGTTGGCCCAGTCGATCAGGCGCACGAAGTCGCCCCGGGTTTCGCCCTCCCGCTGGTACTGCACCGGCACCCCATTGACCAGGAACGTGTGGAACTGCCGGTTGGCCGCCAGCAGCGACGGCACGCCCAGTTCCATGACCTGCTTGAGGGCGTCCTCCCTGGCGGTGGTGGGAATCTCCGGGTTCAGGCGGTGCATGGCTTCGCGCAGGCGAAAAGGCAGCAGTACTTGCTGGTAGGTGGCGCGTTCCGGGGTTTCCCCATCCGGGGCCAGGTCCGGGCCATAGCGGTGGGTGTAGCCGACTTCCGCCAGCCAGCCCAGGGCTTCCTGTTCGAGTTGATCTTCGGTCATGTCTGCGAATCCTCGTCGGCCCTATCCGTCCCCAGTTCCGCCTCGATCTCGGCGATGCTGGGCAGCACCTTGCCCAAGCTCTCCGGCAGGTCGCGCAGCAACTGGTATTCACCCAGTCCGAGGAAGTCGAACAGGTAAGGGTCTTTCAGGGTTTCCTGTGCCAGCCCGGAATCCAGTGCTGGGAGGCGTGACTCGAAATTCGTTACCGCCGCGCCTTGGCGCTGACGCAGGCGATTCTTGATGTTCAATTCCAGCGTGGTGCGCGACCAGCCCTGTTGCACGGCCTGCACGGCATACCATTCCCGTTCGCTGGCATCGTCCAGCTTGGTCAGCAGGGTCACGATATGGAACCACGGCAATTGGTCAGCAGGCTGCTGACCAATTTGCCCCTGTGGGCAGTGCTGAGCAAAAAAGCGCATGTATTTGAGGTTGCTGGCCGACCAGCCGCGCATGTCCGGGAAGGCGTCCTTCAAATCCCGGGCCAGCCGGTCGATCACCTTGGCACCCCAGCCCTGTGCCTCCTGCCGCGCCAGAATCTCCTGCCCGATGCGCCCGTAAAGCTGCACCAATTCCGCATTGACCGCCATCGCCGCCCGTTGCCGGGCATGGGCGATGTCCTGCTTCAGGTGCTGAAGCCAGTCGGCGTAGCCCTCGGGCAGGGCAGACGGGGGCATGGAGGGCTTCATGCGGTGGATTCCTCGATCAGGGCTTCGGCCTCGGGCAAGCGCAACTGACCGGAAATCAGGCGGGGCAGCAGGGTGTCGCGGAGGGCGGCGAGGGTTCGGGCTTGCTTGAGATTTTCCCGGATTCGTCCCATGACGGGCGCCAACAAACCTTCGAAAGCAGAAATGACCGATTTTTCGGGGTGGACCGTAACAACGCCGGACAGCGTATCTCGTGTAATGGTGTCGAACACAGAACCATGCGTCCGTTGCTTCAGTGTTTCAACAAGCCGACAGGTGCAGAAATAGGTGAAGTAGGCATCACCAGCTTTGCCGCGAAGGCCATAGCACGATTGGTTCATTGCCATCTCGCGGCCAGTTAGTGCTAAACGTCCAACGGTTCCTCGCGCTGAAATGATGGTCGTCCCGGCGGGGAGCAGTTTCGTTGATGAGCCGTTCAGCCCAGCTTCTGTAATGTGTTTCTCGGTGTCGATAACGAAAACATCTGATGGAGCAGGTGCATCGACGACTGAAAACCACGGAATATCGCCATTCCAGAATGCCTCAACCGACGTTTTGGGTGTTCCGCCCCCGATGACATCCAATGTTTCGGTGAAAGTCCCAACCCGCCACCCCTTCGGCACCAAGCCCTGTTCCGATTCCTCGAAGCTGTCGGGAAAGAGGGCGGCGGTGGCGTCACTCATGCCTTCCGGGGCGCGGCCTGCCTGCTTGGCGCGGACGGGGTCGAAATCGACAAACCACGACTTGAACAGCGCCTGCGCGATGGCTTCGAGCGTGGCATTGGTTTCGCGCAGGAGGGTGATGCGGTCGTCGAGGGCTTTGAGGGCCGCTGCTGTACTCACTTGCACACTCATCGGCGGCAGATTCAACATCACCTTGCGAAGTTCGCTCTGCTTGATACCAAGCACAGTCGTGCCAGTTGCCCTTGCCTTCAGTTGCTCCTGCATTTCCTCTGTTTGGAGAAGATACAGAAGATACGAATTGTCCAAAAGACCAGTCTTGCCTCGAAGGGTGACCACTCTTTGTGCAAGCGCTATTTTTTCAGGGCCGAGTTGAGCAACCTCACCAAGCGGGGCTTCAACCGTAAGCACCACATCACCTGCCTTGGGGATGCCACGCCGCATCCATGAATCGTAGTTATCCGTAGCGATGAACTCTGTCGGTGTTTCAATCCGGCCACCCTTGATGATTTTTGCTGTTATGAGCGGGATGCCAGAGTTTGTCTTTTCCGGCGTTTTTCCCCGGTAATCGATTAGTGCATCGAGGCAGCTTTCGAGGGGCAAAAGCGTAGATTCAGAACTCATACCCCAGCCCTCCCAGCTTCGCCCACATGCCACATCGGGTTATTCAGAAACGGGTTGAGCCCCGCTTTCCGCACCGCATGAAATCGATCCAGCGCCGCTGTCATGTGCTGCAAAGGCGGGCTGATCCAGCCGATGATTTGAACAATCAGGTCATGCTGTGCTTTCAAGTCTGTCCAATGCACGATGCGCTCATGGTGAAACACGCGGTTGCGTAAAGTTTCCACCCGCTCCAGATCGCCTTTTCGTTCCTTGCGTTTGTGCAAGCTCTTCGGCAAGTGTGGGAATACAGCTTTGATGCCACGCGGCAGAAATGCGGTTTTTTGTTCGTAATGGGCTTCAAACAGGCTGGTCCAGAACCCAAATTGCAGTTCAGCCACCACGCGGCCAGCGGTTACGACTTTCCCCGATTTTGCAATTTTGTCTTTGGCCTTGCGCACTTCGAGTTGCGCCCACGGTGTCAACTGAAAGCTTGGAGCGTCAAACCAGTCTTCACGCCTCAAGGTTGTCGTCAAATAGGTATGAATCGCGTTTCGGGGCGCGATCTCGCAGGTTTGCAGGGCTGGGTAAAGACTTTCGCACAAGGCCATGTTCAATAGGTAGCGTGACAACACCAGTTTGGGCGTGGTTTCGATTTCTTCAGGTGACGCAGCGTAAGCGCTCAATCGCTCAGTGGACATGTGCGCCTCAAGTTGGCGGCAGAAATCTGAGCAATCCATTGTGTTCATTTGCGGTAAAATGGTCCCGTAAGCCTCGGAACTCCCTCTCCCGCTCTTTGCGGCGGTGATTGGAGCCGAGGTTTCTTCTTTTGGGCTTTCAGAACTCATAGCCTAGTCCCCTCGTCTTTGTCTGCATCGCCCCCCATTCCCGCTCAAACCGGCGAGGTTGTGGCCCCAGGGAATGGCGAAAATTTGCGAAACAGGCTGCTGCCCCATTCGGCCAACAGGCTGTTGGCCAATTGCATTGGCTGCCCAGAACAGATGCCACTGACGAATGTATTTGAGATTGCTGGCTGAAAATCCCTTCATCTCGGGAAACTCGGACATCAGGTCGGCGCTGAGTTGCTTGAGGAAACCGGAGCCCCAATTCCACTGCGTCTGCCGGGTGACCATATCGGCGCCCAGGTCCCAGTAAAACTGCAGCAAGGCGGTGTTCACCGCAACCGCCGCCTTGAGCTGGACCTGGCGGAAACGGGCTTTCAGCTCCCCCAGCCAGGCGCGATAGTCGGCCGAGGCTTGCGTCAATTCAGAACTCATACCCTAACCCTCCCAGCTTCTGCCGGATCAGTGCATCCAGCTCCGCCCCCTTGGCCATCTGCTCACCCAGTTTTTCGGTGAGCTTCTGCATCTTGTCGGCGAAGGCTTCGTCATCCTCTTCCACCGCTTCGGCGCCGACATAGCGGCCGGGGGTGAGCACATGACCGTGCTCGGCGATCTCAGAAAGTTTGACGCTGCGGCAGTAGCCGGGGATGTCTTGGTAATGTATTTGTCCTTCGACAGGCTCAGGGCGAACGGTTGAGGGTTCCGTTTGTGCTGAGCTTGTCGAAGCACGCCAGGCGGCGACAGTGGCGGCGATGCGCTCGATCACCTCATCAGCCAGTTCGGCCTGCACCCGGCTGATCATGCGGCCCAGTTTGCGGGCGTCAATGAACAGCACTTCGCCTTGCCGGGTTTGCTTCTGCTTGGTCAGGAACCACAGGCAGGCGGGAATCTGGGTGTTGAAGAAGAGCTGGCCGGGTAGGGCGATCATTACTTCCACCACGTCCGCTTCGACCATGGCGCGGCGGATGTCCCCCTCAGAGTTCTGGCTGGAGCTCATGCTGCCATTGGCGAGCACGATGCCGGCGCGGCCCTGCGGCCCCAGGTGGTGCAGCATGTGTTGCAGCCAGGCGTAGTTGGCGTTGCCGGCAGGCGGGGTGCCATACACCCAGCGCGGGTCGCCTTCCAGGCTGCCGTGCCACCAGTCGCTGATGTTGAAGGGAGGGTTGGCCAGGATGTAGTCGGCCCGCAGGTCCGGGTGCTGGTTGCGGGTGAAGGTGTCGGAAGGTTCCTTGCCCAGGTTGAAGTCGATGCCGCGAATGGCCAGGTTCATGGCGGCCAGTCGCCAGGTGGTGGGGTTGGATTCCTGTCCGTAAATGGAGACATCGCCCAGCTTGCCGCCGTGGGCCTCGATGAACTTTTCCGATTGGACGAACATGCCGCCCGAACCGCAGCAGGGGTCGTACACTTTGCCGTGGTGCGGGGCGAGCACCGCCACCAGGGTTTTGACGATGGAGGCGGGCGTGTAGAACTGGCCGCCCTTCTTGCCTTCGGCGCTGGCGAACTGGCCCAGGAAGTATTCATAGACCTGACCCAGCACGTCGCGGGCGATGCTGGGATTGTTGGCAAATGCGTCCCCAAAGCCGATGGTGGAGATCAGATCCACCAGTTCCCCCAGCTTGCCGTCGGGCAACTGGGCGCGGGCGTAGCGCTTGTCCAGGATGCCTTTCAGGCGGGGGTTTTCCTGTTCGATGACGGTGAGTGCCTCATCAATCCGCTTGCCGATGTCCGGCTGCTTGGCCGCGGCGCGGATGGCTTCCCAGCGGGCCGCCTCGGGTACCCAGAAGACGTTGACCTCCTTGTAGTAATCCCGGTCTTCCAGCTCTTCCGCCAGTAGTGCTTCGTCGCAGTCGTGCAGGAAATAGTCGTCGGCCTCATCGGCAAAGCGCCGGGTGAGTTCCGCGCGGCGGGCGGCAAAGGTGTCGGAGATGTACTTGAGGAAGATCAGGCCAAGGACCAGATGCTTGTATTCCGCCGCGTCCATGTTGGCGCGCAGCTTGTCGGCGGTGGCCCAGAGGGTTTTCTTGATGTCGTCGAGCATGGGGTCTTTGCAACAAGCAAGGGCAGGCGGTCAGCGGTCATGCCATTTGCTTTGATTGGAAAGTGGCTAGCTTACACCGGCAAAGTGGCTATTGGCTCGGTTTTGAAGTGACGGTGAGCGGCACGGATACCCCCAAACATACCCCCGTCAGTGGGGGTATGGGGTGCTACGGGGTGACACTGCCTGACACAAGAAAAAACCCGCGAAGCCTTGAGGCATGCGGGTTTCTGGTCTTTGGTGACACGGGGTGGAACTGTGTTTTGGTCCCCCCGGCAGGAATCGAACCTGCATCTGCCGCTTAGGAGGCGGCCGTTCTATCCATTGAACTACAGGGAGTGGACAGTCCGCCATTCTAGCCTTTTGGTGCGGTGCTTCCAAGTGTGTTGTCCGGGGCCGGGGCCGGCGCGCCAGGTTTGCGTTCGGAATCTGCGGGTTTGTTGCCGTTGCCTCCCTGTGGGGCGGGCAGCAGGGCTTGGCCTGGCTCCTTGGGGGGCGGCAGGAAGAACTCGAACGGGTTGCGGACAAAGCGCAGGACAATCAGGCGCAGCAGATCCTGCCCCTGGGCAAAGGTGATCTTGCGGGCGCGCATGGCCACCGACAGGGTCAGCGCAAAGCTCACCGACAAGTTGGTGATGCCGATCAGCAGCACGCCAAGTGCGGACATCAGCGCAAGTTGGGTGGGCAGGTTGAATTCCAGTCCAACCGTGGCATAGCCGACATAAGCGGATGAGAAAGCAATGTGCCGGATGTCCAGCGGAAGTCCGAACAGCACGCCCAGCGTGGTCACACCGCCCAGCAGAAAACCGAACAGAAAATTTCCTGCCAGTGCCCCCAGGTTGTTTTCCACATAATCCGACACGCGCTGCATGCGCGCCTCACCGAATACCCGACGTGGCCATCTGAGCTGATACAGGCGCTGCGGAATCCGCCCATACGCGCAGAGGTTGTCGTAATAGCCGGCAATCAGCCCGGACAGAAAGAGGCAGACACCGGCGATGGCGGCAAACAGCACGGTGCCGCCCAGCGGATCGACCTCGCCCAGCATGTAATGGGCCTGCTCGGGCAAAATGAACTGTTCGCCGGACATCGCCAGCACCACAGCGCCGATGAGCATGGCCATGGGGACGGCGATGCCCACGTTTCCGGCAATTGCGGCTACTTGACTGCGCACGGTGCGCACGATCAGTTCCACCAGATTGTCGAGGTTGCGCGTCTTGCCTTTGGCCTCGCTGATCGAGGCGGCAATCGCATTGGCCGTCATGGCGGGCTGCTTGGTTGCGACGGTGCCGCCCAGAATGTGGATCAGGGCGAAGCCGATGCCATAGTTCAGGCAGATGCCGAGCGCACTGTTGAGCGGCGCAAAGCCCTGCCATCCGAGCACGATCTTCAGTGCGGCCATCAGCGAGATGATCAGGCCGCCCAGTGCGGCGGAACGCAGGATACCGAAGTACTCCGAGCGGTTGGAGGCGATGTAGTGCTCGCCTGTGCGGCTGGCGCTTTCGGTCATGCGCAGCGAGAGCAGTTCGACGTTTTTGCCCCAGTAGTCGGACAGCTTGTTCTTGCGGCATTCCGCGCGGATCAACTCCTTCATCAACACCACGATGTTGGGGGCGATGCAACTGAGGTCGCGTTGCTCACGCAACTGAAACAACACCTGCAGCAGACTGTTGATGCGGTTCAGGTGCTGCTGCAGGCGTTCGAGCTTGAAGGTCAGCGAGAGGCTGGTGCCGATCTTGGCGGCCTTGCGACGAATTCGCTGGACCACGCCGTTACACTGGTCGAGCATCACGCCCAGGTGCTTTTCGTCGGCTACCCGGGTGTCGGGATCGTTCCACCACTCCTTGTAGTCGGCCAGATAGGCTACCAACTCGGCGTTCTGCGCCAGAAAGGGGGATTCATGCTCTTCCAGCGTGGGGTCGATGCGCACCAGTTCGGGGTCCAGGCCGATGGACGACACATGGTAGGACAGCACCCGCAATGCTTCGACCAGTTCGACGATCGGGCCGGGCAAATCGCCCCTGGCCGGGCTTTCCGGTTGCTCGTCCGGGGCAAACACCAGTTCGATGAAGGTAATCCACTCCGCATCGGGGATTGCATTCACCCAGACCTCGTCATCGACGCGCGGAAAGACCACGCCGATGACCCCTTTCATGTAGCTGGTGTCGATGACTTCAGGCAATACGCGGCCCGAAATCCGGCGTGCGGTCTCGGAGAAGAAGCCGGTGGACGGCAGCAGGCCCGAGGACACGTACAGGGACACCACCTTGCAGGTTTCAAACAGATCGATCAGGGAGTCGCGCAGCCGGATGCGTACGTCTTCCCTCCGGCACAGGGTGGCACACAGACTGGCCAGATGCTGCCGCGCCTGCTCGGTGTCGCCGGCCTGGCGGGGCCGGATGCGGTCGATCAGCTGCACCCACAGCTCGATGTCGTCTTGTCCTTCCAGGCCGAACTTGTCGAGAATGGCTTCCATGAAAGCGCTCGTAGTTGTTGATCTTGTCTGCTTTTTTGTGCACTGCGAAATGCGTTTTCGCCCGTAATGTTAGCAGCCCGGTAGAATTCGCACTTCACAACGTAACAAGCGATGTCCTGCCATGCCCCTGCTCAGTGTCGAAAACGCCTGTCTCGCCTTTGGTCACGTTGATCTGCTCGATCATGCCGCCTTCCTGCTCGATGCGGGAGAGCGCGTGGCCTTGATCGGCCGCAATGGATCGGGCAAGTCCAGCCTGTTGCGGGCACTGGCCGGGCAGTCCGTGCTTGATGACGGAACCATATGGTATCAGCAGGGTTTGCGGATTGCCTATGTTCCGCAGGAGGCCGATTTTCCGATGGAACGGGACATCTTCTCGACCGTTGCCGATGGTCTGGGCGAAGCCGCGCGGTTGCTCGTGGACTACCATGCGGCGATGATGGGATTGGGCACCCAGCCCGATGCCGATGCACTGGCGCGTGTGGCACAGTTGCAGCATGAGGTGGAGGCGGCCGACGCCTGGCGCCTCAATCAGCGGGTGGAGGAGGTGTTGCTCAGGCTGGGGCTGGACGGCGAGGCGAAGCTCACCACCCTGTCGGGCGGGGGCATCAAGCGGGTTGCGCTGGCGCGTGCGCTGGTGTGCGAGCCGGAACTGCTGCTGCTCGATGAGCCGACAAACCATCTCGACATTGACGGCATCCTGTGGCTGGAGTCGCTGATTCGTGGTTTTCCCGGCGCAGTCGTGGTGATCACCCACGACCGGGTGTTTCTCGATAATGTGGCGACCCGCATCGTGGAACTCGACCGGGGGCGGCTGTCGAGTTACCCGGGGTCTTTCGATGCGTACCAGCGGCGCAAGGCCGAAGAGCTGGAGGCCGAGAGCAAGGCGGCGGCGCGTTTCGACAAATTCCTGGCACAGGAAGAGGTGTGGATTCGCAAGGGGGTCGAAGCGCGGCGCACCCGTAATGAAGGTCGGGTGCGCCGCCTCGAAGCGCTGCGTGTGGCCCGGGCGGCGCGTCGTGAGCGGCTGGGGGAGGTGCGCCTGGCCGTCGATCGCGGGGAACAAAGCGGCCAGATGGTGGCCGAGTTGCACAATGTGACCAAGCGTTTCGGCGACCGGGTGGTGGTGCGCGATTTTTCCACCCGCATCATGCGTGGGGACCGGGTGGGGCTGGTGGGGCCGAACGGTGCGGGCAAGACGACCCTGCTCAAGCTGTTGCTGGGCGAACTGGCGCCGGATGAGGGGCAGGTGCGCCGGGGAACCCGTCAGTCCGTGGCGTACTTCGATCAGCTGCGCGCGCAGCTCGACCCCGAGTTGCCACTGACGGAAGTCATCAGCCCGGGGTCCGACTATGTCGAGATTGCCGGAGAGCGCAAGCATGTCATCGGCTATCTGGAAGACTTCCTGTTTGCGCCACAGCGGGCGCGTTCGCCGGTGAAGTCGCTGTCCGGCGGTGAGCGCAACCGCCTGCTGCTGGCCAGGCTGTTTGCCCGTCCGGCGAATGTGATGGTGCTCGATGAGCCGACCAATGACCTCGACATCGAAACCCTGGACCTGCTCGAAGCCTTGCTCGACAGTTATGATGGCACGCTGTTTCTGGTCAGCCATGACCGGGCCTTTCTCGACAATGTGGTGACCCAGGTGATTGCCGCCGAGGGGGATGGCCGCTGGGGCGAGTACGCCGGCGGCTATGCGGAATGGAGCCGGGTGCGTGCCGAGACGGTGGCCCGGGCGCAGCAGCAGTCCAGGGCCGCCGCCCCGCCGGCAGCGCAGGCGCGCAGCCATGCCCGGAGCGCGGAGCGCCCTGCCGACAAGCGCCCGCAAAAGCTGTCCTTCAATGAAAAGCGCGAGCTGGAGACCTTGCCTGACCGGATTGCCGCACTGGAGGCCGAGCAGGCCGGGGTGCATGCACGGCTGGCCGACCCGGCGCTGTATCAGCGTGCGGCAGAGGAGGTGGCCGGTTTGCGCAAGCGGCTCGACGAACTGGAAGTCGACATCGATGAGGCGATGACGCGCTGGGCTGCGCTGGAGGAGCGTGCCGGCAGCAGTTGAGCGTGGGGTCGGGGCCGCTGTGTCAGTGCGGAGGCGTGCGCTCCGTTTCGTCGGGAGAGGCCTCGGCGCCAAGCCGTTGCACGACATCCTCCGGTGCGCCCAGGCGATGCAGCAGGTTTTCGCGGCTCACGCGCAGCAGTTGTGAAATGTCGGCCAGATCGTCGGGCAGGGCGGGGTCGTGCCAGCCGTGGGCCAGATGGCGGGCGAAGTTGCTGGCAATCAGCACGTTGCGCACGCGTGGATTGCTTGCGTTGGATTCATCGAGCAGGGTGATGAGCAGTTCGGGCAGGCACCAGGCCTTGACCAGTCCGCTCAGGATGTCGTTTTCCCGCACGCCGAAGACCGCCTGCTGCGCAGCGGCGCTGCGCAGGGCCGGGTCACGCGCCTGCAGCGCGTCCACCCGCTGGGCGAGTGCCGGAGCGAAGAGCCAGCACACGATCTCGGTGATCTCGCGCAACAGACCGGCTACGGTGATCTCGTTGATGTCAATGTCGTGACGAATGATGGCCCAGTCGCGCGCCAGTTGCGAGGTGCGACGGGCGCGATTGATCACCTTCAGCGCCCCCAGCAGCGCACGCGGGTGGGGGGCGAGATGGTCTTCCAGGGTGTGGCCCTGCACGAAGGTATGCAGGAACGGCCCCACACCCATCATCATGATGACCCGGTCGACCGTGGTGATATCGTGGTTCTGGGACTGTCTGCGGTGGCGTTGCTGATGGCTCAGCACGCGCACCGTCATCAGCGGATCATTGAGCACCACGCCGGCAATCTGGCGGGCATTGACCTTGTCTTCCTGGGCGCGCATCGCCTCCAGCGCACGCAGGGTGTGACGCAGCACGGGCATGTCCTGTGCCGAAAAGTGGGCCACATAGGCCTCGACCGTATCGAGCGGGCTGTCGAGCATGATGCAGGCTTCCGGAGGGGCGGGTACCGGCTGCATTGTGCCATGCAGCCCGGCTAAGGTGGGTGCGTGCTGCATGGCGGTGCGGCTATCCGGAATTGCGTATGCAACGGGCAGGGCGTGGGGCGCCGATTTGGCTATAATGCCGTCTCCGGTGCACGCGCACCGGGTTCATCCGTTGTCATTTTCCCTGAGCCGGGCAAGCGGGCCGGCATGAATCAATGCATCGCACGATGCAGCACAGGAGCGCGCAAGGTGGTGGATTCCTTCAAGGCATTTCTGATCGACAAGGGGGCCGACGGCCAGGTCGTTTCCGCCCTGGGTGAAATGCAGGCGGCACAACTCGATGCTGGCGAGGTGCTGATCGAGGTCCATTACTCCAGCATCAATTACAAGGATGCACTGGCGGCGACCGGGGCGGGCAGGATCATCCGCCGCTTTCCCTGTGTGGGCGGCATCGACATGGCGGGCAAGGTGCTTGAGAGCGGCGATGCGCGCTTCAGGGCCGGTGACAGCGTGATTGCCACCAGCTTCGACATCGGCGTGTCGCATCACGGCGGCTACGCCGAACTGGCCCGGGTACCTGCCGACTGGGTGGTGCCCCTGCCGCCCGGTCTCGACCTGTTCGAGGCGATGGCGCTGGGGACTGCAGGCTTCACCGCTGCGCTGGGGATCGTACGCATGGAAGACAACGGCCTCGCACCCGGCAACGGGCCGGTGGTGGTCACCGGTGCAACCGGCGGCGTGGGGGCTTTGGCCATCGACATGCTGTCGCAACTGGGCTATCACGTGGCGGCACTCACCGGCAAGGCCTCGGAGTCGGATTATCTCGGCATGCTCGGTGCGGCCGAAATCCTGTTGCGCCAGGACATCGACTTCGACAAGGTGCGCCCGCTTGAAGCCGGTCGCTGGGCCGGGGCGGTGGACAATGTCGGCGGGCAGGTGCTGCACTGGCTGCTGGCCACCATGAAACAGGCCGGTACGGTGGCGAGCATCGGCAATGCGGCAAGCTTCAACATCAGCACCACGGTGTTCCCCTTCATCCTGCGCGGGGTCAGCCTGCTGGGGGTCGATTCCGGCTACATGGGTTTTCCGCTGCGCCAGAAGGTCTGGGAGCGGTTGGCGGGCGACCTCAAGCCGCGTCACCTGCACGCGATCACCCGCACCCTGGACTTCGCCGAGTTGCCCACGGCCTTCGACGCCTACATCCGTGGCGAGGCCAAGGGGCGTACCGTGGTGCGCATCGGCGCACGTTGAACCCATCACATAATCCGGACCAGAGAAGCGACCAAGCATGAGCGAACAGGACACTCCGCCCGGCACCAAGATTCTCATCGTCGATGATTCACGCATGGTGCGGGCATCGATCATCAAGCACATCCGTGGGCGCTTCGAGTTCAGGGAGGAAGCCGACGGCGAGGCCGGCTGGCAGGCGCTGGTGGTCGACCCCTCCATCGAACTCGTCCTGACCGACATCAGCATGCCCAAGCTCGATGGCTACGGGCTGCTGGAACGGATTCGCGAGTCCAAGCTCAGTCGTCTGCAGCACCTGCCGGTGGTGGTCATCTCGGGGGACGAGGACGACGCGGCCCGCGAGCGCGCCAGGGCACTGGGGGCGGACGACTTCATCACCAAGGGCATCAGCGCCACCGAACTGCTGGCGCGTCTGGATTCCCTGTCGCGGCTGGCCAGAACCCGCCGTGAGCTGGAAGAGAGCCGTGCCGCACTGGCCCGGCAGCAGCACACCGATACCGTCACCGGCTTCATGAGCGAATCCATGCTCAACTGGCATGGCGGACAGGATTTGCCCAATGCGCGCGAGATGCCCGGCGGCATCAGCGCCATGGTGATCGAGATCGACAGTTTCCTGAACATCGCCGAACGCCACGGGCAGAAAGTATCCGAGCTCGTTGCACGCAAGCTGTCCCGCATCCTCACCGCCAAGGTGCGTCAGGAAGATACGGTCGCCCAGCTCGGGCCGGGGCAGTTCGCAGTGCTCTCGCCGCACAGCGACACGCTGAGCTGCTGCGCCTTTGCGCTGCGCCTGCAAAAGGCGATCCGCAAGCTGGTGATGACTTACCGCGAGGAGCGCATCCGCATTTCGGTCACCGCAGGCGTGGCCTCGTCGGCGGCCGACGGCATGACCAGCGTGAGCCATCTGGTGGGTATTGCGGTCAAGCGTGTGGAGGAGGGCAAGCGGCGCGGGGGCAGCTGCGTGGTGTCCGAGCACGGGCAGGTCGACGACGAATGGGTGGAGAACAAGCTCAAGCAGATGGTCAGCATCGACCAGATGCTGGCGCGCTTGCGCATGGGCGACACCACCGAGACGCGGGAGCGCCTGTCCGATGTGATCGCCACTCTGCTGCCCTTGCTCGAATTGATAGAATCCGAACTTCACTGTGGCATGCCGATCGACGCACTGGCGGTTTATCGCAGCGACGAGCGCGCAGCGCAATGAATGCAGAGGTGGTCCAAACCACCCGGTGATGCCGTCGGGCGAGATTCTGCCCGATGGCTTTGATGGTTCTGGACGTGCACGCCGCGTACCGGGCCGATCTTTAGTGAAAATCGAAGGGAGAGGTTGTTTTATGAGCAGTTACAAGGAATTTCACCGTCGCTCGATCGACGACCGCGACGCGTTCTGGGAGGAGCAGGCAGCGCTGGTGCACTGGAACAAGGCACCCGAGCAGATTTGCGACTTTTCCAATCCTCCGTTCGTGAAATGGTTCAAGGGCGGCGAGACCAACCTGTGCTACAACGCGGTCGACCGTCATGCGGCCGAGCGCCCGAATGACCGCGCACTGGTCTACATCTCCACCGAGACCAACGAGGAGCGGGTGTATACCTTCGCCGAGCTGCAGCGCGAAGTGGAACGCATGGCTGCAATTTATCAGGAGCTGGGGCTGCGCAAGGGCGACCGTGTGCTGATCTACATGCCGATGATTGCCGAAGCGGCCTTTGCCATGCTGGCCTGCGCGCGCATCGGCGCGATCCACTCGGTGGTGTTCGGCGGCTTTGCGGCCGGCTCGCTCGCCACCCGCATCGACGACGCCAAGCCCACGCTGATGGTGTCGGCCGATGCCGGCATGCGCAATGGCAAGCCGGTGCCCTACAAGCATCTCGTGGATGAGGCCTGCAAGCTGGCCGAGTTCCCGCCGCAGAAAGTCCTGATCATCGACCGTGGCCTGGACAAGGGCTTCCCGCGCGTCGAAGGGCGTGATGTCGATTACGCCGAACTGCGCGAGAAGCACCTGGATGCTCAGGTGCCGGTCACCTGGGTGGAGTCCACCGAGCCCAGCTACATCCTCTACACCTCCGGCACCACCGGCAAGCCCAAGGGCGTGCAGCGCGACACCGGCGGTTACTGCGTGGCGCTCGCCGCGTCGATGAAGCACATCTACACTGGCGGGGCCGGCGAGACGATGTTCACCACCTCGGACATCGGCTGGGTGGTGGGCCACAGCTACATCATCTATGGCCCGCTGATCGCCGGCATGGCCACGGTGATGTACGAAGGCACGCCACTGC
>JBAYOV010000049.1:0-28255 GCA_041678045.1 Rhodocyclaceae bacterium
ACCACCAAGAACACGGCGGACTACTTCATCCACAAGGATCTGGGTGGATTCCTGCGGCGTGAGCTGGACTTCTACATCAAGAACGAAGTCATGCACCTGGACGATGTGCAGAACGCGGTCGCATTCGCTGACATCGAGAAGAACCTGCGCATGATCCAGTGCCTGCGCAGCATCGCGCTGGAGCTGATCACTTTCTTGGCCCAGTTGGAAGACTTCCAGAAGAAGCTGTGGCTGAAGAAGAAGTTCGTTGTCTCCAGTCACTACTGCATCACGCTGGATCGGGTACCGGAAGCGCTGTGGCCGGAAGTGGTAGCAAACGCGGAGCAATGGGTGCGGTGGAAACAGCTGGGCGTGTGGGATGGCGATGCGCCGGGGACGATAGAGGACTTGAAGGCTGCGCCGTATCGGATGCTGGATACAGCGCTATTCACTGATGATTTTAAGCGAAAACTAATTGAAGGCATCGATAACTTGGATGCTCAGCTAAATGGACTGCTTGTCCATAGCGACAATTTTCAAGGTCTGAATTTTTTGAGTTGCAGCCTGAAGGAAAAAATACAAGCAATCTACATAGACCCTCCGTACAACACTGATGCAGGTCCGATTAGCTACAAGAACGGCTATAGAAGCTCTTCTTGGGCTTCATTAATGAATGGTCGAATCAAGTCAGGAAAAAATTTACTGCGTCCCGACGGTGTTTTGGTGGCAACCATCGACGACTATCAATATCGAGAGTTGAATTTTATCCTCGAAGAGAATTTCGGAAGAAGCAACATCGCCGGAACTGTAGTTATTCGGATGAACCCATCTGGACGGCCACTCCCCCAAGGCTTTGCACAGTCACACGAGTATGCAATTTTCGCCAAAAGCACATCTCAGGCGGTCATTGAAAGCCTTCCTCGTAGCGACAAACAGAATGCGCGATATAAACATCGCGATGACGATGGCAGGATGTATATGTGGGAGCTGTTCCGTAAGCGCGGCTCAAACTCTGAACAGAAGGACCGCCCCTCTCTTTACTACCCCATATACGTCTCTGGCGACAAGATGCGTGTTCCCGCAATGGAATATGACGATCAACAGAAGATCTGGCATATACATGAGTCACCAAAGAAGGGAGAAATTGTTGTCTACCCGATTGATGACGCTGGAACCCATCGAACTTGGCGTGGTCAGCCTGATGCGTTGAGGAAAAAGCCCAGCGACTACAAGTGCAAGATCGAAGATGGAGTTGTGACCATCTATTACAAGTTTCGCCCGGATTCAGAAGGCGTATTGCCGCTTACGAATTGGATTGATGCAAAGTATTCGGCAACCGAGCATGGTACTGGTTATTTGAAAAAATACTTCACTGAGTACAACGTATTCTCATATCCAAAGTCCATTTATGCAGTCGAGGATTGTTTGCGGGTAGCGGGAGCAGGCAATGAATCGTTTGTTCTCGATTACTTTGCTGGCTCAGGAACAACTGCCCATGCTGTCATCAACATGAACCGCATGGATGGTGGCAATCGTAAGTATGTTCTTATCGAACAGGGCGAATATTTTGATGCGGTGATCAAATCACGTTTGCAGAAGGCAGTTTTTTCTGGCAACTGGAATGACGGAAAGCCAACATTCGACAACTCCGGTATCTCTCACTGCTTCAAAATTCTCAAACTCGAAAGCTACGAAGACACCCTGAACAACCTGCAACTGCGTCGCACGCCCGCGCAGGGCGATCTACTGAACACACTGCCGCAGCAGGCGAAGGACGACTACCTGCTCAACTACCTGCTGGACGTGGAGAGCCGTGGCTCGCTGCTGTCGGTGGAAGACTTCAAAAAGCCCTTCGACTACACCCTCAATGTTGCTGTGGATTCGGCGGGCGCCTTCGAGCCGCGCAAGATCGATCTGGTGGAAACCTTCAACTACCTGATCGGCCTGCGCGTGAAGCACATTGACGCGCAGCCGCAACGCGGCTTTGTCACCGTTACCGGTACGCTGCCCAGCGGTGAAAGCTGCCTGGTGCTGTGGCGCGATTGCGATGTGCTGGATTACGAAGGCGTCAGCAAGCTCTGCGACAGGTTGGCCATCAACCCGGCGGACAACGAGTTTGACGTGGTCTACATCAACGGCGACCACAACATCCCCACCGTGTTGACGCAGACGGCGGAGGAAGGCGGTGCCACCCGCGTGCTCAAGCTGCGCCAGATCGAGCCGGAATTTCTGGCGCGCATGTTCAGCGTGGAGGATGTGTGATGGCCGAGTTTGGAACCCCAACGGCTCAACAAAGAACGCCGGAGCCCGCCCGCATCAAATCGGTCACCATCGAGGGCTTCCGCAGCCTGAAGAACATCCAGCACCTGGAGCTGCCGCAGCTCACCGTGCTCATCGGGGCCAACGGCGCAGGCAAGTCCACCCTGATCCGCTTCTTCGAGATGCTGAGCTGGATGCTCAAGGCGAAGAACCTGCAGGAGTTCGTGCTGCGCCACGGCGGCGGCGATGACCAGTTCTTCATGGGTGCCCGGAAGACCTCGCGCATCCATGCCGAGTTGTGCCTTGAAACCGCATCGGGCTACAACGACTATCGGTTTGATCTGGCCCACCTCTCGGCCGGCGATTCCGTGATGGTGATGAACGAAGCCTATCGGTATTCGGCGCATGACATTCCGACCAAGGCGAAGTGGACCGAGATTGAAGGGGTGGGAAAAGAGTCCAGCCTGTTGGAGAAGAAGAGCAAGACGGCCCAAACCATTGTCAACCTTTTGCGTCAGTGCTCCACCTATCAGTTTCACGACACATCCATCAACGCCGCCATTCACAACCGCTGGGATATCACCGAGTCGTTCCGCCTGCGTTCGGACGGCGGCAACCTCGCGGCCGTGCTGCTCGATTTGCGCAATGGCGACCGCAAACGCTACGAGCTGATCGTCAAGCAGATTGGTCGGGTGTTGCCGGCGTTCAAGGATTTTGTACTGGAAGAAGAAGCCGGCAAGGTGTTGCTGCGCTGGGTGGGGCGGCAAAGCGACAAGGTGTTCGGCTCTCATCTCACGTCGGACGGATCGCTGCGCCTGTTCTGTCTGCTGACTTTGCTGAACCTGCCGCCCGAGCGCTTGCCGGACGTGCTGTTCTTCGATGAGCCCGAACTGGGGCTGCATCCGCACGCCATTACCCTGGTGGCCGAGATGTTCAAACGCTTGTCGAAGAAGCGGCAGATCTTCATCGCCACGCAGTCGCCCTACCTGGTGGATTGCTTCGAGCTGGAAAACATCATCGTGGCCAGCGCCAGCAATGGCGAGACCGTGTTGCGCAATCTGCCGCGCGAGCACTATCAGCGCTGGCTGGACGAGGAATACCAGCTGTCCGACATCTGGTTGCAGCAGGCCGCAGGCGGCGTGGCATGGCTGGGTGACCCCCAGCCCGTCAAGCGGGAAGGTTCTCAGGATGCGGGGCAGGTCGAATGATACGGGTATGCATCATTTGCGAAGGCCCCACCGAGGTGGAGTTTGTCAACCGCTGCCTGGAGCCCTACCTGCGGCCCAGTGGCGTCAGCGCCTACGGCACCGTGTTGAGTGCCAGGTCGGGGCGGCATCGGGGTGGGCGTGTCACCGTGGAGCGTCTGGCCCAAAAGATATCGCTGCACTACAGCGAGGCCGATCGCGTCTCCACGCTGGTGGATTTCTACGGATTTCAGGACCGCGCGGGCCGCACCCGCGCCCAACTGGAAGCCGACATTGCCGCAGCTGCGCGGGCCATCACCACGGGCTATGACGCGCGTTACGTGCTGCCCTATGTGCAGATGCATGAATTCGAGGGCCTGCTATTCACCAACCCCGCAGACTTTGAATGGGCGGAAGACGGTTGGAGTGAAGACGTGAAGGCCGCACTGATGGCAGTGACGCAGGCGTTCCCGAATCCGGAAGACATCAACGACAGTCCCGAGACAGCGCCATCCAAACGGATTCTGAGCATCTTTCCGGAGGGCACGTATTCAAAGCCCGAGCATGGTCCGTTGATCGCCGAGGCCATCGGGATTGACGCGATGCGCCAGAAGTGTACGCAGTTCGATGCCTGGGTTGCTCATCTGCAGGCATGGGGTAATTGAAATGGCACGGCAAACAAGAAATCAGAAAAAACGCAGCTTCCATCAGGAGCTGGTGCTCAATCGCTGGGTGCTGGGCTTCTTTCAGGGGGGCACGCTGGCGGTGCTGAAGATGCGCCTGGGCGATGACCGCTTCGAGGGTATCGACGAAGACGGTCAGACCAAGTTCTTCCACGAGCTGGTTCGAGGCTTGTTTGACCCGAACAAGGTGCCCGAGGCCGACCTGCGGCGTTACGACCTGAACATCGTCGCCTACTGGCAGGCCATCACTGCCCAGCGCAACAAGCTGGAAGGCCACGAACTGCAGATGAAGTACTTCCAGTACCTCTCGCTGCTGTTCACCGAGCTGTATCTGGATTGGTACTTCAACCATCGCCAGGATTTGCTCGATGGTCTGAACGAGGAGATGGCACGCTACCGCGCCGAGACGGGCGCGGAGCCGTTCCGCGATTTCGAGTCGGACGATCTGAACAAGATCGCCTTCTGGAACGCCACCGGCAGCGGCAAGACCCTGCTGCTGCATGTGAATATCCACCAGTATCTGCACTACTTCCAGGTCGGTTGCGGGGACCACTATCCGGACAAGATCATTCTGCTCACGCCCAACGAAGGATTGAGCCGCCAGCATCTGGAAGAGCTGCATCTGTCCGGCTTTGGCTTTGCGCAGCATTTCAACAAAGCCCAGACCCCACCGCGCGGCACCATCGAGATCATCGACATCAACAAGCTTGGTGAAGAGATGGGCGACAAGACCGTGGCGGTGGAGGCGTTCGAGGGTAACAACCTGGTGCTGGTGGACGAAGGCCACCGCGGCACCGGCACCGGCACCGCTGCGGGGGCCTGGATGAGTCGGCGCGATGCGCTGGTGCGCGGGGGCTTCGCTTTCGAGTATTCGGCCACCTTCGGGCAGGCCGTCGCCAAGGGGCTGACCGTCGCCGCCGCCGAAGAAGAGATCCTCAAGCGCCGGGCGAAAATGCTGTTCGAGACCACCAGCTTGAAGAAGCTCAGTGAAACCGAGCGGGCGCAACTGGTGCTGAGCAGCGAGGAAAGACGCCGGGCGCGAATCACCGCCACCCGCGAGATCTACGCCAAGTGCATCCTCTTTGATTACTCGTACAAGTTCTTCTACGAAGACGGCTATGGCAAGGAATCGCTGATCCTGAACATGGACGGGGCCTCGTACAACGACGAGGACAACGCCCGCAAGTATTTCACCGCCTGCCTGCTTGCCTTCTACCAGCAGCTGTGGCTGTGGAGCACGCACGCCGACAAGGTTGCCGATTTCAATATCGAGAAGCCACTGTGGGTATTCGTGGGCAATACGGTGTCGGGCGAGGAGTCCGACATCCTGGAGGTCGTGTCTTTCCTGGCCTGGTTTCTGAACAACGATGCCCAGGTCAGGGTGTGGCTGGGCGAACTGATTGCGGATCGCGCGCAGCTGCTCGATGCCAAGGGCAACAACATCTTCAAGAACCGGTTTACGCCGCTGATGGCCTACTCCGACAAGATTGATGCGCTGTACGCCGACATTCTGCAGCGCGTGTTCAATGCCCCCGCCCGCCAGCGCCTGAAGCTGGTCAACATCAAGAACGCCAAGGGCGAGCTTGGCCTGCGGGTGGGCGGTGCGGACCCCTTCGGCCTGATCAACATCGGCGATGAGTCTGGCTTCTTCAAGACCGCCGAGGGCGTCGCAGCCTTCGATTGCGAAACCGATGACTTTGGAGGTGCGCTGTTCGGCACCTTGAACGACAAGGGTAGCAAACTCAATGTGCTGATCGGCTCGCGCAAGTTCACCGAAGGCTGGAGCAGTTGGCGTGTGTCTACCATGGGCCTGCTCAACATGGGCCAGGGTGAGGGCTCGCAGATCATTCAGTTGTTTGGCCGTGGAGTGCGACTGAAGGGCAAGGGTTTTTCGCTCAAACGAACCATCCCGCAGGAACGCCCCAAGGGTGTGCATCTGGACAAGCTCGAAGCGCTGAACATCTTCGGGGTGCGCGCCAACTATATGGCTACCTTCAAGGATTACCTGAAGGAAGAAGGGGTGACCCCCAGCGACGAGATACTGGAACTGGATTTTGAAACCCGCGCCTCCTTGCCCGCCAACAAGCTGAAGACCCTGGCCCTAAAGGATGGCTACAAGGACAACCAGAAACGAGGTTTCAAACGTACCCACTTCCCCTTGCTTTACGAAGTTCCGGCCGAGTTTGCAGGCAAGATCAAGAAGCCGCATGTTGTGCTCGACCTTTACCCACGGGTAGAGGCGCTGAGCACGCAGGACAAGGCTTCTGTCACACGCACAGACGGACGCCATACCGGAATGCTCAACCCGGCACTGTTCCCGATGTTTGACTGGGACCGGATCTACCTGGCCATTCAAGCGTACAAGTTGCAGCGCAGCTGGAGCAATCTCCGCCTGGATCAGACAAAGCTCATCGACTTCTGCTCGGGCCCGGCGGACTGGTACAGCTTGTATGTGCCGGCAGCGGAGCTGGCCGTTTCTTGCTTTGCGGATGTGAAGAAGCAGGAGGACATTCTGATCCGCCTGCTGACCGACTATACCGACCGCTTTTACAAGGCACTCAAGACTGCGTACGAAGGGCAGTTCTACGACGTGATCACGCTGGATGAGGATCACGGGTCCATGCTCAAGTTGTATCACTTCGAGATTGAAGACAGCGACGACGGACTGGCCTACAAAGACAAGCTGGAAACGCTGGAGAAACTGGTTGCCGAAGGCAACATCGGTGCGGCCAGCACCTGGAATGCGCCACACATGGTGGCAATCTGTTTTGACCGCCACCTTTACTACCCCCTGCTGTCGCTGGAGGACAAGGACGCCGTGCCGCTCAAGATGCGCCCCTTGGCCTTCGACGCGCCCAGCGAAGTACAGTTTGTCCGCGACCTCGAAGCTTTCTACAACTCACCAGCGGGAAAGCATGCAATCGGCCCGCGTAGCCTGTATTTGCTGCGCAATGCAGACCGCGAGGAAAAGGGGCTTGGTTTCGCCCTGGCGGGCAATTTCTATCCGGATTTCTTGCTCTGGCTGGTAGATGACCAGACTGGTCAGCAATGGCTGACCTTCGTGGATCCCAAGGGGCTCCGCAACCTTGACCTGTCGCACCCCAAGCTTGGTTTGTACAAGGAGGTAAAAACCCTTGAAGCCACGCTGGCGAAGCAGATGAAGGCCGGCGATGGCAAGCTGATTCTCAACGCATTCATCCTGTCACCGACGAAGTTTTCCGGCCTCCTGAATGTGGGCAGTCCGACGATGAAAGCCGACCTTGAACAGCGGCATGTGCTGTTCATGGAGGATGGGCCGTCAAGCTACCTGAGCACGCTGTTCGCGGGAATCGTCTGAACAGACCGTATCCCAAAAGGAAGTTGATTCATGTGGTTGCAGCAGATGACCATGCCGAAGGCGGATTTCACCTTTCACCAAGCCAGGCATCCGGCGGGCACCGTGATCATGCGCGAGCGCGACTCCGAGCGGCATGAGCAAATCCGTCAGGAGGCAGCGGGCTGGGATATTCCCACGCTGCTGAACAAGGCGAAGCTGACCAAGCAAGGCCGCATGACGCGTTCCGCCTTGCTCCTGCTCGGCAAGGACGAATCGGCGCACTTTCTGGCGCCAGCGGACACCAAGAATCGCTCCGGAGCGTTTCGCTTAGACAAGGATGGTGCATGAAGCTGCATTTTGAGTCCGACCTGTCGTACCAGTGAACTGGACCCTGCTGCTGTGCTGCGGGCGGGATTGGCCCGAGTGCGCGTGAATGGGGTATCCTAGCCAGTCACGGCGCGCCTTGCGGCCATGTCCATGAGAGGCTTTCATGATCGTATACGGGATTGCAGGCTGGTCCGGCTCCGGCAAGACCACTCTGCTCGAAAAGCTCATCCCCGCCCTGACTGCACGGCAGCTGTCGGTGTCCACCATCAAGCACGCGCATCATGGTTTCGACCTGGACCGTCCCGGCAAGGACTCCTACCGCCACCGCGAGGCGGGTGCCAGCCAGGTGCTGATGCTCTCCGGCGAGCGCTGGGTGCTGATGCACGAACTGCGTGGTGCGCCCGAGCCCGACCTGCAGACCCAGCTGGGTTTGCTGTCGCCCTGCGATGTGGTGCTGATCGAAGGTTTCAAGGCGGCTGCCGTGCCCAAGATCGAGGTGTACCGGCCCGCCAACGGCAAACCGCCCCTGTGGCCCGAGAACCCCCATGTGGTGGCGGTGGCCACCGATGGCGAGGCGCCGGAGGACTGCCCGCTGCCAGTGCTGCCGCTCAACGACGCTGCGGCCATCGCCGGCTTCATCGTCGAGCATGCGCGTCAAACGGCCACCGTCTCCGGCGGCTGAGCGGTGCACCCTTGTCGTCCCCTTACCTTACCGCGCCTCCGGCGCATGAGTACATGAATACCAGCCTGATTTCCTTTGAAGAGGCCTTGCACACCCTGCTCGGTCAGGTGCGGCCCATCTCCGAAATCGAACGCATCGACACCCTGGCCGCGAATGGCCGGGTACTGGCCAGCGACCTGCATTCACCGATCGCGATTCCGGCAATCGACACTTCGTCGATGGACGGCTACGCGTTGCGGGTGGCCGATGTGCCGGAACCGGGCACCTGTCTGCCGGTGAGCCAGCGCATTCCGGCCGGCAGTGTCGGTCATGCTCTGGCGCCGGGCAGTGCCGCCCGCATCTTTACCGGCGCGCCGCTGCCCGCTGGGGCCGATGCCGTGGTGATGCAGGAGTTGTGCGAGCATGACGGCGAGCGGGTGCGCATCAATCATCACCCCAGGGTGGGCGAGGCGGTGCGCAAGGCCGGTTCGGAAGTGGCACAGGGGGCACCGGTACTGTCGGCCGGCACCCGGCTTGGCGCACAGCACCTGGGCCTTGCGGCTGCAGTCGGGGTGGCCCAGTTGCCGGTGTTCAGGCGCATGCGGGTGGCCCTGTTCTCGACGGGCGACGAGCTTGTGATGCCAGGCGAGCCATTGCCGCCGGGCGGCGTGTACAACTCCAACCGCTTCCAGTTGCGTGCGCTGCTCGAACAACTCGGCTGCGAGGTGTGCGACCTGGGCATTGTCCCGGACCGTTTTGAAGCCACCCGTGAAACCTTGCGCCAGGCAGCCCAGGGGCATGACCTGATCCTGACCAGCGGCGGGGTGTCGGTGGGCGAGGAGGATCATGTCAAGCCCGCCGTCGAAGCGGAAGGCGCCTTGCAGATGTGGAAGATTGCAATGAAACCGGGCAAGCCGCTGGCCCTGGGGTATGTGGGGACGGCGGCCTTCATCGGCTTGCCGGGCAATCCGGTGTCCAGCTTCGTGACCTTTCTGATGATGGTGCGCCCCTTCGTGCTCGCCACACAGGGGGGGCTTCGGGTGACCCCGCAGAGCTTGCGCCTGCGTGCGGATTTTGACTGGCCCCGCCCGGACAGCCGGCGCGAGTTCCTGCGTGGGCGCATCGGTGCGGCGGGTGTTGAGTTGTACGCCCATCAGGGGGCGGCGGCGCTGTCGTCCATCGTATGGGCCGAAGGGCTGGTCGATGTGCCACCCGGCCAGGTGGTGGCGCGTGGCGACGAGGTGGAGTTCATTTCCTATGGCGAATTGCTGTTCTGACCAAAAATGACGATCAAAATCCTGTATTTTGCGGCCTTGCGCGATGCCCTGGGCCGTTCGGAAGAATCCATGACGCTGCCGGCGGGCGTCACGACGGTGGGCGAGTTGCGGGCGTTTCTGGCAGACCGGGGCGAGGTCTGGTCGGTGCTGGAAACCAACCGCAATGTGCGCGCCGCGCGCAACCAGCGCATGGTGTCGGCGGGGGAACCGCTCGCACCGGGTGACGAGGTTGCCTTTTTCCCGCCAGTCACGGGGGGGTGAAGGTGAGCATCAGTGTGCAGGAGGCCGATTTCGATCCCGGCCAGGAGATTGCGTCTCTGTCTGACGGGCGGCGTGGCGTTGGCGCGGTGGCCGCCTTCGTCGGGCTGGTGCGCGACATCAACGAAGGGGACGATGTGCAGGCGATGACGCTGGAGCACTACCCCGGCATGACCGAGCGGGCACTGCAGGACATCGTTGCGCAGGCGCATGTGCGCTGGGAATGCACGGCGATCAGGGTGGTGCATCGCGTGGGCCGTCTTGAACCCTGTGACCGCATCGTCTTTGTCGGCGTGGCCAGCGCGCATCGGGGCGATGCCTTTTCGGCCTGTGAGTTCATCATGGATTATCTGAAGACCCGGGCGCCGTTCTGGAAGTGTGAGCAGACGCCCGAAGGCGCACGCTGGGTCGAGGCACGCGAGAGCGACGATGAGGCGGCCTCGCGCTGGGAGGACGTGGAGTTGCGCCGCTGAGTTCCTGGGCTCGTGGCCTGCATGCAAAAACGGCGCCCCGGGGCGCCGTTTCAGTCTCCGCAAGCGGAAGGGTGAGGCTGGGCGAGCGACTTACTTCTTGCCCTTCATGCCGCCCATCTGGTTGAACATCTGGAAGGCTTCGGTGGACGCCTTGGTCATTTGTTCAAAGGCGGAACGGGTGGTGTCCATGGCGGTCTGGATGGCGCCCATGGCGTTCTGGTCGGTGATCGGCATGCCCTGGAACATCTTCTGCATGGCTTCGAACACGTCATGGCCGCCGCTGCTCAGTTGCGCGCTGACCAGTTTGCCGACTTCGGCCTGGGTCTGGGCGGTGATCTCGGCAATTTCGCGGGCGCAGGCCAGCATTTTTTCGGTGGAGTGTTGCGCGAACTGGGTGCGCAGTTCCATGACGGACTGCGGATCTTTTGCGCTGCTCAGGGCCTTGGCGTTATTCACGCCTTCCTCGAAGAGGCTCTTGGCGGTGGCTACCTGCAGCTCCATGATGCGCTGCGAGTTTTCGATCGACATCTGCGCAAGGCGCATTGCTGCTTCAAGGTTTTTCTTCTGGAGCTCGTTGAACTGTTCGGGCTTGGTCGCCATGGTGCTCTCTCCCACATGCATTGTTTGTAATGACGAGCGAGGCGGGGATGGCGAACGCTTCGGGACGCATGATGGCCGGCTCGACTCGGGGCTAAAAGTATCACAATTGTGTCGGATTTGTTCGTTGTCCTTGAGCGTAACCCGACAATTCTCCAAGGATGTTGCAACGCAGCAACAAATCCTTGCAATTCAAGACAAAAAGCGCGCAAAGAACAGAATTGGAGAATGCCGGACAATCCTTGAATTCGATATTTCAGCCCCCACTTCGGTGTCAGTCCACAAACATTCAAAGGGTGAAACACCATGCGCTTCGACAAGCTCACCACCAAGTTCCAGCAAGCCTTCGCCGATGCCCAGAGCATTGCGGTGGGCAATGACAATCCTTATATCGAAGCGGTACACCTGCTTGCTGCCCTGCTGGAGCAGGACGATGCCTCGACCGTGTCGCTGTTGCAGCGGGCAGGGGTGAATGTTCCGCCGCTGCGCAGCAAGTTGCGGGCAGCCATCGAGCGTTTGCCGAAGGTCGAGGGGCACGGCGGGGAGGTGCAGGTCGGCCGGGACTTGAACAATCTGCTCAATCTCACCGACAAGGCGGCGCAAAAGCGGGGTGACCAGTTCATTGCCAGCGAAATGTTCCTGCTCGCGTTGCTTGAGGACAAGGGCGAGGCGGGTCGTCTGCTGAAGGAGCATGGCCTGGAGAGGCGCGCGCTCGAAGCGGCCATCGATGCCGTGCGGGGAGGGCAGAACGTGGGCAGTCAGGATGCCGAGGGGCAGCGCGAATCGCTGGCCAAGTACTGCCTGGATCTGACCGAGCGCGCACGTGCCGGCAAGCTCGATCCGGTGATCGGGCGCGACGACGAGATTCGTCGTGCGATCCAGATCCTGCAGCGCCGCACCAAGAACAACCCGGTGCTGATCGGCGAGCCGGGCGTGGGCAAGACCGCCATCGTCGAAGGCCTGGCGCAGCGCATCGTGAATAACGAAGTGCCCGAAACGCTGAAGGGCAAGAAGGTGCTGTCGCTGGACATGGCCGCGCTGCTCGCGGGGGCCAAGTACCGTGGCGAGTTCGAAGAGCGGCTCAAGGCCGTCCTGAAGGAGATTGCGCAGGATGAGGGACGCATCATCCTGTTCATCGACGAAATCCACACCATGGTGGGCGCCGGCAAGGCGGAGGGGGCGATGGATGCGGGCAACATGCTCAAGCCTGCGCTTGCACGGGGCGAGCTGCATTGCATTGGCGCCACCACGCTGGACGAATACCGCAAGTACATCGAGAAGGATGCCGCGCTGGAGCGCCGCTTCCAGAAGGTGCTGGTCGATGAGCCGTCGGTGGAGGCGACCATTGCGATCCTGCGCGGGCTGCAGGAAAAGTATGAAATCCACCATGGGGTGGACATCACCGACCCGGCCATCGTGGCGGCCGCAGAGTTGAGTCACCGTTACATCACCGACCGTTTCCTGCCCGACAAGGCGATCGACCTGATCGACGAGGCTGCGGCACGCATCAAGATGGAGATTGATTCCAAGCCCGAGGTGATGGACAAGCTTGACCGGCGCATGATCCAGCTCAAGATCGAGCGTGAGGCGGTGAAGAAGGAAAAGGATGAGGCCTCGCAAAAGCGTTTGCAGCTGATCGAGGACGAACTGGCCAGCCTGCAGCGTGAATACAACGATCTGGAAGAGGTCTGGAAGGCGGAAAAATCCCGTGCCCAGGGGTCGGCCCACATCAAGGAGGAAATCGATGCCCTGCGTGCGCAGATGGCCGAGTATCAGCGCAAGGGGCAACTCGACAAGGTGGCCGAACTGCAGTACGGCAAGCTGCCGCAACTCGATGCCCAGCTGAAGCTGGCCGAGCAGGCGGCGCTGGGCGGTGGGCAGCCGAACAGGCTG
The DNA here is from genome assembly GCA_041678045.1 of Rhodocyclaceae bacterium. GTDB lineage: Bacteria > Pseudomonadota > Gammaproteobacteria > Burkholderiales > Rhodocyclaceae > UBA2357. Next base: position 12,908 of record JBAYOV010000049.1, read on the forward strand.
CTGCGCACTCAGGTGGGGACCGAAGAAATCGCCGAGGTGGTGTCACGCGCCACCGGCATTCCGGTCAGCAAGATGATGCAGGGCGAGCGTGACAAGCTGCTGCGCATGGAAGACAAACTGCATGAACGGGTGGTGGGGCAGGACGAGGCCGTGCGGTTGGTGGCCGATGCCATTCGCCGTTCGCGTGCGGGCTTGTCGGATGAAAACCGTCCGTATGGCTCCTTCCTGTTCCTGGGGCCGACCGGGGTGGGCAAGACCGAGCTGTGCAAGACGCTGGCCGAGTTCCTGTTCGATTCCGAGGAGCACCTCATCCGCATCGACATGAGCGAGTTCATGGAGAAGCATTCGGTGGCCCGCCTGATTGGCGCGCCTCCGGGCTATGTGGGGTATGAGGAAGGCGGCTATCTCACCGAGCAGGTGCGCAGGAAGCCCTACAGCGTGATCCTCTTCGACGAGGTGGAGAAGGCGCATCCGGATGTCTTCAACGTGTTGCTGCAGGTGCTCGACGACGGCCGCATGACCGACGGGCAGGGGCGTACGGTGGATTTCAAGAACACCGTGATCGTGATGACCTCCAATCTGGGCAGCCAGATGATCCAGCAGATGGCGGGCGACGACTACGGGCTGATCAAGCTGGCAGTGATGGCCGAGGTGAAGACTTTCTTCCGCCCCGAGTTCATCAACCGCATCGACGAGGTGGTGGTATTCCACTCGCTTGACGAGAAGCACATTGCGCGCATTGCCGGCATCCAGTTGAAGTATCTCGACACGCGGCTGGCTCGCCTGGAGATGTCCATGGAGGTCAGCGCGGCGGCACTCGACGAGTTGGCCACGGCGGGCTTCGATCCGGTGTTCGGTGCGCGTCCGCTCAAGCGGGCGATTCAGGAGCGCATCGAAAACCCGCTGGCCAAAGCGATTCTGGAAGGGCGCTTTGCAGCGAAGGATCGCATCCGGGTGGATGTGGAGGACGGCCGTCTGGTGTTCAGTCGTCAGGACTGAGCCTGTCCGTGAGCCGGACCGCCTGAGGCGGTCGTCATCCCCGCAGCCTCCTCTCCGGTGCTGCGGGGATATCTTTGTTCGAATTCGCTCACCGGCAAGGGGCGCGAGAACAGGTAACCCTGCATCAGCGTGCACCCGCGCGCCAGCAGGAAGGCACGCTGCTCGTCGGTTTCCACCCCTTCGGCCACCACCTGTATGCCCAGGTTGACCGCCATCGAGATGGCTGCGGAGGCGATGGCCGCGTCTTCCTGATCGCCGGGCAGGTCCTTCACAAAGGAGCGGTCGAGCTTCAGGCGATGAATCGGCAGGCGCTTCAGGTAGGCCAGGCTGGAATAGCCGGTGCCAAAGTCGTCCAGCGACAAGTGGATGCCCATGTCCACCAGCCGGTTGAGCCGCTGAAGCAGTTCGTCGGTGGGCTGCATCAGCGCGCTCTCGGTGATCTCGAATTCGATCAGCGCGGGATCGACACCGGTTTGCTCGATGAGGCTTTCCACGGTTTCGAGAAAGTCCGCTTTCATGAATTGCAGCGCTGAAATGTTGATGGCGAGCAGTGTGCCGTGAATGCCTGCGCGTTGCCATTCGCGCTGCTGTTCGAAGCAGGTACGCATCACCCAGAAACCGAGTGGCACGATGAGGCCGCAGTTCTCTGCCACCGGTATGAAGCGGTCGGGAGGAATCTGGCCGAGCTCGGGGTGACGCCAGCGCAGCAGGGCTTCCGCGCCGACCAGTTGCCCGCTGGCGCCGTCGATCTGTGCCTGGTAATGCACTTCCAGATCGGATCGCTCCAGCGCCCGGCGCAGACCGTTTTCGAGCATCATGCGGTCGAGTGCCCGGGCGTTCATTTCGGGGGTGAAGAAGTGATAGGTGTTGCGCCCCGCCTCCTTGGCGCTGTACATCGCGGTGTCGGCGTGCTTGAGCAGTGTCTCGATGCTTTCTCCGTCGGTGGGGTAGAGCGCGATGCCGATGCTCACCGACGGGTTGAGCTGATGCTCGTCGAGCATCACCGGGGCCGACAGGGTGTCGAGAATCTTCCGTGCGGTGCGTGCCGCATCCTCCGGGTGACGGATGCGGGGCAGCAGCAGCACGAATTCGTCGCCGCCCAGCCGTGCCAGCGCATCCCCCTCTCGTATCGAGGCGCTCAGCCGTTGGGCCACCACCGTCAGCAGGCGGTCGCCAATGGCGTGGCCGAGCGAGTCGTTGACCGTCTTGAACTGATCCAGGTCGAGAAACAGCACGGCAAGCATGTCGCCATGGCGGTGCGCAACGCTGATCGCCAGTTGCGCGCTGCTGATCCAGTTGCTGCGGTTGGGCAGACCGGTGAGGAGGTCGAACAGGGCCAGCTGCCGGATTTCCTGTTCGGCCTTGCGCTGTGCGGTAACGTCCTGTGCGGTGCCCAGGATGCGCTCCAGACGCCGCTCCTGCCAGACCCCTTCCATGATCACATGCAGGATGCGCTCGGGGTTGAGTGCCGAGCGCAGGTCGGCGCCGGGGGGTTTCTGGTGCTGGGCAACGGCAGCCAGCATCAGGTCGAAACGCTGGCGGTCCTCATCATGAAAGGCCAGCCGCAGTTCCGCAAGAGACTGGGGGGCAAGCTTGTTCAGGGTGAGCAGTTCGATCAGGCTGGAAGAGCATTGCAGGTGTTCGGTGAGCGGGTCCTGCAGCGGTGCATGGGATTCGATCATCGTGGCTTCCCAGCTGCCCATTGCCGCCAGATCCTGGGCGCGGGTCAGCGCCCCGCGCTGCCGTTCCAGGTCCAGCGTGGTGGCGGCCAGCTGGGCGGTGCGCTGCTGCACCAGCAGGCCGATGCGGCGGGAATGTCCGGTGACCAGCAGCAGCAGCGCGGCGATGGCCGTTGTGCCGGCGAGCCCGGCAACAATGGCCAGTTGCTCGGCGCCCGAGTGGGTGACCGAGCGATGCAAGGGTGTGGGATGAATCTGCATCAGCCATTGTCTGGAGGCGAACTCCATTGGCATGCCGAGACCCAGCGCGAACTGTCTGTTGAGGGTGGGCGACGAGTGCTCGCAGCCGTCGGGGCCGGACAGGCGCTGCCGGCTTCCGGGGATGCTGTTGTCGATCAGGCACAGGCTCAAATGGTTGCTGGACAGGTCGTGAAGGGTGGCGGACAGGATGTCGTCCATGCGTAACGCGCTGCTGACGGTGCCCACGAAGCGTTCGTGCCCGTTGTAGGTCTGATGCACGGCCAGATAAATCACCACGCCTTTCTGGTCGACCTGCTCCTGGGTGAGGATGAAAGGCGCGCTGGCCACGGGCTTGCGCGTCTGGCGGGTATGTTCGATGGCCTCGCGTGAGGCCGGGATCGAGAGCGGGTTGAGGCCGAGTACCCCGGTGTTTGCCGTGAACGGCTCCACATACAGCAGGGGCAGGTATTCGTCGTGGCGAGGCGCGCGTACGGTGCGGTCGGGACTGGCGTCGTCGCGGTCGCGGATTGCGAAGTCGGGCCACTGCTCGTTGAAGCGGACGGCGGCTTCGAAGCCCTGACGCTCGGCATCGCGTACCAGCGGGTTCCAGGAAAAATTCTGGGTGCCGGGATGGCGTTGCAGGAAGGGCTGGGTGAAGCGGTAAAAGTCAGCACGGCTGAAGCCGAGGCTCAGGCTGACGAAGCGCTCGATGGCGAGCAGGTTTTCGAGCTGGGTGTACAGCCGGTGTTCGACCTGCTTGGCCATTCGTTCGGCATCGCGCAGGAACTCTTCCCGTTCGGTCTGCAGACGGCCATCGCGCACCGTGAGGTGTGCGGACAGGGTGAGCAGGCACAGCAACACGATGGGCAGGCCCAGGGTGATGCGGCGGGGCGCCCAGTCGGCGACCGGCTGGCCAATCAGGCTGAGCACCACCGGGGTGACAATCGTGATGCCCAGCAGGCTGCCCAGCCACCAGTCGATTGCGGCCGGCAGGGCCGAGGCGGTGGGGAGTGCGCCAGCCCATGCCACGATGGGCAGGCCGATGGCGACTTCGGCCAACGCACCCGCCGGGGCGACAAGAAGCAGCAGCCGCAGGATGGCCTGGGGCATGTCCAGGCTATTGGGCAGGGTGATCAGCCGGCGTGCGAGCCACAGTGCGAGCAGGGCGCCCAGCGTGCTGGCCAGAGCTGCCAGCAGTGTCCAGATGCCGGGAGCGAGTTGCGCATGGCTTGCGGCCAGCCAGTGCAGCAGCAACGCGCCCGAGAACACGGCAGGGGTGGCTGCGAAGCCGTAGCGCATCAGGGCGGCCAGCGCGATGCCCGAACCGGGCAGCCACAGCGGCAGGTAATGCTCGGGCAGCAGCACGGACACGGCAAACCAGGCCGCTGCGCAGTTGGCGACCGTGAGCACCAGGATGGGGAAAATCTTGTCTCGCATTGCAGGGCATTATAGGTAAATGTCTGCAGCATCGATGCCACGATCCGATGCCGGTGCGGGCCTGCCGGGCGCAATTGATGTGGTGATGGTGGTCTGTGCGCCTGCGCAGTGCGATAATGGACGGCTTACCAATGCACGACCCGAAGCGCCGCGCATCGTGCATCCGACGTTCACCGCTTCCATGGATGATCATAATGTTTGAAGCAGTACGCAAAAACAAGAGAATTTCTCAGGTGATCCTTGCGATCATCATCGTGCCGTTTGCATTCTTTGGCATGGATGCCTATTTCAGCGATTCGCCCGGCGGTGCCGAAGTCGCCAAGGTGGGCGGGAGCCCGGTGAATGTGTTCGAGTTCGATCAGGCGCTGCGCGAGCAGCAGGACCGCCTGCGCAATCTGGCCGGTGGCCAGATCGATCCGGCGGTGTTCCAGACTGATCAGTTCCGCCGCTCCGTGCTGGAAAATCTGATCAACCAGCGGGTATTGGCCATGCATGCCCAGGACAACCGTCTGGTGATCACGCAGGAAGCCCTGCAGCAGGCGATTGGCCAGATCGAGGCTTTTCAGGAAGAAGGGCGCTTTTCCCTGACCCGTTACGAAGCCCTGCTGCGCGCCCAGGGCATGACGCCGGCGATGTTCGAGGCCAGTGTGGCGCAGGACCTGCGCGTGCAGCAGATTGCACGGGCGGTGAGCGACTCGGCGTTTGTCGGTGAGACTTCGGTGCGCCAGTTTCTGCAGGCCCAGCTTGAGGAGCGCAGCGTGCGCGAAGTGCGCTTTCCCACCGCCCGCTATCATGATTCGGTGCAGGTCACCGAAGAGCAGATCGCAAGTTTCTACCAGGGCAATCTGGCGCAGTACCAGCAGCCTGCGCGCATGAAGGTCGACTATGTGATCTTTGACGATGCCGCGCTGATGTCGCGCATCGACATTGCCGATGCGCAGGTCGAGGCTTTTTATCAGGGCAACCAGGAACGTTTCGGTCAAGCCGAAGAGCGTCGGGCGCGCCATATCCTGATTCAGCTGGCCGCCGGCGCGGACCCGGCCGAGGAGGCCGAGGCGGTTGCGCGCGCTGAAGCGCTGCTCGCCCGGGTGCGTGAAAACGAATCTGCTTTTGCGGACATTGCCGAGGCCGAGTCCGAAGACCCGGGTTCGGCCCGCAATGGCGGGGATCTCGGTTTCTTCGGTCGCGGTGTGATGGTGCCGGCCTTCGAAGAGGCGGTGTTTGCGATGGAGAAGGCACAGATCAGCGATGTGGTGCGCAGCGATTTTGGCCTGCACATCATTCAGCTCACCGAGATCAAGCCTGCCACCGTGAAGCCGCTGGAAGAGGTGCGCGAAGAGATTCGTTTCGAACTGGCCCGTCAGGAAGCCACCCGCCAGTTTGCGCTTGAAGCCGAGAACTTTGCCAACATGGTCTATGAGCAGCCGGACACCCTGCAGCCGGTGGTCGAAGCCTTCGGGCTGGAGTTGCGCAGCAGCGACTGGATCAGCCGTCAGGGCAGCGAGGGGGGGCCCTTTGCCGATCCGCGCCTGCTCGATGCGCTGTTTTCCGACATGGCGATTCGTGACGGTCACAACATCGAGGCCATTGAAATCGAGCGTGGCACCCTGGTGTCGGCACGGGTGACCGCGTATGAGGAACCTCGGCAGCGACCGCTTGAGGAGGTGCGCGACAGCATCGAGGCGCGTTTGCGCGCCGAAGAAAGTCAGCGCCTTGCCCGCGAAGAAGGCGAGAAGGCGCTTGCGGCCCTTGAAGCGGGCGAGGAGGTGACGCTCGAATGGGGCGATGCGTGGACGATGCGTCGTGGCGAGCCGGGGAGCGCCGGTGAAGCGGTACGCGCAGTGTTCTCCCGTTCGGCCGCAGCGCTGCCGGCCCATGTGGGCGTGACGGGTGAGGATGCCTATACCGTATTCCGCATCGAGCAGGTGACGCGTCCGGAAATCACGGCTGAAGACGAGCGCCTGGGGGCGGTCACTAGCGAATACCAGCGCCTGCTTGGCGAGCTTGAATTCAGTGCGTTTGTCGAATACCTGCGCAGCCAGTACAAGGTGCAAGTGCGCGAGGCGGCACTGCGGCAGTCGGCCGACTGACGGCTGAAACAGACCGCAGCAGAAGCTTATGAAAAAACCCGCCGGAGGCGGGTTTTTTGTTTCAGGCCATCTTTGCCGCCTCTGCCCATGGGTGAGCAGGGGCCGGGGCGCTCAGCGCGGCATCGGTTCCGGATTGCCAAGGGCGGTGCTGTTGAAGCCGCCGTCCACATACATGATTTCACCGGTGACCGCGCTCGCGAGGTCTGAGCACAGAAAGGCTGCCGCGTTGCCCACCTCGTCGATCGTCACGCTGCGCCGCAGGGGGGCGTTGTGCTCGTTGAAGGCCAGAAGCTTGCCAAAGCTGCCGATGCCCGAGGCGGCGAGGGTCTTGATCGGGCCTGCCGAGATGGCATTCACCCGCGTGCCTTCCGGGCCGAGACAGACCGCCAGGTAGCGCACGGACGCCTCCAGGCTGGCCTTGGCCATCCCCATGATGTTGTAGTTGGGCATGGTACGTACCGCCCCGAGGTAGGTCAGGGTCAAGAGGGCGCCGTTGCGGCCCTTCATCATGGGACGGGCGCCCTTGGCGAGCAACGGAAAGCTGCCGGCCGAGACTTCCTGCGAAATGCGAAAGGCCTCGCGCGAGAAACCCTCCAGAAAGTCGCCCTCCAGTGCCTCGTTGGGGGCGTAGGCAATCGAGTGCACCAAGCCTTCGAGGCCGTCCCAGCGTTCGCCCAGGCCCTGAAAAAGCGCCTCGATGTCACCTTCCTGCTGCACGTCGCAGGGCAGCACCAGATCGCTGCCGAACTCTGCGGCCATGCGGGTGACGCGCTCCCTGAAGCGGTCATTCTGGTAGGTGAAAGCCAGCTGTGCGCCTTCGCGATGCATCGCACCGGCGATGCCATAGGCAATCGAGCGGTTGCTCAGGAGTCCGGTGATCAGAATGCGTTTTCCGGCGAGAAAGCCCATGTTGCAATTTGCTCCAGTTGGTCAATTCGCCGATTATAGCTGATGCTTTGTGAACTGATCCGGCCTGGCAAGTGTCGTCAGGAAGAGGCAGGGCGCCCGTTTCGGGTGCGCTGCAAGTGTTGCCGCAACGGGCGCGAGACCCGCGTGACGAGCAGATTATCCATTCCCCATGAGCGCCATGATCAATGATATCCCTGAGTTTCGATAACCGTTTCGTGCGGGAGTTGCCCGCCGACCCGCTTCACGGCCCACATGTCCGTCAGGTGCTCGGGGCGTGCTATTCGCGCGTGCACCCCCTGCCTGTGCGCGCGCCTTCGCTGCTGGCCTGGTCTGCCGAGGTGGCGGAACTGGTCGGCCTGGACAGGGCCGACGTGCTGTCACCCGAATTTGCACAGGTGTTTGCCGGCAATGCGCTGCTCGAAGGCATGGAGCCCCATGCCGCCTGTTACGGCGGGCACCAGTTCGGCCAGTGGGCGGGGCAGCTGGGTGACGGTCGGGCGATCAGTCTGGGTGAGGTGCTCGGCCCCGCTGGCGGGCGCTGGGAGCTGCAGCTGAAGGGGGCCGGTCCCACACCTTATTCCCGCAGGGCGGACGGGCGGGCGGTGCTGCGCTCTTCGATACGCGAGTTTTTGTGCAGCGAGGCCATGCATCATCTGGGCGTGCCGACCACTCGTGCCCTGTCGCTGGTGGCAACCGGCGAGGCGGTGGTGCGCGACATGTTCTACGACGGTCGCCCGCAGGCCGAGCCCGGTGCCGTGGTGTGCCGGGTATCGCCCTCGTTCATTCGCTTCGGCAATTTCGAGATTCATGCTGCGCGCGGCGATGTCGAGTTGCTGGGCCGGCTGGTCGACTTCACGATCGGACGCGATTTTCCGGAGCTTCAGGAGGCGCATCCGGCCGATGTTGCCCAGCGCCGGAGCGCGTGGTTCGGCGAGGTCTGCGCCCGTACGGCCCGGATGGTGGCGCACTGGATGCGGGTGGGGTTCGTGCATGGGGTGATGAACACCGACAACATGTCGATTCTCGGGTTGACCATTGATTATGGCCCGTATGGCTGGGTGGATGACTTCGACCCGGACTGGACGCCCAACACCACCGATGCGACTGGCCGGCGTTACCGTTTCGGCCATCAACCCAGTGTTGCGCACTGGAACCTGGTGCAGCTTGCCAATGCCTTGTACCCCCTGTTCAGGGAGAGCGGGCCGCTGCAGGACGGACTCGACCGCTTCGTTGCGGTGTTCGAGGCCGAGAACCGTGCGATGCAGGCAGCCAAGCTGGGGTTCGGACAATGGCGCGATGAAGATGGCAGTCTGCTTGAAGCGCTGCACGCGTGGATGGCCGCTGCGGAAACCGACATGACCCTGTTGTTTCGCCTGCTCGCGGAGCTCGACCTGCACGCGCCGTCATGCGCCGCGATACACGAAGCCTTCTATGACGAGGTGCGGTTTGCCGCGCAACGCGAGCGGATCGAGGCCTGGCTGAACGCCTATGCACAGCGTTGCCTGCAGGAAGGACAGGAGGCCGGGGTGCGGCGGACGCGGATGAACCGGGTGAATCCGCGTTTCGTGCTGCGAAACTATCTGGCGCAACAGGCCATCGATGCCGCCACGGCGGGCGATGCCTCGGAAATCGAACGCCTGCTCGCGTTGCTGCGCAGACCCTACGACGAGCAGCCGGAGTGTGCGCACTATGCGCAACGCCGGCCGGACTGGGCACGCAACCGTGCCGGTTGTTCGATGCTGTCGTGCAGTTCCTGAGCGCGGCGGGGACGCTGGCAGAGGGCGTGCGGTTCAGGCTTTTTGCCGCATCAGACGTCCTTTCTCGCGGTCCCAGTCGCGTTTCTTCTCGTCCTCGCGCTTGTCGTATTGTTTCTTGCCCTTGGCGAGCCCGATGGTGGCCTTGATGCGTCCCTTGTTGTAGTGCAGGTCCAGTGGCATCAGTGTGTAGCCGGCGCGCTCCACTTTGCCGATCAGCCGGCTGATCTCGTTTGCGTGCAGCAACAGCTTGCGGGTGCGGGTGGGGTCGGGGCGCACATGGGTGGAGGCGCTGGCCAGCGGGGTGATGTGCATGCCCAGGATGTAGATCTCGCCTTCGCGAATGATCACATAGGCTTCCTTGATGTTGGCCCGGCCCGCACGGATGGCCTTCACTTCCCAGCCTTCCAGGACGAGGCCGGCTTCGTGCTTTTCTTCGATGAAATAGTCGTGAAAGGCCTTGCGATTTTCTATGATGCTCATGTTCAACCCGTGATGTTGGGTGCGCTGCCCGATGGGTTCGCTGTGTGTTCTGGCCCGGTGGCAAGGGGTTCGATGCGGTAGAATCGCTGATTTTAGCAGGTCGGTATCCCGATTGCCCTTCCTTATGGCTGAAGTCAAGAAGCTTGTCCTGATCGAATTCACGCCCGCGCAGATGTTCGAGTTGGTCGACCGCTGCGAGGACTATCAGCATTTCCTGCCCTGGTGCGGAGGCGCCGAGGTGCATGAGCGCTCCGAGATCCTGACCGTGGCCACCATCCATATCAACTACCACGGCATCAAGGCCCACTTCACCACCGAGAACAGCAAGCACTGGCCACAGGAAATGCACATCCGCCTGAAGGAAGGGCCGTTCAGGCATCTGGACGGTGGCTGGCGCTTCATCGCGCTGGGTGAGACGGCCTGCAAGATCGAGTTCAACCTGCATTACCAGTTTTCCAGCAAATTGCTGGAAAAGGCGCTGGGGCCGGTTTTCAACCATATCGCCAACACCTTTGTCGACTCCTTCGTGAAGCGGGCCGAACAGGTTTATCGAAAGGCATGAGCATGTCCGACAACACCGAAGCGGATACCATCAATGTTGAAGTGAGCTACGCCCTGCCGCACAGGGCGGAGGTGGTCAGCGTGATGCTGCCGCACGGCGCCACGGTGCAGGATGCGCTGAAGGCTTCCGGGCTGCTGGAGCGCTATCCGGAGATCGAACCGGACGGGCGCAACAAGGTGGGCATTTACGCCAAGCTCACCAAGCTGAATGCAGAACTGCGCGACCGCGACAGGGTAGAGATTTATCGCCCGCTGATTGCCGATCCCAAGGCCGTGCGCAAGAAGCGTGCGGAGGAGGGCAAGGCGATGAAGAAAGGGGGCGGTGACGGTGAGGCGGCCAGCGAAGGGGCGGCCGAGGCCGGCTGACGCACTTCAGCCTGCAGGTCAGGCGCGGCCGGATGCTCGATCCGACCGGCCTCCGCGTTCAACGTTCAGGTTTCCACGTTCAGTTTTGGCAGTGCTCGTCGATGAAGGCGCGGGCGCGTCCGATTTCGGTGGTGCGTGCGGTGTCGTCGAGAAACTCCCGCTCGCCGGCTGCGTTGAAGCGGCTGATGCGCTGCCCGGACTCCAGGGCGCGCAGCTGATTGCTCATGGTGTCGCACTGGCGCTGCCGCTCGGCATCCCGCTCCTGTGCTTCCTTTTCCTTGGCAGCAGCTTCGGCAGCTTCTGCACGGCGCTTGCGAAACTCCAGTTCGCGCTCGGCCAGCGTGGGGGGCGCAGCTTCGCCGGCGGGGGGCGTGGCCTGATCCGGATCGCCGGCTTCAGCCGTGCCGTCAGCGTCTTCGGCTGCAGGGGCGGGCGCTTTCGGGGCGTTGCGGATGACCCGTGTCTCCACGCCGGGCGGCGGCCTGTCGGAGTAGATCACGCGGCCGCTTGCGTCGCGCCACTCGTAAATCTGGGCGGCGGCCGGGAGTGCGAGCAGGGCCAGTGCAAGGGTGAGCAGGGGTGTTCTGAACATCTTCGGTCGTGCTCCAGACAAGTTGTGCGGACGCTTACAAGACATCATCGCCGTCGGTATAATACGGATTTGGCCGAAAGGATAAAAGCCATGCGCGTAACCCAGAAGGCGCTGACCTTCGATGACGTCCTTCTCGTACCCGCTCATTCGACCGTCCTGCCGCGCGATGTGTCCCTGCAAAGCCAGGTCACGCGCAACATCCGCCTGAACATCCCTCTGGTGTCCGCTGCCATGGACACCGTCACCGAGTCGCGTCTTGCGATTGCTCTGGCACAGGATGGCGGAATAGGTATTGTGCATAAAAACCTCAGTCCGCGGCAACAGGCGGCCGAGGTGCACAAGGTCAAGCGGTTCGAGTCCGGGGTGCTCAAGGACCCGATCACCGTCCCGCCCACGATGAAGGTGGGCGAAGTGCTGGCCCTGACCCGGCAGCACAAGTTCTCCGGCCTGCCTGTGGTCGAGGGCAGCAAGGTGGTGGGCATCGTCACCAACCGCGACCTGCGTTTCGAAACCAATCTCGATCAGCCCGTGTCCAGCATCATGACCCCGCAGGACAGGCTGGTTACGGTGAAGGAAGGTGCCAGTCTGGACGAAGCCCGCGAGCTCTTGCGGGTGCATCGTCTTGAGCGGGTGCTGGTGCTCAACGACGAGGGCGAACTGCGCGGTCTGATCACCGTGAAGGACATGATGAAGTCCACCGAGCACCCGCTGGCCGCCAAGGACGAGCTGGGCCGCTTGCGGGTGGGCGCGGCGATTGGCGTGGGGGCCGGCACCGAAGAGCGTGCCGAACTGCTGGCCGAGGCGGGCGTTGATCTGATCGTGGTCGATACCGCGCATGGCCATTCGCAGGGCGTGCTCGATCGGGTGAGCTGGGTGAAGAAGCGTTTTCCGCACATCGAGGTGGTGGGCGGCAACATCGCGACGGCGAGTGCCGCGCGGGCGCTGGTCGATGCTGGCGCCGATGGTGTGAAGGTCGGCATCGGCCCGGGCTCCATCTGCACCACCCGCATCGTGGCCGGCGTGGGCGTGCCGCAGATCACTGCCATCGACAACGTGGCCACGGCACTGGCCGGGACCGGGGTGCCGCTGATCGCCGACGGCGGCATCCGTTACTCCGGGGACATTGCCAAGGCGATTGCCGCCGGGGCCAATGTGGTGATGCTGGGCGGCCTGTTTGCCGGCACCGAGGAGGCGCCGGGCGAAACCGTGCTGTTCCAGGGGCGTTCCTACAAGTCTTATCGCGGCATGGGTTCGCTGGGGGCCATGGAGAAGGGCGCTGCCGACCGTTATTTCCAGGACAGCTCCGCCAACATCGACAAGCTGGTGCCGGAAGGCATCGAAGGCCGGGTGCCCTACAAGGGGCCGGTGGCCGCAGTCATCCATCAGCTGGTCGGAGGTCTGAGGGCATCCATGGGCTACCTGGGGTGCGCGAACATTCCGCTGATGCACGAGCGCGCCGAATTCGTCGAAATCACCTCTTCGGGCGTGCGCGAGTCGCACGTCCATGATGTGCAGATCACCAAGGAAGCGCCCAACTACCAGGTCAGCTGATGACCCCCTGAGCGGGCTCAACCCTCCGGGCGGCGTGGGCCGCCCTTGTCTTTTCCAGAGGCATTCGATTCATGTCGCACCAGAAAATTCTCATCCTCGACTTCGGTTCCCAGGTTTCGCAGCTGATCGCCCGCCGTGTGCGCGAACAGCAGGTGTATTGCGAACTGCACCCTTTCGATGTCAGCGAGGACTTCATCCGTGATTTCGCACCTCAGGGCATTATCCTCTCCGGCGGGCCGAATTCGGTCTATGAGGCGCAGGACTGGAAGGCTCCGCAGGCGGTGTTCGAGCTCGGTGTGCCGGTGCTCGGCATCTGCTACGGCATGCAGACCATGGCCGCACAGCTCGGCGGCAAGGTGGAGGGGGCCAGCAAGCGCGAATTCGGCTATGCCGAGATGCGCGCCCACGGTCATTCGCGCCTGTTTCGCGACGTTCAGGATCGCGGCAACGAGCAGGGGCACGGTCTGCTCGATGTGTGGATGAGCCATGGCGACAAGGTTACCGAGTTGCCGCCCGGGTTCAAGGTGATCGGCAGCAACGAGGCCACGCCGATTGCCGCGATGGCCGACGAAGGGCGGGGGTTCTACGGGGTGCAGTTTCACCCCGAAGTCACCCATACGCTCAAGGGACGCGAAATTCTCGGCCGCTTCGTGCACGACATCTGCGGCTGTGGTCACGACTGGAACATGCCCGATTACATCGAGGAGGCCGTGCAGAAGATCCGCGAGCAGGTGGGTGACGAAGAGGTCATTCTCGGCCTGTCCGGCGGGGTCGACTCCTCTGTGGCCGCAGCCCTGATTCACCGTGCGATTGGCGATCAGCTGACCTGCGTGTTTGTCGACCACGGGCTGCTGCGCCTGAACGAAGGCCGGATGGTGATGGAGATGTTCGCCGGCCGCCTGCATGCACGCGTGGTGCACGTCGATGCCACCGAGCAGTTCATGGGCCACCTGAAGGGCGTGACCGACCCCGAGCAGAAGCGCAAGATCATCGGCCGGGAATTCGTCGAGGTGTTCCAGGCTGAAGCACGCAAGCTGCCCAACGCAAAATGGCTGGCACAGGGCACCATCTATCCCGATGTGATCGAGTCGGGCGGCGCGAAGAACAAGAAGGCCCACACCATCAAGAGTCACCACAACGTCGGCGGCCTGCCCGAGACCCTGGGGCTGAAGCTGCTCGAACCCCTGCGCGACCTGTTCAAGGATGAAGTGCGCGAGTTGGGCGTGGCCCTCGGCCTGCCGCACGACATGGTGTATCGCCACCCCTTCCCCGGCCCTGGCCTGGGGGTACGCATCCTCGGCGAAGTGAAGCAGGAATACGCCGACCTGCTGCGCCAGGCCGACGCCATCTTCATCGACGAACTGCGCGCCGCCGACTGGTACGACAAGACCAGCCAGGCCTTCGCCGTGTTTCTGCCGGTGAAGAGCGTCGGCGTGATGGGCGATGGCCGCACCTACGAATACGTGGTCGCGCTGCGCGCCGTGCAGACGCAGGATTTCATGACCGCGCACTGGGCGGAACTGCCGCACAGCCTGCTCGGCAAGGTCAGCAACCGCATCATCAACGAGGTTCGGGGCATCAACCGCGTGGTGTACGACATCTCGGGCAAGCCGCCGGCGACGATCGAGTGGGAGTGAAATCAGGTCCTTCGGGGACTATCGTGACCTATCGAAAAACTGTCGTAACGTGTTGATTTAGAAAGAAATACGTCACGTCAGCTATCGGTGGCTATCGCCGACCAGCAAAACGGATTGGCGGTAGAGGTGACGGTAGAAACCGGAGGCCGGATTAAGACCCTCCCGTTTACTATCCAGACCAAACCGGTCTTTGACGGTAAATCACTCCTCAGGAAAGCTTGTTTCATGCGGCTTTCCGAGCATCAGCAGGTCTCCTGACCCCTGACGGTAAAAGCCGTCATGAACAGGAGGAAAAACCTCGATGCTTACCGACACCGCACTACGCAATCTCAAGCCTAAGTCCAAGATTTACAAGGCTTCCGACCGCGACGGCATGTACGTAACGGTATCAACCACCGGTACCGTCACCTTCCGCTACGATTACCGTCTCAACGGCCGGCGTGAGACGCTGACCATTGGACGGTATGGGCCGTCCGGCATTTCGCTCGCGATGGCCCGCGAAAAGCTGCTGGACGCCAAGAAGGCCGTCGCCCAGGGCAAGTCCCCGGCGCATGAGAAGCAGCGCGAGAAGCGCCGCCTGACCGCCGCCAAGAACTTCGGCGACATGACCGCCCAGTGGATGGCCGGTGCCCGGATGGCCGACAGCACGCGAGCGATGCGCAAGAGCATCGTCGATCGGGACATCTTGCCGGCCTTCCAGAACCGCCTGCTCAACGAAATCACCGCCGACGACTTGCGCGCCTTGTGCGGCAAGGTGAAAGGGCGGGGCGCCCCGGCCACCGCGGTGCACATTCGCGACATCGTGAAGCAGGTCTATGCCTTCGCCATCCTGCATGGGGAGAAGGTGGACAACCCGGCGGCCGACGTGGGCGCGGCGTCGATCGCGACCTTCGTGCCCAAGGACCGTGCCTTGTCGCCCTTGGAGATCCGTCTGATGTCGCGGCAGATGGAGTCGGTGGCCACCTATCCGACCATTCGGCTGGCGTTGCGAATGATCCTGCTGACGCTGGTACGCAAGAGCGAGCTGATCGAGGCCACCTGGGACGAGGT
>JBAYOV010000050.1:0-26654 GCA_041678045.1 Rhodocyclaceae bacterium
CAAGACAAATACTCGCTCAACATGAGCGAGATCGACGATCAGCACAAGATGCTGTTCGACATCATGAACCGCCTCTGGAATGCGATCATCCAGCGCGCCGACAACCAGAAGCTGGCCGACATCCTGGAAGACCTGGAACGCTACACGGTGCTGCATTTCACCGAGGAAGAAACCTTCATGCGTTCCATCGGCTATACGGACTTCGACACTCACATCCAGTATCACCGCACCTTCGTGAGCTTCATCCAGAAAGAGAAGAAGGCCACCCAGGAAGGCAAGGAAGTCAGCCTCGAACTGCTGCACTTCTTGCGTGACTGGCTGGTCAATCACATTCTGGTGGAAGACCGTCGCTATGCCGACCAGTACCAGCAGGCAGAAAAGAAGCCGTCCTCGTTCCTGAGCCGCTTCTTTGCCCGTCTGCAGCACTAAGCGCGCAGTGTACCGCCATCGCGCCATTCAACACAGCCGGCCGGATATTTCCGGCCGGTCTGCTTTTGGCTGACCCCGTTTTCAGGCCAGCGCCCGCAGGCTGCTCAGCGGCGTGCGCGCAAGCAGGCCGCGCGTTCCCAGCCAACCCCCCGCAACCACGCCACCCATGCCCAGCATCACCGCCACCAGCACCACTACCGGATCGGGCAGATAAGGCATCCTGAACACCTGACTGGCCAACACCCAGCCCAGCACACTCGCCCCCGCACCGGCCAGTACCCCGGCCACGCCACCCAGCAATGCAAACTCGGCCAGCAGCGCGTGGCGCAACTGCACGTTGCGCGCGCCCAGGGTGCGCAGCACCGCCAGTTCATGCTCGCGCTCATCGTGCGTCGCCTGCAGCGCAGCGTACAGCACCACCAACCCGGCAAGCACCGCAAAGCCGAACACGAACTGCACGATCAGGATCAGCTTGTCGGTCATCGCCCGCACCTGGGCAATCACCGCATCCACATCGATCAGCGTGAGGTTGGGAAACGCATTCACCAAGGCGGCGGCAAAGCCCCGCTGCCCGTCAGGCAGACGGAAGCTGGTGATCAGGCTGGCCGGATCGGAATCGAGCAGGCCCGGAGAGGCGATGAAGAAGAAGTTCACCCGCATCGAATCCCAGTCCAGCTCGCGCACACTGGTCACCGGGGCCTCCACTTCGCGCCCTGAGACATTGAAACGCACCCGGTCCCCCAGACTGATGCCGAAGGTGTCGGCCAGACCGGCCTCGATCGAGAACTGCGGCTCGCGCGCCTCGCCGTGCCACACCCCCTGCTGCACGCGATTGAGCTCCGGCAGACGACTGCCATGGCTCAGGTTGAACTCCCGCTCGGCCAGACGGCGGGTGCGCGCCTCCTCGTAGGCTTCCGGATTGACCGGCTGTCCGTTGATCGCCACCATGCGCCCGCGAATCATCGGCTGAATGTCGGGCGCTTCCAGCCCCTGCTCTACAAAAAACGCCGCCAGAGGCGCGCGCTGATCCGGCTGAATGTTGATGATGAAGCGGTTGGGCGCATCTTCGGGCGTCATCTGCCGCCAGTTGTCGAGCAGGTCGCTGCGCACCAGGGTCAGCAACAGCAGCGCCGCCAACCCGAGCCCCAACGCACTCGCCTGAATCACGCTGGCGCCCATGCGCCGGCGCAGTGAAGCCACCCCGTAACGCCAGCCACCGCGGATGCTGCCATGCTGCTTGACCCGTCCGAGCCCGAGCAGCACACCCCAGGCCGCCAGCGCAAACACACCCAGCGCCAGCGCAAAGCCTGCAGCCACCATCAAGCCCAGCCTGACGTCGGCCGCAATCCAGAAGATCAACCCGAACAGCGCGAACGCCCCCAGCAGCCAGGCCGTGCCGCTGGCCGCCTCCACCGTCCCCAGCTCACGGCGCAGCACGCGCACCGTGGGCACCTGCCCGAGCCTGAGCAGTTGCGGCAGCACAAAACCCACCAGCAAGGCCATGCCAACCGCCACGCCATGCAACCACGGCAGCCACGAAGGCGCCGGCAATTCGGCCTGCACCACACCGACCAGCACCATCGCCAGCGCCTGCTGCACACCCCACCCCAGCCCACCTCCGATCAGGGCGGCGACCAGCCCGAAGAGCACGAACTCCCCCACGAACACCTGCACCACCTGCGCCTGCCCGGCCCCCAGGCAGCGCATCACCGCGCAGGCGTCCAGATGGCGGCGCATGAAGCGGCGCGCCGACAAGCCCACCGCGACCGCCGCGAGCACCACGGCAAGCAGGGCGGCCAAGCGCAGGAAGCGCTGCGCCTGGTCAAGCGCATTGCGCACCTGCGGCCGGGCATTGTCGATGGTCTCCACCGCCTGTCCCCGCTCCAGATGGGTGCCCGCCCAGCGGGCAAATCCCTCCACCGCATCGGGCGTGCCGGCCAGATGCAGCCGCCAGGTGGCCCGGCTGCCTTCCACCAGCAGGCCGGTGTCGGCCAGCGCCCGCTCATTGAAGATGGCGCGCGGCAACAGGCTGAAGAAGTTGCTGCCCCGGTCGGGTTCAAAGGTGATCATGCCCGAGACAGTGAACTCCAGCAGCCCCAGGCCCACCTTGTCGCCCTTGCTGACGCCCAGAGCGGCAAACAGGCGTTCATCCAGCCACACTTCGTCCCTGGCCGGCATCGCCCCTGCCTGCCGCTCAGGCTGATTCGGACCATCGGCAATCCTTACCGTGCCGCGCAGCGGATACGTGTCGGACACCACCTTGATGCCGGCCAGTTCCGCGACCTCCTCGGTGCTCACCATGCTGGTGAACAACACCGTGTCGGCCAGTGACAGGCCCCGGCGTTGCGCCTCGTCGCGCACCTCGACCTGCCAGGGCCGGTCGGCGCGCAGCAGCAGGTCGCCGCCGAGCAACTGGTTGGCCTCGCGGTCCAGGCCGCGCGACACCCGGTCGGCCAGAAAGCCCACGCTGGTGAGGCTGGCCACCGCAATCACGATGGCCAGCCCCAGCAAATGCAATTCGCCTGCACGCAGGTCGCGCAGCATCATGCGCAATGCAAGTCGGAAAGTTTTCATGAGCGAGTGGACGACTTCTTTCCGGCCGGGTTCAACCGACCGTGCGCGAATGGGGCGCCAGCAGGGTGCGCACCAACTCCACCCAGAAAGCCGCCCCCGGGGCGATGATCTCGTCGTTGAAGTCGTAACGCGGGTTGTGCAGCATGCAGCCGCCCGCCTCCTGACCATTGCCTATCCACACATAGCAGCCGGGTTTCTCGCGCAGGAAGAACGCAAAATCCTCGGCGCCCATGCTCGGCCGCTCACCGGTGAGCACCTGCTCGGACCCCACCAGCGTGCGCGCGACTTGAGCGCAGATGGCGGCTTCGGCCGTGGTATTCACCGTGGCCGGATAGCCGTCGTGAAACGCGATGCGGACCTGCACATCGTGGCTCGTCGCAATGCCCTGGCACAGTGCCTCCAGCCGCGCCACCACCCGCTTGCGCACCGCTTCGCTGAACGCCCGCACCGTGCCCGACAGGCGCGCCCGGTCGGGAATCACGTTGTACGCCTCGCCGGCGTTGAACATCGTGGTCGACACCACCGCAGCATCCAGCGGGTCGAGCGTGCGGCTGACGATCGTCTGGATGGCCTGCACCAGCGCTGCCGCCGCCACCACCGGATCGGTGCCCAGATGCGGCATGGCAGCATGCGCGCCATGACCGGTCACCTCGATGTCGAAGCGGTCCGCGCTGGCCATCACCGGCCCGTCATGCACCGCAAAGGTGCCGGCCGGCAGCCCGGGCCAGTTGTGCATGCCAAAGATGGATTCCATCGGAAAACGGTCGAACAGGCCGTCCTCGATCATCGCACGCGCGCCCGCCTCCCCCTCCTCTGCGGGCTGGAACACGAAATACACGGTACCGTCGAAATCCGGCCGGGCGGCCAGCGCATCGGCCGCAGCCAGCAGCATGGTGGTGTGGCCGTCATGACCGCAGGCGTGCATGCAGCCCTGGTTGCGCGAGCGGTGTGCAAATTCGTTGCGCTCCTGGATCGGCAAGGCATCCATGTCGGCGCGCAGGCCGATCGCACGCAACCCACGCCCGCCGCGCAACACGCCCACCACACCGGTCTGCCCGATGCCCTCGTGCACCTCCAGCCCGAGCGATGCAAGATGGCGTGCCACCAGCCCGGCCGTGCGGTGCTCGCCATACGCCAGTTCGGGGTGGGCATGAATGTCACGGCGCACGCTTGTCCATTGCGCCTGCTTGCGGCGAATCGTCTCCAGGCTCTCCATTTCACTCCTTCCTTTCTTGCACGCGGTCAGGGAACAGGGCATCCCTCTCGATGAATTTGCCAGTTTAACCGCAGGCCTGCCGAGCGGGCGGGAATTCGGCTAGACTCTTTGCGACACCCGGTTTGCGACACCCCTCCCGCCACACCTCCGGCTTTGCCCGGTCGCCATCCGATGCGCGCTGTTGCCAGATGAAACTCTTTTACACCGACCATTTCGTGCTGCCATTGCCCGCCGGGCACCGCTTTCCGATGGAAAAGTACGCACGGTTGCGCGAACGCCTGGCGGCAAGCGGTCACTTTGCCCCGGGTGACTTCATCGTGCCCGAAGCCACCGATGACGCAACGCTGATGCTTGCGCATGATGCCGGCTACATTCACCGGGTCAGCACCGGCCAGCTCTCGGCCGATGAGCAGCGACGCATCGGTTTTCCCTGGTCCGAGCAGATGGTGGAACGCTCCCGGCGCTCGGCAGGGGCGACACTGGCCGCCTGCCACAGCGCCCTGCAGGACGGGGTCGCCGCCAATCTGGCAGGCGGCACACACCACGCGCACCACGACTTCGGCACCGGGTTCTGTGTGTTCAACGATGCGGCCGTGGCCACCCGGGCCTTGCTGCACGATGGTCTGGCCAGACGCATAGCCATCGTCGATTGCGATGTTCATCAGGGTGACGGCACGGCCGCCATACTCGCCGGAGACACGCGCTGCTTCACGCTCAGCCTGCACGGCGAAAGGAATTTCCCGTTCCGCAAGGCGGTTTCCGATCTGGACATCGCACTCCCGGATGCCTGCGGGGATGCCGATTACCTTGCGGCCCTCGCAATCGGCCTGGAACAGGCCATCCACCGCTTTCAGCCCGATTTCGTGCTCTATCTCGCCGGCGCGGATCCCTACCGGGACGACCGGCTGGGCCGGCTGGCGCTGAGTGTCGATGCCTTGCGCGAACGTGACGAAACCGTACTCGGCGCCTGCCGCGACCGGGGCCTTCCGGTCGCGCTGGCCATGGCGGGCGGCTACGCGCGCACGATCGACGACACGGTGAGCATTCACTTCAACACCGTGACCACGGCTGCCAGGCTGTACCGGCGGGGCTGGCCACTTCGGGCCGCTCGCCTTCAGACAGCGCCCCCTCAGGCAGCGCCGCTTCCAGCAACGCCTCTTCCGGCAGGTGGCTGATGCAACTGTTCGGCGTGGACTTCACCTCCGCCCCCTGCCCGCGCAAACCGATCACCATCGCGGCCGGCAGGCTGGAGCGGGAAGACCCGGGTCGGGGGCAGGATCGGCGCCTGCGACTGGAGCGCTTCATCCTGTGCCCTGGCTGGGGGGATTTCGAGACCTTTCTGCAACACCCCGGCCCCTGGCTGGGCGGTTTTGACTTTCCGTTCGGGTTGCCACGCGAGGCGGTGCACGATCTCGGCTGGCCCGAACAGTGGCCCGCGCTGGTCAGGCATTGCGCCGACCTTGGCAAGACGGCCTTTCGCGAGGCACTCGACCGCCATCGCACAGGCCGTCCGGCCGGTCAGCGCTATGCACACCGAGACACCGACCGGCCTGCGGGTTCGCACAGCCCCCTGAAACTCGTCAATCCGCCCGTGGGGTTGATGTTTCTGGCCGGCGCCCCCCGTTTGCTGGCCGCCGGCCTGACCCTGCCCGGCCTGCACCAGCCACCCGGCACGCCGGCAAGCGCACGGATTGCGGTGGAAGCCTATCCGGGCTGGCTGGCCCGCACGATCAGCCGAGAGTCATACAAGAGCGATGAGCGCAAGCGCCAGACCGCCGAGCGCGAGCAGGCGCGGCGCCGGCTGGTCGAGGCCATGCTGGAAGGGCAACATCCGCTGGAAATGAAGCTGGCCGCAGACACTGAACAGTGCGGAGCCATGATTGCCGACGCGAAAGGCGACCGGCTGGACGCCGTGCTCGCCCTGCTTCAGGCTGCGTGGAGTCTGCAGCAGGGCGCGCCGGGGTATGGGATACCGGACACCTGCGACCCGCTGGAGGGCTGGATTGCAGGCGTGCCGGCAAAGTGAGTAAGGCTGCGGGCGATCAGACCACGCCCTGGGCCAGCATCGCGTCGGCCACTTTCACGAAGCCTGCGATGTTCGCGCCGTCGGAGTAATTGACCGTGCCATCCGGGCGGGTGCCGTAGCGCAGGCACACGCTGTGGATGCCCTGCATGATTTCCAGCAGGCGGGCATCGACTTCCTCGCGGGTCCAGGACATGCGCATTGCGTTCTGGCTCATCTCCAGACCCGAGGTGGCCACGCCACCGGCGTTGCTGGCCTTGCCCGGTGCGTACAGCACGCCATGCTCTTCAAACACCCGCACGGCTTCGGCGTTGCACGGCATGTTGGCGCCTTCGGCCACGCACAGCACGCCGTTGTTGACCAGCATGCGCGCATCGTCGCCGTCCAGCTCGTTCTGGGTGGCGCAGGGCAGCGCGATGTCCACCGGCACCGACCACGGACGCTTGCCCGCCTCGAAGTGCAGGCCCATGCGTTCGGCGTATTCGCTCACCCGGCCATAATGAACGTTCTTCACATCCATCAGCACGGCCAGCTTTTCAGGCGTGAAACCGTCATTGTCGATCACGGTACCGCTGGAATCGGACACGGTCACCACGCGCGCACCCAGCTCCATGGCCTTCTCGACGGCATACTGGGCAACGTTGCCCGAACCGGACACGGCCACCTTCATGCCGTGCATGCTCTTGCCTGAGTGCTTGAGCATTTCCTCGGCGAAGTACACCGTGCCGTAACCCGTGGCTTCCGGACGAATCAGCGAGCCACCGAAACTCAGGCCCTTGCCGGTAAACACGCAATCGGCACGGTTGGAAAGCTTCTTCATCATGCCGGCCATGAAACCCACTTCACGACCGCCCACACCGATGTCGCCGGCCGGCACATCGGTGTCGGAGCCGATGTGGCGATACAGTTCGGAAATGAAGGCCTGGCAGAAACGCATCACTTCGCGCGGGCTCTTGCCCTTGGGATCAAAGTCCGAACCGCCCTTGCCACCGCCCATCGGCAGCGTGGTCAGGGCGTTCTTGAAGGTCTGCTCGAAGGCCAGGAACTTGAGCACCGACTGGTTCACCGAGGGGTGAAAGCGGAGGCCGCCCTTGTAGGGGCCGATCGCGGAGCTGTGCTGGATGCGGAAACCACGGTTGACCTGCACCTCGCCACTGTCGTCCATCCAGGAAACACGGAACTGGATGATGCGCTCGGGTTCGACCAGACGATCCAGCAGACCATGCTCGGCATAGCGCGGGTTTTCCGAAATGAACGGCCACAGACTTTCCATGACCTCGACGACTGCCTGGATGAACTCGGGCTGACCCGGATTCCGTTGCTCAACGTTGGCGATGAACTCTTCCAAAGACTTGTAGCGCAGCATGCTGGTTATACCCCCGAAAATTGACGACCCTGCGTCCGCGTCGACGCTAGGGCCGTGATTTTCGCGGATTTTTGGCTCGCGCGCACTACTTTCGCGCACAAAATGCACGAAAAAAGCGCAGAAAACCGCTAAATGAACCGAAAGAGTGCCATGCAATGCACCCTAAGAGTGCATGCATCGCATTTTACGCCCCGTTTTAGTGCATAAACACCTCTCAAACCCGGCTGTTCGCTTGTCCAACGCGCCGCTGTACGCGACGCCCCTCAATCATTCGATCTCGATCGTGAGCGTGCCACCCACGCCCCCACGCCGTGCCCGCTCGGCATTGATCAGGTCGGCAATGTTGGTGTTGGCATTGGACAAGGCCCAGGTTTCGGCGGTGTAACCGCGATCGTTCTGCCGCTCGATATCGATGTCGGTCTGCAGCAGCCGGCGCACCACCGGCATGTGCCCGTTGCGAGCGGCAAACATCAGCGCATTGGAACCGTTGGGCGCCAGGGCATTCACGTCGGCCCCAAGCGCAAGAAAGCGTTCGACCAGTTCCAGATGCCCTTCGAAAGCCGCGTACAGCAGCGGCGACCAGCCTGGATGGTCGATCTGTGCGCCCGCCCCGATGAGCATGTCCACCATTGACAGATCGCCACGCAGGGTGGCAAGCATCAGTGCGGAGTCCCCGGCCCGGTTGCGGCGTGACACATCCGGCTTGTAACGAAGAATCGCCTCGACCGTCGCCACATGCCCGTCACGTGCGGCCAGGATCAGCAGGGTATTGCCCTGGGCGTCGACCGTATCCGGATCCAGCCCCTTGTTGAGCAGGCCGACAAGCTGTCGGGTGTCGCCCAGACGGGCCGAACTGAGGGCCTCCTCATAGCTGTTGGCCAGGGCGCTGGCCGTGCCGGACAGCAGCAGCACGACCAGCACCAGCAGCCGGATCGCGCGAAGGTCATTGAATGTGTGCATGTTTGAACAGCCTGAAAAAGTTGTCGGTGGTGGCCTGCGCCACCGCGTCCACCGTCATGCCACGCAGACGGGCGATCTCCTCGGCCACATGTACCACCCAGGCCGGCTCATTGGTTCGGCCCCGGTGCGGCACCGGCGCCAGATACGGGGCATCGGTCTCGATCAGCAGGCGGTCCAGCGGCACAAATTGTGCCACCGCCTTCAGGTCGGTCGCGTTGCGGAATGTGACGATGCCGGAAAACGAGATGTAGAAACCGAGATCCAGTGCAGCACGGGCCACCTCGGCCGATTCGGTGAAGCAATGCATCACCCCGCCGGGCTGCTCCGCGCCCTCCTCCCGCATCAGGCGCAGCGTGTCGTCGGCGGCCGAACGGGTATGGACGATCAGCGGCTTGCCGGTGCGCCGGGCTGCGCGGACATGCACCCGGAAGCGCTCACGCTGCCACTCCGGTGCGTCCTTGTGCCAGTGGTAGTCCAGCCCGGTCTCGCCAATGCCGACGACCTTCGGATGATCGGCCAGGGCCACCAGACGCTCCACATCCGGCTCATCCACATCGAGGTTGTCGGGATGCACCCCGACCGAGGCGAACAGGTTGCGATGCCGCTCGGCCAGCCCGAGCACCGCCGGAAAATCCTCCAGCTTCACGCTGATGCACAACGCATGGCCGACCCCGTTGGCCTGCATGGCGGCGAGGATTTCGTCCTCGCGCTCGATGAGTTGCGGAAAATCAAGATGACAGTGAGAGTCGACGAACATCGCGGCCACAGTTTCAGAATTTCAGGATCGGGGGTTCAGGATCGGGGCTTCAAAGCGTGTGCGTGGGTCGGCTGCTGCCCACCAGACCCGCCAGGATGGTCTCGATGCGACCGCGCAGGGTCTTGCCGGCATCGTCGCTGCTGAACTGCAGGCCGACCCCGACCTGCTTGCCCCCCTGGGCCCCCGGCGGGGTGACCCACACCACCTTGGCCGCCACCGGGTGCTTGGTGGGGTCGTCCATCAGCTGCAGCAGCATGAACACCTCGTCGCCCAGCGCATAGGTCTTGGGCGTGGGCACGAAAATGCCGCCATTGGTCACAAACGGCATGTAAGCCGCATACAGTGCGGACTTGGAGTTGATATTCAGGGACAGCACGCTGGGGCGGGCTGTCGGGGTTTTCAGCGCATCATTCATCTTCGCGATCCGGTTACCACACGTACATAGCGCAGGAGCATGTCATCCAGCATCAGTCTGGGATTGAGCGAGTGCTGCGCCGCCTTCCTGATCCGGGCCAGCTCATTGTAACAGCTCGTCACCGATGCCACGCTGGTTCGCCCGGCCAGCCTGGCGAGCGTGCCGGCCTGGGCGGGAAAGTAGCGCACCGGCCCGCCCAGCCTGAAGGTGGCCAGATCGGTCACCCAGCGCAGCATCCAGTCGGTGAGTTGCGGCATGCCGAAGCCGGCGTCGCGTGCCTCACGGGACTTCAGCCATTGCTCCCAGCGCGCCGACAGGGCCAGCACCCCGTTTTCATCCAGTGCCTGCACATCATGCACGAAACGCTCCAGCAGCGCCGCACCGCCCCGTCCGGCCAGACGCTGCGCCGCCAGCGGCAATCCGCCGGACAGTGCGAGCAGGGCCTGGGCACCGGCATCGCCGGAAGCGGCCGGAGGCGCGGCTGCGGCGGCGTTGATGTGCCACACCTGACAGCGACTGCGGATGGTCGGCAGCAGGCGGGCAGGCGCGGGGGACACGAGTATGAACACACAGCCTTCGGGCGGTTCCTCAAGCAACTTCAGCAAGCCGTTGGCGGTGACCGTGTTCATGGCTTCGGCCGGCTCGATCAGCGCCACCCGGCGACTGCCCTGGTGGCCGGTCACCGTCAGCTGCTGCTGCAGGCGACGCACCTGTTCGATGAGGATCTGCGAGGACAGCGCCTTGCCCTCGGTACCCGGCTCGCCCTGGGCCGCATCGCCCGCCAGCGTCCCGGCCTCATCGGACAAACCCTGCTCTGCCATCCAGACGGCCAGATCGGCCGGGGGCATCAAGCGAAACAGGTCGGGATGGTTGTGCGAGCGCATCAGGGCGCAGCCGGTACACTGCCCACAGGCGTGACCGTCGCCCAGCGGTGCGGTGCATAGCAGACGCGCCGCCAGCGTCTCGGCCAGGTCATGCTTGCCCACACCGGGCGGCCCGACGAACAGCAGCGCGTGCGGAATGCGTTCGCCCAGCGCCGTGAGCCGCTGCCAGACATCCTGGAGCCAGGGGTGCAGGGCGCTCACCGGAAAAACCTCTGCTCCAGCACCGCAAGCACGCCCGAGCGGATTTCCGCAGGCGTCCGGTTCGCGTCAATCACCTGAATGCGACCGGCTGAGGCGGCCGCACGCTGCAGATAGGCCGCACGCACCCGCTCAAAGAAATCCGTCTGTTCACGCTCGAAGCGGTCGGGCACCGCACCGCTGCCGGCCAACCGCTGCGCTGCCACCTCGGGCGCCAGGTCGAACAACAGGGTCAGCGCAGGCTGAAAGCCCGGATGCACCCAGTGCTCCAGTTGCGCAAAACGGGCCTCGTCCAGCCCACGCCCCCCCACCTGATACGCATGGGTCGCATCGGAGAAGCGATCCGACACCACCCACTCGCCCCGCGCCAGCGCAGGCAGGATGAGGCTGGCGAGGTGCTCGCGCCGCGCGGCAAACATCAGCATCGCCTCGGTGTCGAGATGCATCGGCTCGTGCAGCAGCAGATCGCGCAGGCGCTCGCCCAGCTGCGTGCCACCCGGCTCACGGGTCTGCACCACCGACAGACCGCGCTGCTGCAGTGCAGCCACCACCGCCGCAATCTGGCTGCTCTTGCCGGCACCGTCGATACCCTCGAACGTGATGAACTGCCCTCGGGGGACCTGTTCGGACCTGTCGTTCAACCGCCACCTCCTCGCTGATACCGATTGACTGCCCGGTTATGGTCAGCCAGATTGCGCGAGAACTGGCTGCTGCCGTCTCCTCGCGCGACAAAGTAGAAATATTCGCTGTCGGCCGGGCGCACCGCTGCCTGCAGGGACGGCAGGCCGGGCATCGCAATCGGCGTGGGTGGCAACCCCGCCCGGGTATAGGTGTTATACACATGATCGGTCTGCAGGTGATGGCGGCGCAAACGCCCCTCGAATGCCTCACCAAAACCATAGATCACGGTCGGATCGGTCTGCAGGCGCATGCCGATGCGCAGCCGGTTGGCAAACACCGAGGCCACCAGCCCGCGCTCACTCTCTCGACCGGTTTCCTTTTCGACGATGGACGCCAGGATCAGGGCTTCATACGGCGAGGTCAGCGGCACCGCCGGGTCGCGCGTTGCCCACACCTCGTCGAGTCGCGCCTGCATGGCCTGATACGCCTGCCGCAACACCGCCAGCGCGCTGGAATGACGGTCGAACAGATAGGTATCGGGAAAGAACAGCCCTTCCGGATGCGTCTCGCTCGCACCGATGCGCTGCAGGATCTCCTCGTCGCTCAGTTCCGCCGTATCCTGCTTCAGATAGGGATGGGCCTCCACGGCCGCCCGCACCTGACGGAAGTTCCAGCCTTCGACGATCAGCAACTCGGCCCGCGTCACCTCCCCGCCAGCCAGCTTGTCGATGAGTTGCAGGGCATTGAGCCCCGGCGTCAGCACATAGCTGCCCGCCACGATGCGCTCGGCCCGCCCGGACAGGCGCGCAATCCAGTACAACGCCTCGGGATGCACCTCCACCCCGGCCGCAGCCACGGCCTGCGCGGCCTGACGCATGGTGAAGCCACGCTCGACCGTCACATCCACCTCGTCGGCTGGCATCGGCAAGGGGCGGTGCACATACCACCACACACTGGCCACCGCCGCTGCAGCCAGGGCACACAGGAAAAGAATCAAGCGGATCATCAGCTTCATCGTCGTCACAGCCGCCCGGAGCACACTCCGCGCCACGCCCTCATCGCCACCAAAAGGCTCCTATAATACTTCATTCACTTTTCGCACCGGATACACGCCAATGACCAACGAATGGACCGCCTTCCTCGCCACACAGGGCGCACGCATCGACGACTCCGGAGCACGTGTTGCGCTGCCACCAGCCGATGGGGCCGCCACCGTGCTGGTGCCCTTGCTGCATCTGGGGCTGATCCACAGCCAGGGGGCGGAGTCTGCCCCCTTCCTGCACAACCTGTTTTCCAACGATGTGAAGAAGCTGGCCCCCGAGGCGGCACAATGGAACAGCTTCAACTCACCGAAGGGCCGCATGCTGGCGAGCTTCCTGCTCTGGGGCACGCCCGAGGCCCACTGGCTGGCAATGTCTGCCGACCTCCAGCCTGCCCTGCTGAAAAAACTCTCCATGTACGTGCTGCGCAGCAAGGTGAAGCTGCAAGATGCCGGCGCGGACCATGCCCTGCTCGGCCTGGCCGGCCCGGAGGCGGCCGAGCGACTGTCGCAGGCCGGACTGCCCGTGCCCGACGCGCCGATGCAGCGGGCCGTCCATGGCGGCGGCAATGTCATCCGGCTCGACGCACGGCATTTTGTGCTCGCCTTCCCGGTGGCCGAAGCCATCGCCATCTTCAATGCCCTGCAGCAGGCCGGCGCCCACCCCGCCGGCACCGACGCCTGGCAGCTCGCCATGATCCGCGCCGGGCTGCCCCTGGTGACCACCGCCACGCAGGAAGAATTCGTTGCCCAGATGCTCAACTACGAGCTGATCGGCGGCGTGAGCTTCAACAAGGGCTGCTATCCGGGCCAGGAAATCGTTGCCCGCACCCGCTATCTGGGCAAGCTGAAAAAGCGCATGTACCGGGTGCACATCGATGGGGCAAGCGCCCCCGCGCCCACCCCGGGCGCCGACCTGTACGCCCCGGACTTCGGCGACCAGTCCGCCGGCAAGCTGGTGAATGTCGCCCCCTGCCCGGAAGGCGATTTCGAGGCGCTGGCCGTGTTGCAAATGAGCAGCGCAGAGGCCGGCGAGGTGCACCTGGCCAGTCCGGACGGCCCGCGCCTGCGCCTGCTCGACCTGCCCTATGCGCTGAACGCCGAAGCCGCCCGCTGAGCCGTCAGGACGCCCGGCATGTGCCTGATCCTGATCGCCTGGCAGCAGCATCCGGAGTATCCGCTGGTGATTGCGGCCAATCGCGACGAATTCTTCCAGCGTCCGACCCTGGCCGCGCACTGGTGGTCCCGGCCACCGGGCATTCTCGCGGGGCGTGATCTCGAAGCCGGTGGCACCTGGCTGGGCCTGACCCGCAGTGGCCGCTTTGCCGCCCTCACCAACTACCGCGACCCAAGCCAGCATCGCCCCGGCGCCCCCTCACGCGGCGCCCTGGTGCGCGACTGCCTGCTCGGCGAACAGGACACCGAAGGCACACTGGCCCGCATCGCCGCGCAAAGCACGCGTTACGCCGGCTTCAACCTGATCTTCAGCGACGGACAGCGCCTCGGCGTGCATGAAAGCACCACCGGGCGCATCCGCCTGCTGGCACCGGGGTGCTACGGCCTGTCCAACCATCTGCTCGACACGCCCTGGCCCAAGCTCACCCTGGCCCGCGAGCGCTTCGGCGCTGCGCTGAACAGGCTGCCCAGTACGCGCGACATGCTGCAACTGCTCACCGACGACCGCCCGGCTCCGGCGCACACCCTGCCCAACACCGGCGTCAGCGCGGACTGGGAGCACTGGCTGTCCTCGGTATTCGTGCGTGCCCCCGGCTACGGTACGCGCTGCTCCACCCTGGTCACCCTCTCCAGAACCGGCCAGGCCAGCTTCCGCGAGTGGAGCTGGGACGAGGCCGGCACGCTCGCAGGCGACATGGCCTACAGTTTCTTCACCGAACAGTCCGGATGACGGGCATTGCCTGCACATGAAACAGGCTCGGGTGCCCCTCCCTACCCTGACGCTTCGCTGCCGCCCAAGCCTTCGACAATCTCCACCCTGCACCCCGGCTGCAGCAGCGCAAAAAGCTCGATCACGTCATCATTGCGCATGCGTACGCAGCCGTGCGACAACGGCACGCCCATGGGCTGATCGTCGCCCGTGCCATGGATGTAAATGTAGCGCGCCATGGTGTCCACCCGGCCCAGGCGGTTGAAGCCGGGCTCGCAACCGCTCAACCAGACAATGCGCGACAGAATCCAGTCGCGCGTGGGCTGGGCGGCCGCCAGCGCCGGTGTCCAGACCTCCCCGGTGGGGCGACGCCCCCGGAACACCGCACCACGCGGCTGGCCGGCGCCGATCATCGCCCGCACCCGATGACGGCCACGCGGGGTGCAGCCCGAGCCATTCAGCTCCCCGGCGCCATTGCATGCCGTGGACACCGCATAGCTGCGCAGGCATGCGCCGTCGTCGCCAAACAGGTACAGGCGCTGCGCCTGCAGATCGATGAGCAAATGCATCGCTCAGGCGCTCAGCGTGCGTCCGCGACGCGCCGCGAAAAAGCTCGACAACAAGCGTCCGCAGTCCTCGGCGAGCACCCCTCCGGCAATCTCGGCATGGTGATTGAGCCGGTTTTCGGCGAACAGATCCAGCACACTGCCGGCCACCCCGGTCTTGGGGTCGCGTGCCCCAAACACCACCCGGGCAATGCGGGCGTGCATGATCGCCCCGCTGCACATCATGCACGGCTCAAGGGTCACATACAGCTCGCAGCCGGGCAAGCGGTAGTTGCCCAACCGTTCGGCCGCATCGCGCAAGGCCATCATCTCGGCATGCGCCGTGGGGTCGTGACGCCGGATCGGCTGGTTGAAACCACGCCCCACCACTTCGCCTTCGCACACCACCACCGCCCCCACCGGCACCTCGCCACAGCTGCCGGCCAGCCGCGCCTGCTCCAGCGCCAGCGCCATGAATGCTCCATCCTGTTCAAGCGTCATCTGAATCCTCCTGCGCGAAGTCTACTCGACCGGCGCACGCGCATGAAGGTGCTTTCCGGCTTTCGTCTTGCTCAAGAAAACTCACACGCCCGAATCCTGCACAAGCAAGCGGGCCTATAATCACGGGCAATATTTGCTCACAAAACCGGAGACACCCGCCTCATGGCCGACGACAACCAGTTCTTCCGTCCGATTCGTGATTTCTGCCGCCGTGAGGTCGTCAGCTGCGCCCCGCAGGATGCGCTGGTCGACACCGTGGCCACCATGCGCGCGCGCAACATTTCCAGCATCGTGGTCTGTGACGACGGCAACCCGGTGGGCATCTTCACCGACCGGGACCTGCGCAACAAGGTCGTCGCCGAAGGGCGCAGCCCGGAATCGCTGCGGGTCGCCGACATCATGAACAGTCCGCTGGCGGTGATTTCCGAGGACGAAGTGCTGTATCGCGCGCTGTACCAGATGTCACGACGCGGCATCCACCGCCTTGGCGTGGTGAATCGCAGCGGCAAGCTCGCCGGCATCATCACCGATACCGACATCCTGCGCCTGCAGGCCCACTCACCGCACCAACTCGTGCTGGACATCGAAAAGGCTGCTTCACTGGATGACCTGAAGGTGCTGCACCACCGGATTCAGGCCCTGGTGCTGCACATGACCGGCACCAGCATCGAGATCCGCGAACTGGTGAAGCTGATCGCCCACCTCAACGACCAGGTGCTGATCCGTCTCATCAAGCTGTTGCGCGAAGAGAAATACCCGGACCTGCCCGCCGACTTTGCCTTTGTGGTGATGGGCAGCGAGGGGCGCGGCGAACAGACGCTGTCCACCGACCAGGACAACGCCATCATCTATTCCGACCTGCTGGACGAGGCCGCCGTCGCACGCATCGAAGCCTTTTCGGTGGAACTCATCGACGCCCTCATCGGCCTGGGGGTGCCCCCCTGCCCGGGTGGCATCATGGCGAAGAATGCCACCTGGCGGCGCAGCCTGAAAGGCTGGAAGAAAGAACTCGACCGCTGGCTGGCCACGCCCAGCCCGGACAACATCATGATGGGCAGCATGTTTGTGGACCTGCGCATTCTGGACGGCGACGCCAGCCTTGAGCAGGCAGTGCGCCAGCATGTGTTCGAACGTCTGGCCGAAGACCGTGGCTTCATCATGCGCATGGCACAGAACATGGTCGGTTTCACCCCCCCGCTGGGCTGGTTCGGCAAGATCAAGGTGGAACGCTCAGGGCCGCACAAGGGGGCGCTGGACATCAAGAAGGCCGGCATCTTTGCCATCACCGACGGAGTCAAGGCGCTGGCCCTCGAAGCCCGCAAGCTCGACGGCAGCACTCACGACCGGATCGAGGCGCTGACCGAAGCCGGCGTGCTGAAGGCGCGCGACGCCCGCGACCTGATGGCCGCCTTCGACTGCCTGGTGCGACTCAGACTGCGCGGCCATGTCGAAGCCCTGCGCGAAGGCCGGCAACCGAGCAACTACATCCGGCTCGAACAGCTCAACCTGATGCAACAGGGTGAGCTGCGCATCGCCCTCGAAAGCGTGGCCCGCTTCCAGGCCTTCATTCGCCACCACTTCAACCTCAAACTGCTCAACGGTTGAGCCCGGCAGGCTCAGGCGGGTTCCGGTTTACAAGCGGGCCTCTGGCGTGCGAAGGGGGTCGGTACTGCCTTCCGGGGGGGCATCGCTCAGACGGGGGTAGCGCACATAATCGACCAGGCGCTGCACCTGTGCCGACGGCGGGGGGGTGAGCAGGCTGACCACCACAATGGTGACCAGGCCCAGCGCCACGCCGAAGATGCCGCTGGAGATCGGATGTATGCCGAACCAGAGATGCTCGGCAGAGCCGCCAAGAAACGGGTGGGTACGGAGCACGTAGTACAGGGTCACGCTCAGACCGACAAGCATCCCGGAAATCGCCCCCGGTCGGTTGGCACGCTTCCAGAAGATGCCTAGCACCAGCGCCGGGAAAAACGCCGATGCAGCAATCGAGAAGGCCAACCCAACCATGAACAGAATGTTGTCCGGTCGCAGCGACGCCACCCATGCCGCGACCACCGCCACCACCAGCAGCTGGGATTTGGAAATCACCAGCCGGCGATGGGTGGAGGCATGTGGATTGACCACCTTGTAGTAAAAATCGTGCGACAGGGCATTCGAGATGGTGAGCAACAGGCCGTCCGCCGTCGACAGCGCGGCCGCCAGCCCGCCGGCAGCGACCAGCCCCGCAATCACATACGGCAGGCCGGCAATCTCAGGGGTGGCCAGCACGATCACATCGGTGTTGAGGGTCAGCTCCGCCAGTTGCAGCACGCCATCGCCGTTGATGTCCTCGATGGTCACCATGCCCACCTTGCCCCATGAGGCAATCCAGTTCGGCAGCTCGGAAATCTTCATGCCGATCAGGTTGCTGTACACCTCCCATTTGGCGAACACCGCATATGCCGGAGCGGTGATGTACAGCAAAACGATGAAGAACAGGGACCAGAATACCGATTTGCGCGCCTCGACCACGCTGGGTGTGGTGTAGTAACGCATGAGCACATGCGGTAACGCGGCGGTGCCCAGCATCAGCACGAATACCAGCGCCAGGAAGTTGTTGCGCGCATTGCGCCGTTCGACCTCGGTCTCCCCGGGAAAGGCTTCGGCATGGCGGTCCGGAACGGTAGCCCGTTCAAGGGCATGCTCGCGGGCGCGGTTCCAGACGATGGCCGCTTCTTCGGGGGTACGCGGCAGGTCGCGCAGGGCGCGCTCGGTGAGCGCAATCTCGCGCGCCTCGGCATTGTCCGCACGCAGGCGGTTCAGGCGCTCGATCATCACCCGGCGCTCGACCTCCAGGGATTCGGGCAACTGGGCGATTTTCTGGGCGTAGTCGTCGGCACGGTAGCGAAACTGGCGGCGGGCATCGATCTCGTCATGCGCCGTAAAGATTTCCTGCTCGCGCTCCGAAATCTGGCTCAGTACCGTGCCATACATCACCTGCGGCACCGGCACGCCGGTGACCTTGTAGGAGAGGATCACCACGGGCACGAGATAAGCGATGATCAGGATCAGGTACTGCGCCACCTGTGTCCAGGTCACCGCACGCATGCCCCCCAGAAAGGAGCACACCAGAATGCCGGTCAGGCCGATCACCAGCCCGATCTCGAACTCGACACTGACGAAACGGCTGGTGATCAGCCCCACGCCGTATATCTGCGCCACCAGATAGATGAAGCTCGCCAGCACCGCCGCGAACAGGCCGACCAGACGGGCAAAGTTGCCCTCATAGCGCGCACCCAGGAAATCCGGAATGGTGTACTGGCCAAACTTGCGCAGGTAAGGGGCGAGCAGCAGGGCCACCAGCACGAAGCCGCCGGTCCACCCGGTGACGAAGGCCAGCCCTTCGAAGCCGGCGTAGTACAGGGTACCGGCCAGACCGATGAAGGAGGCCGCACTCATCCAGTCAGCCGCAGTGGCCATGCCATTGAACATCGCCGGCACCCGCCGGCCGGCAACGTAATACTCCGACACATCGGAGGTGCGGCTCATCACGCCAATGCTGGCGTAAATGGCAATCGTCGCGAACAGGAACACATGGCCGATCGCGGTCGACGACATGCCGAAGTATTCACCAATCGACAGCAACAGCAGGAACAGCAGGAAGCCGCCTGTGTATAGCAGATAGAAGCGCCGCGCCTGCGCCATGTAGCCGCCCCGCCCGGTCATGCGGACGGGGCGCTTTCAGCGATCATGGAAAGCATGCGGCGAGTGTTCGGCATGACAGCGGCGGGCCTGCTCAATACTTGATCCGGGCGTAGTAGGTCTTCTCGGCCGCTTCCCGCGCTTCGCGCAGGGTGCGGATGCCCTTCTCGGCGAGCAGCGGAATCATCTTCAGGAACACTTCCGCCGTGACGATCGCATCTCCGAGTGCAGTGTGCCGACCGACAATGGTGAGGTTGAGCCGCTCGGCAATCGCCTCCAGGCGGTGTGATTCCTGGTTGGGATGAATCACTGCGGACAGCAACAGGGTATCGAGCACGGGCTGATCGAAACGCAGACCGGTGGAGGCCTCCTTGAGCTGCAGGAAACGCATGTCGAAGGCGGCATTGTGCGCGATCAGGATGGTATCGGCGGCGAACGCGTGGAAGGCCGGCAACACCTTGTCGATGGTCGGCTGCCCCACCAGCATTTCGGGCTGTATGCCATGAATCGGGATCGACTCGGGAGTGAGCCGGCGCCGGGGGTCCACCAGTTGCTCGAAAGACTCCTGCTTGAGCAGCTTGCCATTCACCACCCGGGTGGCGCCGATCTGGATGATCTCGTCGCCCTGCGAGGGATTCAGGCCGGTGGTTTCGGTATCGAACACCGTGTAGGTCAGCTCGGTCAGCAGGCGGTCGTCGAGCTCGTGGGATTTTTCCGACCACTTGAAGAGGTCAAAATCGTAGTACTCGGGCCGGCTCTCTCCCTTCAGGAAAGCCGCTCCATCGACCTGCTCCTGCGGCACTGCCGCCGGCAGCAGGATGCGGAAGAAGGCACGGTGGCGCACCTTCTCGCGCTCCAGCCAGATCTCGCCATCGTGGCGGTCGATGACATCGCGCACGGTGAGCGGGCTGTTCTCGCCGGCCACGCTCATCGGCTCCAGCTCCCAGCTCATCACCGTTTCGGTGCTCATCGCCTGCCCTTGCCAGATCACATCCAGATGCGCCAGCCGGCCTGCGGCAGACAGACGGAAACGGATTTCCCGTATCCCGAACTCTTCGGACAGACGACTGATCAGGTACATCATGGCCTGCACCAGCGAGAAGCTGTCCACCTTCACCCACAGGGCCTCGTCGACATCCTCCAGCTTGGTCGGCACGCCGAGCCGGTTTTCGACCCGGCGGCACACTGCGGCAATCAGGTCTGCGCCAAGCATTTCCTCCAGCGGCCAGCGGGCCTTGAGCGAATCGGCAAACTCGTTTGCGGTGCTGTCCAGGCGCTCGCTCATCGCCTTCACCTCGTCGCGGATCACCGTGCGGAAGCGCTTGCGCATGTCCTCGTCGAGGTCGGTAAATTCGAGCATCTCGGCGGCCGCGCGCACATTGGCCAGCGACGCACGGTTGCCCTCGGTGAGCGTGTGCAGCATCTGGTCGCGCCGCGACTCGTTCTCGAAGTTCCGGGTGATGTTGTCGAGCATCAGGATGAAGCCGGTCATGGTGCGCTCTTCCTGCAGCGCGTCGGCCTGCATGGGGGCCTCTCCCGCGCCGGACAACACCGGCGACATCTGCACCCGCAGCAGTTGCCCGCTGCGGCTGGTGGTCACGAAGTTGGCCACCGTCTGTTCGGCATGGCGGCTGAGCCGGTGCTGCATCGATTCCAGCGCGTGGGCCACCAGGTTGCGGTCGAATACGGCATAGATGGAACGCCCGAGGCCGATCAGCTCGCCCCCTCCGGCCACATCGGGCGCGTCGGACAGGGCACGGAACTGCTGGCGGGCACGGTTGTTGTAGAGCAGCACACGACCGTCCAGATTGCACACCACCACGCTCTGGGTAAGCTCGGACATCAGCGCAGCGAGGCGATCCTTCTCCAGTTCCACACTGTGCTTGGCCTCGCTGATCTGGCGCTCCACGTCGTGCAGCAACTCGTCACGCTGCTGTGCCAGCTCGTTGGCAGTTCTGGCCAGGGCACGGATCTCCGGCGGGCCTTTCTCCTCGATGCGGAATTCACGATTGGCGCCCAGCATCAGGTGCTGCTGCTCGGCCATGCGCAGCAGGCCACTGACGTACTGCCTGAACAGGCTGCGCAGCAGCGAAATGCCCGCCGCCAGCCCCACCAGGGTGGTGATCGCACCAATCGCCAGGTGATTGGAAAACACCTCGAACAACACCGCGCGCTCTGCCTCGTCGGTGGTCATCCAGGCCACGGTCGCAGTGACCAGAAACGGCCCGGTGACCAGCAGGCCGAGCACGATCACTGCCAGTATGAAGCGTGCGCGGGCATCCATCGCTCAGGCTCCGTCCAGCATGCTGCGTACCTTCTCGACCAGCTCCCGGGTCGAGAAAGGCTTGGTCATGTAGGCATCTGCCCCAAGCGCCAGCCCTTTGGCCACTTCGGTGTCGCGCCCCTTGGCGGTGAGCATCAGGATGCGTACCTGGGCCAGTTCCGCATCGGCCTTCACCTCCTGGCACACCTCGAAACCGCTTTTCCTGGGCATCATCACATCGAGCAGCACCAGATCGGGCCGTTCGCTGCGAATCTTGTGCACCGCCTCCTCGCCGTCCTGCGCCACGATCACCTCGTAGCCTTCACGCTTCATCAGGAATTCGAGCGAGATCAGAATGTTCTGCTCGTCGTCGGCTATCAGGATTTTTCTTGTCATTCATCCCCCCTCATCAGTACATCGTTATCCGGACTGTTCGTCCTCTTGCACCTTGTCAGCCTCACCGCCGGCCATCGGCAGCGTGAAGCAGAATATCGCGCCTTGTCCCGGCGCTGGTTCAACCCACATGTGACCGCCGAAGTGCTCGATGATCTGCCGGCTGATCGGCAAACCCAACCCGGTACCCTGTGGCCGGTCGCGCTGGTCGCCCCCCTGGCGGAACTTCTCGAACACGTAGGGCATGAACTCCGGCGCAATACCGGGCCCATTATCCTGCACCTCGACACGAACCGCATCATCGGATGCGCTCACCCTGATCTCGACCCTGCCAGCATCGCGTGGCGCAAACTTCGCCGCGTTGGACAGCAGGTTGATCAGCACCTGCAGCAAACGGTCGTGATCGGCCAGCAGTCTGGGCCGTGCTTCGGGCAGGCGCAGCGACACCGTCACGCCCCGGTCAATGAACAGCTGGCCGGTGGTTTCCATGGCATGCTCGACCAGCGCGCACATGTCGATGTCCGTATTGTGCCATTCCGCATGACCGGATTCGATCTTGGCGAGATCCAGCACCTGATTGACCAGCCGGGTGAGCCGCTCGGTCTCCGACACGATGATGCCGAGAAAGCGCCGCCGGTCGGCCAGCGGCATGTCCGGATCCTCGTGCAGCATTTCCGACAGGGCGCGGATCGAAGTGAGCGGCGTGCGCAATTCATGCGTCACCGAGGACATGATGTCGTCCTTGAGACGGTCCAGCTCCTTCAGCTGCTCGTTGGCAGCACGCAACTCGGTGGTGGCCGCCTCCAGTGCGCGCGACTTGTCTTCGAGCTGGCGCGAGTAAGCGCGCACCTGGGAAGCCTCGTCGAGAATGTTCATCACCTCTTCCAGGCCAAGCGGCTCCTCCTTCACCACCGAAGCCACCATGACCCGTGCCGAAGCGCTGCCGATCGCGCCGGCCAGCTGGGTTTCGGCAAAATGGACCAACCCCGCATCGCCGCGCAGCTGCGCCACGCCGATCACCCCGCGCTCGTTCGCGTAACGCTCGAACAGCTCGCGGGTGCGCGCCCCCCCCAGAAAGCGCGAGACCAGAGGAATGAGGTCGCGTACCTCGGCACTACCACGCCAGAAGGTCGCCGGCGCCGCCCGGTCGCGCTTGAACACGTCCACAAACAGGCTTGCCTGGCTGGCCTCCTGGGCGGTGGGCGAACGCATCAGGGACACGGCGACGTACAGCGTGATGTTGATGCCCAGACTCCAGAACAGCGCATGGCTGATGTTGTCCAGCCCGGTGAGCCCGAAGAGCTGCTCCGGCCTGAGCAGGGCAGCGCCGAACAGGCCCTGCTCGACAAAGGTCGCATCCAGCCAGCCGGACTTGGCAAAGGAAGGCAGCATGAGCGTGTAGGCCCACACCAGAAACCCGCCGAGCAAGCCTGCCAGTGCGCCCTCCCGCGTACCACCGCGCCAGTACATGCCACCGAGCAGGGCCGGAGCGAACTGGGCCACTGCCGCAAAACTGATCAGGCCGATGCTGACCAGCGCATAGGCCTCGCCCGCCAGCCTGAAATACAGATAACCGAGCAGCACCACGATCAGGATCGCCCCGCGACGGATGCGCAGCAGCAGCCCGGTGAGATCGGACTGCACCGTGGCATGCAGACGCCTGGCCCGCAGCAGCAGGGGCATCACCAGATCGTTACAGATCATGGTGGACACGGCAATCGTTTCCACGATCACCATGCCGGTAGCCGCCGACAGACCGCCCACGAAGGCCAGCAGGGCAAGCGTTTCGTGGCCCAGCGCCAGAGGCAGGGAGAGGACGAAGGTGTCGGGATCCACCGTTCCCTGTCCAAAATGCAGCAACCCTCCCAGCGCAATGGGCACCACAAAGATGTTGATCAGCAGCAGGTAAGCCGGGAACATCCAGGCCGCCCGGCGCAGATGCCCTTCATTCACGTTTTCCACCACCGCCACCTGGAACTGGCGCGGCAGCAGCAGGGCCGACAGCATGGCGAGCAGGATCAGCGCAAACCAGCCACCATAGCCACTGTCGCTGCTGCCGGCAAAACCGAGCAGGCCGGACAACTCGGGATTGCTTGCGGCACGGGAAAAGATGTCGCCGAAACCGTCGTACAGCCCGTAGGTGACGAACACCCCGAGAATCAGGAAGGCGACCAACTTGACCACCGACTCGAAGGCAATCGCCGCAACCATGCCTTCATGGCGCTCGGTGGCATCCAGGTGACGCACTCCGAACAACACGGTAAACAGCGCCAGGGTGAGCGCGACATACAGGGTGCTGTCCTGAAACCAGCTCCCCAGTTCGTCGCCATTGAACGGGGTTTCCGGCCCCCCGGTGAGCACGGCGTAGCCAATCGAGATGGCCTTCAGTTGCAGCGCGATGTAGGGAATGATGCCGACCACCACGATGATGGTGACCAACCCGCCCAGCAGATGACTCTTGCCATAGCGCGA
This sequence comes from Rhodocyclaceae bacterium, assembly GCA_041678045.1. Taxonomy (GTDB): domain Bacteria; phylum Pseudomonadota; class Gammaproteobacteria; order Burkholderiales; family Rhodocyclaceae; genus UBA2357. Next base: position 24,229 of record JBAYOV010000050.1, read on the forward strand.
GGCGATGAAATCGGCAATCGTGGTGATGCGGTAGCTGCGCGAGATACGGATCATCTTCAGCGTCACCATCCACGCGAGGGTCATCGCCAGGGTCGGGCCCAGATAGATCGGCAGGAACCACATGCCTCCCTTGGCCGCCCAGCCCACACTGCCGAAATACGTCCAGGCGGTGCAATACACCGCCAGCGAGAGGGTGTATGTCCAGGGGTTGGAAATGATCGAACGCCCCTGCTCTGCCCGGCGATCCCCGAAATAGGCCACCGCGAACAGAATCAGCAGATAGGCAAAGGAGACGCCGATGACCAGCGAGGCAGGAATCATTGCGCGCCCCCCGCCTAGGATCGCCGCCGTTCGGCAATCAGGGCCACAGCTGCAATCACGGCAGCCCAGACAATGAACAGGAACAGGAACAGCACGGGCATGCCGAACACGAACTCCCCACGATCGAACAGGGACAGGAGCGGATAATTGAACAGCAGGACCGCAAACAGGAACACGGCAGTCAGCCGCTGTCTGGCCAGACCGTTTCGCATCATGCCCTCCTCATGACGAATGCACCACGGCCGATTATAGCGCCTGCATCATCGACACCAAGCGCGGGATGTCTTTGAACGCAAAAAGGGCGTCCGACGCGGGCCACGCGTCCGACGCCCTTGTTCATGGTCTGCCGCCCGTCAGCAGGCTCAGGCCTTGAGCGCCTCCCGAATCTGCTCCAGCGTGCTCGGGTCCTCGATGGTGGTCAGGTCACCTGCATCCCGGCCTTCCGCCAGCGCCTGGATGGAGCGGCGCAGCATCTTGCCCGAACGCGTCTTGGGCAGGCCGCTGATGAAGTGCACACGGGCCGGGCGTGCAATCGCGCCCAGGCTGTCATCCACCTTCTTCATCACTTCCTTTTCAAGGGCTGCGCGTTTTTCAGGCGTGTCGGCGACGCTCGCATCCTTGAGCACGGCAAAGGCCATCGGCATCTGGCCCTTGACCGGATCGGCCACCCCGACCACCGCCACTTCGGCCACGGCCGGGTGGGTCTGCACGGCTTCCTCGATCTCGCGGGTGCCCAGACGGTGACCGGCGACGTTGATCACATCGTCCATGCGGCCAAGGATGGTGTGATAGCCGTTGTCGTCCTTGATGCCCCAGTCGGACGAGGAATACACCACCGGGTCGGTGAACAGGCTGAAGTAGGTGCTGACGAAGCGCTCGTCCTGCCCCCACACGGTAGACAGGCAGCCCGGCGGCAGCGGCGGCACGATGCCGACAATACCCTTCTCGTTGGCACCGCACTCGCTGCCGTCCTCACGGAAAATGCGCAGGTCGTAGCCATACACCGGGAAGGCGGGCGAACCGAGCTTGATCGGACTTTGTTCGACGCCACGGCAGATCGCCAGCATCGGCCAGCCGGTTTCGGTCTGCCAGTAGTTGTCGATGACCGGAATGCCCAACTCGCTCATGATCCACTGGTGGGAGGTCTCATCGAGCGGTTCGCCGGCCAGGAACAGGTGCTTGAGCGAGGACAGGTCGTACTTCTTGAGGAAGGCCGGGTCCTGCTTCTTCAGCACACGCACTGCGGTGGGGGCCGAGAACATTACGTTGACCTTGTACTTCTCGACGATCTGCCACCAGATGCCGGCATCCGGGCGCAGTGGCGTGCCTTCGTACATCACCGTGGCCATGCCGGCGATCAGCGGGCCATAGATGATGTAGCTGTGGCCGACCACCCAGCCGATGTCCGAGGTGGTGAACATCGTCTCGCCAGGGGCACCGGCGTAGATGTGCTTCATCGACGCCGCCAGCGCCACCGTGTAACCGCCGGTGTCTCGCTGCACGCCCTTGGGCTTGCCGGTGGTGCCGGAGGTGTAGAGGATGTAGCTCGGCTCGGACGATTCCAGCCAGGTCACCGGCACCTTGGCGTCCATGTGCCTGGCGCGCAGTTCGGCGTAATCGACGTCGCGGCCTTCGACACGCGGAAAGCCCTTGTCCAGGCCGCGATCGACGATCAGCACCCTGGCCGGCGGGAACTCGGCCAGCTTGCAGGCTTCATCGACCAGGTGCTTGTAGGGCACCGGCTTGCCGTTGCGCATGCCGGCGTCCGAGCTGACCATCAGTACCGGCCTGGCATCGTCGATGCGGGTGGCGAGCGAGCCGGCGGCGAAGCCACCGAACACCACCGAATGGATCGCGCCGATGCGCGCGCAGGCCAGCATCGCGAATGCGGCTTCGGCGATCATCGGCATGTAAATCAGCACGCGGTCGCCACGCTTGACGCCGAGATCCTGGTAGATGGCCGCCATGCGCTCGACTTCGCGCTGCAGTTCGGCAAAGGTGTAGACCTTTTCTTCGCCGGTCTCGGTGGAGATATACACCAGCGCGCGGCCGTCGGGCCGCTCAGCGGCATGGCGGTCCACCGCGTTGTAGCACAGGTTGGTCTC
>JBAYOV010000051.1:0-26607 GCA_041678045.1 Rhodocyclaceae bacterium
CCCTCATGCGCAAGGCCAGCGGCAAGCCCAGCGTGTGGGAGCGCAACCGGCTCCCGCCCTGGCATGCCGACGGCCGCCCCTGGCAACCCGATGCCCGCTGGTGGCTGCTGGTCGTACCGGCCGCGCTGGGCTTCGCCCTGCTGTGGGCAGTGGTGCTGCTCACCTATCTGCTGCCACCGGCACAGGTGTATGGCGGCCTGCTCGACGGCAGCCTGTCACGCGGTCCCATCCTCTTCATCACGGCCGCCACCGTGGTGCTGAGCCTCGAATTCCTGTTTGCCCGGCATCTGTTCTGCCGCTATGCCTGTGCCGTGGGCCTGTTCCAGAGCCTGGCCTGGATGGCCAACCGGAGCGCTCTGGTGGTCGGTTTCCAGCGTGTCAGGGCGGCAGACTGCGCCACCTGCCTGCCGGACAGGGCCGCCGCCTGCGAAGCCGCCTGCCCGATGCGCCTGAATCCGCGCATGCTCAAGCGCCACATGTTCACCTGCACACAGTGCGCCCAGTGCATCAGCGCCTGCGCCGAAAGCCAGCAACACAACCCCCAGGGGCCGCTGCTGCAGTGGGTTACCGAGGAAGCCGCCCGTCAGAACGAGGCCGGCTTTCTCGGCGCCCGCCCCAGCCGCAGGCCGCAAGAGCACGCGCCAGAGCGGACCGAAGGACTCACGCCCGACAAGAGGATCATCCCATGGAAGAAACCATAGGCAAGCTCTGGCACCGGCTGATCACCCGCAGCGCCGAAGCACGCCACCCCCAGGCGGCCGTCAGGCTGAAGGACATGGAGCGCACCGCCGGCGTGCTGTTCCGTGCCTTTGGCGGCGACGCCGGGCTGAGGGTGGCCGCCTCGACAATCGACCGCCACCGGGCACGTCGCAGCCTGCTGGCGCGCGTTGCCGGGGTGGGCGATCAGGTGGCCCAGGCGCGCATGGATGAAACCACCCTGCGCCTGCCACCGGAAATCGACCTGTTTGCCGACACCGCCCTCAACCGCGACCTTTACCTCTGGCTTGCCGCCCTGGCCGCCGCCCACGGACGCCTGCAGCACGCCCCGCCCGCCGACCCCGGCACGGCCGACCTGCTGCGCAACCAGCTGGCCACCCAGTACGCCCTGCAGCGCTGGCCCGGGCTGCGCGGCCGTTACCGGCGACTGGTGACGGCCTGCCTGCCACTGCGCCCGCCCCCCGACACCCTGCCCCCCGCCGAGCAGGCCCGGGAACGGGCCATCCGCCAGGCCCTCATCGAACCGGGAAGCGTTTCACCGGAAAACCTGTCCGCGACCGCCCTTTCCGTGGCCGCATCGCGGGCGCCCTCGCGTACCCCCTCGCTGCCCGACCCCCACCCCGTGCCCTTATGGCTCTGCGGCGCCCCCCACCTGAGCCACGCGGCACGCCGCGATGGCGACCCGGAACCTGCCGAAACACCACCGGCCGCGCCATCGGAGCCCCCCACCGAGCGCCGGGCCTACCGCGCCCAGCGCGAACAGATGCCGAAGGAAAAGAATGGCCTGTCGCTGATCTTCAGGGCCGAGAGCCTGATGGCGGTGGCCGAATTCCTGCGCATCAACCGCCCCACCGATGACGAACCCGACGCCAATGCCGCCGATGCCGCACGCGACCTCGACCAGCTGGCACTCGCGCAGGACCGCGATCCGGTTGCCTCACGGGTACGCTTCGACCTGGACCTGCCATCGGCCGCCGCCGACGACATCGTGCTCGGACCGGGCCTGCCCTTGCCCGAATGGGATTACCGCAAACAGACGCTGGTGGAGAACCATGTCCGCCTGATCGAGATGATTCCGCGCGACGCCACGCCCGGCCCGCTGCCACCGGCCCTGTGCCGCACCGCCCGGCGGCTGCACCAGCAATTCTCCGCCCTGCGGCCCGGCCGGAGCTGGCTGCGACATCGCACCGACGGCAGCGAACTCGACCTGGACGAAGCCGTTCGCGCACATACCGACCGTGCCTGTGGCCATCGTCCCTCCGACGCCCTGTACCGGGCGCTGGAGCGTCGCGAGCGCGATCTGGCCTGTCTGGTGCTGGCCGACCTGTCCCTGTCGACCGACACCTGGGTGTCCTCGGAGCAGCGGGTGATCGACGTGATCCGCGATGCGCTGCTCCTGTTCGGCGAAGCCCTCGGCGCCACCGGCGACCGCTTTGCCATGTGCGGCTTTTCCTCGGTACGACGGGCAAACGTGCGCTTTCACCACCTGAAAGGCTTTGACGAACGCTTTGACGACACGGTGCGCGGCCGCATCGCCGCCATCCGCCCGGGCTACTACACCCGTCTCGGAGCCGGCATCCGGCGCGCAGCGCAACTGCTTGCAATCCAGCCCGCCAGCCGGCGCATGCTGCTCATCCTCTCCGATGGCAAACCGAACGATCTCGACCTGTACGAAGGGCGCTACGGCATAGAAGACAGCCGGGCCGCCATCCGCGAGGCCCGCAGCTCCGGGCTGATTCCCTTCTGCGCGACGATAGACCGCGAAGCGGAAAGCTACCTGCCCCACCTGTTCGGCGCCAACGGCTTTGCGATGATCCGCCGTCCGGAAGACCTCCCGGCACATCTGCCGCAGCTGTATGCACAACTCACCCGCTGAAACGCCCGCCCGGCGCAGTCCCGCTCAGGGTTGATCTTCCGGCGGGCGGGCCAGCTTGCGCTGCAGCGTGCGGCGGTGCATCTTCAGCGCCCGGGCCGTGGCCGAAATGTTGCCATCGTGCTCGGCCAGCACCCGTTGCAGATGCTCCCACTCCAGCCGGTCCACCGACATCGGCTCGTCGGACACCCCCTCCACATTGCCGACCTCATCGCCATGCAGCAAGGCCCGCACCAGCGCATCCGCTTCCGCCGGCTTGGCCAGATATTGCACCGCGCCAAGCTTTACCGCCTGCACCGCAGTGGCGATGCTGGCATAACCGGTCAGCACCACGATGCGCGCCTGCGGCACGATCTCCAGCAGCGGCTGGATCAGCTTCAGGCCGGAGGCCCCGTCCAGATTCAGATCCAGCACCATGCAAGGGGGCCGGTGCGCACTGGCCAGCACCAGCGCCTGCCCGCCATCGAGCGCCCCGCGCGCCTCGAAACCGCGCTGCGACAGCACCCGGCACAACACCCGGTTGAAGGTCGGATCGTCATCGATCACCAGCACGCCCTGTGGCTGCGCGCACGCGTTGTCCATCACACTGAAATCCTCATCACGCTGAAATCCTTGCAAGTGGCAGTTCCATGCGTGCGACGGTACCACCGCCCTCGCGCGGTGCATAGCGCAACACCCCGCCTGTACGGGTAATCGCCGACCGGGCCAGATACACCCCCAGCCCCATGCCCTGCGCGCCCTCCTGCAGGGGCTGCTCACCCAGCGTGTCGAGCAACGCAGGGGGAATGCCCGGCCCCCGGTCGCACACCTCCACCACCAGTTGATCGTCGCTCAAGCAGGCCATCAGTTCGGCGGCTCCAGCCCCCGCGCGCACCGCGTTGTCGAGCAATGAAGCCAGGGCCTGCCCCAGGGTTTCATCGGCCACAATGCGCCACGCCCCAAGCTCCGGCGCCAGACGGGCCTGCACCCTGGCCTGGGGCCGTTGCTGTCCCCATTCCCGCAGCACCTTGTCCACCCAGTCTGCCGCGCTGAGCGCCCGGCCCCCTTCGGCGCGCCGGCCACCGGTACGGGCCGTGAGCAGGCCCAGCGTGGTGCGGCAGTGCTCCACCTGCTCGCTGAGAATGTGCACATCTTCACGCAGGCTGCTGTCCAGTTGCGGCGCGCTCAGCATCTCGTCGATGAGCAGGCGCATGGTGGCCAGCGGCGTACCCAGGCTGTGCGCCGTACCCGCAGCCATGTTGCCCAGCGCCAGCAACTGCTCGTCGCGCGCCCGCGCACGGGCGGCTTCGGCCAGGGCACGGTCGCGGGCGCGCAGCGCGCGGGTCATGCGCGACACGAACACCACCATCAGCACGGCCGACAGCGAAAAAGTGGCCCACATCCCCGCCAGATGCAGATAACTGCCGGCGGCCGGATCGACCAGCCGGATCGGCACATGAAACTGCCACAGCAGCGAATAGGCGCACACCGCCAGCCCCGCCAGCACCCATGCACTGGCTGCCGGCAAGATCGCGGCCGCAATCGCCAGCAAGGGCAGCAGCATGGAAATCAGTGGATTGGCCGCCCCACCGGTCTGGTAGATGAACAGGCTCCAGCCGAGCAGATCGACCACCAATTGCAGCACCAGCGCACCGGGCCAGACCACCCCACGCACCCGCAGCCAGGCCAGCGAAAACAGATTGAACGCGGCCAGTGCCAGCGCCACCGAGAGGGCCGGTCCCAGCGCAATCGACAGCCCCAGCAACCCGGGCATGGCCAGTGCTGCCCCCAGCATCAGGGCTACCGACCACCAGCGCAGCATCACCAACCGGCGCAACTGTCCGGCCTGTAACGACGATTCTCCGGCCACCGCTTCAGCGCCGCTCATTTCCTGCCGCACGGCATCCCGCCCCCCTGTGTTCATGCTCGACGACGCGCCTTGCATGGCATTTTCATGCACCCGTTCGGATGACTGTGCAGTCTGCATGCACAAAAACGGTGCTTTCCTTAACCGGGATCAAGGAATCCCCCTGTCCGGGTGTATAGATTGCAGGTGCGACGAAATGACGCAGCGACACAATGACGCGCCCCCCAGTCACCGTTAGTCAATAACAAGGAGCACCGGACCATGAGCGACCATACCGAAAAGACCCCGGCCGAGACAATCGACCCGGGTCGCCGCAAGTTCTTCAACACCACCGCCCTGCTCGGTCTGTCCGGCGCAGGCCTGGCCGCAGGCGTTTCGCTGGCGCCGGGGGGCTCGCGCGAGGCGGTGGCCGCACCGGCCCAGGGGGCAATGAACCCGCACGTCGCCCCGGGCGAACTGGATGAATACTACGGCCTGTGGAGCGGCGGTCATACCGGTGACTTCCGCGTACTGGGCATTCCCTCGGGGCGCGAACTGCATCGCGTGCCCTGCTTCGTGCCCGATGCGCTGGTCGGCTGGGGCATTACCAACGAATCGAAAGCCGTGATGGGCACCAAGCCCGACGGCAGCCTGCAGTTTACCGTCGGCGACACCCACCACACCCATGCCTCGTACAAGGACGGCAACTACGACGGGCGCTACGCCTGGATCAACGACAAGATCAACTCGCGCCTGGCCCGCATCCGGCTCGACTACTTTATCTGCGACAAGATCGTCAAGCTGCCCAACGTGATGGGCTTTCACGGCATTTTCCCGGACAAGCGCGACCCGGTCGACCCCGCCATCAACTACACCACACGCGTGTTCTGCGGCGGCGAGTTCCATATTCCGCTGCCCAACGACGGCCGCGACCTGGAAGACACCGACAAGTATCGCGCCCTGTTCAGCTGCGTGGACGCCGAGAGCATGGAAGTGCGCTGGCAGGTGCTGATCGACGGCAACTGCGACCTGGTGGCCAGCTCCTTCGACGGCAAGCTCGCTGCAAGCAACCAGTACAACACCGAGAATGGCGCACTGTTCCAGGACATGATGTCGGCCGAACGCGACGCCTGCATCTTCTTCAACATCGCCCGCATCGAGCAGGCTGTGAAGGACGGCAAATTCACCACCCTCGGCGACTCCAAGGTTCCGGTGGTCGATGGCACCCGTGCAGCCAACGCCGACCCGAAAACCGCGCTGACCGCCACGGTGAGCGTGCCGAAGAACCCGCACGGCGTGAATGCCAGCCCGGACGGCAAGTACTTCATCTGCTCGGGCAAGCTGTCGCCCACCGCCACCGTGATCGAGCTCGAAAAGGTGCTCGCATGGTTCGACGGCAAGCTCGATGACATCGACAAGGCCATCGTCGCCGAAGTCGAAATCGGTCTCGGCCCCCTGCACACCGCCTTCGACGGCCGTGGCAATGCCTACACCACACTGTTCCTCGACAGCCAGATCGTGAAATGGAACGTCGCCGAAGCCATCAAATTCCATGCCGGCGACCGCAACGCCAAGTACGTGGTGGACCGTCTCGACGTGCATTACCAGCCCGGCCACATCAACGCCACCCACTCGGAAACCCTGTTCGCCGATGGCAAGTGGCTGGCGGTGGGCTGCAAGTTCTCCAAGGACCGCTACCTGCCGGTCGGCCCGCTGCACGCCGAAAACGAACAGCTGATCGATATTTCGGGCGAGAAGATGATTCTGGCCCACGAGTCGCCGGTACGCCCCGAACCGCACGACTTCATCATGTTCCGTCGCGAGTTGCTGGCACCGAAGCCGATTTACCAGCATGAAGACTTCCCGCTGGCCACCACCGATGTTGCCAAGGCCGGCGTGACCCGCGAGGGCAACAAGGTGACCGTGCGTATCGTGTCGTATGCGCCGACCTACGACCCGATCAAGTTCACCGTCAAGGTCGGCGACGAGGTCACGCTCATCCTCACCAACCTGGACCGCATCGAGGACCTGACCCACGGTCTGGCGATTCCCGATTACAACATCAACTTCATCGTCAATCCGCAGGAAACCAAGTCGGTCACCTTCAAGGCCGACAAGCCGGGCGTGTATTGGTACTACTGCACCCACTTCTGCCACGCACTGCACCTGGAGATGCGCGGCCGGATGATCGTGGAGGCCTGAACACGGCAAGGAGCACGGATTCCGTTTCAACTGTCGGACGGAATCCTGCACACGCCACTTCGCACGAAGTGGCAGACAGGGTGATGTTCTTCGAGGGGCTGCGTGCCCCTCGTTTTTTTGCCGCACGCCGCTCCGGCAAGGGCTTTATCAGCTTTCAATAATTGACCGGCGACAAGTACACACGCCTGCAATCTGCCTAGACTGACCAGCAGTCACACATTGGGGTCATGATCATGTCACAGCCGTACCTATCCCGACCGGTTTCATGGTTCATCATGCTGGCGTTGTGTATCGTCAGCACACTGTCCCGGGCGGACAGCGCCTATGAGGCCAAACTGCCCGCCGAACTGAACAGCGCCCCCAACCTGTGCGCGATGGTTCCCTGCCAGAGCGTGCTGCCCGGCGCCGTCCGATTTTCCGAGCGCACGGGCCACCCCTCCTATGTGGAAGGCTTCGATGAGCGCGACAGGCTGGTCGGCTATGTGATGCTGTCGACCGACATCACCGACACGCCGGCCTACTCGGGCAAGCCGATCATCACGCTGATCGGCATGGATGCCGAAGGCCGCTTCACCGGCATCCGCATTCTCAAGCACTCCGAGCCCATCCTGCTGCTGGGCATTCCCGAATCGGCCCTGACCGCTTTCAACGACCAGTATCTGGGCAAGTTCGTGGGCGACAAGATCGAAGTCGGCCGTACCCGGCCGGGCGAGGACGTGATCGGCGTGGATGCAATCTCCGGCGCCACCGTGACGGTGATCGCACAGAACCAGGTGCTGATGACCTCGGGCGCGGCCGTCGCCCGCCAGACCGGCATCCTGGAGCCGGTGCAGCGCACGCCGGCCCGCTTCATCGAACGCGGTCATCAGCCCGACTGGGCCACACTGGTGGCCGAGGGCAGCGTGAAGCAGCTCATCGTGCGCAACGAGGAGGTGGGGCTGGAAGCATCCGAGACCCCCTTCATCGAATTGTGGTTCGGCTATCTGAACCAGCCCGACATCGGTCGCGCGATTCTGGGCGAGATGGGCTGGAGCCGCCTGATGGACCGGCTCGACGAGGGTGACCATGCACTCTTCGTGATCCGCACCGCCGGAGAGGAGTCCTTCAAGGGTTCGGGGTTCGTGCGCGGCGGCCTGTATGACCGCATTTTGGTGCGCCAGGACATGGACACCTTCACTTTCCGCGATCTGGACTACATGAACCTGTATGGCGTACTCGCCGATGGCGCCCCTCGCGCCACCGAGTCGGGCATCTTCATCGTGCGTGGCAAAGGCGGCTTCTCCAGCGCCTATCCGTGGAAGTTTGCTTTCCTCGGCAACCGCATCGACCAGGCCACCGGCCAGCGCAGTTTTGCCAACTTCGATGAGGAATACTGGCTCGCCCCCGAGTACCTGGAAGGTGGCCGCCCGGTGCTGAAGAAGCCCGACGCCCCGTGGGTGCGTGTGTGGAAAGTGCGCATGCCGGAAATCATCATCTTCTCGCTGCTGCTCGTGGCGGTGGGCGTGGTGTATGCGAACCGTGACCGCCTGACCCGTGCCTCCACCCGCAAGAACAAATGGCCGGTGAATGCATTCAAGTACAGCGCCTGGCTGATCAGCATCTTCTTCGTGGGCTTCTACCTGATGGCCCAGCCCTCCATCACCCAGGTGCTGACCTGGTTCCACGCCCTGCTGGTGCAGTGGCAGTGGGAGCTGTTCCTCACCGACCCGTTCATCTTCCTGTTCTGGATCTTCATCATCGTCACCGTATTCCTGTGGGGACGCGGGCTCTTCTGTGGCTGGCTGTGCCCCTTCGGTTCGCTCTCCGAGCTGCTCTACAAGCTGGGCGGCGCGCTGGGGCTGAAGCGTTTCCAGTTCAAGCTGTCGCAGCCCATGCATGACCGGCTGAAGTGGACCAAGTACATCGTGTTCGGCATCCTGCTCGCAGTGTCGGTGTTCTCGATGACCACGGCCGAGATGCTCGCCGAGGTGGAGCCCTTCAAGACCACCTTCCTGGTCGGCCTGCTCAACCGTGCCTGGCCCTACACCCTGTTTGCTGCCGGTCTGCTGGCCCTGTCGATCTTCATGGAGCGGCCGTTCTGCAAGTACCTGTGCCCGCTGGGGGCTGCCCTGGCGATGCCCACCACCTTCCGCTGGTTCGGGCTCAAGCGCAAGCAGGAATGCAACGCCTGCAAGGCCTGCGCCGTGGGATGTGGCTCGCTGGCCATCGACGCCAACGGCCGCATCGACCCGCGCGAGTGCATGCTGTGCCTGGACTGCATGGTGCTGTACACCGACGAGCATGCCTGCCCGCCACTGTCCCAGGAACGCAAGCGCCGCGAGAAGGCCGGCCTGCCGCTCACCCCGATCGGCAAGGACGGTTACTATATTCCGATCAAGCCGGTGCCGGCTGCGCGCACCCCGGCCTGACACTAGAGGAGCCTCATCATGATCGATCCGACCATGCCCACCGATCCGGTCGCCCCGCCGTATGCCCAGCGCGGCACGCTGGCAGTGATCGCCGCTGAAATATGGGATCACCTGTGGCCGTGGAGCCGGGACGGTTTGCGCCGCCGCATCGCCCTGTCCGCAGCCGGTCTGGCCGTCGCGCTGGGTGTCACGCTGATGTGGGTGTTTGCCGCCATGGGCCGCATGGAAGCCGGCGCCGTCATCGGCTGGTGGCTGGGCTGGAGCGTGTTCGAGGTGATCGTGCGCCTCGGCTCCAAGCCCTATGTGAAGGAAGGGCCGTGGTGGGGCCGGGCCTGGCGCCGCGCCACGCCGATGGACATGCTGTGCTACGTGGGTTTCAAGAACCTGCTCATCGGTGCAGTGTTTTTCCTCACCCTGAAGAGCCAGGGCCTGCTCACCCTGTGACCATGCGCCAGACTGCCCCTGCCCTCGCCCCCTGCCTGCGCAGGGTCGCGCTCATTGCCGGTGTGGCCTGCGCCAGCCTTGCGGTGGCGCAGATGCATGCCTCGCCGGTGGCTGCCGACAGCCCCGCCAGCCGCGCCGGCGTGCAGACCGGGCGCGAGAGCGCTCCGCCCCTGCCGCCCGGCCAGACGCTGAGGGTGCACCCCGGAGCGTCGATTCAGGCAGTGATCGAACAGGCCAGCCCCGGCGACATCATCGAGATCGAGCACGGCCGCTATATCGAAAATATCAGCATCGACAAGCCCCTTACCCTGCGCGGCGTGGGGCGGCCAACGATCAGTGGCGCGCTGCAGGGCAACACCGTGCTGGTCACCGGCACCGATGTGACGCTGGAGGGCCTGATCGTGGCCGACTCCGGTGACAGCCTGCGCAACCAGAACGCCGGCATCTACATTCACCCCGGTGCCCACCGCGCCATCGTCCGCGACTGCGTGCTCATCTACAACCTGTTCGGGCTGTGGATCGAGAAGGCCGACGACGTCATCGTCGAGAACAATGTCATCACCGGCAAGCGCGACCTGCGCTCGGCGATGCGCGGCAACGGCATCCAGTTGTACAACGCGCAGCGCGCCCGGGTAATCGGCAACGAAGTGAGTTTCGTGCGCGACGCGCTGTATGTGGATGTGAGCCACGATGCGCTGTTCCAGCGCAACCGCCTGCATCACAGCCGCTACGGCACGCACTACATGAACTCCTACCGCAACCTGTGGGAAGACAACGATGTGTGGATGAACCGGGGCGGGCTGGCGATCATGGAAGTGCGCTGGCAGCATGTGCGCAACAACCGCGTATGGGCCAACTCGGACCACGGCATCATGCTGCGCACCATCGTCGACAGCATCGTCGAGGACAACGTCGTCGCCGGCAACCAGCGCGGCTTCTTCATCTACGACGCCGAATACAACACGATCAACCGGAACCTGGTGGTGGACAACATCGTCGGCATGCATGTGTGGGCCGGCTCGAAGAACAACGCGGTGGAACGCAACGACCTGATCGCCAACCGCGAGCAGGTGCGCTATGTCGCCTCGCGCGACGAATTGTGGGGCGTCAAGGAAGGCAACCACTGGAGCAACTATCTTGGCTGGGATCGCAACGGTGACGGCATCGGCGACGTGCCCTTCGAGGCGAACGACATGGTCGATCGCCTGTCGTGGCGGCATCCGATGATGAAGCTGCTGCTCGCCAGCCCGGCGGTGCAGACCCTGCGCCTGGTCGGGCAGCAGTTTCCGGTGCTGCGCGCGCCGAGCATTGTCGACCCGAACCCGCGCATGCAGCCCCACAACCCTGAATGGAGAGACTGGCGTGACAAGTATTATCCAGGCACACGCTGAGGGCGCTGCCACCGCAGCCCCTGCCGCTCCGCCCGCCATCCGCATCGAAGCGGTAAGCCGGCATTTTGGCCCGATACGCGCGGTGGATCAGGTCGATCTCGAAGTGCCGCGCGGCGAGCTGTTCGGCCTCATCGGGCACAACGGCGCGGGCAAGAGCACACTGTTCAAGATGATGCTCGGCCTGCTGCCGCTCACCTCCGGGCGCATCCGCATCGACGGAGAAGACAACAGCGGGGGGAATTTCCGCGCGGTCCGGCGCAAGATCGGTTACCTGCCCGAGAACGTGGTGCTCTACGACAACCTCACCGGCCTGGAAACCCTGCACTTCTTCGCCCGCCTGAAACATGCCCCGACCGACCAGTGCGCGGCCGTGCTGGAACGCGTCGGGCTGAGCCATGCCGCCGGTCGCCGGGTACGCGAGTACTCCAAGGGCATGCGCCAGCGGCTCGGCTTTGCGCAGGCCCTGCTTGGCAGCCCGCGCATCCTGTTTCTGGACGAACCGACCAACGGACTCGATCCGGAAGCGATTCGTGCTTTTTACGCCACCCTGCGCGGTCTGCGCAACGAAGGGGTGACCATCGTGCTGACCTCGCACATCCTGTCCGAAATACAGGAGCGTGTGGACCGTCTGGCGATCATGGCCGCCGGGCGCATCCAGGCCCGGGGCACGGTACAGGCACTGCGCGAGCAAATGGACCTGCCGCTGACGATGGAGCTGGTGCTGGGCGCGGTAAGCGCCGAAGATGTGCTGCGTGCGGTCGAGTCCCTCGGGCTGGAGCACAGCCAGCGCGAACCCGGCACGCTGGTCCTGCGCTGCCCGCGACCGCTGAAGCTGCGCGCGCTGCAGTGCGTCGCCGCGCTCAGTGCCGGGCTTCAGGACATTCACGTGCACGAGCCTTCGCTCGAAGACGTGTTCTTCGGCTTTTCGGATTGAGGACGGCCATGGATTTCACCGCAATCGGCACCATCGCCAGCAAAGAGTTCCGAGACCGCATCCGTAACCGCTGGGTGCTCGCTGTGGCCTTGGTGTTCACCGTTTTCGCGCTGGTCATCGCCTACTTTGGCGGCGCCCAGCAGGGCAGCGTGGGCTTTCGCTCGATGGAATTCACCATCGCCAGCCTGGTGAGCCTGGTCATCTACCTGATTCCGCTCATCGCGCTGCTGCTTGGTTTCGATGCCATCGTCGGCGAGCGCGAACGCGGCTCGCTCGACCTGCTGCTGTCCCTGCCCATCACCCGCTTCGAGCTGCTCATCGGAAAATATCTCGGGCTGGCCGCCGCACTCACCGTATCCACCGTGGTCGGCTTCGGGCTGGTGGCGGTGGTGCTGGCCACCCAGTTCAGCAGTACCTCGCTGCTGCACTATGCGGCCTTCACCTTCAGCTCGGTGCTGCTCGGCCTGTCCTTCCTGAGCATCGCGGTGATGCTGTCGGTGTTCGCCAGCGAACGCACCCGCGCCTCCGGACTGGCCATCGCGGTGTGGTTCTTTTTCGTGCTGATCTTCGACCTGCTGCTGCTCGGCGCGCTGGTCGTCACCAGCGGTCAGTACGGTGGCGAGGTCTTTCCCTACCTGCTGCTTGCCAACCCGGCCGATGTATTCCGCGTGCTCAACCTGCTTGCGCTCGACGATGTGCGCACGCTGTACGGCCTGGCCACGGTATTCCCCGAGTCGCTCGCCCGCCTGTGGGTGCTGGTGCTGGTGATGTGCGCCTGGATTGCCGCCCCGATTGCCCTTGCTGCCTGGAGGTTCCGCAAATGATGTTTTCCCGCTCCCGTCCTGCCCTGCGCAGTGTGCTGCTGGCCGTGTTCGGCGCCGCCTTGCTGAGCGCCTGCTCGCCCTCCTCCACCAGCGACACGCCGGTGACCCCGGTGGAGATCACCCGGGAAACCTCCAGCGTGATCGACGGCATGCTGCTCGCCGACTACCCCGGCCCCAAGGCACAAATCCACTACGCGGGCCAGGCCAGGCCGGACTTCGTGTGCAACACCGCCGACATGTTCTACATCCATCTGGCGCCCGAACAGGTCCGCAAGCTCAACGGCATTTTTGTGCAGGACATGGCCAAGGCCGACTGGGACGACCCGCGTGGCCACTGGATCGATGCGCGCACCGCCTGGTATGTGGCCGGCTCCAGCCGGCGCGGCTCGATGGGGCCCACTCTCGCATCCTTTGCCGAAAAGGGCGCTGCCGAAGCCTTCGCGAAGGAATATGGCGGACAGGTGCTGCACTACTCCGAGGTCACCCTCGACATCGTCACGCCGCCGGACGACGGCCTGTCCGGGCACCGGCACTGACCCCCGGGACCGCCGCCATGCGCCTGCCACGAAGCACGCCCATCCTGCTGCCGTTGCTGTGCCTGCTGCTCACCGCTTGCAGTGGATCGACCCCGGACAGCGCCCGTCCGGCCGCAGTCGATTTCAGCGCAGAAGACACCTGCGTACTCAACGGCCTGCGCCCGAGCGACCATCCCGGTCCCAAGGCCCAGCTGCATCTGCGTGGCCATGAAGGGCCGTTGTTCTACTGCGACACGGTCGAGGCCCTCCATACCCTGCTGGTCGCCACCCCGCCACAGGCCGTGCTCGCCGCCTATGTGCAGGACACAGCCGCCATCGACTGGCATGCCACGCACGGCCACTGGATCGATGCGCGCCGTGCGGTATATGTGAATGGCGCCTCGCGCATCGGCCCGCTGGGCCGCACCTTGGTGTCCTTCGCCGAGCGCGGCGCGGCTGAACGTTTCATTCAGGAATACGGAGGCCAGTTGCTGGCCTTTGAAGACATCACGCCCGATCATGTCGTCATAGATGGCGACGCCCTTCACGACACGAGCATGTAATAACGCCATGGACAAACTCTACCCCGGACTGGACTACGAAACCGCACAACACGTGGACACGCTGTCGCGGCTGATGTACGAACTGCGCGAGAACCGCAAGAACCTGCTGGCTGCGGTGAAGGTGGATTCGGACAGTGCCCTGTTCGACGGCCTGCGCAATGGCAGCATCGCCGAGCATCCCGGCTACGAGCATTGGCTGGCCCACCACATCCTGGCCGAAGCCGCCGAAACGGTACGCAGGCAGATCGAGCAGGTCATTGCCAGCGTACAGCCGGCAGCACAGGAGCCCGAAGCCCTTCCCGTGCCGATACACCTGCAACTGCTCGAAGCGCTGCACACCCGCCTCCCCGCCGCGCTCGCCGCCGGGCCCGAGCTGCATCAGGACGCCCTGTTGCTGAAGCTGCGCAATGGCGTGACGCTGACCGTGCGCTATGCCACCCCCCACGCCTTCTCGCTGCGCTGGGCGTGGCCTGCCCAACCCCAAGCTGAATCTCAATCGCCGGCCGGCGATACCGACGATACCGGCGTCACCCACAGTGCCGGCATCGATACCGCCCCCTGTCACGCCGGGCACCCGCACCTGCACCTGGACGGACAGGTTCGCCCCGCCCCGCTGATCCGCTGCGACGCCTCACCCGAAGAGAACCTGTTCGCGCTGATCGAGGCACTCGACCGCGATCCGCGCCTGATACAGGACGAATAAGGCAACAAGACGCACAGGACGAATAACCATGACGGCCAGCACGCCACACCTGTTGTCGATTTCCGGAATCGTGCTGTTACTGGGCAGCATCGCCGTCTGGTGGTTGCCCAGCCCACAGCTCGGAGACACGAACCCAATCTACGATCCGCTCGACGAACTCTGCATCGTGGCACCGGCGCACCCCTACGACCCTGCCGGCGGGTTGGCCCTGCATGAACCCCGCCCCATTCCTGCGGATGCGCGCTGTCCGGTGTGCGGCATGTTTCCGTCACGCTTTCCCGCCTGGGCCGGACAGGTCATCTTCAGCGACGGTGCGGCGCACTTCTTCGACTCTCCGGTGAATCTGCTGGTATTCCTGCGCGCGCCCGAGCGCTACAGCAACTACACCCGCGAGGACATCGTCGCCAGCTATGTGAACGATGTCGCTTCGAGCACCTGGACCGATGCCCGGACAGCCCATTATGTCCACGGCTCCAACGCCCTGGGGCCGATGCGCGAAGGCAACCTGCCCACCTTTGCGCAGCATGAGGCCGCCGAGCGCTTTGCTCGCGAACGTGGTGGCGTGGTACTGGCCCTGCCGGAGGTCAGCGCGGAGATTCTCAACAGCCTGGTGATCAGCGTTCACCACCATCACGATTGAGCTGCGGAGCACTTGCCTGCAGGCCCCGTGCGAGGATAATGCGCGTCTGACCACCGTAGCCACCTCTCACGCCTCCACACGCCCATGCTCCCCCTCCCCGCCAATCAGGCCCCTTGCCCCTGCCAGTCGGGCAAGTCATTCGAACACTGCTGCGCGCCGCTGATCGACGGCAGCCGCCTCGCCCCCGATGCCCAGGCCCTGATGCGCAGCCGCTACACCGCATACTGCCTGCAGCATGACGAGTACCTGCTCGCGACCTGGCACCCGGAGACGCGGCCGGAAAATCTGGAGTGGGAGGTGCCGGCGGTGAAGTGGATCGGCCTGCAGGTGCGGCGCTTTCTGCCGCTGGACAGCGAGCATGCGCAGGTGGAGTTCGTCGCCCGCTGCCGCATCGGCGGCCGTGCCCAACGGCTGCACGAACTCAGCCGCTTCGTGAATGACGGCGGCCAGTGGTACTACGTGGATGGGGAAATGATTGGATAGGACCGCATGGACCGGAGCAGGTCCTCACGCCCCCTGCACCCGCACTTCCTCCCCCTCCATTCTCACCCGCTGGCCGGAGCGGATCTTGGCTCGCTTGCGTTTTTCGCACTGCCCATCCACCCACACCCGGCCGGCCTCGACAGCCGCGTGCGCCTCACCGCCCGAGCCAACCCAGCCAAGGACCTTGAGCAGTTGATCCAGGGCGATGTATTCGCCCTTGAGCGTGAAAAGTGTGTTCGTATCTTGAGTCATGCGCCTTCAATCCTGTGGGGTTGCTTTGGAAAAGCGCACTGTAGCGCATAAAATCCCCGCATGACTGCATCGCGCCCGCCAGCCTCCGGCACCCCCCTGCCCGAACTGCCCAAGCAAGGCAGCGCGTTGCTGCGCCTGGTCGATGAGTGCTCAGCCAACGCCCTGTCCAGCGGCGCCCTGAAGGCAATCCGCACCGAGCACATCATGGTGCACGATGCGGGCATTCCGTTCATCGTGCGCTGGGTCTCCAGCCTGGCCGACAAGGAAGCCGTCCTGGCCGCCCCGCGCCCCGCGCATGTCAGCAATACCAAACAATCCGGCAAGGTCAGCAACCCCTTCCTGCCCCCCGAGCCGGCCCTGACCCTGGCGCGCATCGGTCCGCAGCACCTGTGCCTGCTGAACAAGTTTCCGGTGATCGCCCGTCACCTGCTGATCGTCACCCGCGACTTTGCCGAGCAAAGCACCCCGCTCGACACCGCCGACCATGCCGCACTGGGCTGCGTGCTCGACACCGTGGGCGGACTCGGTTTCTACAATGGCGGCACGCAGGCCGGCGCAAGCCAGCGCCACAAGCATCTGCAATGGATTCCGGACAGTCCGCTCGGCGCCCGACTGGAGGGCCTGCTCGCGGGGCTGCGCGGTCATCATCACCCGGCAGGTCAAGCCTGTTTTCACCCCGGGCTGCACTTTCGCCATGTCTTCATCCGCCAGCAGGCCGCGCTGCCCCCTGCCGAACGCCTGCACCATGCCATGCAACAGGCCTGCCAGGCCCTGCAACTGGATGCTGCGGCCAGCCCGATGCCCGCCTACAACATGCTCGCCAACCGCGAATGGCTGCTGCTGGTCCCCCGCAGCCGCGAGGACTTCGAAGGTATCTCGGTCAACGCGCTTGGCTTTGCCACCTCATTATTCGTGCGTCACCCCGGAGAGCTTTCCCGCATTCGCGAAATCGGCCCACTGGCCGTACTGAGGGCGGTCGCCCAGCCCCTTTGAATCCTTTGAAGCACCCTGATCGCGCACCGCCTCAGGCCGCGCGCGGCCAGTCCAGCGGTTCGAGCGGCGGCAAGCCAATGATTGCCCGCAATTCATCGCACTTCGGATTCGGGCTGCCGTCCTCGAAATACACCGGAAACTCCCGGCATGGCGTGGGACGCTGCTCATAGATGGTGCAGAACACCCTGTCACCCGGGGTGCCTGCCAACGCCGCACAACGGCGGGGCAACTGATTGCTGCCCTTCATGCAACGCCTGAAGTCATTGAGCTTTTCAGTCATGCCGACCGGCACAAAGCCCCCCGGCGCATCATCTGCCTCAGCCCAGTAAAAGGAAATACGAAAATGCGTACAGCAGATACCACAGTCCAGACAAGGATTCGGATCGCTCATGATCAGCACAGGTTGGGTCGCAGGGTCGCACGGACCGGAACCGGGCCGTGCAGATGTCGCCAGCGTCCACAGCCCTCTCCTGCCTGAATGCGGGGCACACCGCTGGCCCTCGGTCACAGGCCGATTGAAGAAGAAAAATGGGGGAAAACTGCCGGAAACTTGGCGCGCGAATTTTAGCGACTCGCCCAAAACGCGCAACTGTTTTATGCGACCCGATGCGGCACACTCACACCCTATCCCGCTATCAGCGTGCCAACGTCCGAATCACCCTGGCGAGCGTATTGACCGCAAGATCGATCTCGGCCGGCGTGTAAGCCGCGAACCCCATGAGGAAACCGGCCCTGTGCCTGGTCGAAGCATGCAGCGCCGTCAGCCCCAGCAGATCGATTCCCGCCCGGGCCGCAGCATCGATGACCGCGCGCTCGGAGAGGTCGCGGGTGAAGACACAGGGCATCTGCATTCCGCCTGCCGGCACCCTCGGTTCGACGAAGTCGGCCAGATGCGCGCGCACGAGCCCTGCCAGCACGTCGAGCCGGTCGGCATAGACGCCACGCATCGCGCGCACATAGGCGCCGAAATGCCCCCCTTCGATGAAGCGTGCCAGCGTCAGCTGCGGGATGGATGCGCTGTGCCCGTCCAGCAGGGTCCGCGCCACCGTCATGGGCGCCACGAGCTGGGGCGGCAAGACCACGTAACCGATGCGCAGGCCGGGGAACAGCGACTTGGTGAAGGTGCCGATGTAGATCGTCCGATCGTACGGGTCGAGCCCCTGCACGCAGGCGGTGGGTTTGCCCGCGTAGTGGAACTCGCTGTCGTAGTCGTCCTCGATGATCCAGGCCTGGTTCTGCCGCGCCCATTCGATCACCGCGAGCCGCCGATCCAGCGCCAGCGTCGCGCCGGTCGGGAACTGATGCGAGGGCGTCAGGAAGACCGCCCTGGCCGGGCTCGCCGCATCGTGCAGGCGCGCCACCTGCATGCCCTGGTCGTCGAGCGGCACGGGGACACACGCCAGCCCGGCGGCATCGAACGCCTTGCGGGCGCCGTGGTAGACGGGGTCTTCGATGAAGATCCGGTCGCCTGCGTCGAGCAATACGGTTGCGCACAGTGCCAACGCCTGTTGCGAGCTGGTCAGCACCAGCACACGCTCGGGCGTGGCGCGCGCGCCCCGCTCAAGATTGACGTAGTCCGCGATGGCGCGGCGCAACGGCTCCACGCCTTGGGGTGGGCTGTGTCGCAAGGCCTGGGTGCCATAGTCCTTCAACACCTGTCGTTCCAGGCGCTCCCAGATTCGCAGCGGAAAGCTGCGCGTCTCCGGCACCCCGGGGGCGAACGGCCTTGGCGCAACAAAGTCGCGCACACCGTCCCCCTGGAAGATCGCCGCACCGCGCTGACTGAGCCGCACCGATTCGTGCTGCGACCCGGGGCGCCGTGTGGTGCTGCGTCTGGACGATGGCTGTGCCCGCTCGGACACGAAACTACCACTCCCCACGCGCCGTTCGATGAAGCCTTCCGCATGCAGCTGGCTGTACGCCGACTCGACCGTATCGCGCGAAACACCAAGCGACTTGGCCAGTGCCCGTGAGGCCGGCAGCGGCTTGCCGGCCTCAAGCGCGCAGTCAAGAATCAGTTGCCGGAGGGCGCGCTGGATGCGCGCATGCAGCGGCAAGGCGCCGTGGGCGGGGTCTCCAATCCAGGCTTTGACCGATTCGAGTTGAGCGTGCTTGAACAATTGGCCGGTATCGCTTGACGAAAGTGGTGGGGCACAACTGACCATTTTAGACTTACAAAGCTGCTTTCGGACCCGATCAATGATCCTCTCCAGGAGCAACAAGCCCGCCATGTCGTCATCCACCTCGTCATCCACCTCACCTTCCCCCATCTGTCCGAGCGATCTCGCCCATCCCCTGGTGGCCGGGCTGGTGTCAGTCATCGTCAACTACGGTGGCACCTTCATCCTCGTCTTCCAGGCCGCCAAGGTGGCCGGCCTCAGCCCGGAGCTGACCGCCTCCTGGGTGTGGTCGATCTCGATCGGCGTGGGCGTCACCGGGATAGTCCTGAGCTGGACGGCACGCGAGCCGATCATTACCGCGTGGTCCACGCCGGCCGCCGCGTTCCTCATCACCGCACTTGCGACCACGCCCTATGCCGAGGCGATCGGTGCCTACCTGCTCTCGGCGGCGGCCTTCGTGGCATTGGGGTTATCCGGGTACTTCGAGAAAGCCATCCGGCTGATCCCACCGGGCATTGCCGCCGGATTGCTGGCCGGCATCCTGCTGCAATTCGGCATCGGTGCCTTCGGTGGCATGAGCATCGACCCCGTTCTGGCGGGCGTGTTGATCATGGCGTATCTGGTGCTCAAGCGCTTCACCGCACGCTATGCCGTGGTAGGCATCCTGGTGCTGGGGCTGGCCTTCCTGCTGATCGAGGATCGCGTCGATCTGTCCGGGCTGGCATTGCAGCTCGCAGCGCCGGTCTTCACCATGCCGGCGTTCTCGCTCAACGCCACCTTGAGCGTGGCACTGCCGCTGTTCCTGATCACGCTGACCGGCCAGTACATGCCGGGCATGCTGGTGCTGCGCAACGACGGCTTCAAGACCAGTGCGAACCCCATCGTGACCGTCACCGGGCTCGGTTCGCTGCTCATGGCACCGTTCGGCTCCCATGCGTTCAACATCGCCGCCATCACGGCCGCGATCTGCACCGGCCGGGAAGCGCACGAAGCCCCCTCCAGACGCTGGATCGCCGGCATCGCCGCGGGGGTCTTCTACATCCTCGTCGGGGTGTTCGGCGTGACCTTGGCCGCCCTCTTCATGGCCTTCCCGGCGACCTTCATCACCACGCTGGCCGGCCTGGCCCTGCTGGGCGCCATCGGCGGCAGCCTGGCCGGCGCCATGGCCGATGCACAGGCGCGCGAGGCCTCGCTGATCACCTTTCTGGCCGCAGCCGCCAACATCAGCTTGCTGGGCATCGGCGGTGCGTTCTGGGGCCTGGTGATCGGGCTGGTGGCGCATGCGGTGCTCAACGGCCGCCTGCCCCAACGAGCGCCAAGGCAGGTGATGGCGCCCGCCCCCGCGAACAAGGGGGTGAGCTGATGCGCCCCTCTGTCGATGCCCTGTGTGATCACGACCCGCATGGACGTTATCCCGAGGCCCTCACCGTGGAGGACTTTCACCACAAACTTGAGGCAACACCGATGAACCATCGCACTTCGCACCTGATGCGGGCCTATGGCCGTCAACCGGTTTCCTTCGTCCGCGGCTCCGGCGCACGCCTGTGGGATGCACAAGGCGTCGAGTACCTCGATGCCATTGCCGGCATCGCGGTCACCAGCCTGGGGCACGCCCACCCCGAGATCGCCGCTGCCATCAGCGAGCAGGCCGGGCTGCTGCTGCACACCTCCAACGTCTTTCGCATCGACTGGCAGGAGCGGCTGGGCGCGCGGCTGTGCGCATTGACCGAGTTGCAGAAGGCCTTCTTCTGCAACTCGGGGGCAGAAGCCAACGAAGCGGCGCTCAAGCTGGCGCGCCTGCATGGCCATCGCAAGCAGGTGGCGCAGCCCCAGATCCTCGTGATGGAGAACGGCTTTCACGGTCGCACCCTCGCAACGCTCTCGGCAACCGGCAACCCCGCGAAACAACGCGGCTTCGAGCCGCTGATGCCGGGCTTCGTGCGCGTGCCCTACAACGATCTCGACGCGGTGCGCCAGGCTGCCGCGCAGTGGCACGACATCGTGGCGGTGCTCGTCGAGCCGGTGCAGGGCGAAGGGGGAATCCGGGTTGCCACAGCCGATTACCTGCGCGGACTGCGTGTCCTGTGCGACCAACACGACTGGCTGCTGATGGTCGACGAAATCCAGGCCGGCATGGGCCGGACCGGCGCCTGGTTCGGCCACCAGCATGCGGGCATCACGCCCGATGTCGTGACGCTGGCGAAGGCGCTGGGCAACGGTTTTCCGATCGGCGCCTGCCTGGCGCGGGGGCGAGCCGCCGACCTGTTCTCACCCGGGCAGCACGGCTCGACATTTGGCGGCAACCCGCTCGCTTGCCGGGTCGCGTGCTCGGTGCTCGACATCATGACGCGCGAGAATCTGCCTGAGCGGGCCGCCCTGCTCGGTGTGCGCCTGCTCGACGGCCTGCAGCGGGCACTGGGCAGCCACCCCGACGTGGTCGCCATCCGTGGCCAGGGCCTGATGGCGGGGATCGAACTGAACAGGCCCTGCACTGAGCTGGTCGGGCGCGCCCTGGCCGAACAGCGCTTGCTCATCACGGTGACCCGCGGCAACACCATCCGGCTGCTGCCCCCGCTGGTCTGCGACGAAGCGCAGATCGACGACATCGTGACGCGCCTCGCCCACCTGCTGTCGCCGACCGCATCGGACGGCCCTGCAGCGCCCGTCGAAACGACGCCGCAGGAAGCAGCGGCATGAAGCAGGGCATCGACGCCCCCGACCGCATCCAGCTCCGGACCCGAACAATTCCAGACCACAGGACGACCCACCCATGTATGACCCATCCCTGACGCTTTCCGATTTTGATCCCGAGTTAACGTGAAAGAGATGCCCCCGGAGACGGCAGTAACCCTGACCAGCGAAGGTCATGCGTGGGTGGTGAATCAGGCTCAGGCGTTGGCTGTGGAGATGAAGCCGAACTTGGTGAGCGCCTTGATCCAGCGAGGGGCGTTGCGTTCGCTTCTCGCTCCCCTGTGCTGCGGTCGAATCACCCGCTTTCGGATGAGCAGATTCGCACCGTCGCGCCCTCCATCTTCGCGGACACCCCGCACGAGAGCCGCTCCGAGCGATACAGCTACACCCCCACGGCGGCTGTGCTGACCGAACTGCGCAAGGAAGGCTTCCAGCCGTTCATGGTGTGCCAGACCCGCGTGCGCCAGAAGGACCGCCGCGACTACACCAAGCACATGCTGCGCCTTCGCCACGCCAGCCAGATCAACGGCACCGAGGCCAATGAGATCATCCTGCTCAACTCGCACGATGGCACCAGCAGCTACCAGATGCTGGCGGGCATGTTCCGCTTCGTCTGCCAGAACGGCCTGGTGTGCGGCGACACGTTCGCCGACGTGCGCGTCCCTCACAAGGGCAACGTCACCGACCATGTGATCGAGGGCGCTTACGAGGTACTGCACGGCTTCGGGCAGGTGCAGGATTCGCGCGACGCCATGCGTGCCATCACGTTCGACGACGGCGAGGCAGAAGTCTTCACCAGATCGGCCCTGGTCCTCAAGTACGACGAAACTGGCAAGGCCCTGCCGATCACGGAAAGCCAGGTCCTGCGCCCCCATCGCTTCGACGACAACCATGCGGACTTGTGGTCCACGTTCAACCGGGTTCAGGAAAACCTCGTCAAAGGCGGTCTGAGTGGCCGCAGCGCCAACGGGCGCCAGCAGCGCACGCGCCCCGTCCAGGGCATCGATCAGAACGTCCGGCTCAACCGGGCACTCTGGCTGCTCGCGGACGGTCTGCGCAAGCTGAAAGCCTGACTCTCGAGCGGACCATGCCCCGATGGGCATGGTCTGTACTTGTTTGTTCCTCCGCCGATCAGCGCGGAGGGATGAGAGTCTCAGAACGCCCCCAACCGGCCACCGGCTGCGCGAAGACGGGGAAGACGTTATAGATGTTCACGGTTGCCGGCCGTCGGAGTCGTCTCGCTTTGGCACAGCCGCATCTTTCGGCTTCACATCCAGTTCGGCCGTTCCAACACCTGCGGAGCTAGCTGGATCACCCGGAACCGCTTTCCGCTTGACATCATCCCCCACGCTACCGCTGGCAGCCGAAGTTTGACCTGCAGCGCTAGTCGCCTCTGGAGCCCCCCGTCCTGGCATCTCAGGCAGCGGTTCAACAGTTTCGGTGGTTGTTGCACCGCCCCACCAACCAAAAATCACGATGGCTGTTAGTATTGCAACCCCGCCCCCTCCTCCCCACGCCACCTTGAAAAAAGTGCGCTCCGCTTGATTGGCGGGCTTACTGACCATACTTTCATACTCGGGAAGCGGCAGAAAACGATACAGCCGCGGCTGCCAATCGCTCCTCAATTGACGCTGGAGTTGGATAAAGCCATAGCCGGAGTAGATCACTACGCCCACGTAAGCAGCCACAACGACCATCACGGCCACGATCAACTCATAGCTCGCTGCTGCGTTGACGCGAGCGGCAATAAGGCCAAGGCTGATCGCCAAGGCACCGGCAACCGAGGTTACCAACTGTCTGGTCGCGTCGGTAACCTTCGCCGTTTCTTCCGTCACCGCCTTTCGCAGATCGGCCAGCATCTTCAGCGTATCGCGCCCCAGATCCGAGAGAGATACTTGATAGGCGACCTTCGCCCCATCCAATGAAGCAGAAATGTTGCTAAAGAAACACTGGAAATCATCACCGTTGCCACCAGCGGAACGCGCAATATCGTTTGCCAGCAAACCGTGGCGCAGTTCCGCTTCTCGCTCGTTCTCAAAGACCCAATTGGCGGCACGCTGAAGGTCATTAAAGTGATCAACGCCGATATCATCGGCTAGGCAATCACCCTCAGCAGGTACGCTTATCGAGAGCTTGGGAGGGCCCTTGAATTTCAACTTCTTATCTACCGGGTCGATCTCGTCAGCCAACGAGTTGAGGAGAGCAAGTACGGATGCACTCACCCAGACTTTGGCAGCCGCATCCTCAATCGAGGCACTGGCCTCCTCTCGGAGAAGCCACGGCCGAACATCCTCTGGCGCCAATCGTTCTGGGCCGAACTCGCGGACCAAAGAACGAGGGCTCTTAGTATTAGCTGAAGGTTGGAACGGTTCTACTTCACCCCAGGGTTGGAGCACCCTCGCATGGGTGACTATACGCTGCCTCAACCTCGCCACTTGCCAAGTCGCAGCGGTGTGACCAACTCTTAGCCACTCAGCAAGACCAGTATTGGTCAATAACACCAGCGCATCGCCACAAATTGATGGCTTACGGAGTCGTAGCCGATACGGCGCGAAAGCCTGAAGTAGGTCACCATCCCGCCATTCCGTTCCTGCACTGTCAAACAGATCGAAATCCCAGTCCAGCTCTTCGCATACTGCAATAATGTTTCTAGCTGCTTCAATCGCCAAGCCGGAGGCGGAGACGTCATTCTCAGACTCTCTTATGAAGGCCCCATCGGCGCTTAACCGATCGAGCAGTTCAGCGAGCAGGATCACGGACAAGCTTGTCCTCCGTCACGCAGGCGGTTTCAATGGTAAACCGCTCTGCACCCGCAGGCAGTCGGTCACGCCGAACGGTAATTCCTTCTGCATCATCCGGATAAGTCAGTGTTACCCCTTCCGTTGTGCGAACTTTACGAAGTGGCGGTCGCCGCAATGTCTGTCTGTCCGGCCTGAACTCTAGCCCTTCCAGCTTGGCCGCACGAATTCTACGTCGAGTCGTTGACTGAATCGTGCTCCTGACCTCTTCATCCTCAGGGTTGCCAGCAGCTGCGAGTATCGCGTCCGTAATCGCTGCCTCATTGATCTCTTGGCGATCACGTAAAATTCCTTGCGCACGCCGAAACGCACTAGCGACATCCTGCTCAGGAAGTAACTCCTTGCAGGAGGTCAGCGTCGTGCGCAAGACTTCAATAGTCTTCTTGTTCAAGTCTTCATCGCTGAGTGTCCTGGAAACATCCAGAAAGGTGGCGAAGTAGTCACCAATCTCCGGAGAAGACTTCATCCGATCTCGGGTAGAGATTGGCAACTCTGCGACGCCGCCAACCACACGCACGATGATTGACTTCTGGATCGCCTTTTTGTCTGCGATGAACGCCGTGACGATTCGCCGTAGCAGGCCGCCTTCATCCACTGCGGCTTGCTCGATGGCTTCGCGGTAGTCATATTTCACGAAACTGTATATTCTTGTCACTGGATCATGGGTGGACAGCTCAAAGATAAACAGCGCGCCGTCACGGCTACTGCCCACGTGCAAACGCGAGAACTCACGCGATAACGCCTGAGCCCCTTCCTCGAAGCTCACGGTACCAGTGGCAATTAGCTCAATCTGCGCCTTGGTATTGGACGTTTCCTTGAAGCTGTAGACCGGAGATACATCCGTATCAAGAATTCGAGCAATGAAAAACTCTTCATGCTCGACCGCGCGCGCCGGTTCAGGCGAGAAAGCACCATCACCTACCACGTGCAGAATCATGTTAGTGATATGAAGTGAGCCGACCTCATCGTCCGTAAAGAACCCCAAGTCCATTCCCCTGTTTTTGGCGTGACGAGGACTAATACATCCTCTTCATGTTCACCACACTCTCACGCAAGCCAATCACTCCGGCGTCAGCTTGCTATGCTGAACAGTGGATCGTAGGCGATAGCGATAACGACCATTATACCGACGTAATGGGGCACTGCGCGGCCGCGTTTGACCGGTTGTGACCTGTCGAAACCGTTCCGCCGCTACAGGTCCTATTGAGGAACGTCCTCTTCCGGCCACGGCCTCCGTCTCCCCTAGCTGTCGCATCCCGGCCCCACGGACTGGATCCAGGATATCGTCGTCGCTTTCATCCACCCACCGGGGTCACGTCGCCCCGATGGGGTACCGTGGCCCCTTCTTCCAGAAGGAGAAACCACCATGGCACTCGCAATCCTCAACCTCGCGTCACAAGCTTCGTTCGGCGGCGCACGCCTCACGGCGACGTGGGGGCCTGCCCGGATTGCGGGCATGTCATCACCGACCTCGACGGCGAGCCGATCAACCCGGTCGAACTCGAAGCCGAGGAGTCCCGCCGCAAGTGCAGCCACTGCCGTGCACCGCTGTGGTCGTTGATCCGTCCCAGAGGCCTGTCCGCCAGCGATCAGTCCTCCGCCGCCCTCAAAGCCCTGAAGCGTATTCCAACCATCGGGGAAGTCACCGCGCAGAAGCTGATGCAGAAGTTCGGTGATGCGTTCCTCGCGTCGATGCTCGGGGACAACATCCACGAGTTCATCAAGAGGCAGCTTCCCCAGGGCACGTTCGACCTGCTCATCGCCGACGAGGCGCACGAGTACAAGAACGGCGGTTCCGCTCAGGGCCAGGCCATGGGCGTGCTGGCGGCCAAGTCGCGCAAGACCTTGCTGCTCACCGGAACGCTGATGGGCGGCTACGGCGACGACCTGTTCCACCTGCTGTTCCGAGCCCTGCCGGGGCGGATGATCGAAGACGGCTACCGTCCGACCAAGAGCGGCAGCATGACGTCGGCCGCGATGGCGTTCATGCGCGATCACGGCGTGCTCAAGGACATCTATTCCGAGAGCACGGGCACGGCGCACAAGACGGCCAAGGGCACCAAGGTATCGGTGCGCACGGTCAAGGCGCCGGGCTTCGGTCCGAAGGGCGTGCTGCGTTGCGTCCTGCCGTTCACGGTCTTCCTCAAGTTGAAGGACATCGGTGGCAACGTGCTGCCGCCCTACGACGAGGAGTTCCGCGAAGTCGCGATGGACACGGCGCAGGCCGCGGC
>JBAYOV010000052.1:0-26177 GCA_041678045.1 Rhodocyclaceae bacterium
CACCGAGATTCTCGCCGAACAGCATTTTCTCAAGCTGGAAGCCTGGCTTGCGCCGCTCGGGCTGGAGGTGGCCTGGCTGTCCGGCAGTCGTGGTCGCAAGGCGCGCGAGGCCACGCAGGCCCGGTTGGCCAGCGGGGCGCTGATGCTTGCGGTGGGCACCCATGCGCTTATAGAGGACCCGGTGGCGATGCCCCGGCTGGGGCTGGCGGTGATCGATGAGCAGCACCGCTTTGGTGTGCGCCAGCGGCTCGCCCTGCGCGAGAAGTCGGCCGATGGCAGCAACCCGCACATGCTCATGATGTCGGCCACGCCGATTCCGCGCACTTTGGCGATGACGCACTACGCCGACCTCGATGTGTCGGTGCTCGATGAACTGCCTCCCGGGCGCACGCCCATCGTGACCCGGCTGGTATCCGAGCAGCGACGCGAGGAGCTGATTGCCCGCCTGCATCAGGCGTGCGCGGCCGGCCGGCAGGCGTACTGGGTGTGTCCGCTGATCGAGGAGTCCGAGGCCCTGCAGCTGAAGACCGCACAGGACACCTGGGAAACCCTGTCGGCGCTGCTCACCGGGCTGCGTGTCGGGCTGGTGCATGGCCGGCTCAAGCCGGCGGAGAAGTCCGACACCATGGCGCGTTTTGCGGCGGGGGAAATCGATGTGCTGGTGGCCACCACAGTGATCGAGGTCGGGGTGGACGTGCCCAATGCCAGCCTGATGATCATCGAGCATGCGGAACGTTTCGGCCTGGCCCAGCTCCATCAGCTGCGTGGCCGGGTGGGGCGGGGCAGTGCCGAATCGGCCTGCGTGCTGCTGTATGCCCATCCCTTGTCCGAAACCGCGCGTGCCCGTCTGGGGGTGATTCACCGCCACACCGACGGTTTCGAGATTGCCCGCGAGGATTTGCGCATCCGTGGTCCCGGTGAATTTGTCGGCGCCCGTCAGAGTGGCGTACCCCTGCTGCGTTACGCCAGTCTGGAAGACGACGATGAACTGATCGAGGTCGCGCGCGCGCTGGCCGAGCGGATGCTGGCCGAAACGCCCGCGCAGGCGCAGCATCTGGTCCAGCGCTGGCTGGGCGGGCGCGAACAGCTGCTGAAGGCCTGAGTGCGCACGAGGCGAGTGATGCAGGACAGGCGTATCATTGTTTTCTTATATTTTGTGAACTGGACAGTCTCATGCGTCGCCTTCTGGCATTGTTGATTTTGGCCGCCGCGATTGGCGGCTTCATGCTGCTCAAGGCCACCCGGCCGGCACCGCCCGAGGTGGCAGTGCGCGAACGGGTGTGGCGGGTAGCGGTGCAGCCGGTGAGCCCGTCCGAGGTGCGCCCCACGCTCACCTTGTATGGTCGCATCGAGGCGCCCGACCGGGTGCGAACGGCCGCACCCGTGGCGGGGCGTATTGGCGAGGTGCTGGTGCGCGACGGCGAGCGGGTGGTGAGTGGCCAGCCCTTGCTGCGCATGGACCCGCGTGACCTGCAGCCCCGCCTGCAGCAGGCCCGGGCCGAGGTGGAGCGCGAGCGCATCCGCGCCCGCAGCGACCGTCAGGCGCTGGAGCAGGAGCGCGCCTTGCTGGCGCTGGCCGAAACCAAGCTCGCCCGCTTCGACCGCCTCACTTCGGCGCGTCTGGGGACCGAAACGGCCGCCGATCAGGCGCGCGAGGAGGTGGCGCGCAGCCGTCTGGCGGTGACCCTGCGCGAGCAGGCGATTGCCGAGCATCCTGCGCGGCTGGCACAGCTTGAGGCCCGGCTCGCCGAGGCCGAGCGCGATGCCGCGCGTGGCGAGATTCTGGCGCCCTTCGATGCCCGCATCGGCAAGGTGGAGGTGGCTGCCGGCGATCAGGTCCAACCGGGCCAGACCCTGTTGAGTCTGTATTCATCCGATGAGCTGTACCTGCGCGCCAGCCTGCCCGCACTGTATGCCGAAGAGCTGCGCGAGGCGCTGATGCGCGGCGAGCGGCTGGAGGCCCGGGCCGGCTTTGGGGCGGCGACCCTGATCGCTACCCTCAGCCGGATTGCGGGTGAGGCCGATGCGCGTGGCGTGGAGGTGTTGCTGCGACTGGAGCAGGCGCCCGGTGTGCCGCTGGGCGCCTTCGTGAACGCGGTGATGGAGCGGCCGGCTGTGTCGGGCGTGCTGTCCCTGCCCTTTTCTGCGCTGCATGGTGGCGACCGGGTGTATGAAGTGACGGATGGGCGCTTGCGGGCGCATGCGGTCGAACGGGTCGGCGAGCGCCGCGAGCAGGGCGAGCCGCGCCTGCTGGTGCGGGTGCCGGGGCTGGTGGCAGGCAGCCAGCTGATGGTGACCCATCTGCCCAATGCCATCGAAGGGCTGGCCGTGGAGGCGCTTGCGGTGGGCGTGGCCGATGCAGCGGTGAGTCGCCCATGAAGCAGCGTGGCGTGATCGGGTTGCTGCTGCGTCACCGCGTGGCAGCGAATGTGCTGATGCTGCTGGCTTTCATCGTCGGGGTGGTCGGCGTTACCCGCATGAACGTGCAGTTCTTTCCCAGCTTCGAGCTGGACATCGTCAGCGTGCGGGTGGTGTGGAGCGGGGCGGCTGCGGAAGATGTGGAGGCCGGCATCACTGCGCCGATGGAAGAGCGGTTGCGGACGGTGGATGGGCTGAAGAAGATGACGTCCACCTCCGCGCTGGGGGTGTCGAGCATCACGCTGGAACTGGAGGAGCGCACCGATCCCTTGCTGGCGCTTGACCAGGTGCGCCAGCGGGTGGATGAATTCCGCAACCTGCCGCGCGATGCAGAAACCCCGCAGGTCAGCCGGGTGTCGCGTTACGACCCGATTGCCCGTCTGCTGGTGCGGGGTGGCACGCTGGAAGAGCTGCGTCCGTGGATCCGCCGCTTCGAGAGCGAGCTGCTCGCCCATGGGGTGGATCGGGTGACGATCAGTGGCCTGCCTGAAGAGCGCATTGCCATCGAGGTGCCTTCCGCTGCGCTGGAAACGCTCAACCTGTCTTTGCCGCAGATTGGCGAGCGCATCGGCGACCTCTCCCGGGACATGCCCGCCGGTGCGGCCGGCCTGCAGGACGGTGCGCGCGACCTGCGAGGCCTGGAGCAGCGTCGCGACGTCCTCGGCTTTGAATCCCTGCCGGTGGTCAGTGACGAGCATGGCCTGGTACGTCTGGGCGAAATGGCCCGCATCGAGCGCGAACCCCGCCCCGGCAGCGTCGAACTCAGTCGCAACGGTCAGGCGGTCGTGGAGTTGCAGCTGCAACGGGCCGAATCCGGCCACTCGCTGCGGGCGGCCAGGGCGCTGGAGGACTGGTTGCAGGCCACCCGCCCACAGCTGCCGCCGGGCATCGAACTGGAGGTCTATGACGCGCAATGGCAGCTCATCAACGACCGTATCCAGCTGCTCGTGAAGAACGGCCTGTCCGGCCTGCTGCTGGTGGTGGCCGTGCTCTACCTGTTCCTGCCGGCACGGGTCGCATTCTGGGTGATGGTGGGCATTCCCACCGCGTTTCTGGCCACGCTCGGGCTGATGCTGGCCTTTGGCGGCACCATCAACATGATGAGCCTGTTTGCGCTGATCATGGCGCTGGGCATCATCGTCGATGACGCCATCGTGGTCAGCGAAGACGCCGACACCCACCGGCGCATGGGCGAGGGGCCCGAGCAGGCGGCGCTGGGCGGGGCCCGGCGCATGTTCTGGCCGGTGGTGGCCGCCTCGCTCACCACCGTGGCGGCCTTCGTGCCGCTCATCATGGTGGGGGGCATCATCGGCAACATCATGTTCGACATCCCCTTCGTGATGATCATGGTGATCATGGCCGCCCTGCTGGAAAGCTTCCTGATTCTGCCGGCCCACCTGCGCAGCGCGCTCAGTGGCGAGGCGGCCCGCACCACATCCCGCTTGCGTGCCCGGCTGGATCACGCCTTCGACGTGTTCCGCGAGCAGCACTTCCGCCCCCTGGTCACGCTCGCCCTGCAATGGCGCGGCACCACCATTGCCATCACCCTGGCGACGATGATCCTGGCGGTGGGGCTGCTGGCCGGCGGGCGCATCGGCTTTGTGTTCTTTCCCACCCCGGAAGGGCAGGTGGTGTATGCCAACGCCACCTTTGTTGCCGGCACGCCGCGCGCGCAGACCGAAGCCTTTCTCCGCGAGCTGGAGCAGGCGCTGAATGCCGCCGAGGCCGAGCTGGGGGGTGGGCTGGTGAGCATGGCTGTGTCCTACCTGGGCACCACCAGCGCCGCCGCCGGGGCTTCTTCGGCCACGGGGGATCAGCTTGCCTCGATCATGGTGGAGCTGACCCCGCCCGACCTGCGCGAAGTGCGCAACGAACAGTTCCTGCGGGCGTGGCGCGCCCGCGTGCGCGAGGCGGCCGGCCTGGAAAGCCTCACCTTCACCGCGCGCCAGTCCGGGCCACCGGGGCGCGACCTCACCGTGCGCCTGCAGGGCGACGATGCCGAGGCATTGAAGGCGGCCGCACTGGATCTGGCCGAAACCCTGAAAGGCATCACCGGCGTCACCGACACGGAAGACGACATGCCCTTTGGTCGTGAGCAACTGGTGTATCGCCTGACGCCGGCCGGTGAGGCGCTCGGTCTGACCACCGAAAGCCTGGGCGGCCAGTTGCGCGCAGCCTTCGATGGAGCGCTGGCGCAGTTGGTGCAGGTGGGGCGCGACGAGCTGGAGGTGCGGGTGCTGTTGCCCAGGGACGAACGCGAGCGCCTGGATGTGTTCGAGCGCATCGTGGTGCGTGTGC
Source organism: Rhodocyclaceae bacterium (assembly GCA_041678045.1). Lineage (GTDB taxonomy): Bacteria > Pseudomonadota > Gammaproteobacteria > Burkholderiales > Rhodocyclaceae > UBA2357. Next base: position 4,717 of record JBAYOV010000052.1, read on the forward strand.
CCGATGGCCGTTTCGTGCCCCTCGCCACGGTCGCGAGCTGGACCTCCCGGCGTGGCTTCGAAGCCTTGCGCCATGCCGATGGCCGGCTGGCGGTGGAGGTGTCCGGCGAGGTCGACACCGCACAGAACAATGCCGGGGCGATCCGGGCCGAGCTGGCCCGCGACACCCTGCCGGCGCTGGCTGCGCGCTACAACGTGAGCTACAGCTTCGAGGGGCGGGCCGCCGACCAGCGCGAAACCATGACCGACATGCGTAACGGCCTGCTGCTGGGGCTCGGGCTGATTTATCTGGTGCTGGTGTGGGCGTTTGCGTCGTGGAGTTGGCCGCTGGTGGTGATGGCCGCGATTCCGCTGGGGCTGGCCGGGGCCATCTTCGGTCACTGGCTGCTGGGTATCAACCTCACCATTCTGTCCATGTTCGGCCTGTTCGCGCTGGCCGGCATCGTGGTGAACAACTCCATCATCCTGGTGAGCTTCTTCAAGGAGCTGCGCAAGAAAGGCGCCAGCCTTCAGGAGGCGTTGGTCGGGGCCTCCTGCGGACGCTTGCGCGCCGTGCTGCTGACTTCGCTCACCACCATAGGCGGTCTGGTGCCGCTGCTTTTCGAGCGTTCGCTGCAGGCGCAGTTCCTGGTGCCGATGGCCGCCTCGATTGCCTTCGGGTTGGGTTTTTCTGCGGTGCTGGTGCTGTTCTTCATTCCCGCATTGCTGTCGCTGCTCGAAGACTTCAAGCACTGGCTGGGGGGCGGCGCAGCCACCCCGGCGGCCGACGCCTCGGCTGCGGAGACCGCACGGTGAGTGCGCACGGCGACTGGCACGCGCGCCCGCCACGTGCCAGCGTGCCTGCCAGGCTGCGCCCCTGGCTCACCGATGCCGCCTCGCTGACCGCGCGCATCCGCGCCCGCTGCAGCGAGCTCCGGGTGCAGGTGCTGCACCAGAGCACCGGCCTGCCGCTGGCCGACGAGGCGCGTGCGCTGGGGCTGCCGGCCGGGCGCAGGGTGTGGGTGCGCGAAGTGCTGCTGCTGGCCGATGGATGTCCGGTGGTGTTCGGTCGCTCCATTCTGCCGCGTGGTCATGCGCGTGGCGCCTGGCATCTGTTTCATGGCATCGGTGCGCGTCCGCTGGGGGCGGCGCTGTTTGCCGATCCGGCCATCCGGCGTGGTCCGCTGCTGTCGGCCCGCCTCGACCGGCGCGATAAGCGGTATCATCTGGCCATCGCCGCTGCGGGCCTGCAAGGGGCAAGCGCACCGCCCACCCTGTGGGCACGGCGCTCGCTGTTCAGGCTGCGCGAGCGGTCCCTGATGGTGTCGGAAGTGTTTCTTCCGGCAATACACGACTTGCCCGATTGAGCCATTTCAAGCCCTGATGACTTCCTCGACCTCCTGGCAACTCTCCGAACGCCTGCCCCATTACTACCGCCTGATGCGGCTCGACAAACCGGTCGGCACGCTGCTGCTGCTGTGGCCCACGTTGTGGGCCTTGTGGATGGCGGCCGAAGGCGTGCCACCGCTGCATCTGCTCGTGATCTTTGCGCTCGGCACCCTGCTCATGCGCTCGGCCGGCTGCGTCATCAACGACTATGCCGACCGTGGCTTCGACGGTCATGTCGAGCGCACCCGCCAGCGCCCGCTGGCCACCCGCGCAGTGACGCCGCGCGAGGCGCTGCTGCTCGCCGCCGGGCTCAGCCTGCTGGCGCTGCTGCTGGTGCTGCCGCTCGACCCGCTGGTGCGCTGGTTGTCGCTGCCGGCCGTTTTTCTGGCGGCCAGCTATCCTTTCACCAAACGCTTCCTGGCCATTCCGCAGGCCTATCTCGGTATTGCCTTCGGTTTTGGCATTCCCATGGGTTTTGCTGCCGTGCTGGGCGAAGTGCCCGCGATGGCGTGGCTGATGCTGCTTGCCAATGTATTCTGGGCGATTGCCTACGATACCGAATATGCAATGGTCGACCGTCCCGACGACCTGAAGATCGGCATCCGCAGTGCGGCCATCACCTTCGGCCGTTTCGATGTGGCCGCCATCATGGTCTGTTATGCACTCACCTTTGCGCTGCTTGCGTGGGTGGGCGTGCTCGCCGGGCGGGGGGCGCCGTTCTTCGCCGGACTGCTGGCGGCCTGCGCGCTGGCCGTCCATCACTACACCCTGATCCGCTCCCGCGAGCGCGCCGGCTGCTTCAAGGCGTTCATGCACAACAACTGGGTGGGCGCCGTGATCCTGCTCGGCCTCATCGCGGACTATCTGGCGTGAGACACCACCGCCCGCACTATTAACCCGGCCCTTAAAGTCACTGCCAACCGTTCGGGCTGAGCCTGTCGAAGCCCAGTCCCGGCAGCGCCCTTCGACAAGCTCAGGGCGAACGGAGACAGCATACTCAAGGGCTGGGTTAGTAACGTACAACCCACAACGTACAACCGGAACACATCATGCACTTCATGAGCGCCCTGGCCGATGCCTGGCACACCCGCAACAGCCTGCTGTGTGTCGGGCTGGATCCCGACCCCGCCCGTTTTCCCGCGCACCTGCAGGGCCGGCCCGATGCGATCTTCAGCTTCTGCCGCGACATCGTCGATGCCACTGCCGATCTGGTGTGCGCCTTCAAGCCGCAGATTGCCTACTTTGCCGCGCACCGGGCCGAAGACCAGCTTGAGGCGCTGATCGACCACATCCACCAGCGCCATCCCGGCGTGCCGGTGATTCTTGACGCGAAGCGCGGCGACATCGGCAGCACGGCCGAGCAGTACGCGGTGGAAGCCTTCGAGCGCTTTTCCGCCGATGCCGTCACGCTCAACCCCTACATGGGGCGCGACTCGGTGACCCCTTACCTCGCCTGGAAAGACAAGGGGGTCATTCTGCTGTGTCGTACCTCCAATCCCGGTGGCAGCGACCTGCAGTTTCTCGATGTAGGCGGCGGGGAGCGTCTGTTCGAGCGTGTGGCCCGGCTGGTGTCCGGCGAATGGAACGACAACGGCAACTGCGCGCTGGTCGTCGGCGCCACTTTTCCGGCCGAGATCGCCCGTGTGCGTGCCCTTGTGGGCGACATGCCGCTGCTGGTGCCGGGCATCGGGGCGCAGGGCGGCGACGTGGCCGCAACCCTCGCGGCAGGTCGCACCGCAGAGGGTACCGGGCTGATCGTCAATTCCTCGCGAGCGGTGCTGTACGCCGGTCACGACGAAGACTTCGCCTCCGCCGCCCGTCGCGTGGCGCTGGCCACCCGCGACGAGATCAACCTGCACCGTTGATTGCGGATGTGTTATCGTCATGCGCCTGCGCATTTCAGCCATGTTGCATCGTTGGGCGTGATGCGTTTCAGTTTTTTGCTTCGTGTTGAGCCGCCTTGGGCGGTGAGTTGATAAAGGGGATATCAGTGCAAGTTTCAGCTAAAGGCATGGTCAGGGGCCTGATCCTGAGCAGTTCCGCGCTGCTGCTGGCAGCGTGTGGTGGTGGCGGTGGGGGGGATGGCGGCATTCCCGGGGGGCCGGCGCCAGCCAATCCGTATGAAGTCAGGCTCAGTGCTTCTCGCTCCGAGATTCCTCTGAATCTCAATAACAATCCGTGCGTCAATCCGCCGACTTACTCTGCGCCAAGTGCCACGACCCTGTTTGTTGAGGCCGTCCGGCGCGGGACCAATGATCCGATTCCCGGTGGCGAAGACGTAATCAGTTGCAACGTCATGTCCGGCCTCGAAAGCGGTTCTCTCTACTATTTCCGTGGAGACGATGACGACAAGGTCGAGGTTGATTGCGGTGGCGAGGAGCCCTTGGAAATCGAGGGCTCGTTCCGCAGCATCCTGCTGGGTGCCAATGCGGGCGGCAGCAGTTTTCATGTGCTTGGCAGGGATAAAGTCGGCACGGTCGTAGTGCGTTGCAGTGTGACCGACCCGCAGAGCAACAAGCAGGCATACAGCGACATTTCCATTCGTGTGGGCGGGGCCGCCTCCGGAAAGCCGTCTCAAGTCGTACTCAACTATACCGCCCCGAATTATCTCTATGCGCAAGGTTTGAATGGCCCCACACAGCTTGTGGTGCAGGCACGTGTCGTGGATGAGGCCGGTCAGCCGGTTCCTAATCCTGCAGGTGGCGCGCCCAACCTCGCTGCCCGGATTATTCCCGATCCCGATGACAGGGCTGAGGACGATGCCTCACTGCGTTCAGGCGCCCAGAGTGCAAAATATGTAACAACCAGTACGGTCAACGGGCAGGCGCAGTTCGCACTGGCCAGCGGTTCCCAGACTGGCAAGATTGCTGTCGAGATCGTCAGTGACCGAGCAGACAATAACGTGGCCAATGGCATTGCCCAGCCGGTTCGCAATGTTTTCAAGGTCGATGTGGTACGTGCCGTGGCACAGTATCCGTTAGAGATCATCACTCCCGAGGCGTTGCCGACGGCGTATGAACTGACCCCCTACACCGCCTTCCTGGAAAGCTTTGGCGGTGTTCCGCCCTTTACCTGGAGTCTACTGCCCGGCAATCGACTGCCTTCCGGCTTGGTCATGACCCGTGAAGGGGTGATTTTCGGCGAACCGCTTGAAGTGGTCAGCGGGCTGCGTTTTGCTGCTATGGTGACTGACGATGTAGGTACTTCGGTGCAGCAAGTGTTTGCGCTCAATGTGGAACCACAGGCTTTCGCGTTGACCGTTGCTACCGAGAGCCTGCCTGCAGCAGTGGCACGTCAGTTCTATGCGGCTTCGCTTGAAGCGACGGGAGGGGCCAAGCCCTATGTCTGGTCAGCCGTGGGCTTGCCTGCCGGCCTGGCGCTGGATGTCAATTCTGGCATGATCAGTGGCACGCCGACCAATGGAGGCGCTTTCAGCTTCGTGGTGACGGTGACCGATGCCTTTGGTCGCACGGCCAGCAAGTCGGTTGCAATCGAAATCGGTGGTGCAACAGGGGGTGAAGATCCTGTTGATACTACCCCGCCCAGTCTGGTGTTCTCGATTCCTGCAAGTGGACAGAACAATGTTGATCGTAGTGCCGACATCGTGATGCGCTTCTCCGAGCCGCTGGACGAGGCCACGATGTCCACAGCTTCTGTGTCGGTGCGCCGTGCGGGTGGCAATGTGCTGGAGAATGTCTTTGAGCTTGTTGAAAAGGTGGATGACCTGACCTACAGGCTGGCGCAGTACGATGTATTAGGTGCTGCCTTGCCTGTAAATACACAACTCGAACTGGTGCTGTCGGACTCCATCCGCGACCTGGCAGGCAACCAGCTGGCGCAAACGGTTGTTCCATTCTCGACCGGAGGCGAGTTGGATGTAACGCCGCCACAAGTGGCCTTCACCATCCCGGGCAACGGAGCAGTCGATGTGAGTCCGACTGGCACGATCACTGTGGTGTTCAACGAGGCCATGGACATGGATTCGATCGCACCTCAGTCCTTCGCGGTGTATCGGATAACGGGCTTCGGTGGTGAAATGGACTCCGTAGTTGATGTCCTGTTGGCCGACGGGACAACTCAGTCCATATCCGCTGAGCCCACTTTGCCTACAGCGACAGCAGTCATCGCCGAAAGCGACCGGAGATTCAGCTTCACTGTAGAGGATTATCTTTGGGTCAGACCAAGTGCTGTTGTGAGCCTGATTCCGGGTCAGCATTACCGTGTTGTCATGTCGGTGTCGCCGCGTGACATGGCCGGCAACCAGATCTGCAGCACTTCCGGTGCATGCGGTACCCCGACGGCTCCGGTGGAAGGTGCTACACCGTCTTACTCCTTCGAGTTCCGGGTCGGCAAGCAGTAAGAGGAGCGGTCAGCACCATGGTTTTTGCCGAACTATGGTGCTGTGCTCGAAACCTGAGCAAACCGCTATCAAACCCCCGCAGGGCCGTGCGCCTTGTGGGGGTTTTTCGTTCGAAGGCCGTATCCTGTGTGGCTCCAGTCCTTTTCTCAGTCGATCCTGATCCGTGCCTGTACGCCTACGTAGCCGCTGTAGTCGCCGATGTTGGGGGCGAGCACTACGTTGATGCCCACATGCCGGGTTTCCACGCTGAAACCGGGTAGCAGCAGGACCGCCGAAGGGTAGCCGGTCGACAAGAGTCCGTAGCCACCGAAACGGAAGGCTTTCCACTCCCATGGCATCCAGCGCACACCTGCGTGCAGGGCGTGTTTGTCATAGCTGTTCTTGAAATAACCCGCCACGTAATACAGGTTTTTCCAGTCCGGCCGGTTGGCCGACCATTCCAGCCCCAGGCCCGGGTTCACTTCCCGCCAGTCGCGTTCCTCTTGCCGGAAGTGGTGGGAGGCGCCGGAGATCACCAGCCAGGTTTCGGCCTGTACGGTGAGGGAAAAGGTGCAGCCTGCAGCCAGGGCGAGTGGCGCCAGTGTGCGGGCGAAGGTGTGGGCGAGACTGGACTGGGACATGACGATAGGTTCTGGCAGGACGGTGCCGGGCGGGGGCGCCAGCGGCTTCGGGGGGCCATGATACACTTTCCCTCCCGTGACAGTCTCCGCACCCCGATGAGCGATGCCGATGCGGCACCGACCGCTTCCAGCCTGAAGGTTTATTTCCGCCTGCTGGGTTATATCAAGCCCTACATGGCCTTCTTTGGGCTCAGCGTGCTCGGCTATGCCATTGCGGCGTCGGCCAAGGCGATGCTGGCCGGGGTGTTCAAGTATTTCATCGACGGCCTCGCGGCAGAGGATGACGCGATGCGCACCGGTCTGGCCTGGCTGGACGGCATGGAGTTGATGTACGCGGTTCCGGTGCTGGTGGTGCTGATCTCGCTGTGGCAGGGGGCCGGCACCTTTCTGGGCAATTACTCGATCTCCAAAGTCTCGCTGGGCCTGGTGCACGACTTGCGTTCGCAGCTGTTCAACAGCTTTCTGGTGCTGCCTAACCGCTTCTACGATCAGCACAACTCGGGGCACCTGGTGTCCAAGGTCACCTACAACGTGACCATGGTGACCAGCGCCGCCACCGATGCGATCAAGATCGTGTTTCGCGAAGGGCTGACGGTGGTGGTGCTGTTTGCCTATCTGTTGTGGATGAACTGGCAGCTGACCCTGGGCCTGATCGTGGTGCTGCCGGTGATGGCCTGGCTGGTGACCAGCGCGAGCCGCAAGTTCCGCAAGCTCAGCCGAAACATTCAGGTGTCCATGGGGGAACTGACCCATGTGGCCTCCGAGACCATCCAGAACTACCGGGTGGTGCGCAGTTTCGGGGGCGAGGACTATGAGCAGGCCCGTTTTCTGGCGGCCAGCCAGGACAACGCACGACGCCAGTTGCGGCTGGTGCGTACCGAGGAAAGCTTTTCCGCGCTGCTCAACATCATCATCTATACCGCCATGGGTCTGTTGTTGTTCATGGTGCTCAAGGTGCGCGGAGAGGCCACTGCGGGCGACATCGTCGCCTACATTACGGCGGCGGGCCTGCTGCCCAGAGCCATCCGCCAGTTGGGCGACGTCAGTTCCAAAATCCAGCGTGGTGTGGCGGCGGCAGACAGCATTTTCGAGCAGCTTGACGAGGCCCCGGAGCGTAACAACGGTTCGGTGGCGCGTGAACGGGTGAGTGGCCGTCTGACCGTGCGCGATCTGAGCTTCCGCTATCCGGAAAACGAAGCTGCGGTGCTGGAGGACATCAGCTTCGAGCTGGAACCCGGGCGCATGCTCGCGCTGGTCGGGCGCTCGGGCAGTGGCAAGTCGACCCTGGCCAGCCTGATCCCGCGTTTCTACGATTACCAGCAGGGACAGATCCTGCTCGACGGGGTGGATGTGGCCGATTACGAACTGCGCAACCTGCGGCGCCATATTGCGCTGGTGACCCAGCAGGTGAACCTCTTCAACGGTACGGTGGCGCAGAACATCGCCTACGGGGAGTTGGCCGGTGTGGACCGTGCACGCATCGAAGCGGCCGCCGAAGCGGCGAATGCCCGCGAGTTCATCGACCAGTTGCCGCAGGGGTTCGATACCGAGATCGGCGAGAACGGTGTGATGCTCTCGGGCGGCCAGCGCCAGCGCCTTGCGATTGCCCGCGCGTTGCTGAAAAACGCTCCCATCCTGATCCTGGATGAGGCGACTTCGGCGCTCGACACCGAGTCGGAGCGACTGATCCAGTCTGCCATCGAACGCCTGGCCGAAGGGCGCACCACCATCGTGATCGCACATCGCCTGTCCACCATCGAGCGTGCAGACCAGATTCTGGTGATGGATGGCGGGCGCATCGTCGAGCGCGGCCGTCACGCGGAGCTGTTGGCACGCGGCGGCGCCTATGCCCGACTGCAGGCCAGCGGGCTGGAGGAGGCGGCTCCATGAGCCACCCGGGCCGGACTATGGCTGCTCGCGACTGGCGTGCACCTCGAAGCCATGCTGGCTCAACAGGGCGTGACGACGGGCGGCATCGAGGTCGTGCGCCATCATTTCGCGGACCAGTTCCTGGATGCTGACTTCCGGTACCCAGCCGAGTTCGTCACGCGCCCGGCTTGCATCGCCAAGCAGGGTTTCGACCTCTGCGGGCCGGAAATAGCGCGGGTCGATGCGGATGATGACTTGTCCTGGCCGGATGGCCGGAGCCCGTGTCGGGTCGACCGCATCTGCCACGCCGATCTCACTCACGCCCGTACCTTCAAAACGCAGGGTCACGCCGATTTCACGACAGCACATCAGGATGAAGTCGCGCACCGAGTATTGCACACCGGTCGCAATCACGAAGTCCTGGGCATGAGGTTGTTGCAGCATCAGCCATTGCATGCGCACGTAATCGCGTGCATGTCCCCAGTCGCGCAGCGCATCGATGTTGCCCATGTACAGGCAGGACTCCACTCCGTGCGCAATGTTGGCCAGGCCGCGGGTGATCTTGCGGGTGACGAAGGTTTCCCCGCGGCGTGGGCTTTCGTGATTGAACAAAATGCCGTTGCACGCATACATGCCATAGGCTTCACGATAGTTCACCGTGATCCAGTAGGCGTAGAGCTTGGCGACTGCATAAGGGCTGCGTGGATGAAAGGGCGTGCTTTCGCGTTGCGGAACTTCCTGGACCAGTCCGTACAGTTCGGAGGTGGAGGCCTGGTAGAAACGGGTCTGCTGCTCCAGGCCGAGCAGGCGAATGGCTTCGAGCAGACGCAGTGTGCCAAGCGCATCGACATCGGCCGTGTATTCGGGCGACTCGAAGCTGACGGCAACATGGCTCTGCGCGCCGAGGTTATACACCTCGTCAGGGCGCACCTGCTGAATGATGCGGGTCAGGTTCGATGAGTCGGTCAGGTCGCCATGGTGCAGCACCAGGCGTGGATGTTCGACATGGGGGTCCTGGTAGATGTGGTCGACCCGTTGGGTGTTGAAACTCGATGCCCGGCGCTTGATGCCGTGCACTTCATAGCCTTGCTCCAGCAGGAATTCGGCGAGATAGGAACCATCCTGGCCGGTGATGCCGGTAATGAGGGCTTTCTTCATGGGGAAACTACGGGCAGTGAGCAATGCTGGATTATCGCATTCGTGGGCAGTGATGGCGCGTGAAGGCGCTGAGTTAGAATGCGGGCTTTCGCCCCCGGCCGAAACTGTCGGCATAAGGTTCCCTCGCATGCCAACTGACCGCCTCCCTCTCCCGATGTCTCCCGATCCGGTTCGTCCTGCTGCGGCCGGTTTGTCATCTCCGGCGGGTGAGCGTCTGACGGTGGTGCAGATGCTGCCGGCGCTCGATTCGGGGGGGGTGGAGCGGGGGACGCTGGAGATTGCGCGTGCGCTGGTCGAGGCGGGGCATCGCTCGGTGGTGATCTCGGCGGGCGGGCGGCTGGTGGAGACGCTGATTGCGGAGGGCAGCGAGCATGTGTGCCTGCCGGTGCATCGCAAGTCGCTTCGCTCATTGTGGCAGGTGCGCCCCCTGCGCGAGTGCCTCGCCGGTCTGGCGCCGGATGTGGTGCATGCCCGTTCGCGGGTGCCGGCCTGGCTCGCCTGGCTGGCGCTGCGTGGCTGGCAGGGGGGGCGGCGTCCCGCCTTCGTCACCACGGTGCATGGCCTGTATTCGGTGAATCGCTACAGCGCCATCATGACCCGGGGTGAGCGGGTGGTGGCGGTTTCCGGGACGGCACGGGAGTATGTGCTGGCACACTATCCTGCCTGCCCGCCCGAGCGGATCGAGGTGATACATCGCGGGGTGTCGGCCCAGGCCTTTCCGGCCGGCTACCGGCCTGATACAGACTGGCTGCAGGCCTGGCAGGCCGCCTGGCCGCAGCTGGCGGGGCGCAAGGTGCTCACCCTGCCCGGGCGCATCACCCGGTTGAAAGGACATGAAAGCTTCATCCGCCTGATGGCGGCCCTGAAGGCGGCCGGTGAGCCGGTGCATGGCCTGATCGTGGGTGGGGCCGAGGCGCGCAAGCAACCCTATCTGGCCGAACTGCAGGCGGCCGTGCAGGCGGCGGGACTGGCGCAGGACATCAGCTTCACGGGCTTGCGTTCCGACATTCGGGACGTGTTTTCCGTGAGCGATCTGGTACTGTCCCTGTCCTCGCAGCCGGAGAGCTTTGGCCGCACCGCGCTGGAAGCGCTGTCGCTCGGGGTGCCGGTGGTGGGGTGGGACCACGGCGGAATTGGCGAAATCCTGCGCCGGGTGCACCCGGCAGGCGCCGTACCGCTCAACGACATGGATGGCCTGGTGGAGCGTGTGCGGGCACAGTTGCAAGCGGCCCCGCGCAGTTTTGCAATTCCGGACGATTTTCGTCTGGAAACCATGTGCGCGCGCACGCTGGCGCTGTATCGGGCGCTGGCCGTGCGTGGCTGAATTTTAATCTGTGGCTGAGGGAAGCTGGAACATGGAACAGAACGCGAATGTGAATGTGAATGGCTCGGTCCTGATCGAGGTGGGCGCAGGGGAGCTGATCGACAAGATCACGATTCTCCGGATCAAGCAGGCCCGCATCGACGACGCGGCGAAGTTGCGCAACGTGGTGCATGAATTGTCGGTGCTTGAGGCGGCCCGGCAGCGCAGCCTGCCGGTTTCGGCCGAGCTTGAGCGGCTGGAAGGCGAACTGCGCGAGGTGAATGAGGCGCTGTGGGTGATCGAGGATGACATCCGGGCCTGCGAGGCTGCCCGGGACTTCGGGCCGCGCTTCATCGAGCTGGCCCGCTCGGTGTATATCCAGAATGACCGGCGGGCCGCGCTGAAGAAGGCCATCAACCTGGCATGCGGCTCCAGCATCGTCGAGGAAAAGTCCTACACCGAGTTCCAGTAGTGTTGAGGATTCAGGCCGGGGCGTCCAGGCGGCTGAGCACATGCTCAAGCACGGTGTTCACCTGCAGGGCCTGCAGGTCGGGCACCTCCAGCGCGTCGAACGCGCCGCGCCGGATGCCGGTGCGCAGTGCCGAAGTATGCGGGCCAAACAACGCCAGCCCCGGGCGCCCCAGGCAGGCGGCCACATGACTGGGGCCGGTATCGTTGCCGACCACGAAACGGGCTCCGCGCAGCACCCCCGCCAGTTCGAACCAGTTCAGAAAACCATTCGCCCCCAGCAGGGTGATGCCGGGAATGTTGCGGGCCAGCTCCAGCTCGTCGGGGCCGGGCGCGGTGACCACCTGCAGGCCGCGCTCCAGCAGCGCCCTGGCCAGTTCGGCGTAGTGGGGCCAGCGCTTGTGCGGATGGCGTGCCGCGCAGCCGGGAATGAGTGCGATGTAACCGTCCCTGACGCCCTCTGCGGCCAGCAGGGCGGAAACATCGTCTGCCATCCATGACACATCGGGTTGCAGGCAGTGCGTGGCAGCGATGCCAGCGGCTTCGAGTTGCGGCCTGAAGCTTTCGATCATGGACGGGGCGGATTCGCCCGGCCGTTTTCCAACCCAGCGGGCACGCCCGAACAGCAGGCGGCGATAACGAGCGGTACGCCCGGACTTTTGCAGATCCACCACCAGCGGAAAGTCCTCGGTGCGCAGTGTGCGGACCAGTTGCAACACCTCGCCCAGTTTCCACAGCGGTGCCCGGCTGTCGAGCAGTATCCGGTCGATGTGCGGGCAGCGCGCCATCAGCTTGCGGAAGGGCGGCGTGGTGAGCAGCACGATTTCGCTGTGCGGAAAGGCACTGCGCAAGTCACGCAAGGCGCCGTCGCTCTGCACCAGATCGCCAAAGGCGCCGTGCTTGATCACCAGAAGCTTGTGTGGGGGGGCTGTCTCGGTCATGCCGTGGAGGAGGGTGAAGGTTCCGGGGAGGCGGGGGCGCTGAAGGGGGCGCCGGAGCCAGGGGTGGCGTTCGGGTTCAAATCCGCGCGGGACGGGCCGATCACATGCATCAGCACGGCCAGACTGGTGAGGGCATACATGCCGAACTCGCGCGAGGCATAGGAAATGCTGAACTGGGATTGTGCCAGCACGGCCAGCGCCGCACTCAGCAGCAAGCCGGCCAGCCGGCGCTGCGCGACAGACAGCGCCGGCCAGGCACGGGCGGTCAGGGCGAAGAAGCCGGTGAGCATCGCCAGCAGCCCGAGCAGCCCGACAAAGCCGGTGTCGAACCAGGCATCCAGCCAGATGTTGTGCAGATGGCGTACCGACTGATGCTCCAGCACCACCGCGCTGGCATGCTGCACATTGCCCATGCCGACCCCGAACAGCAGGTCGGCGGGCGGGTGTGTCAGCGCCTGGCGCCACAGGCTCAGGCGCAGGCTGCTGGTGGCGTCCAGCCCGGCAAACAGGGTTTCGCTGCTCAGGCCGATGAGCAGCAGCGCACACAGGGCCAGCGCCACGCAGCCGGCCAGCAGGCGCAGCCCGCGTCGCATCCATTGCGGCCGGAAAACCATCACGCACAGCCCGAACCAGGCCATCCCGGTGGCCACCATCACGCTGCGCTCGTCGGCAACGATCACATACAGGCTGAGCGCGAGCATCGCTCCGAAAACCAGCCAGCGCTGGTTCAGCCAGCGCCAGGGGCCTGCCCAGCGGGCACCCAGCCCGACAAGCAGCAGGGGCAGGCAGAAGGCCAGGTCCACCGAGCGCAGGTCGAGGCGGGGGACGAAGTCCGGATTCAGCGCAAGATGCTTGCCCAACCGCAGCCACGCGGCGAGCAGGGCGAGCAGGGCGCCCAGCGCCATCGCTTTCAGCCACTGCTCCAGTCGTTCGGGGGACTGGGCCAGCAGGCAGGCGGTGATTGCGGCCACGCAGGTGTACAGCATGGCCGTGCTCCACAGTTCGAGCGCACGCGCCAGATCGGCGGCCATCAGCACGCCGGGCAGATAGCACAGCAGTGGCAGCAGCAGCAGGGCCAGCGTGCGTCTTGCGGTACGGGGGGCCGGCAACCCGGGCGAGGCGAGCAGCGCCCAGAAGATGTAGAGATAGAACAGCGAGTGGAACGCGCCCCGTCCGGCAATCAGGGCCAGTGGAAACAGGGCGGGGAGCAGCCAGCCGTAGCGCAGAAAGGCCGGGCGTGCCCGCGCCAGCCAGTGCGGCAACGGTTGTTGCAGGCTCTGCCACAGTGCTGCAGCGGTGAAGAAGGGCGGGCGCATCATGTGCCCGGGGCCTGTGTGTCGGCCGGGGAATGCACCCGGCGCAGCGAGCGCGTGCGCACATAGAGCTTTTCTGCCATGTGGGCCAGCGCCCCCAGCGGGTGTGCCTTGCGCCAGGCGTGGCGGCTGAGCAGCCTGTGCGCAGAGGGCGCGGCAGCGGGTGTGCCGGCCTCGGCGCGGGCAATCAGACGGGCGATGACCGCAAACAGGTGATGCTCTTCGAGCACCCGGCGGCGCGCTTCCTCGATCAGCGGCAGGCGCTCTGCCCATGCGTCTCTGGCCATCGCCTCGCGAATGATGCGGGCTGCGCCTTCCGGGTCGCGAATGTCGATGGCGATGTAGCTGCCCCGGGGAAAGTATTCGTCGGCGTTCGGGGCGCCTGCGTAAAAGGGCAGACAACGCCCGAGAAAGGCATCGCTCAGCTTTTCGGTGATGTGGTGCGGTGCGATGTGGTTTTCCACCGCCAGATGGTAACGGAAGGGGGCCAGGGCTTCGGCCTTGTCGTCCATCGGGGTGGCGCCACGCCCGAACAGGGCCAGCCCGGGCAGGCGTGCCTGCATGGCGGCGATGAAGGCGAAGCGCTGGGCGTGCAGGGTGTGCCACTGCCGCTTGGAAGAATACACCGTCGACAGCTCGCGGGTCTTGGCGTCGCTGGCCGGACCGCTCAGCATGTCTGCGTGGCTCATCCAGCGTTCGCCGGCACTGCCGTAAAACCAGTGGTTGGCGGCCTGCTGGTAGTGGCGCTGCGGATGCGGCAGGGCCCACGCCGGCTGGCTGGTGAGCACATGGCCGAACTGGGCGGCAAAGGCGCGACCGTAAGCCTTGATCGAAGACGGTTCGGTGGTCACCAGCATGGTGTTCCGGGGCGGGCAGGCGAGCGCTTCGCAGGCGCTGTCGCGTCGCTGGCCACTGCCGGGCGGCAGGTCGTCATACACCACCAGCCAGTCATATTCCCGCGCCTCGCGCTCGAACAGGAACTGGCAGTCGCCCCACTGGTGGCGTTCGTCGGGAAAGTAGCGCGCCCACTCGCGAGGGTCGAGCCGGCTGAGGAACTTGATCCGTATTGTCATGGGGGTGAATGATACAGGGCGGCAAGGGTGAGCAGAGGGGCTGTGTCGAAACCCGTGCTCAGCCGGTCAGAAAGGGGCTGTCAGTCGGGGGCAGGGGGGCTCGGGCGACGGGCCGGGCGCGACGGCCCGGGGCAGTCGCAGTCCGAGTTGCGCCAGATCGTGCATCAGGCGGGCCTGCAGCACCTGTTCGCTGAAACGGACCTCGAACAGCTTGCGGGCGGCCTGGCCGCGCTGGCGGAGAAGCGTCCGGTCGTGTGCCCAGTCTGCGAGGTGGCGGGCGAGTGCGGCGCCGTCGCCGGGGGGCACGAAGCCGATCGTGCCCGCAGCCAGCTGGCGCAGTCCGGCGGGAAACGCCGAGGTGTCGCCCGTGATCACCGGGCGGGCGCAGGCCAGCGCCTGATACACCTTGTTGGGAATCACCCGGTCGGCCTTGCCACTGGTGCCGAAGATGCCCAGCACGATGTCGGCCGCTGCGATGGCCCGGGGCAGTTCATCGATGGGCAGGGGCGGGCTGAGCCGCACCGTGTGACCGCCCGGCAGTTCGGTGTGCAGGCCGAAGGCCTGTTCGGCCAGCGGGCGTTCCGGGCCGTCGCCGATCAGCACGAAATCGGCCGGCGGCCCGGCATAGCGCTGGATCGCGTCGACGATGTGGGCGACCCCGTGCAGACCGATGAAGGAGCCGTAGAACAGCACCTGCAGGCGGGCTGCGGGGGGCTGCGCGGGTTCTTGTGGCCGGAACAGCGATTCGTCCGCCCCCACAGGCAGGATGAGGATGCGCGAGGCCGGCACGCCGAGCTGCTCCGCAAAGTAACGCGCATGGCCGGCGGTGTCAGCGACGAGGATGTCCGCCTTTGCAAACAGGGCCCGCTCGCGGGCCAGCAGTCGCCCGGCGGCCCGGCTGCCGGCGGCGAGCTTGCCACGTTCATTCACCTGCTTGTCGTAGGCGCTGATCAGCGGATCGAAGATCAGCGGGCAGTGCCTGCGCCGTGCAAACCGTGCTGCGGCGGCGACATCGCGCAGCCGAAAGCTGGGCACCCATACGGCAGCCGGCCGTGGCACGTTTCTGGCAGCGGCTTCGACATCGCCCAGCGCCGACAGGAGTGGGCTGAATGCGCACAGCTGCACGCCACTGCGCTGCAGCAGGCGAAACACGACGCGGTCGCGTGAATAAGGGTTGTCCAGACGGGTGCCGCGCCCCCAGACAAGAATGGACATGGGATCAGGCATGTCGTGTGCTCCGTGACAGGAAACGTTCGGTGAGCAGGCGGGCGATGCGGTGGGCTTCGTTCAGGGGGGGCGGGGGGCTGGCCGGAGGGGCGCTGTCGCCGTGCTGACGCACTCGGCCGCTGTGGATCAGGCGTGCAATGGCGGACGGAATCTTGCCGGAGCGCCCGGCCTTGCGGACGATCTGGGCGGGCAGGGGAATGACGCCGGTGAGGCAGCCGGCGGTCAGGGCTTCGTAGATCATCGACACGCTGTCGGCCGTGATCCAGGCCGTTTCGGTGTGGGCGAGGGTGTCGGCGAGCCAGCCGGGCGGGCACTGCTCCCAGGGGTGGTAGTGGGGCAGGCGGGCAAGCTGGACGCGCAGTTCGGGTGGGGTGCGGCGCGAGTCGGTGATGAGGGTCTGGGGCGCGCGCTGCCTGAGGGCGTCGACCGCGTCGAGCACGCTGCGATCGTCCCAGCCGAAGTGCCGACTGAGGCCGCCGATCAGCACGATGCTGCTGCCTGGGCGCTTGGGGCCGGGGCGCATGGGGTTGAGGGCGCCTTCGCTGCGCAGGACCAGGCCGCTGCGTGGGGGGCGGTCATGCTCGGGCACCACGCAGGCATCGAACAACCCGCCCGGCAGGCTTGGGCGCATCAGCACCACCAGACGTCCGCCGTGGGCGCGCCGGGCCGCCAGACCCGAGCCGTGTGTGCGATGGCCGGCGACCACGATGAGGTCGGGGGCTGGCAGGGCCTGACCGGGCGGGAAGCGCCGGCAGGCCCACGCCCGCAACGCCTGCCGGGTGGGCAGCGCATCGAGCCAGAAGCTGCGGGCGCCGGTCTGCTGCTCCAGTGCCAGGCGCAAGCCTTCGAGCTGGCTGCGATGGCCAGGCTTGTGGTCGGTGATCAGCCACACCACCGGGGGCGAAGGCGTGTTCAGCGGTTGAACCATTTCAGCGTCACCCCCCAGTCGTGAATGTCCAGCCGGGTGAGTTGCCCGCAGGCAAAGTCCAGGCCCAGCCAGCGCGCTTCGGGCAGGCCGAGCAGGTGGCCGGCGATCACGCGCAGCGGGCCGCCATGCGCAACCACGACCCGGGCGGCAGGGCCATCGTCGGGCGCGCGATGTTCGTCCAGCCAGTCGAGCACCCGCGCGCTCATCTGCCGGGCGGACTCGCCGCCGGGGGCGCGGAAACCGAGCGGGTCCTCCGCCCAGGCGTCGATCTGCGAGCCGATGGCCGCGTAGGTCTGCATTTCCCACGCGCCGAAGTGCATCTCGCGCAGCCGTTCATCGAACCGTGGCGGGCCGAGCTGTTCTGCCAGCAGGCGCGCGCGGCGCAGCGGGCTGGCGTGCAGCGCGTAGTGCGTGGGCAGCAAGGGGCGCAGCCGGCTGGCGACCTCGGCGGCATCGTCGAGGATGCCCACGTCGGACTGGCCGTAGCAGGTGCCGGCCGGCACATCGGGTCGGGGGTGGCGGATCAGGTAAAGTTCCATGATGCGAGAATCGCCAGATAGATGACCAGCTCACTGCCTTGCTGGGCGGCCCCCAGGCAGTCGCCGGTATAGCCGCCCAGGCGGCGCTGGAACACCCGGGCCGCCCACAGCGTGGTGAGCGCGGCGGCGGCCAGGGCCATCACGCTGGCGAGCGGGGGCAGCAACAGCAGCGGCAGCGCGCCGAACAGGCTGGCGGTGGCCAGTTCGCCCGGTGACAGGGCGCGGGCCAGGGGTTTGGACTTGGACAGTTCGTCCTCGCGCACATACGCCAGGGTGTGGATCAGGCTGGTCGAGGCCAGCCGCGACAGCGCATGCGCCACCGGCAGGGCCAGGGCGGCCGTGGTGGGCGAGACGCTGGCCAGCTCGATGAGGGCGGCCACCTTTGCCAGCAGCATGAGCATCAGCCCGGCGCTGCCATAGGTGCCGATGCGTGAATCCTTCATGATGGTCAGCACCTGCAGCCTGTCCCAGCCGCCACCCAGGCCATCGCAGGTGTCGGCCCAGCCATCTTCATGAAAGGCGCCGGTGAGCCGGATCGTGACGGCCACCGACAGGATCACCGCCACGCTTACCGGCAGCACCCACAGGAAGGCCAGCAGGCTGCCCGCGCCCACCGCGCCGACGACCCAGCCGACCAGCGGGAAAAAGCGGGCGGCGTGATTCAGCCGCTCGCTGGACCAGGGCACCCAGGCCGGCACGGGAATGCGGGTGAAGAAACCCAGGGCGGTGAAGAACAGTTCGAGCTGGTAGCGCATCGGGGGGGGCTGCTTATCCGGCGGTGCTCACGCCCGCAGCGCTGAAGCTGGCCATGTCGTTCAGAAAACCGACCGCCGCCTGAATCAGCGGATAGGCCAGCGCGGCGCCGGTGCCTTCGCCCAGTCTCAGGTCCAGGTCCATGAGCGGGTCTGCATTGAGGTGCTGCAGCTGGATGCGGTGGCCGGCCTCCTGCGAGCGGTGCGCGAACACGCAGTAGGGCAGCACGGCAGGCGCAAGGGCATGGGCGACGAGCAGCGCCGAGGTGACGATGAAGCCATCCACCAGCACCAGCATGCGCCGTTCGGCCGCACCCAGCATGGCGCCGGCCATCATGGCGATCTCGAAACCGCCATATTCGGCCAGCACCTCCAGCGGCGTGGCGGGGCGGCCGCCGCGCGCCACGGCCTGTTCGAGCAGGGCACGCTTGCGTGCCAGGCCGGCATCGTCCAGTCCGGTGCCGCGTCCCACCACGTCGGCAAGTGGCTGGCCGGTGAGGCAGTGGGTGATCAGCGAGGCGGAGGCGGTGTTGCCGATGCCCATTTCCCCCAGGCCGAGCAGGTTGCAACCGTTGCCGGCCAGGTCGTGGGCGAGCTTGCGCCCACGCGCCAGCGCCTGCTGCGCCTCGTCTGGCGACATCGCCGGGGTTTCCAGGTAGTTGTGGGTGCTCTTGCGGAGCTTGGCGTCCACCAGCCCGGGGCGTTTGCCGAAGTCGTGATTCACCCCGGCATCGACCACGCTCAGCCCCAGCCCGAACTGGCGGCAGAACACATTGATGGCTGCGCCGCCCTGCAGGAAGTTTTCCACCATCTGCCAGGTGACATCCTGCGGGAAGGCGGACACGCCCGCACGGGCCGCGCCATGATCGCCGGCAAACACCACCACCTGTGGCTGACGGATCTCCGGGTGCTGGCTGCCCTGGATCAGGCCGATCTGCAGCGCCAGGCTTTCCAGGCGACCGAGTGCGCCGGGGGGTTTGGTCTTTTCATCGATGCGCTGCTGCAGCAGCGGAGCAAGGCGGGGATCGGGGGGCGTGAGTTCAAGCTGCATGAGGGTGTGGGTTGGGCGTGGGATGAAGGTGGGATCGAGCGTTGGGATCGGAGCGTGAAATGGAGCATGAAATGGAGCGCCAAGGGTATCGGAAGATCGGGCGGCTGTGTGGGTGCGTGGCTGGGGGCAACGCGATGCGTGCGCTCAGGTGGTCTGCTCGTCGGTGGCCTGCTGGGCAGTGCGCAACCCGCGGCGCTCCTTGATCTGGTACATCATCTGGTCGGCGTTGTGCAGCAGGCAGGCGGTGTCCTTGCCGTCTTCGGGGAAAAAGGCATAGCCCACCGAGGCGCCGATCTCGATCAGGTGCTCGCTCACCTTGAACGGGCGCAGCAAGTCGTTTTCGACCGTCTGCACGATGCGGTTCACGTCCGAGATGTCGAACACGTCTTCGAGCACGATCACGAATTCATCGCCGCCGAGTCGCGACACCGTGTCTTCGGCGCGTACCGCGCCCCGGAAGCGCTTGCCCACGGCCACCAGCAGTTCGTCGCCGACGGCGTGTCCGTGCTTGTCATTGACTGGCTTGAACTGATCCAGATCGATGAGCAGCACCGCGATGCGGCTGTTGTGGCGCATCGCACGCATGATGCCGTGTTCGATGCGCTCTTCGAGCAGCAGGCGGTTGGCCAGGCCGGTGAGCGGGTCATGGTGGGCGATGTGCTGCAGGCGTTGCTGGTTTGCGCGCAACTGCAGGTTGGCCTGCTCCAGTTCGTGCGTGCGCTGGGCGACCCGCAGGGCCAGGTTCTGCTCGGACTGGCGCAGGCTTTCGATCAGCCTGTTCTGCGCTTCGAGCGCCTCGTTCTGGGCCAGTGCGCGCTCCCGGCGCAAGGTGTTGATGATGTTGGCCAGCCCGAAGGAGAGCAGCACCATTTCCAGCGCCGAGCCGATCTGCATGGCGTAGGCGGTGAAGGCGTTCGAAGGCAGCAGGTTGTGGAAACGGGCCGCGAACACCGCCGTGCCGACCAGAAAGAAGCTCCATGCGATCAGGTAGATGCCGGCGCCGGCGATCTTCCGGGACAGGCAGTACAGGCCGCAGCCCACGGCCAGCAGGGCAAACAGCATGCCGGCGGCGGTGAGCAGCATGGACACCAGCGCGTAGGGGCCGGAAAGGCTGGCCACGGCCAGTGAGGCAAAGGTCAGCGCGAACAGCAGCAGCAGGTAGTCCAGCCAGCGCGCGTGGTTGAATGTGCGCAGGAAACTGCGCGTAAACAGTGCGCTGAACACGCCGCACAGGCTGAAGCCCACCAGCAGCGATACGTGGTTCCAGTGGGTCGCCTGCGGCCACAGGAACTGATGGGCGATGCCGTTGAACGCCATTTGCCCCAGCAGCATGCTGGCCAGCATCAGCACGTAATACAGGTACAGGCTGTTGCGGATCGCCAGGAACAGCAGCAGGTTGTACAGCATCAACGCGAGCAGGGCACCGTAATACAGGGACAGCAGCGAATAACTGAGCTGGTTGTGGGTCTCGAAGGCTTCGGGCGACCACAGCTTCAGGGGCAGTGAAACCGCGCCTTCCGAGTCGACCCTGAGGTACAGCGTCAGCGTCTGGCCGGGTTCGAGCGCGAGCGGAAAGACCGGATGGCGATGCGCCACCGGGCGTTCGGCAAAAGGCTGGCGGTCACCCGCGATGAGGGGCCGGGTGTCGCCATCGGCGTAGAACTCGACCCGGTCGAGTGCCGGGTAGGGCAGTTCCAGCAGCCACCGTGCGGTGCCGGTCTGTTCTGCCGGGGCCTGCAACTGCAGGCGCAGCCAGTAGGTGCTGGTGGAGTAGCCGAAGCTCACGTCTCCCGAGTCTGGCTGTGCGGGCACGAAAGCGGACGCATGAGCGGGTGAGCGAACGTCTTCGATGCCCAACGCTCCACTGTCGTCGACCAGCACCTCGAAGCGCCCGGCCAGATCGATGACCGCCTCTCCGGGCGATGGCATCACACTCGCCACCGCCTTCACGGGCAGCACGGCCAGCAGGCAGAGCAGCAGGCAAAGTAGCAGCACAGGCATCGGCAGCAGCGCCTGATGCGCAGGAGGGGCTTCGCAGCGGCTGTCGGAGTACGTCATGCTTGGACCTGTCGCCTTGGGTGAAAGAGGGCCGCGCCCGGACTGGCGTGCCGGGGTCACCTCCCGGGTTCACCCCAATGATACCGCCCGACAGCTTCCGTTGCCGTGCTGAAATCCGCATTCCGGGGCAAGTTTCTCGACGCACTCGTTCGCATGGCCGCTGGCACCCCATCGCAGCGATCGCACCGGCGCCCCGCTGTCGGGACGGGCCATCATGAGCCGCATCCCTCTCAGTCTGCGCGACGCTCACGACAACCGTGCCCGGTTGCCCGGGTGGTGCTGTGTGTGTGGCGCGTATCGACACCCAACACGCCCGGAAACCGGGGTGACGCCGCGCATATCGAGGTCGGAAGCGGCTCATTCCACACCCAGCCGCCGCCGACTGAGCGCGCT
This sequence comes from Rhodocyclaceae bacterium, assembly GCA_041678045.1. Taxonomy (GTDB): domain Bacteria; phylum Pseudomonadota; class Gammaproteobacteria; order Burkholderiales; family Rhodocyclaceae; genus UBA2357. Next base: position 26,137 of record JBAYOV010000052.1, read on the forward strand.
GCGGTACGCCAATGTCAATTCACCCTATCCGCCAAGCATGA